>NZ_JBJDNG010000007.1:0-356041 GCF_044900155.1 Pseudomonas sp. NPDC088890 | reverse complement strand
GGCTCCCAGGGCGCGTCGGGCTCGGTGAGTGACAACGAGCCGTTGGCGGCAATCCGATAGGGCCGGTGCAGGGTAGCGCGGCCAGTGCTGGTGCGCTGTTCTATCACGTACAGGAACCCTTCGCGCAAAGGGCGTATGGCGTAGGCCGCATGCTTGAGTGTGGCGACCTGCTGGGGCTGGCGCAGGTGCTCGGCCAGATCGGGCAAACGCTTGCGCTGGCCGGGGTTGCCGCCAACCACGGCGTAGCGCAGCGGCAGGATGGTGAAGGTGCGGGTGCAGCTGACGGCGGGGCCGAGGTCGAACTGCTCGCTGAGTTCTTCGCAGGATTTGCGGTTGAGCTCGAGGAAGTCTTGCCAAGCGATCATCTGAGCGTCCTTACTGCAGCGATTGAATGTTCGCCTGGGCCAGGGCGTCGGCGAGCAGGCGGGTATTGGCACGGGCTTGATCCAAGGCGTGCTGCCACGCAGCGCAGGCGTTCAAGGCGCTCTCGTGGATAGCCATGCAATTGACATAGGTGATCAAGTCCGCTTGCCGGGTCAGGCCGGCGGCGCGCGCTTGAGCAAGATGGTGTTGGGCAAGCCCAAGGCGCACCCCGTGACAACGGGCAGGCATACCGCTGGCGGCCAGTGTGCTTTTGAGTTGCTCGGCAAGGCGCTGGCTAAGCGGTTCACCGCTGAGTGCATGCCAGCACGCCTGGTCAAGCGCCAGGCCTGACAGGCGCTTGCCGGCAGGCAGGTCAGCTCCGCTCAGGCACTGCCAGGATTGTTTTTGATGATCTGGATAGGGCACCCACCAGCTATGGATAGGCGCCAGCCAGTGCGCGATGTCTGGCAGGTCCCGGCGTGCATGCAGCACTTTCAGGCTGTGTTCGGTGTGATAGCGCAACAGGTAGCGATGGCCATCGGCAGCCCGCACGATGTTGGCTTGGCCAAGGTGCTCAAGCAACGCTGCGGCCGGCAGTTTGCTGACGATCCAGCCACAGATGCCTTGCATGGCAAGTTCATTGAGCGTCCAGAAAAAGTCCCACTGGCCTTCCAGGCTGGCGCCCTCGCGCGGCACACACAGGCAGGGGGCCACCGACAGCAGGTTTTTGAAATCGCTCTGCTGCAAAAGCGACCACAGCCTGCCTGGGCACTTGCTCGCGAGCCGTTCTCGCCCTTGCTCGCTGAGCCGGCCGAGCTCGACGATCGCGGCCAGGCGATACTGCGAAGACTCGCGCAAAGGCGTGAACAGGGCGTCTCTGAAAGCATCATTCATTGGCCGGCTCCTTCCATGCGCACCACGCTACGGCCCTCTTGGATGGCTTTGAGCAGGCAACTGACGCATATCGGCTCGCCTACCACTGGCGCGCCGTCGATGGCAAACGCGTTGCTACTGCCGGTAGCGTTTTGCGCCACCGGGCCTTTGATAGTGATGGCCACGCCCTCGAGGGTAATGCCGGCGCCATCGAGCCGAAGCAGTCCGCCTGGGCTCTTGATGGTCAGGCTGTCGGCGACTTCAATGTCAAACACCTGGGTCTGCTGCTTGATCGCTTGGCCTGCACGTAGCTCGACATGGCCGGCCACCTGTTGCTGCAGATGGCCGCCAATTTCCACCGAATGATTGGCGGTGGTTTTGTCCTGGCGGTGATTGCCGACCGTTTCGATCCGATCCTGGCCGGTGACAATGGTCTGCGTGCGGCCGATGGTCAGGCTGTCGTCATTGCTGATTTCATGCAGGCGGTTTTGGCCAATGCTGACGGACTCATCGCGGCCAACGTCTTCGCGGCGATCATTGCCAATCGAGACCGTTTCGTCATGCTCGACCCGTTCGCTGCGGTCGTTGCCGACGAAGGTGGTTTGGTTGTGCTTGACGTGGGTGTTCTGATCCCTCTGCGCATGAATGAACACCTCCTCATGCCCCAGCTCATCCTCGAAACGCAGCTCATTGAAGCCTTGGCCCTTGTGGGTCTGGCTTTTGATGGTCATGCGCGTCTTGTGCTTGGGCAGCTCGTACGGCGGTAGCTGGTTGGCGCAATAGGTGCGGCCGGTGATCAGCGGCTGGTCGGGGTCGGCATTGACGTAGTGGATGATCACTTCCTGGCCGATCCGTGGGATGGCCATCGCGCCCCAGCTGCCGCCGGCCCAGCCTTGCGAGACGCGCACCCAGCACGAGCTGAACTCATTTTCCTGGCTGTCGCGGTCCCAGGGGAAGCTGACCTTGACCCGGCCCCATTCATCGCAATAGATCTGTTCGTTGGCGGGGCCGACCACGGTGGCCATGTGCGGGCCGTCGATATGCGGCTTGGGCAGCAGGGCGGGTTTCCACTCGATGCGCCCGGGAATCAACGTCGCCTGTTGCAGGTAGCGGGTGCCCTGGTCGGCGCCCACCGCCTCTTGCTGCAGGCTGGTGAACTGGCAGCCCTCGTGGTGCACGCCGATCACCCGCCAGTGGGCGTTGAGGTCTTCGCGCGGGTGGTCGATCAGGTTGAAACTCAAGCCCGGTTGCAGGCGCACATCGTCGCCTTCGACCTGGGCGATGCGCGCATCGTGGCGCAGGGCGGTGAGGCGGTTGTGGGTGAACGGCTTGCCGACCACATCCCGCTTGTAGCGTCCGGGATAGTCGAAGCGCTCGTAGGCCGGGGACTGGTGCTGCAGGTCGCTGGCAGTGGCGGCATGCTCCTGGCGGTAGGCGGGGTGCTTGAAACTGTAGTCGCGCTGCACCTGGCGGGCGCTGCGTACCTGTTCGCTGTAGCGAAAGCGGTGCAGGGCGGGTTTGGCCTGATCGCCGCCACCGTTGGGCTGGTAGAGCACGGCGATGGGGTCGGCGTCGGGTGTTTCGACGTCATCGAAGAAGCCTTCATCGTCGTCTTCGGCCTTGATCACGCTGCGGCTGATCAGGCCCATCTCCAGCAGGCGGTCGGTGATGATCAGTTGATGGCCGGTGGCGCTGTGCTCGAAGCTGTAGATAAAGCCTTCTTCGGCGGCCAGGCGGGACAGGAAGTCAAGGTCGGTTTCACCGGCCTGGACACAGAATTCGCGAACCTGATGGTCGAAACAGGCCACCAGGCTGACGTTGCTCAGCCGCTGGGCCTGGAACATCAGCTCAAGGATTTGCGGCACGGTCTTTTGCTGGAAGATCCGCCAGTTCGAGCGCAGGCTGGCGCGGGCCAGCTGCGGTTCGACCAGTGCCTGGTAGCGGGTGCGAGAGAAGCCGCTGTCACCTTGGCTGAAGCTGCTGACCAGGCCGTGCACGTAGCGCACCGGGCGTGGGCCGTCCCAGATAGTGAACAGCACAGGCTGGTCGAGCAACTGGGCGAAGTCGACGTCGGCGTCTGCGCTGACCAGCTCCAGGTTGAGCTTGAACGGGGTGCTCAAGGCTTCATCGAGGGTGAACGAGACCACCTCGAATGCGGCGTCGCCGACCAAGGGTTGCACGCTGTAACGAAGATTGGATTGGCGGGGCATGAGAAGTCCTTGTCTGCTGGGAAGCGGCCATCCATTTGGCGGATCTGCGGGTTGTGCGCTAACAGCCACGCAGGGAATGGGCTGCCTCGGGCTCAAGTCCCGACACTAACGAAGAAGCATTTCTCAGTGATATTTTTGACTTCCTAAAGGGGTGTAGGAAGTTTCTCTATTTCATCTTGGGAGTGGAATGGACGCCTCGTGGGCACTGTATCGGAGCAATCCATCGCCCTGCGATTGTGCGCCCAGGCGCTGGTGCTCGATGCCAGAGCATCTGCGCAAACAGTTTCACAATCGTTCACCTGCGTAGTTGGCCCGCAACCTGCTATATCCAGCCATCGAATTTGATCGAGTGGTCAGGCTGGTACAGCAACTTCGCTGCTTGCCCCGACCCTCATAACCGGCCATAGCGCCACGGATTTGCAGGGGCCGCAGGATGTTGCAGGCGGAACAACCAGAGAAAATCGAACAGGACGCGGGTTGGAGCGCCCACCTGCAGTTGCGCTTCGTCGAGCGCGACGGAGTGACCCGCCTTGGTGCGCGCAAGCATTTTGGACCTCTTTTGGTGCAGCGCCCGTTCTACCCAGAAGGTGCACCGTGCCATGTGTACATCCTGCATCCGCCCGGGGGCATCGTTGCGGGCGACCGCCTGGAGCTGGACATCCAGCTCGAACCTGGCAGCCATGCACTGCTCACCATGCCGGGCGCCAGCAAGTTCTATCGCAGCATCGGGCCCACCGCGCGGCTTGCGCAGCACTTTCACCTGGCCGCGGGCAGCACCTTGGAGTGGCTGCCACAAGACAGCATCTTCTTCTCCGGCGCCAGGGCCAGCCTTGATAGCCGCTTTACCCTTGAACCCGGTGCCCGGCTGTTGGCCTGGGAGACCCTGTGCCTGGGCCGGCCAGTGATGAACGAGCGCTTCAGCCAGGGCGCGCTGGACAGCCGGCTGCGCATCGAGCTGGCAGATGATCCGGGCCTGCACGAGCGCCTGCGCATCGAAGGCGGGCGCCTGGCGAAAGTTGCCGAGCACCCATTGCTCGCGACCTTCTGCGCGGCCCCGGCCGACCAGGCCCTGCTCGAGCAGGTCCGCGCCGAATTGGAGCAGCTCGCCAACCCAGCAGGCGCGACCCTGCTCGGTCAATTGCTGGTGATCCGCCTGCTCGATCACGACAACCAACATCTGCAACACACCCTGCAGCGCCTCTGGCATGTGCTGCGCCCGGCCGTACTCGGCCTGGCGCCATGCCCGCCGCGCATCTGGGCTACCTGAGAGAGACGCCGTGGAGCTGACCCCAAGAGAGAAAGACAAACTGCTGCTGTTCACCGCCGCGCTGCTGGCCGAGCGCCGCCTGGGCCGCGGCTTGAAGCTCAACTACCCGGAAGCGGTGGCGTTGATCAGCGCCGCGGTGATGGAGGGCGCGCGCGATGGCCGCAGTGTCGCCGAGCTGATGAGCCTGGGGCGTGAAGTGCTCAGGCGTGATCAGGTCATGGACGGCGTGCCCGAGATGATCCACGACGTCCAGGTCGAGGCGACCTTTCCCGACGGCACCAAGCTTGTCACCGTTCACGACCCTATCGTCTAAGGAGCCCCGCATGATCCCCGGAGAAATCCAGGTCGCCGCCGGCGATATCGAACTCAATGTTGGCCGCGCCACCGTCAGTGTCAGCGTCGCTAACCATGGCGACCGACCGGTGCAGGTCGGTTCGCACTACCACTTCTATGAAGTCAACGACGCGCTGGTGTTCGAGCGTGAGCCGACCCTCGGCTTTCGCCTGGACATACCGGCCGGCACCGCGGTGCGCTTCGAACCAGGCCAGGCGCGCACCGTGCAGTTGGTGGCCTACGCTGGCAAGCGAGAGGTGTATGGCTTTCAGGGCAAGGTGATGGGCGCGCTGGAGGGCAGGCTATGAGCCGAATTTCCCGCCAGGCCTATGCCGACATGTTCGGCCCCACCGTAGGCGACCGGGTGCGTCTGGCCGACACCGCGCTGTGGGTGGAAGTGGAGAAGGACTTCACCATCTATGGCGAGGAGGTCAAGTTCGGCGGTGGCAAGGTCATCCGCGATGGCATGGGCCAGGGCCAGATGCTGGCGGGCGAGGCGATGGACCTGGTGCTGACCAACGCGCTGATCATCGACCACTGGGGCATCGTCAAGGCCGACATCGGCGTCAAGCGGGGTCGCATCGCCGCGATCGGCAAGGCAGGCAACCCGGATGTGCAGCCCGGCGTCACCGTGCCGGTTGGGCCCGGCACCGAAGTGATTGCCGCCGAGGGCAAGATCGTCACCGCCGGTGGCATCGACTCGCATATCCACTTCATCTGCCCGCAGCAGGTCGAAGAGGCATTGACCAGTGGCGTCACCACCTTCATCGGTGGCGGCACGGGGCCGGCGACCGGCACCAATGCCACCACCTGCACGCCGGGTCCGTGGTACCTGGCGCGCATGCTGCAGGCGGCCGATTGCCTGCCGATCAACATCGGCCTGTTGGGCAAGGGCAACGCCTCGCGCCCCGAAGCGCTGCGCGAGCAGATTGCCGCAGGTGCGGTTGGCCTGAAACTGCATGAGGACTGGGGCTCGACTCCGGCGGCCATCGACTGTTGCCTGGGCGTGGCCGAGGAGATGGACATCCAAGTGGCGATCCACACCGACACCCTCAATGAGTCGGGCTGCATCGAAGACACCCTGGCGGCGATTGGCGATCGCACCATCCATACCTTCCACACCGAAGGCGCCGGTGGCGGGCATGCGCCCGATATCATTCGTGCGGCGGGGCAGGCCAACGTGCTGCCGTCCTCGACCAACCCGACCTTGCCCTACACCGTCAATACGGTCGATGAGCACCTGGACATGCTCATGGTCTGCCACCACCTCGACCCGAGCATCGCCGAAGACGTGGCCTTCGCCGAGTCGCGCATCCGCCGCGAGACGATTGCCGCCGAAGACATCCTGCATGACATGGGCGCCTTCGCCATGACCTCGTCCGACTCCCAAGCCATGGGCCGGGTCGGTGAAGTGGTGCTGCGCACCTGGCAGGTGGCGCACCAGATGAAGCTGCGCCGCGGCCCGCTGGCACCAGACAGCGACTACAGCGACAACTTCCGGGTCAAGCGCTACATCGCCAAGTACACCATGAACCCGGCGCTGACCCATGGCATTGCCCATGAAGTCGGTTCGGTCGAGGTCGGCAAGCTGGCTGACCTGGTGCTGTGGGCGCCGGCGTTCTTTGCGGTCAAGCCGGCCTTGGTGATCAAAGGCGGGATGATCGTCACCGCGCCGATGGGCGATATCAACGGCTCGATCCCCACCCCGCAGCCCGTGCATTACCGGCCGATGTTCGGCGCCATGGGCGCCGCCCGGCATGCCACGCGCATGACCTTCCTGCCCCAGGCGGCGCTTGACCGTGGCCTGGCCGAGGAGCTCAACCTGCGCAGCCTGATCGGCGTCGCCCACGGCTGTCGCCAGGTGCGCAAGGCGCACATGCTGCACAACACCTTGCAGCCTGTCATCGAAGTCGATGCGCAAACCTACCAGGTGCGCGCCGACGGCGAGTTGCTGGTTTGCGAACCGGCCCGCGAATTGCCGCTGGCCCAGCGTTATTTTCTGTTCTGAAGGAGCAAGCATGATTGTCCTGACCCGACGCATCGCCGATGCCGCACCGGTGACCGCTAGCGTCACCTTGGATGTCGACAGCCGTATCAAGAGCCGCCTGCGCGTCACCCTCGACGATGGCCGCGAGGCCGGGCTGATGCTCGAGCGCGGTCATCTGCTGCGCGGTGGCGAGCTGCTCGCTGACGCCGACGGCAGCCAGGTCGTGCGTGTGGTGGCCGCGCCAGAGGCGGTATCCACGGTGCGCTGCAGCGACCCTTTGCTGCTGGCTCGCGCTGCCTATCACCTGGGTAACCGCCATGTGCCACTGCAGATCGAAGCCGGGCTGCTGCGCTATCAGCATGACTATGTGCTCGATGACATGGTGCGCGGCCTTGGCCTGAGCGTGGACGCCGAGCAGGCGCCATTCGAACCGGAAGCGGGTGCCTACCAGAGTGCGCCGCATAGCCATAGCCACGGCAACGATCATCCGTTCGTGCGCCTGCCTGCCCATTCCTGAGGAATCATCAATGAAAAAAAGCCTTGCCCTGTTGTTGCTGCTGGTCGCTGTACCGGCCTTCGCCCACCCTGGCCACGACAGCAACCCGCTGCACGATGGCTTGCTGCATCCGCTGACGGGCCTCGATCACTTGCTGATGCTGCTCGGTACCGGCGTGTTGGCGGCACTGACCCGGCGCAGCCTGACGTTGCCGCTGGCGACCTTGGCGGCGATGTTCGCAGGCGCAGTGCTGGGGCATCTGTTCGGTGATGTGCTGGGGATGGAAAGCATGATCATCGGCTCGCTGCTGGTGGCGGCCGCGGCGCTGCTGGTGCCAGGTCGGCAGCTGTTGCTGGCGTTGGCCATGCCGATCTTCGCCTTGTTCCATGGCTGGGCGCACGGTGTCGAAGCGACCCCGAGTGCGTTCTGGCTGTTCAGTGCAGGCTTTGTCACCGTCAGCGGCCTGTTGTTGGCGGCAGGCTTTGCCGTAGGTTGCCTGCTGCGTCGCCATAGCGGCTTGCAGAAGGCCTTCGGCGGCGGCCTGCTGGCTGGCGCTGCGCTGGTCGTGGCCGGTTGATGAGCAGCGACCTGGCGCTGCTGCGCCTGCTGCAGCTGGCCAGCCCCGGCTTGCCGGTGGGCGGCTTTACCTATTCGCAAGGGCTGGAGTGGGCGGTCGAGGCTGGCTGGGTGAACAACATTGCCAGCTTCTGTGACTGGCAGCGAGAGCAGTTGCACGACACCCTCGGCTACCTCGACTGGCCGCTGCTGGCGCGCCTGTACCATGCCTGCCAGGCCAATGACGCTCAAGCCTTTGGGCGCTGGAGCCAGTTCTTGCTGGCCAACCGCGAGACCGCCGAGCTGCGCCTTGAGGAGCGCCAGCGCGGATATGCCCTGGCACGGATGCTCGACGGCTGGCAGCTGGGCCAAGACCCGGCCTGGCGAGCGAGCCTTGAGCTTAGCCAGCTGGGCGGTATGGCCTGGCTCGCCGTGCACTGGTCGATCCCGTTACGCCAACTAGCCCTGGGCCTGGGTTTTGCCTGGTTGGAAGGGGCGGTGATGGCTGGGGTCAAGCTGGTGCCGTTCGGCCAGCAGGCCGCCCAGACCCTGCTGCGCGACCTCGGTGAAGCGCTGCCCGCAGTGCTTGACCAGGCCTTGAGCCTGAGCGACGAGCAACTCGGTAGCGGCTTGCCGCTGCTGGCGATTGCCTCGTCGCGACATGAAACCCAATACACCCGTTTGTTCCGTTCTTGAGGACTGCCTTCATGCAAAGCTATCAGCAACCCCTGCGCGTCGGTGTCGGCGGCCCGGTAGGATCCGGCAAGACCGCGCTGCTCGAAGCGCTGTGCAAGGCCATGCGCGATCACTACCAGATCGCCGTGGTGACCAATGACATCTACACCAAGGAAGATCAGCGCATTCTTACCGAGGCCGGCGCCCTTGAGCCTGAGCGCATCGTCGGGGTAGAGACCGGCGGCTGCCCGCACACCGCGATTCGCGAGGATGCCTCGATGAACCTGGCCGCAGTGGAGGCCTTGGCGCGCAAGTTCGGCAACCTTGAGGTGATCTTCGTCGAGAGCGGCGGTGACAACCTCAGCGCCACCTTCAGCCCGGAGCTGGCGGACCTGACCATCTACGTGATCGACGTTGCCGAGGGTGAGAAGATCCCGCGTAAAGGTGGCCCGGGGATTACCAAGTCGGACTTCCTGGTAATCAACAAGACCGACCTGGCGCCGTATGTTGGCGCTTCGTTGGAAGTGATGGAGCGTGATACCCAGCGCATGCGCCCGCAGCGGCCTTGGACCTTCAGTAACCTGAAGAAGGGCGAGGGGTTGCAGGCGGTGATCGATTTCATCGTCGAGCGCGGGATGCTGGGGGTCAGAAGTTCTTGACGGCGCAGTGCAATGGCTGACGACCAGTCGCCCCACATCGCTGCGACATGTCCTGCGATGAGGGGCGAGAGCCCCCGCAGCAATGCGCTTGAGGTATGATCTGCGCCCGCTCAGGAGCAAACCCATGGCCAAAGACATCGACAACCCCTGCGTCTCGCTGTGCCAGCTCAACAGCGAGCTGTGCGTGAGCTGTGGTCGAAGCCGGGACGAGATTCGCAAATGGCGTGCAATGAAACGCCCGGAAAAGATGGCCACCGTGCAGCGAGCGGCTGTGCGGTTGAAAGCCATCGCCAAGAAAAATGCCAAGCGCCAGCCGAGCGAATGACCTTGGGCTGTGCCTAAACTGCCGCCGCTGACCACTGCGCGTACGCCGCCGTCATCACCTGCCAGGTTTGCCGGTCGGCAGGGATCAGATGTTCGATACGCAGTGACGCCACGCTGATGTCCAGCGGCATGCCGAAAGTGGTAAAGGTCGACAGGAAATTGAGCTCGCCTTGCGCGCTGCGCACTCGGGTCAACACCACAGGGGAGAGTGCCGGGCTCAGTGGCAGATCGGCTGGCCCAGGCAGCTTGCGCAACAGCTCAGCCAACTCAGGATTGCTGAAGGCTTCCCGGGCCGCGCGTTGCCAGGCAATTGCGCGTATCTCATCGGCATTGACCAGGTGGTCGCCCAGGCCACCGGGGCGCAGCAGCGTGTCGAGCAGATTCAGGCCGGACGGCTGGGTCGTCTGAACACCGAGCATTGCCATGAGCAAGCCGGCACTGGCATTGGCAGCGGTGATGTCCCAGTTACTGGCGATCACCAACGCCGGTGCCGGGTTGTTGGCCTGCAGGATGTGCTCGATCGCGTCATGCACCATTGCCATCGCTGGCGCGTCGGGTGTCGAGGCCATGTAGCGCGGGGCAAAACCTGCCGCGAGAAATATCTCATTGCGTTGTTCCAGTGGAGCGTCGAGGGCTGACAGCAAAGCATGCAGCGTGCTCGGGCTGGGCTTGGCGCGGCCGGTCTCGACGCAGCTGAGGTGACGCTGGGAAATGCCAGTAATCAGCGACAATTCGAGCTGGCTCAGCCTGGCTTGACGGCGCAGGCGCCGCAGATGCTCACCCGCCGCTGTGGCGGTAAGCGGATGAGTCGTGAGGGAGTGGGAAGGGCTCATGGGTACACTCTGACGGTCCTTGTGTAGCGAGTCCATGACCTGTCAGGTCATTGAGCAGCGAGCAACTCTACCACTAGGGTTGCGTGCAACTCACCAGGAGAAGCACATGCGCGCGCCCTATATCGCTTTACCGCTGCTGTTGGCTTTCACGTTGTACACCGGCTGGAGCATGCTAATTGCCGATCAGTCGCTGATCGCATTCGGCCTTGAGCTGATGGCCAGGCCCGACACTGCCCAAGTGGTCATCGATCTGTACCTGATGGCCGGGCTTGCCTGTCTCTGGATGGTCAACGACACCCGCGCCCGAGGGGAGCCTTTGCGCGGGGTGCTGCCGTACGTGCTGGTCACGATCGTGTTCGTTTCAGCAGGGCCGCTGTTGTATATCGTGGTTCGGGGCTTTTGCGCCAGGGGCAGGCAATGAACAGTGTGCTGTCTGTGTATGCCATCTGTGTGGTGGTTCTGCTGCTCAAGATGCTCGCGATCTCGTGCTATCAAGGCTATTTTCGTTTGCGCTGCCAGATCTTCACAAACCCCGAAGATGCTGCTGTTTTCCGGCGCTCGGCCGAATTCGAAGAATGCCCACAAGTCAGACGCGGCGCGAAAGCCTGGAGCAATGACCTTGAAAGCATCCCGCTGTTCATTGCGCTGGGTGGGCTGGCGGTTGCCGTTGATGCGCCTGGGGTGATGAGCCAGTACTTGAGCGGGCTGTTTACCGTCGCCAGGGTCTTGCACACAGTCACTTATCTAGCGGGCGTGCAGCCATGGCGTACGGTCAGTTATGGCATGGGTGTGCTGTGTTTGCTCGGCCTGGCCGGGATGATTGTGCTCAAGGTGCTGGCGGCCTGAGCACTCAGGCTCAGGCGTGCAGGGTGTTAGCGGCGATAGTAACGGTGATGCTCTTCGTAGCGGTGGCGCATTACCCGTTCGTGGTGGCGCTCCCAGTCACGATGGCGTTTGGCTTCACGGCGCGCCTGCTCCCTACGCCATTGATCTCGGCGCCAGTTGTCGCGTCGCCACTCATCTCGGCGATCGTGCCAACGGCCGTCGTGCCAGTAACGGTCGTCATGGGCCAGCAATGGCGCCGACTGCTGATCGGCGACGTCGGCCAGGCTTGACCAAGGGTTGCCAGCCGACTGCTTGGCTGGCTCAACGGCTGTCAGTTGCTGGGCCAAGGCCGGCGCTTTGGGGTTGATCTGTGTTGCTGAGGCCGAGCCCACTGCCGCGAAGGCGAACAGGGCCAAAAGCACCATCCGGGGGGCATTGAATTTCATGAGCAAAGACAACCTCTACGTGGCAGTTTGACGTGTGCTCATCTGCTTGCGCAAACCTGGTGAGGTGGCTGTCTAGCGAGCAAATGTGCGTATTCACATAGACCGATAAATAGGCAAAAGTTCTAAGCGCCCCATGGTAAATAGCCTGCTGGGCCAATGCATGGCTATTGCAAATCACCGAGTGCACGCATGACAATAAGATTCATTACCACTCGCGAACTGTTCTATTACCATGTCCGCCACCGATCTATCCTTGCGTAGCGCCGTCAATGAGCTGTACTGCGACCATCACGGCTGGCTCAATGGCTGGCTGCGCAAGCGCCTGGGAAATGCCTTCGATGCTGCCGACCTGACCCAGGACACCTTCGTGCGAGTGCTAAAGGCGCGCAGCGCGCTGGAGATTCGCGAGCCCCGGCCGTACCTGTCACGCATTGCCAAAGGCTTGCTGATCGACTTGCTGCGTCGGCGCTCGTTGGAGCAGGCCTATCTGGATGCCTTGGCCAACCTGCCTGAAGCGCATCATCCTTCGTTGGAGGAGCAAGCGATCGTGCTGCAAGCGCTGGTCGAAATCGACCGCCTGCTGCAAGGGTTGGGGCCGAAGGTCAAGCAAGTGTTCATCCTCTCGCAATTCGATGGCCTGACCTACCCACAGATTGCCGAGCACCTGGGCATCAGCCTGCGCAGCGTCAATAACTACATGGCCAAGGCCATGGAGCATTGCTGCCTGATGCAGATCAAGATGCAACTGGCATGAGCCTCTCGCCTGCCGAGTTGCAAGCGATCAGCGCCGCCGCGCGCTGGTACGCCCGACTGCAGTCGGGCGTGGCGACCGATGCCGATCGCCGCGCCTGGAATGACTGGCTGATTGCCGACCCGGTTCATCGTCAAGCCTGGCAACGCATGGCGGCTGTGAGCGAGCAGATGGCCAGTGTGCCTGGCAGCCTGGCCGCCCCTGCCTTGCGCGGCGCCGAGCGCTCTCGGCGCCAGCTGCTTGGCAGCGTGTTAGTAGTGGTGCCGGCCACCTCACTGGGCTGGCTGGGCTGGCGCAGTGAGACCTCGCACAACCTGCTTGCCGATTTTCGTACCGCCGTGGGTGAGCGCCGCGAGTTTCGCTTGGCCGATGGCAGCTCGCTGCTACTCAACACCGATACCTCGGTCAACCTCAGGTACGACGGTCGTCAGCGGCTGCTTGAGCTGTTGTCGGGTGAGATTCTGGTGAGCACCGCCGCTGATCCTGCGCAGCGGCCGTTCAAGGTGCTCACCCGGCATGGCCAGGTGTTGGCGCTGGGGACGCGTTTTATCGTTCGCTCGCAGGCGCAGGGTGGTGAGGTGGCGGTGCTCGAGAAAGCGGTAGAAGTCAGGTCGTTCAGCGGTGCATCGACGGTGCGCGTGGAAGCCGGGCAGTCGGTAGACTTCAATGCCCGCGCGGTGACGGCGCCAAGGCGCAATGACGCGTCGGTGGGTGCTTGGCAGCAAGGCAGCATCATCGCCCTCGATCGTCCTTTGGCGCACTTGCTGGCTGATCTTTCGCGCTATCGCCCTGGCGTGCTGCGCTGTGATCCGCGGATTGCGCAATTGAAGGTGTCTGGGGCGTTCCCCATCGATGACACCGACCGCGCGCTGGCCGCGCTGGAGAGTGGTTTGTCGCTGCGGGTGACGCGCTACAGCCGGTTCTGGGTCAATGTCTCCGCGCCCACCGGGAAGTCGTAGGCAGAAGTTGAGGGCGCCGCCGCGATTGCCATCGGTTGAAAATTTTTTGTCAGCGCCTGCACTTTTCCAATCCACTGTTCGGCTCATTCCCCAGTGAGTTCATTTGATGTTCTTTGGGGGGAGGGTAGGCATGTCTGCTGTGTACAAGTGGTGTGGGCTGGCGAAAGCAGTAAAAGTTGGATTATTGGTGGCAACCACTGCCGGCGGGTGGTCGAGCGTCACCCTGGCGGCCCAGGTGCCCGCCCAGCAGCACAGTACGGTGCGCTCGTTCGATATCGCCGCGGGCAGCCTGACTGAAGTGCTCAGCCGTTTCGCCAGTGCGGCCGGGGCTGCGATTTCCTTTGACGCGCGCGACACAGATGGCCTGCATTCACCTGGGATCAAAGGCACGTTCGGCGTCAGCGAAGGCTTTGCGCGAATCCTTGGTGGCAGCGGTTTGCAAGCCGAGCCCCAGGCCAACGGCACCTTTGTCCTGCGCGCAGTGCCGGCAACGGGCTCGGCGCTGGAGCTGGGCGCCACCACGGTCAACGCCCAAGTGCTGGGTGCTACCACCGAAAACAGCGGTTCGTACACCACCGGTGCGGTGACCATCGGCAAGGGTGAACACTCGCTCAAGGAGACCCCGCAATCGGTCACGGTGATGACCCGCAAGATGCTCGATGACCAGAACCTCAACACCATCGATCAGGTCATGGAAAAGACCCCCGGCATCACCGTCTACGACTCGACCATGGGCGGCAAGTACTTTTACTCGCGCGGCTTTCGTATGTCGGGCCAGTATCAGTACGATGGTGTGCCACTGGACATGGGCAACCTCTATGTCCAGGCCGACAGCTTCAGCAGCGACATGGCCTATTACGATCGGGTCGAGGTACTGCGCGGTGCCGCCGGCATGATGAAAGGCTCCGGTGGCACTGCGGGCGGGGTGAACTTCGTGCGCAAGCGCGGCCTGGCAGTCGCGCATACCGACATCACCCTTTCTGGCGGCAGTTGGGACAACTATCGCGGCCAGGTCGACACCGGCGGCCCGCTGAATGCGTCCGGCAGCCTGCGTGGGCGGGCGGTGATCGCCGAGCAGAGCCGGCATTACTTTGTCGACGACGCCAGCCGCAAGGACCAGGTGTACTACGGCGCGCTCGACCTCGATGTCAGCCCCGACACCACGCTCGGCCTGGGCATCGCCTATGAAGATGTCGACGCCAACCCATGCTGGGGTGGCCTGCCGCGCTACAAGGATCGCAGCGACCTCAAGCTCAGCCGCTCGACCTGCCTCGACCCTTCCTGGAATACCTGGCGCAGCAAGCGCACCACAGTGTTCAGTGACCTGACCCACCAGCTCAATGACGACTGGAAGCTCAAGGTGGCCAGCGTCTATACCAAGAACACCCAGGCCATCAAATACGCCTTCGCCTCCGGAGCGGTGACGCCTGGCACCAATACCACCGGCATGCTCGGCAGCCTGTACGACTACGACCAGGTCGATTATGGCCTGGACGCTTACATCGATGGCAAATTTGCCGCGTTCGGCCAGCAACATGAACTGGTGCTGGGCATGAACGCCAGCCGCGCGAACAAGGACGATTTCTACTCGGTGGCGTTTCTGCCGCAACGGCAGGACGTGTTCAACCCGGACAAGTCCATCCCTGAGCCGGATGACAACTACTTCATCGAAAACTCGTCGCGTGGCGGCCCGGTCAAATCGGTGACCAAACAGAAGGGCGTCTATTCGACCCTGCGCTTGAAACTGGCCGATCCACTGACCGTAGTCGTGGGTGGTCGGGTGAGCTGGTACAGCTCCGACACCGATTATGACTTCCTCAACGCTGTCCCTTCGCAGCATTCCAGTACCCGCGAGACCGGCCAGGTCACGCCGTTTGCCGGCGTGCTGCTGGACCTCAACGACAACCTCACGGCCTACGCCAGCTACTCGGACATCTTCACCCCGCAGGGCAATTACCGCTCCGAAGACGGCTCGGCGCTCAAGCCGTTGGTGGGCCAGAGCTACGAGCTGGGGATCAAGGGCGCCTGGTTCGACGGTCGCCTGAACAGCGCTTTCAACCTGTTCCGCACCATCCAGAAAGATCAGGCGCAAACTGACTACAACTCTTCCTGCCCGTCCTCCGATGGATACTGTTACGTCAATGCCGGCAAGGTTCGCGCCCAAGGTTTCGAGGCCGAGATCAGCGGCGAAGTCATCGAGCGCTTGCAACTGCTCGCCGGATACACCTACACCCAGACCAAGACCCTCGACGATATCGACACCACCCTCAACGGCGCCGCGTTCAACAGCTATGTGCCGCGGCATGTGTTGCGCATGTGGGGTGAATACGCCCTGACTGGCGCACTTGAACGCTTCACCCTCGGCGCCGGGGTTAATGCGCAAAGCGACAATTACCGCGTTTCGCCTTCCAGCGGCGAGAAAATCAGCCAGTCGGGCTACGCGATCTGGAACGGTCGAATCGGTTATCGGATCGATGACACCTGGTCTGTGGCCCTCAACGGCAACAACCTGTTCGACAAGCGTTACTACACCACCATTGGTACCGAGACGTTCGGCAACTACTACGGTGAGCCGCGCAACTTCATGGTATCGCTCAAGGCGAGTTTCTGAGCTGGGGTCATGGCTGTTGCAAGGTCCACGCCTGCCAGCGTTCTGAGGATGCCAGCCAATAACGCTATGGACGGCATCTGAAACTGGTATTAGATGCGCCCGCGCACGGCTGTTTAGCATCGTCGATGTCTTCCTGTCGACGAGAACAACAACGTGAACCTTGGAACGATCATTACCCGAAGTGCCCGCTACTGGCCTGATCAGATTGCCGTAGCGGACAGCCAGGCGCGCCTGACCTACGCCCAGCTGGAACGCCGCAGCAACCGCTTGGCCTCTGGGCTGGGTACCTTGGGCGTGGGCGCCGGCGAGCATGTGGCGATCCTCGCCGCCAACCGCGTGGAGTTGGTGGAAGCGGAAGTGGCGCTGTACAAGGCGGCGATGGTCAAGGTGCCGATCAATGCCCGGCTGTCACTGGATGAAGCGGTGCGGGTGCTGGAAGACTCCTGCAGCGTTGCCCTGATCACCGATGCCAGTTTTGCCCAGGCGCTGGCCACCCGGCGTGCGCAGTTGCCGCTGCTGCGCCAGTTGATCGTGCTGGAGGGCGAGGGCGGCGACCTGGGCTATGCCGCATTGCTCGAGCGCGGCAGCGAAGCACGGTTGGACCTGGACCCGGCCGACGACGCGCTGGCCGTGCTGCACTACACCTCCGGCAGCTCGGGCGTGCTCAAGGCCGCCATGCTCTCCTTCGGCAACCGCAAGGCGCTGGTGCGCAAGAGTATCGCCAGCCCGACGCGGCGCTCCGGGCCGGGCGACGTCATGGCCCACGTCGGGCCTATCACCCATGCCAGCGGCATGCAGATCATGCCCCTGCTGGCAGTCGGCGCTTGCAACCTGCTGCTGGAGCGCTACGACGACCGCCTGTTGCTCGAGACCATCCAGCGCGAACGGGTGACCCGGCTGTTCCTGGTGCCGGCGATGATCAACCGGTTGGTCAATTACCCTGGCGTCGAGCGCTTCGACCTGTCCAGCTTGAAGCTGGTCATGTATGGCGCTGCGCCCATGGCGCCGGCCTTGGTGAAGAAAGCCATCGAATTGTTCGGGCCGATTCTCGCGCAAGGTTACGGTGCCGGTGAGACCTGTTCGCTGGTCACGGTACTGACCGAGCAGGACCATCTGGTGGAAGACGGCGACTACCAGCGCCTGGCCTCCTGTGGGCGGTGCTATTTCGAGACCGACCTGCGAGTGGTCAATGAGGCGTTCGAGGATGTGGCACCCGGCGAGGTCGGCGAGATCGTGGTCAAGGGCCCGGACGTCATGCAGGGTTACTGGCGCGCGCCAGCGCTCACCGCCGAGGTCATGCGCGACGGTTACTACCTCACCGGTGACCTGGCGACGGTCGATGCGCAGGGTTACGTGTTCATCGTCGATCGCAAGAAGGAAATGATCATTTCCGGTGGCTTCAACGTGTACCCCAGCGAAGTCGAGCAGGTGATCTACGGCTTCGCGGAAGTGTTCGAGGTGGCGGTGGTCGGTGTGCCCGATGCGCAGTGGGGCGAAGCGGTGCGTGCGGTGGTGGTGCTCAAGCCCGGGGCGCAGTTGCAGGCCGACGAGCTGATCGAGCGTTGCGGCCGTGCACTGGCCGGTTTCAAGAAGCCGCGCGGCGTGGACTTTGTCAGCGAACTGCCGAAAAACCCCAACGGCAAGGTGGTCCGCCGCCTGGTCCGGGACACCTACTGGCAACACAGCGAACGTCGTATCTGACCAGGGAGCATTACCATGTATCAACCAAGTGCAAAAGCTGCGCAGATCATCGAAGCGATCGAAGGTTTCGTTCGCGATCAGGTTCGCCCGCTGGAGCAGCAAGCTCAGCTGGACTGGGCGCGCCCGCATCCACAGGCGGTGCTGCGGCAGGTATGGAAGCGCTCGAGCGAGCAAGGCCTGTACACCGTCATGCTGCCTGAAAGCATGGGTGGGGCCGGCCTGAACGTGGCCGACCTGTGCGCGGTGAAGGAGGCCACGGTGCTGACCGGCTCCATGCTCGCGCCGCATGTGCTGGGCGAGCTGTCGGGGCCGCCGCGGGTCGGCCACCTGTTCAAGGTGGCCAGCCCTTACCAGGTCGAGACCTTCCTCAAACCCGTGTGCCGCGCCGAAAAAGCCGTGTGCTTCGCGTTGACCGAAGCCGAGGCCGGCTCGGATGCGACAGCCATCGCGACCCAGGCACACCGCGAGGGCGATCACTACGTACTCAGCGGCAACAAGCGCTACATCTCCGGCGCCACTTACGCGGACCTGGCGGTGCTGCTCGCCGTGACCGGACCGGGGCAGGGCGCACAGGGTATTTCAGCGTTCTTCGTCGACCTCAAGGCGCCCGGTGTACAGGTGCTCAGCGACTATTCGGTGATGTCCGGTGGCGGTGCCCATGGTGACATCGTGCTGGATCAAGTGCGCGTGCCGGCGGCCAACCTGATCGGTGAACAGGGACAGGGCTTCAAGCTGGCCATGGGGCGCATTACCCTCAACCGCCTATTGCATTGCCCGACCCTGCTGGGGATGGCCGGCCTGGCCCTGAACCTGTCGATCGAGCATGCGCGTAGCCGCAAGCAATTCGGTCAGCCGATCGCTATGTTCCAAGCGGTCAACCACATGATCGCCGACATGGCCACCGAGCTGCACGCTGCGCGCAGCATGGTGTACGCCACCGCCCAGGTGAATGACGCCGGGGGCGATATCCGTACTCAGGCGCCGATGTGCAAGCTGTTCGTCTCCGAGGCCGCCTTCCGCATTGCCGACAAGGCGGTCCAGGTGCACGGCGGGGCCGGTTTGATGCAGGGCCACCCTGTAGAGTGGATTTTCCGCGCCACGCGAATGATGCGTATCCTCACCGGCACCAGCGAGATTCAACGCAACACCATCGCCAAAGGCGTGCTGATGCCTGCCTGATCGACGGCCGCCGCTGCGGCGGCCGTTTGGCATCACCCCACAACAATAACAAGAGTACTCGCCATGACTGCAGATTCTTCCCTGCCCAACCCCCGTACTGCCTGGCTGGTGGCCGTCTTGCTGGCGCTGCTGATGCTGGTCAACTTTCTCGACAAGGTGGTGATCGGCCTGGTGGCGGTGCCGATGAGCGCCGAACTGGGCCTGACGGCCACCGAGTTCGGCTTGATCGGCGGCGCCTTGCACTGGTTTTTCGCGATCTCCGCCGTGGTCGGTGGTTTTATGGCCAACCGCCGCCCCACTCGCACCTTGCTGTTGGGCATGGGCCTGTTCTGGGCACTGATCCAGCTGCCGATGCTGTTCGCCACCTCACTGTGGACCATCGTCGCCTGCCGCGTGCTGCTGGGCATCGGCGAGGGGCCGGCGTCGCCGGTCGCCACCCATGCACTGTACAAGTGGTTCCCCAACGACCGGCGCAACCTGCCGGTGGCCCTGCTGCATGCCGGCAGCGCCATGGGGCTGCTGGTGGCCGGGGCAATGATCCCCTGGGTCAGCCTGCATTATGGCTGGCGTACCAACTTCATCATCCTGGCACTGATCGGCCTGGTCTGGTGCCTGCTGTGGTGGCGGTTGGGCCAGGAGGGCACGCTCGAGCGTTTGCGCGCCAGCCAGCTCAAGGCCGATGAACCGGCAATTCCCTACCGCAAACTGCTGAGCGATCCCAGTGTGCTGGGCAACTACCTGTGCCACTTCGCCGCTAACTGGTCGTTGGCGTTGACCCTGACCTGGGTGCCCAGCTACCTGCAGGTCGGCCTGGGCATCGACCCGCTGCAGACCGGACGCATTTTCGTCATGTTCGTGGTCGTGACCACGCCGCTGAGCTTGCTGCTGGCCTGGTTGTCCCAGCGCCTGATGCGCCGCGGCGTGCCTTCGCGGGTGGCACGCGGGGTATTCGTTGCCATGTGCCTGATACTGGGCGGGCTGTTGTCGGCGTCGCTGATCCTGCCAGGGCTGAGCACCGCCGTGCGGGTTGCAGCGCTGACCTTCAGTGGCGGCCTGGCGTTAGTCATGTATTCGGTGGGGCCGGCGATGCTTGCCGAGTTCACCCCGGCGGCCCAGCGCGGCGGCATCCTGGCCATGGGCAACGGCATCGCTTCGTTGGCCGGTTTGGCAGCGCCGGTGGTCACCGGCGTGCTGGTGCAGGGCGCGGGAGCCGCGCATCCGGCGGGGTACGCCCAGGGGTTCTTGGTCTGCGGTGCAGTGCTGGTGGTGGCCGGACTGGTTGGCCTGGCCAGCTTGAACCCGCAGCGCACCCTGCAGCGCTTGCGCGAGTCGGCTGCAGGTGACGGGCAGACGCGCGCTCAGACCGCCAGCTGAACGCCGAGCACTGATTCCAGCGGTTCGGCCTCTTTGCCGATCAGATCGCCCCGCCAGCGGCCGCTGTTGACCAGGTCGATCAGCACGCTGCGCACCAGGTCGCGCAAGCAACCGGCGGCGAACGACAGGGGTTTGTGCTGCGAGTGCGCCAAGGCGATGGTGCGGCTGATGCGCGGCTCGACGATGCGTCGCGCCGTCGTGGGTTCGAGCAGTTCGCTCAACGGCGGCCAGTTGCTGATGGTCGCCGCCAGGCCGGCACGCACCAGGCTGGCGATGCCGGGTGCCGATTGCTGTTCGTAGGCGGCGCTCAGTGGCACGCCGGCTTCCATGGCGGCTTGCTCGATGCGCCGGCGCAGGTGCAGCGCCCGCGGCGGCAACACCAGCCGAGTGGCGGCGGCCTCGGCCAGGGTAATGGTGTCAGGGGCGTTCGGTGCTGATGCGCCGACCCAGTACAGCGCTTCGGTGAAGATCGGCTCAGCCTCGACATGCTCGAGTTCCTCGGCATTGGGCACCACGCCAAAGTCCACCTTGCCCAGCTCGATGGCTTGGCCGCCTTCGCGGCTGAGGCCGTCCCACACCGTCAGGATCACGCCGGGGAAGCGCTGTTCGGCGCGCCTGACGATTTCCGGCAGCAGCAGGTTGGCGGCAGTGGCCGGAATGGAAATGGCCACGTGGCCCTTGGGGTCGCCGCGGCTGGACTTCAGCTCGTCCTTCACCGAGTCGAGCTTTTGCACCACCTGACGCGCCACCTCGTAGAGCTGGCGCCCGGCATCGGTCAGGGCAATGCCGTCGTGCTGGCGGTCAAGCAACTGCATTTCCAGTTCGCTTTCCAGCAGGCTTATCTGCCGGCTCAGCGCCGGCTGGGCAATGTAGGCCCGGCGCGAAGCCGAGGAGAAGCTGCCGGCTTCGACGATGGCGATCAGGTAGCGAAGCTGTTTCAGGGTCATCGGAGCGGTTCCAAGGGTATGCCGAACTGATATGGCACGTATCCGAACACGTTATTTGTGAGGTTCGAAGCGCGGCTCCTAGTATCACCCCGAAAGGGCGGGCCAAGGCAAGCCCGTCTGGGATCACACAACAACAAGAGGCCTAGCCCGATGAAACCTGTTGCCCTGCTGCGCTGCATCCTGCTCGTCAACGCCAGCCTGCTGACCCTGCACGTGGCTGCCAAGCCGCTGCATGCAGAACTGACGCCGGTTGGGGCCGAATGGGGGCCCAGTAGCGACGGTCGCATCCCGGCCTGGAGCGGCGGCCTGCAAGCGGGGCAAGTATCGCTGGCGGTCAACGGTACCCCCCTTGACCCGTACGCCGATGAGCAGCCGCTTTACGTCATCAGCGCCAACAACTACACCCAGTACCGGGAGCAGCTTACCGCCGGGCAGGTGGCCTTGCTCCAGCGCTACCCTAACTCGTTTCGCTTGCCGGTGTACCCATCGCACCGCAGTGTCGCGGTGCCGCAACCAGTGAGCGAGTGGGCCCGGCACAATGCTCGCAGTGCCCAACTGGTCAATGACGGCAACGGCGTGCAAGGCTTTGCCGGCGTCCTGGCATTCCCCAAGCCCAGTAATGGCCTGCAGGTTCTGTGGAACCACCTCACCCGGCCACGCAATGCCAGCTACAGCCTGGCCTCGGACAGTATCACCCCGCGTGGCGATGGCCGCTTCGCCACGATGAGTCTGCAGCAGACCTTCGCCCGCCCCGACGTGCTGGAGGATGGCCAGACCGGCAATGTCCTGTATTACCTGAGCTACCGCATGACCGCCCCGTCGCGCCTGGCGGGCGATGCCGTGGTGCTGCACGAAACCCTCGATCAGGTCGCGCAGCCGCGCCTGTCGTGGCTGTACAGCAGTAGTCAGCGGCGGGTGCGGCGGGCTCCGGCACTTGCCTATGACAGCATCACCCCGGGCACCGCCGGCCTACGTACCGCCGACAGCCGCGACATGTTCAATGGTGCCCCGGACCTCTACCAGTGGACCCTGGTGGGCAAGAAGGTTCTGCACGTGCCGTACAACAGCTATCGCCTGGCCTCGCCTGTGCTCGGCTATGCCGCGTTGATCGGGCCGGGTCACGTCAACCCGCACCCCACCCGCTACGAGCTGCACCGGGTGTGGGAAGTGGTGGGTACGCTCAAACCGGGGGCCAGGCATATCTATGCCAGTCGTCGCTACTACCTGGACGAGGACAGCTGGGCCATCGTCGAGGCGGACTTCTTCGATCACCAGGGGCAGTTGTGGCGTACAGCCCAGGCCCACAGCTACTACCACGTCACCGGGCAGGCACTGGTCAATGCCATGGAGGCGATCTATGACCTGCGCACTGGCCGCTACCAATTGTCAGGCCTGACCAACCAGCAGCCAAGGCCGTACGCCTTCGATGTGCGTACCAGTGCTTCTTATTTTTCCCCCGGCGCGTTGCGCAGCCAAGGGCTGCGCTGAGACAGGACCCGCGATGAACCCCGAACACCGTCACACCCCTTGGGAGCGTTGGTTGCTGGGGCAGGGCAAGGCGCCCGATCCACGCTTCACGCTGGCCAATGAACGTACCTTTCTTGCCTGGATCCGCACCGCCCTGGCCTTGCTCGGCGGCGCCATCGCCCTCGAAACCTTCACCGCCCATGCCTGGCCCGCGCCAGCACGTGTGGCGATGGAGTTGGCGTTGCTGGCCATGAGCTTGCTGGTGAGCCTGGGCGCCGGCTGGCGCTGGTTGGCGGTTGAACGGGCGCTGCGTCGCGAGGCGCCGCTGCCACTGGCGCGCCTGGTGCCGCTCTTGAGTGTGGCGTGTGGGCTTGCCTGCGTGCTGCTGGTGGGGGTGTTCTGGGAGCGTTGGCATGGTTGATAGCGCGTGCGACAGCGGGCTGCAGGCCGAACGTACAGTGCTGGCCTGGCGGCGCACACAAGTGGCGTTGCTACTGGTAGCGTGCCTGGCTTGGCGTGGCGAAATGCAGATGGTGGCAGGCATGGCGTTGTCATTGGCGCTGTTGGGCAGGACCCGCGAGCGCGGGATCTACCGCCGTGGCCTGGGCATGCTGCGCTGCGGGCAGGGACAGGCAGGTGCCTGGATCGTGCCGTTGTGTACGGTGGGGATGGCCGGATTGGTGCTGGGCGTCTGGTTGCGCCGCTCGCTGTAGAGCGGCGCTGGTGCTGATTCAGGGGGTGACGATGTTGAAGCGCCCATCCGGTTCGTCCAGCGCTGCCATGAAGCGCATGAGCTTTATGCGCTCGCCGCTGATGGCGATATCACCTGCGGTCGCTTCCTTGAGAAAGCCGGTCTGCTTCAGTGCGATGCGGTCCAGAGTGGCCTTGCTCATTTTTACCTCGACATCGGCCTGTCCGTGGCGGCGATGGTCGCGGTGGGTGAGCACCCCATTGCGCAGGGTCAGGGCGTAGTCTTCGTTCAGGTCGGTGAAGTGCCAGTTGATGGTCAGGTCCTGCTCGGCGGCCTTGGCGGCATCCACGCGTACCCCTAGGTAGTCGAAGAACAGTGTCGGGGTCAGGGCGCGCACCAGGTCGTCGGCACTGCCGCCCTTGCTGGCGGCTGGCGCCATGCCGTTGCGCAGCTCCTGTGCGCCAGTCAGGTAGGCGTTGCGCCAGGTGGCGTTCTCGCTCTGGTAGCCCAGCTGTTCCAGGGCGTCGGCCTGTAGCTCGCGCGCCAGGCTGTTATCGGGCTGGGCGAAGACCAGGTGCCGGGTGAGCTCTGCGACCCAGCGGTATTCGCCGTTTGCGTAAGCTTCACGGGCCAGCGTCAGCACGCGCTCGGCACCGCCCAGGGCCGTTACGTAATGCGCACCGGCCTCGCTCGGCGGTAATGGGTTGAGGGTCGCCGGGTTGCCGTCGTAAAAGCCCATGTAGCGCTGATATACCGCACGCACGTTGTGGCTGAGCGAGCCATAGTAGTCGCGGCTATACCATTTGCTCGCCAGCCGTGGCGGCAACGTGGTCAGTTCGGCGGCAATCTCGGTGGGGCCGAGGCCGCGGTTGATCAGGCGCAGGGTCTGGCTATCGATGAACGCGTACATGTCGCGCTGATCGGCCAGGTACTCGCGGATCGCCGCGCCGCCCCAGGTCGGCCAATGGTGCTGGGCGAACACCACCTCGGCCTGCTCGCCATAGCGCAACAGCGACTGATCCAGGTAGTACGCCCACACCTTGGCATCGCGTACCTGGGCGCCGCGCAGGGTCAGCACGTTGTGCTGCACGTGGGAGGCGTTCTCGGCCATGCACAAGGCCTTGAACTGGGGAAACCACAGATTCATCTCGGCGGGCGCTTCGGTGCCGGGTGTGAGCTGGAACTCGATATCGATACCGTCGATGCGCAGGCTTTCGAAGGGTTGCTCGATCAGCCGGGTCGGGGCGATCAGGCTGACCGTGGCATTGGCTGGCACACCCTTGCCCAAGCCGGCATCCACCTGGCCGCGAGGCCCGCGTGGCAGCGGCGCGCCGTACATGTACTGCGCCCGGCGCTTCATAGCAGGCCCGGCCAATACGTTTTCGCTGATGGCATGCTCGAAGAAGCCCTGCGGGGCGATGACCTGCACCTTGCCGGCCTTGACCTCGGCCTCGTCGACCACCCCACGCACTCCGCCGAAGTGATCGACGTGTGGATGGGTATAGATCACCGCGACCACCGGTCGCCGCGGGCGATGACGGTAGTACATCGCCAACCCGGCCCTGGCGGTCTCCACCGACAGTAGCGGGTCCATCACGATCAGGCCGTGCTCGCCTTCGATCAGGGTCATGTTGGCCAGGTCCAGGCCGCGCACCTGGTAGATGCCGTCGGTGACCTTGAACAACCCGGCAATGCTATTGAGCTGGGCGATGCGCCACAGGCTCGGATTGACCGTGGCCGGCGCCTCGCCGTTCAGGAAGGCGTAGCGCTGCAGGTCCCAGACAGTTTTGCCGTCGGCATTGACCACGGCGTCGTCGACGGCTTCGAGCAGACCACGGCGGGCATTGTCGAAGTCGCTGCGCTCGGCAAAGGGCAGGCGCTGCAACCATTGTTGATTGCTTTGGCGGGTGAGGTCGGTGGCATCTTTGCCCGGTCCTTCGGCCAGCGCCGCAAAGGGCAGGGCCAGGGCCAGCAGGCAGGGCAATGTTGGTACGCGCATGGGGTGGTCCTTGTTGTTCTGAGTGCGAACACTCTAAGGACAGTACTCGCCGACGAACCAATACCACTCTTGCATGGCTACCCATGCCGGGATGCGATGGCTCAGTCGGCGCCAATATCCATGATGCGCGCCACCAGCCAGGCCAGTGCCGGGTCGTGCTGGCGGTGGGCAAGGTAGACCAGTTCCAGCTGGAACGGCTGCAACGCGAACGGCAGGTCGAATAACTGAAGCGGCAGCAGCCTGGCGAAATGGCGGGCCAGTGCGGTGGGCAGCACCACGCATAGGTCGGAGCTTGCCGCCAGGTGCGCGGCCTGCAGGTAATTGGGGGTGGTGTAGACGATCTGCCGGGCCAGGCCCTGTTCAGCCAGCCATTGGTCGACCATGCCGCGGGTCTGACCGCCGTGCACCCACAGGTGGCGCAAGCCGAGGAACGTCTGCAGGTCCAGTGTGCCCGCCACTTGCGGGTGGCCCTGGCGCAGCGCCACGTGCAGGGTTTCGCTGCGCCAGTGGCGCCGCTCGTAACGCGCCGGTACATCATCGAAGCGCCCCAGGACCAGGTCGAGTTCGCCGCGGTCGAGGGCCTCGGCCGGTAGGTTGGGCGTCAGGTGCAGCACGTCCACGCGCAAATGCGGGGCCTGGGTTTGCAAAGTGACCAGCAGTTTGGGCATGCACAGCTGTTCGGCGAAATCGGTGAGTGCGACGCTCAGCTGCCGATGGCTGATCTGCGGGTCGAAGCGGTCGCCGACGCCCAGGGTCTGTTCGATCTGTTGCAGCGCCGCGCGAATCGGGCCTTCCAGGGCCAAGGCGCGTGGAGTGGGGCGCATCTGCCGGCCGACGCGCACCAGTAGCGGGTCGCCGAGCAGGTCGCGCAGGCGCGCCAAGGCATTGCTCACGGTCGGCTGGGTCAGGGCCAGACGCTCGGCGGCGCGGGAGACGTTCTGCTCTCGCAATAGCATGTCCAGCACGCGCAACAGGTTGAGATCGAAGTTGGCTATATTCATGCGAAAAATACATGGGATGGAAAATGAAAATTTCAAAAATAGTAGGCGCCTGACTAGGGTGAGGGCAATGCCTTGACACCACTAATCAGGAGCGTCACCCGTGAGTACTCCCTTCAACATTCAGCAGGTTGGCGTGATCGGCGCCGGCACGATGGGCCGCGGCATTGTCATCAGCCTGGCCCGGGCAGGCCTTGCGGTGCTGTGGCTGGATAACGACCCCAGGGCTACCGCAGCCGGCTTGGCGATGCTCGCGCAGACTTGGGCACAGCAGGTGGCCAAGGGGCGCATCGACCAGGCCGAGGCCGACGCCTGCCTGGCGCGGGTGCGCCAGGTCATGGCCTGCGCCGACCTCGCCGAAGTGGACCTGGTGATCGAAGCGGTATACGAAAACCTGGCACTCAAGCAGGACATCTTCCGCACCCTGGACAGCACACTCAAAGCCAAAGCCATCCTGGCCAGCAACACCTCGGCTCTGGATATCGACGCCATCGCTGGCGTGACCCGCCGGCCAGAACAGGTGCTGGGGCTGCATTTCTTCAGCCCGGCCCATGTCATGAAGTTGTTGGAAGTCGTGCGTGGGGAGCGCACTGCGCCTGCGGTACTCGATGCGGCCAAGGCCCTCGGCCAGCGCATGGGTAAGGAAGTGGTGGTGGCCGGCAACTGCCCGGGCTTCATCGGCAACCGCATGCTTGCCACCTATGTGGCCGAGGCGCGCAAGCTGCTGCTCGAAGGCGCTACGCCGCGGCAGGTGGACGAGGCGCTGCAGGCGTTCGGTCTGGCCATGGGCCCGTTTCGCATGTATGACGTGGTCGGCATCGATCTGGAGTGGCGAGCGCGCCAGCTGGCTGGCAAGGACCTGGATGCGCCTTTGGTACAGGTTGACAATGCCCTGTGCGCGCTGGGGCGTTTCGGCCAGAAAAGCGGCCAGGGCTACTATCGGTATGCTCCCGGCAGCCGCGATGCCGAGCACGACCCTGAGGTCGATGCACTGGTGCTCAAGGTTGCCCTGGACTTGGGCATGCACCGGCGCGCGATCGACGATGAGGAAATTCGCGAGCGCTGTCTGCTGGCACTGGTCAATGAAGGGGCGAAGATTCTTGAGGAGTCGGTGGCCAGTTGCAGCGCCGACATCGACCGGGTCTACCGGTATGGCTACGGCTTCCCGGCAGCGCTCGGCGGGCCTATGTGCTGGGCCGATCAGCAGGGTTTGAGCCTGCTACTGGCAAGGCTGGAGCGCCTGCAGGGCCTGTTCGGTGAGCACTGGCGTCCGGCCGCGCTGTTGATGCGCCTGGTGGCCGCCGGCAAACAGCTGGCCGATGTCCGCGAGGGCCGCGCATGAGCTACCGAGCCCCTTTGCGTGACATGCATTTCGTACTGCACGAACTGTTCGATGTGACAGCGCACTGTGCCCGCCTGGGCAATGAGCTGGACCGCGAAACCATCGATGGCATCCTCGAACAGGGTGCACGCTTCGCCGGCGAGGTGGTTGCGCCGCTCAACCGCCAGAGCGATGAGCAGGGCTGCCGCCTGGAGCAAGGCAGCGTGCGCACCCCCGATGGCTTTCGTCAGGCCTACCGACAGTATGTGGCGCAGGGCTGGGGAGGCATGACCGGCCCACTGGAGCACGATGGCCAGGGACTGCCGCAAATGGTTGCAGCCTGCTTTCACGAAATGCTGATGGGCGCGTCGCTGTCGTTTCGAATCTATTCCGGCCTGACCGAGGGCGCCGTGCTGGCCTTGCACCGGCATGGCAGCGCTGCGCTCAAGCGCGACTACCTGGGCAACCTGGTCAGCGGCCAATGGGCCGGCACCATGTGCCTGACCGAGCCCCAGGCCGGCACCGACCTGGCGCTGTTGCGCACCCGCGCTCAGCCGCAAGGTGACGGCAGCTACCGCATCAGTGGCAGCAAGATCTTCATCAGCGGTGGCGACCAGGACCTGACTGACAACATCGTCCATCTGGTGCTGGCGCGGCTGCCGGATGCGCCGGTGGGTGTGCGTGGCATCAGCCTGTTCCTGGTGCCCAAGTTCCACTGCACCGATGGCGGCGGGTTGGGCGCGCGCAACGCGGTCGAATGCGGCGCGCTCGAACACAAGATGGGCATCAAGGGTGCAGCGACTTGCTTGATGAACTTCGATGATGCCTGTGGCTGGCTGGTCGGTGAGGCCAACCAGGGGTTGGCCTGCATGTTCACCATGATGAACGACGCGCGTTTCCAGGTCGGCCTGCAGGGCCTGGGTATCGCCGAGGCGGCCTTCCAGGGTGGCCTGGCCTATGCCCGCGAGCGCTTGCAGTCACGCGGCCTGGCCGGCCCGGTAGCGCCCGCACGCAGTGCCGATCCGATCATCTGCCACCCTGACGTACGGCGCATGCTGCTGACGCAGAAAACCCTCAGCGAGGGCTGCCGGATGCTGGCGGCCTTCGCGGCGCAAGCGCTGGATCTGGAACATGGCGCCGCGCAGCCTGAAGTTCAGGCGGCTGCCGGTCGCCGGGCAGCGTTGCTGATCCCGATCGTCAAGGCCTTCCTCACCGATGTTGGCCAGGAGGCCGCCAGCCTGGGCGTGCAGCTCTATGGCGGGCATGGGTATATCCGCGAGTGGGGCATGGAGCAACTGATGCGTGACAGCCGTATCACCCAGTTGTATGAGGGCACTAACGGCATCCAGGCCCTGGACTTGATTCGCCGCAAAGTGCTCGGCGACAACGGCGAGCAATTGCGCCTGCTGATCGATGAATTGCTCGAAGTGGCCCAAGGTTGCCGCGCGGACGGCCTGACGAACATGGCCCAGGCAGTCACCCAGCGCCTGCAGGAATGGCGCAACCTGAGCGCCGAGGTGCTTGATGCCTGTCGCTGCGACCCGCAGGAGATCGGTGCGGTGTCGGTGGACTTTCTCGCCTACTCAGGCTACGTGCTGCTGGCCGCATTGTGGCTGCGGGCTGCTGACACTGCCAGTGCGGCTCTGGCAGCAGGCAGTGCGGACAGTGCCTTCTACCAGGCCAAGCTGCATGCCGCCACCTTCTATTGGCGGCGGGTGTTGCCGCGCGCCAGTGCTCATTGCCAGGCGTTACGCGGCGGCGCCCTGTGCCTGATGAGCCTGGATGAAGCGCACTTCGCCTTCTGACCTGGCCCAACTGTTCACCCACAAGAACAAGAGGAACACAAACATGCAGCCTTTCAGTTTTGTCACGACTCCCCAGCTGTTGTGTGAAGCCGGCGCTGCCGGGCGTCTGGCCCAGCTGTGTCAGCGGCGTGGCGTGCGCCGCGTACTGATCGTGACGGACCCGGGCATCGTCAACCTGGGCATGCTCGATGATGTGCTGCCAGGCTTCACCCAGGCGCACCTGAGCGTGGCGATCTTCAGTGAGGTCAGCGCCGACCCCAGCCACGCCTGCGTGCTGGCGGCGGTCAGCCGGGCGCGGCATATCGGCGCCGAGCTGATCGTCGGTTTCGGTGGCGGCAGCTCCATGGATGTCGCCAAGCTGGTGGCGCTGCTGGCACATCCGGGCTGTGACCAGACCCTGGAGGCGATCTACGGTATCGATCAGGCCAAGGGCCAGCGCCTGGCGCTGATCCAGGTGCCGACTACCGCCGGGACTGGCTCGGAGGTCACCCCCGTGGCCGTGATCACCACAGGCGAGGCGGCCAAGATGGCGGTAATCTCACCGCTGTTGTTGCCCGACCTGGCGCTGCTCGACGCCGAGCGCACCCTGGGCCTGCCACCGGCGATAACCGCCGCAACCGGTATCGATGCCATGGTCCATGCCATCGAGGCCACAACCAGCCAATTCAAGCGCAACCCGCTGTCCAGCCTGTTGGCCCGCGAAGCGCTGGCGTTGCTGGCCAGCAACCTTGACCAGGCGGTACACAACGGTGGCAATCTGGCGGCACGCCAGGCCATGCTCCTGGGCGCTTGCCTGGCCGGCCAGGCATTCGCCAACGCGCCGGTGGCGGCGGTGCATGCGCTGGCGTACCCGCTGGGAGCGCGCTACCACGTACCGCACGGGCTGGCCAACGCCTTGGTGCTGCCGCACGTGATGCGTTTCAACCGGCCTGAGGCGTTCGCCGATTATGCGGCGCTGGCGCCAGCACTGCTGGGCCAGCGGCTGGTGCCTGGCGACCCCCATGAACTGTGCAGCCAGTTCATCGATGAGCTGGAGCAGTTGGCGCCTCGCTGCGGCCTGCCCAATCGGTTGCGTGATGTCGGGGTACCGCGGCACAGCCTGCAACTGCTGGCCGAGGATGCCCTGCAACAGCAACGGTTATTGGTCAACAACCCGCGCAAGGTCACCTTCGCCGATGCCCTGGCCCTCTATCAGGCGGCGTTCTGAACATGGCCAGGGAGCGCCCGCTGCGCAGCGCCTATCGCCACTTCCAGCCGATCACCACCCGCTGGCATGACAACGACCTGTATGGGCATGTAAACAACGTCGTCTACTACGGTTTTTTCGACACTGCCGTGAATACCTGGCTGATCGAGCATGCCGGTTTGGACATTCATCGCGACCCGGTGGTGGCCTACGTGGCGGGTTCGGCCTGCAACTATTTCGCCGCCGTCGCCTTCCCACAACGCATCGAGGTTGGCATGGCCGTCGAGCGACTGGGCAACAGCTCAGTGCACTACGCCCTGGCCGTGTTCGTCGAGGGCGAACCTGAGGCCTGCGCGGCTGGCCGTTTCAGCCATGTTTTCGTCGACCGCCGCGACAACCGCCCGGTCGCCATTCCCCTCAAGCTGCGCAGCGCCTACCAACGCCTGCTGCCGGCGTAACTTTCCAAGGAGAGCCGTTTCATGCAAGACGCTGTCATCGTATCCACCGCGCGCACGCCTATCGCCAAGGCCTGGCGTGGCGCTTTCAACGACCTCACCACACCCAGCATGAGCGCCATTGCCATCCGCGCTGCGGTCGAGCGCGCGGGCATAGAACCGGGCGAAATCGAGGATCTGGTATTGGGCACCGCCATGCAAAGCGGTACCGCTGCGATCAACCCGGCGCGCCTGTCGGCCCTGGCGGCCGGACTGCCGCTGTCGGTGGCCGGGCAGACCATCGATCGGCAGTGCGCGTCGGGGTTGATGGCCATCGCCATCGGCGCCCAGCAGATCCGCGGCGAGGGCATGCACGTGGTGGTCGGCGCCGGGCAAGAGCAGATCAGCCTGGTGCAACAGGCCCACATGCAGGCCGCCAACGCCGCCCAGGACGCCACGGTACGGCGCTTGTGCGAGCACGCCTACATGCCCATGTTGCACACGGCCGAGCATGTCGCCAAACGCTATGGCATTGATCGCCAGGCGCAGGACCGTTACGCCTGGCTGTCGCAACAGCGCACGGCGGCAGCACAGGCTGCCGGGCTGTTCGCCGATGAAATCGTCCCGGTAGTGGCGCAGTGCAAGGTCGTGGACAAGGTCACCGGGATCCAGACTCACCAACGCGTGCACCTGATCCAGGATCAAGGTAACCGCCCGCAGACCCGGCTGGCGGACCTCGAGGCACTGCAACCGGTGGTCGAGGGCGGTTGCGTGACCGCAGGCAATGCCAGCCAGTTGTCCGACGGCGCCAGCGCCTGTGTACTGATGAGTGGTGCGCGGGCGGCGCGCTTAGGTGGCCAGCCGCTGGGGCTGTACCGGGGCATGGCGGTGGTGGGCCTGGCCCCGGAAGAAATGGGCATTGGCCCGGTGTTGGCGATACCGCGACTGCTGGCGCGCCATGCGTTGCGAGTCGAGGACGTCGGTTTGTGGGAGATCAACGAGGCGTTTGCCTGCCAGGTGCTTTACTGCGCCGAACACCTGGGCATCGATCCTGCGCGGCTCAACGTCAACGGTGGGGCCATCGCCATCGGCCATCCCTACGGCATGAGCGGTGCGCGCATGGTCGGGCATGCTTTGCTCGAAGGCCGCCGGCGCAAGGTGCGTTATGTGGTGGTGAGCATGTGTGTCGGCGGCGGCATGGGGGCGGCGGGCTTGTTCGAGGTGCTCTGAACCACCGCCATCGAGCCATAACGAACCGGCATGGCATTGATCTGAAGACGCTATTTGTGAGCGTCGGCAAACCTACCTGATACTCCTCGTCACCGACACCGCCGGCCTGGGCGGCCGGCGCGTCCGCGCTGAACCCATCATTTCCCTCTCTAATAAAACAACAAGAGGTTAAGAGTGAGCGCAACCCTTCTTTCCTGCCGGCGCCGCGCGCCGCTGGCGGCCCTGTGCTGCCTGCTAGCCACCCCGGTCGCGGGCGTGCAATTGGATGTTGGCCCGCTGCAAGGGCGATTCGACTCGGCCCTGTCGTTCGGTACTGCCATCAGTACTGCCAACCCTGACAAACAGCAATTGCAGGCTGCCAACGGCAACGACGGGCGACGCAACTACCGCGCGGGCGATGTGTTCTCGGCAGTCTTCAAAGGCACCCACGATCTGGAGCTGCGCGGCGACAACCTTGGGGTATTCGTGCGGGGTACTTACTGGTATGACACTGCGCAGCGTGACCACAGCCAGCGGGCTGTCGATATCGACGACGACAACCGCCAGGTATCGGCGAAAACCGCGGGTGTGGAGCTGCTCGATGCCTTCGCCTACGCACTCTACGACATCGACGGGGAGCCCGGTTCGCTGCGCCTGGGCAAACAGGTGGTCAACTGGGGCGAAAGCCTGTTCATCCAGGGCGGGCTGAACGTCGTCAACCCCTTAAACCAGGCCGCGCTGCGCCGCCCAGGTTCGGAGGTCAAGGACGCCCTGGCGCCGGTCAACCTGGTGTATCTCACGCAGAACCTCAATCAGGCATTGTCTTTCGACGCTTTCTACCAGTTGGACTGGGAGCAGACTCGGTTGGACAACTGCGCAACGTTCTTTTCCGGCAACGACTTCATGCCTGAGGGCTGCACAGGCCTGGATGTCGGCGGGCAGATGCTGACCAACCCTGCGGTTTCGCAGGCCTTGGCCCCGTTCGATGTGAGGCTGACGGAGGAGGGCGTGCGGGTGCCCCGGGGCGCCGACCAGGAGGCGCGCAACGGTGGCCAATGGGGATTTTCGCTGCATTGGTACGTCCAATCGCTGGATACCGAGTTCGGCTTGTTCGCCGCCAATTACCACAGCCGCTCGCCCTACCTGGGCACGGTGAGTAGCCGCTATTACGCCAATAGCGGCTTTGCCGGGGCGCTGTGTAGCAATCTCGGCGTGCCGCTGGCCAACTGCGCTGCCTTCCTGGCGTCTGGCACCGGCCAGACCCTGGCCGGTGCGCTGCGCATGGGCACCTCGCAGTACCGGGCGCAATACCCCGAGGACATTCGCTTGTACGGCATCACCTTCGCCACCACCCTGCGCAACGGCGCTGCCGTGCAAGGGGAGCTGAGCTACCGGCCGAACATGCCGGTGCAGCTCAACGGCAACGATGTCTTGCAATCCTTGCTCAATGCCCCCGGTCGTAGTCCGTTGAATGCCGATGGCCTGCGTCCTGCGACTGACAACACCGCTTTCGACGGTTACCGGCGCAAGGAGGTGACCCAGGCCCAGGTGTCTGCCGTACAGGCGTTCAGCCAGGTCATGGGCGCCAACCAGTTGCTGTTGATGGGCGAGCTGGGGGCCACCTACGTCGGCGGACTGGAGGGGCGGTTCGGACCGCGTTATGGCCGCTCCGGTGCCTACGGCAACGGCGAACTTGCCGATAACAGCGTGTGCCTGGCGATCTCGAAAAGCCCAGGCGATTGCAATGGCGAAGGCTTCGTGACGCCCTTTTCCTGGGGCTACCGGCTGCGCGCAACCTGGAGCTATCCGAATCTGATCCCGGGCCTGGACATCCGCCCCAACCTGGCCTGGGCCCATGACGTCGAGGGTTACTCACCCGCTGACAGCTCGGCCTTCAATGAAGGCTCGCGCTCGATCAGCCTGGGCGTGGACATCAACTTGGCCAGCCAATACTGGGCGAGCCTGGCCTATACCGATTACCTCGACGGCGATTACGGCACCCGCGGTGACCGCGATTACCTCGCGTTCAGCGTTGGTGCCAATTTCTAATGCAACCAAGGAGCAAGACCATGTCCAAGCGCAGCATGCACGCCCACTCCGCCAATCTGCCCGGCTTTGCCCTGGTGCTGGCCGGGGCGCTGGGCCCAGGGTTGGCCATCGGCGCACCGGCCGGGCAGGGCGTGATGCAGGGGTTTCCTCCTCCAGCGCAGTTGCGTGTCAACCAGGCCAATGCTTTTCAGCCACCTTACTTGCGCTGGTCGATGCGCCACGCCCGCGAGGTGTCGCCGACCCGTGGCATTGGCCGCGCAGCCGTCCCGTTGGCCTTGGCCGAAGGCCGCCGGCTAGCCCTCGATCAGGTGGCCTTGAGGGTCGGCGAGCAGCCCTTGACCCTGGCCGACTACCTTGAGCAAACCAGCACCGACGGGCTGATCGTGCTACATCGGGGTAAGGTGGTATACGAGCGCTATCTGGAAGCGTTCCAACCGGGCCAGGCGCATATATGGGCATCGATGACCAAGTCGGTCACAGGCCTGATCGCCGCCCAGTTGATCGTTGAAGGTGCGCTTGACCCGCAGCGCACACTGGCGCATTACGTGCCGGAGCTAAGCGGCACGCCGTTCGGCGAGGCGACCGTGCAGGCTAACCTCGACATGCAAGTTGCGGTGGAGTATCCAGCGCAGATGCCGCCGGACCTCGGCCTGTTTGCCGCCACCGGCCTGATACCGCGAGGCGACATGCCAGGTGATATCTACAGCTTTCTTCAGCACGTGCATCAGGCCCCGCAGCCAGGTGACAAGGCGCCCTTTTTCTACCAGAACGGCTCGCCGGAGGCGCTGGCGTGGGTGTTGCGGCGCATCACTGGACTGAACTGGGCGCAACTGGTCGAGCAGCGGTTGTGGTCACGTTTCGCCGAGCACGATGCCTATGTGCAGGTCGACCCGCTCGGGACCGAGATGGCCAGTGGCGGCATCAGCTGCAACTTGCGAGACACCGCCCGCTTCGCCGAACTGGTACGCCGTGAACTGGCTCGCGAGGTCAAGGGCGACAGCTTCAACCAGGCAGTGCACAGTACGTTCCAGCCCGCCGACCCGGCGGTGTTCGCCCAAGGCAGCCTCGGCCCCGGTCGCCCTGGCTACGGCTACCGCAACTATTGGTTCCAGAAGAATGATGGCGATGGGTCGGTGGAGGCCAGCGGGCGTTTTGGGCAGAAGCTCTACATCAACCCTCGGCGCGAACTGGTGATCGTCAAGCTGTCGGCCACCGCCGACCAGGCCAGGCGCTCCACCCATGCGCACGGAGCGGTCAACGCTGCTGCGCGGGCTGTGGACTCGCCGGCAGCCTTCAGCAGCATGGTCAACGCGGTGCTGGCCGGATTAGCGGATTGAGGGGGATCACCACTCGATAGTGTGGGCGCAGCCATCGAATAGCGGATGCATGACGCTTCACCGCTTAGTGGGGCACTCGTCATAAGCGCCACAACTCAGCTATCGTCCGATCCTTCCATCATCGCCAGGGGCCACCGGCATGCATATCGTCATTCCCGACGACTACCAGAATGTGATCCGTACGCTCGATTGCTTCAGTCGGTTGGCGGGCCACCACGTCACGGTGCTGCACGAGCGGCAACCGGCCTCGCTGGAGGAATTGGCCATAAGGTTCGCCGATGCCGATGCGCTGGTGCTCACGCGTGAACGAACGCGCATCGATGCCGCGCTGCTGGATCGTTTGCCCAACCTCAAGCTGATCAGCCAGACCGGCAAGCTTGCTGGTCATCTTGACCTGGCGGCATGCACGGCGCGTGGCATCGTCGTCACCGAGGGCCGCGGTTCGCCGGTAGCCCCGGCAGAACTCGCCTGGGCACTGATGCTCAATGCGCGGCGTCAGCTGGTAGCGGCGCTACAGGGATTCAGGCAAGGGCAATGGCAGGTCAACCTGGGTTCGGCGCTGGCTGGCCAGGTGCTGGGCATCTGGGGTTACGGCAAGATCGGCCAGCGGCTGGCGCGCTATGCCCAGGCGTTCGACATGCCGGTACTGGTGTGGGGCAGCGATAGCAGCCGGGCAGCGGCCGCAGCCGATGGCCACCGCGCCGCAGCTTCGCGTGAAGCCTTGTTCGCCGAGGCGGACATCCTCAGCCTCAACCTGCGCCTGGCCCAGAGCACGCGCTACATTGTCACTCCGGACGATCTTGCCAGGATGAAAGCCGATGCACTGCTGGTGAACGTCAGTCGCGCCGAACTGATTGCCCCGGGCGCGTTGCTGCAGGCATTGCAGGCCGGGCGGCCAGGTTATGCCGCAGTGGACGTTTACGAGGACGAGCCGGTGCTCGACCCCGCCCACCCGTTGCTCAATCACCCGCGCGTGCTGTGCTCACCGCACCTGGGGTACGTGGAAAAGAACGGTTACGAGCTTTATTTTGGTGATGCGTTCGACAATCTCGTGGCGTTTTTTGCCGGCGCACCCAAGAACGTAGCCAATCCCGAGGCAGTGGGTCCAAGGTAGGTCTGTTACTCAACGGCAAGGCACCCAGTCAAGCCAGCTCAGGCTAGAGCTACCTGGCATGATGCATTCGAACTGGCTGACGTATCGGCAAATCCGGGCTAGCCTCTGCGGCCCCCAGCGGTGAAAGAGTCTTGTATGGAGTTACGTCAGCTTCGCTATTTCCTGAGTGTCCTGGAGTACGGCAGCCTGGGTAGGGCTGCGCTCGAGCTTGGTGTCGGCGCCTCCGCCTTGAGCCAGCAGCTGTCGAAGCTGGAGAGCGAGTTGAGTACCCGGCTGTTGACCCGCTCGAGCACCGGCGTGTCACCGACGGCGGCGGGCCTGGCCTTCGAATACCATGCGCGCCTGGCGCTGCGTCAGGCGGAGCATGCGGTGCTTGCCGCGCAAAGTGGCCGTATGAGCGGTTATGCCAGCGTGGGATTGGCACCGACTACCGCATCGATTCTTGGCTTGGCGTTGATCGACAGGATGCGCCAACGCTATCCCGACATCCGCCTGCACCTGGTAGAAATGCTATCCGGTTACCTGGTGAACCAGCTCAACGCCAGGCACCTTGACTTGGCCGTGCTGTTCCAAGCAGACGCCGGGCCTCGCCTGAATGTCCGGCCACTGCTGAACGAGCGCCTGTTCGTCCTGGTTCCTGCCGCGCTGGTCAATGCCGATTGGGGTGAGGCGCTTACTCTGGCACAGATCGCCACGCTGCCCTTGGTGATGCCCAGCACACAGCATGGTCTGCGGACTACGCTGCGTTCGATTTTCGAACGAGCAGGGCGCGAACCCCGGATCGTCTTGGAAGTCGATGGCCTGTCGCTGTTGATGGATTGCGTCTGTGCAGGTCATGCCGCCACCATTCAGCCGGGCGCAACGGTTGCCCGGGCGCATCAGGCAGGCTTACGCGTATTTTCCATCGATCAGGCGCAAGCGCAGCGACGCAATCTGATTGTCAGCTTGAGCGATGACGAACTCTCGCCGGCCGCCTTGGCTACCCGGATCGTACTGCAGGAAGTCTCGCGGGAGTTGGTGGAGCAGGGCCTCTGGCCGGGCGCTCAGTTGCTTTGACGCAGTCTTCCCCTAATCCGGGCCTTTAGAAAAACTGAATGCCTCCCCGCGGTAATCGCGTTTCGCGCCCTTGAAGCACTCTTTAGAGTCCTGGGTCACCGAAAAGCGGCCGAACATCCGGCGCTGCGTGACTTGGAGGCGAAATGATCGATGTGCTAGTCATCGGAGGGGGCAATGCCGCCCTCTGTGCCGCGCTGATGGCGCGCGAGGCGGGAGCCAGCGTGCTGCTGCTCGAGGCTGCGCCGCGCGTCTGGCGGGGTGGCAATTCCCAGCACACGCGCAACTTGCGGTGCATGCATGACGCCCCGCAGGACGTGCTGGTCGAAGCGTACCCGGAAGAAGAATTCTGGCAGGACCTGTTGAAAGTCACCGGTGGCCAGACCGACGAAAAGCTCGCGCGCCTGGTGATTCGCGCATCCTCCAACTGCCGCGGGTGGATGCGCCGCCATGGCGTGCACTTTCAGCCATCGTTGTCTGGCGCGCTGCACACCGCACGCACCAATGCGTTTTTCATGGGCGGCGGCAAGGCGCTGATCAATGCCTACTATCGAAGCGCCGAACAACTCGGGGTACAGATCCGCTACGACACGCCCGTCGCCGATATCGAACTGCAAGATGGACGTTTCGTAGCCGGCCATGTGCCGGCGCGTGAGGTCCAGGGCCGGCACCTTCCTGCCGAGCGCATCGAGGCGCGCAGTTGCGTGCTGGCTGCCGGTGGTTTCGAGTCGAACCGTCAATGGTTGCGCGAAGCCTGGGGGCAGAATGAGCGAGGGGAGTGGCCTTCGGACAATTTCCTGATCCGCGGGACGCGGTTCAATGACGGGGTCCTGTTACGCTGCCTGATCGAACAGGGCGCCGACACCATTGGCGACCCGACCCAGGCGCACATGGTGGCGATCGACGCCCGCGCACCGCTTTACGATGGCGGGATCTGCACGCGCATCGATTGTGTGTCGCTGGGCGTGGTGGTCAACCGCGATGGGCAGCGCTTCTATGATGAAGGCGAGGATTTCTGGCCAAAACGCTATGCCATCTGGGGGCGCCTGGTGGCTCATCAGCCTGGCCAGGTGGGGTTCTCGATCATCGACCAGAAAGCCCTCGGCCGGTTCATGCCGCCGGTTTTTCCCGGCGCCACCGCCGATAGCCTGGAGGCGCTGGCCGGCGTGCTCGGTTTGCCTGTGCAAGCCTTCGTCGAAACCGTGCAGGCCTACAACCGTGCCTGCCAGGTGGGCACCTTCGACCACACCCGCCTGGACGACTGTCACACCCAGGGCCTGGAGCCGGGGAAAAGCCACTGGGCGCGCCCGATCGATACGCCACCGTACTACGGCTACCCGCTGCGACCGGGGGTGACCTTCACCTACCTTGGGCTGCGCACCGATGAAACGGCTGCAGTGCATTTCAATGGGCATGCCAGCCCGAACCTGTTCGTCGCCGGCGAGATGATGGCGGGCAATGTGTTGGGCAAGGGCTACACCGCAGGTGTCGGCATGTCCATCGGCACAGCCTTCGGCCGCATCGCCGGGACCCACGCCGCTGCGGCGACAGGCCACCTTCATCCAGAACAAGAGAATAGCCATGACCGCGCAACTGCCTGAACCCTACCTGCCCGATGCCGCCCAGCCGGCCCTCGATTTGATTCCGCTGTTGACCCTTGAGGAGCAGGAAGTAGACCGGCAGTTGCGCATCTGTAATGCCTGTCGCTACTGCGAGGGGTTTTGCGCAGTTTTCCCGGCGATGACCCGCAGGCTGGAGTTCAACAAGGCAGACATCCATTACCTGGCCAACCTATGCCACAACTGCGGGGCTTGCCTGCACGCCTGCCAGTACGCCCAGCCCCACGAATTCGCCGTCAACGTGCCACAGGCCATGGCCAAAGTGCGCGTGCAGACGTATGCCGAGTACGCCTGGCCAACCCTCTTCGGGCGGCTGTATCGGCGCAACGGCACGTTTGTCGCAAGCGCCTTGGCAGTGGCCTTGTCGTTGTTCTTGCTGCTGACCTTGTGGGTCAACGGCACACTACTGCCCGGGCGGTTGGCGGGAAATTTCTATGCGGTTTTCCCACATAACACCTTGGCGCTGATGTTCGGCAGCGTGTTTGCCGCTGCAGGTGTTGCGCTGGCGATGGCGGTACGACGCTTCTGGCGCTCGGTCTCGCCTGCCGAGGCGTTGGCGCAACCAGCCACGGCGGCGGTGATCGAGGCGTCGAGTGCTGCACTGACCCTGAAGTACCTGGACGGTGGGCATGGCAAAGGCTGCAACAATGCCGATGATCGCTTCACGCTTTGGCGCCGACGTTTCCATCACTTCACTTTCTACGGTTTCATGTTGTGCTTTGCCGCGACGCTGGTCGCCACCGGTTACCACTACTTGCTGGGCCAACAGGCGCCGTACCCGCTGCTGAGCGCGCCGGTGCTGCTGGGCACCTTGGGCGGTCTTGGCTTGATCATCGGGCCGGCCGGGTTGCTGACGCTGAGCCTGCGCAGGGCAGCGGAGCACGGCGATGTTGCCCAGCGCCCCATGGACCGGGCATTTCTCCTGCTTCTGCTGCTGGTCAGCGCCACGGGCCTCGTCTTGCTGGGCCTGCGTGATACCGCAGCGATGGCGGTCTTGCTGGCGATTCACCTGGGCACGGTCATGGCGCTGTTCATCACACTGCCCTATGGCAAGTTTGCCCATGGCCTGTTCCGTAGCGCTGCGCTGCTCAAGTTCGCGATCGAGAAGCGTCGGCCCAACTCGCTGGGTCTGGGCGAGGACTGAGCCATGTACGCATTGTCCAGGGTGACTATGCCGCGCCGGGCTGCAAGCGGGGCGTTGGGTTCAACGGTTGGGCCATTTGTCCAGCAGGATCGACACGAATTTTTCCGCCGCTGGCGACAGCGACGCCCCGCGCCGATAGACCAACCCCAGGGTGCGAGTCACCTGCGGTTCGATCAGCGGCACGCTGACCAAGGTCGGGTGGTCGGCGCTGGGCATGGCCAGGCTGGGCATGGCAGAGACACCCAGCCCGGCCTCGACCATACCCAGCGAGGTAGACAGGTGCTGAACCTCGTAGAACCACTTGGGCCGCAAGTTGAGCCCGGAGAGCGCATGATCCAGCAACATCCGGTTGCCGCTCAGACGGCCGACGCCGATCAGGCGGTAATCGGCCAGTTCTGTCCAGGTGACGGCCTCACGGGTGGCCAAGGCATGGTCTCTGCGGCAGGCCAGGACGAAATGCTCCTGCACCAGGGAGACGAACTCGATGTCGGGGTGCTGGCCGCTCATCATGTTGATGCCAAAATCGGCCTCACCCCGCAGTACCGCCTCGAGCCCGTCGTTGGCGCTGAGGTCGAGCAGACGAATGCGGATCTTCGGGTACTGTTCGTTGTAGTCGCGGATGACCGACGGCAGGAAGTAGAACGCTGCCGTCGGAATACAGGCGAGTGTGACCTGGCCGGTCTGGCGTTCGGCGAGCTCGCGAATGCTCAGGATCGAGTCCTCGAAGTCATCCAGCAAACGCCTGGCCTTGGGCAGAAAGTCACGTCCCACGCTGGTGAGGCTGACACGACGGGTGGTGCGCTCCAGCAGCGAAGTACCCAAGCCCTCTTCAAGTTTCTTGATCCGCCGACTCAGGGCCGGCTGCGACAGGTGCAGCGCTTCTGCAGCTTCATGAAAACTGCCTAGTTCGGCGATTTTCACGAAAGATCGAATGTCTTGCAGCTCATATTCCATCTGAGTTCGCTCTCCTGCGGCCAGGTTTGATTGATCTGAAAAACGCAATAATCACTACGATATTTGCATTGGAATGATTTATCCATCCCTGTCAGTCTTGTGTCTACAACATCAATGATGTCCATTGATCAACAAGAGTACGAAATCATGCAACGAATTCCTTGCGTACTCATGCGCGGTGGCACCTCCAAAGGGCCTTTTTTCCATGCATGGGATCTGCCTGCCAACGTGGTCGAGCGCGACGAATTGCTGATCAACCTGATGGGTTCCGGCCATGAGCTGGAAATCGACGGTATCGGTGGTGGTAGCCCGCAAACCAGCAAGGTGGCGATCGTTAGCCCGTCGCTGCATGCCGACGCCGACGTCGACTACCTGTTCGTGCAGGTCATGGTCGCCCAGCGCCGGGTCGATACCGCGCCCAACTGCGGCAACATGTTGTGCGCCGTTGGCCCGTTCGCCATCGAGCAAGGATTGGTCAAGCCGCAGGACGGCAAGACCCTGGTACGCATCCGCAATCTCAACACCGGTACCTTCGTCAACTCGCTGGTGGAAACCCCGGGTGGCATCGTGCGCTACGAAGGCCGTACGGCGATCGACGGTGTACCGGGCACTGCCGCCCCGGTGCACCTGACCTTCCTCGATGCAGTGGGTAGCAAGACCGGCAAACTGTTCCCCACTGGCCAGGCCCAGGATGTGATCGACGGTGTACCGGTGACCTGCATCGACATGGCCATGCCGATGATGATCGTCCATGCCAGCGAATTGGGCATGACCGGGTCAGAGACCCCGGCGCAGCTGGATGCCGATACCCGCCTGCTGCAACGTCTGGAGGCCCTGCGCCTGAAAGCCGGCAAGGCGATGGGATTGGGCGATGTCAGCGGCATGGTGATCCCCAAGCCTGTGCTGGTCTCGGCGCCGCGCTATGACGGCACGCTGCAGGTACGTTACTTCATGCCTCACAACTGCCACCGGGCCTTGGCCATCACCGGTGCTATCGGCTTGGCGACTGCCTGCGTCAGCCCTGGCACGGTGATCATGGACATGCTCGGCGAGCAAGCCCAGCAGTTGCAGGAAGTGCGTCTGGAGCACCCCAGCGGCGGCATTGACGTGGCGCTTTCGCGCAGCGGTGCCGATGGCAAGACGCTTCAGGCATCGGTGGTGAGAACCGCTCGCCGACTGTTTTCAGGCTTCGTCTACGCCCCCACCTTGCGCAGGCTGGCGGGGTAGGCAGGGGCGTAGCACCTCGACAACCAGCGCATCCGCACAATTTCAACAATGGGTGATGCCTCATGAAACTCGCCAAGTCACTGTATTTCCAGATCCTCTGCGCCGTCCTGCTGGGCGTGGTGGTCGGTCACTTCTGGGCGCAACAGGCCGTTGCGCTAAAGCCACTGGGTGATGCCTTCATCAAGCTGATCAAGATGATGATCGCCCCTGTGGTGTTCTGCACCATCGTCACCGGCATCGCCGGGATGACCGACAAGCGCTCGCTGGGGCGGTTGATGAGCAAGACCTTGCTGCTGTTCCTGGTACTGACCGTGGTCAGCCTGGTGATCGGCCTGGGCGCGGTATACCTTTTCCGCCCGGGTGTTGGCATGAACATCGACCCGGCCACCCTCAGCACGGCCGGCCTGGACCAGTATGCCGCGTCTGCGGCGAAGCTCAGCGTGGTCGATTTCTTCATGCACATCATCCCGGATACCTTCATCGGGGCGTTCAACAAGGGTGAAGTCCTGCCGGTGCTGTTCATCGCGGTACTGAGTGGTTTTGCCCTGTCATCGATGGGCGAGAAGGGCAAGCCGGTACTCGATGTACTGGAGTCGGCCTCGACCATGGTGTTTCGCATTTTCGGCTATCTGATGCGCTTCGCCCCGATCGGCGCCTTCGGTGCGCTGGCCTTCACTGTCGGGCAATACGGCGTAACCTCGCTGGGGGCATTGGCCAAGCTGGTCGGTACGCTCTACATCGCCTGCGCGTTTTTCGTGCTGGTGGTGCTCGGGGGTATCTGCCGTGCGCACGGCTTCAGCCTGTGGAAGCTGCTGCGCTATTTTCGCGAGGAGTTTCTGGTAGTGCTCGGCACCTCGTCCACCGAGCCGGTCCTACCGCGCATGCTGGAAAAACTGGAGAAGCTTGGCTGCAAGAAAGGTGTAGTGGGGCTGGTGTTGCCAACGGGTTACTCGTTCAACCTCGACGGTACTGCCATCTACCTGTCGCTGGCGGCGGTGTTCATCGCCCAGGCCTGCAACATCGATCTGACCCTCGGCCAGACGGTGACGATGCTGGCGATCATGCTGTTGTCCTCCAAAGGCGCAGCAGGTGTGACCGGCAGTGGTTTCGTGGCACTGGCCTCGACCCTGACGGTCATTCACGACATACCGTTGGCAGGGCTGGCCTTGCTGATCGGCATCGATCGCTTCATGTCCGAAGCGCGCGCCTTGACCAGCCTGGCCAGCAATGCCGTGGCCACGGTGGTTATTTCACTGTCGGAAAACGCCTGCGAACGGGAAACCTTGCTCAGTCGCTTGAACGGCTCCCCGGTGGCCCCGACCGAGCTGGACACGGCGCAGGCCGACTGGACTGCCGAGCCCCGGCAGCACAGCTGAAAAGCACTTGTATCTCCCATCGTTGACTTAAAATCCCACTCAACATCCCAGCGATGTCGAGTGGGGTAGGGGGCCGTCTGCCTTGCCGATGGCCGCAATAGAATAACAACAAGAGAAAAGACCATGCTCGCACTCCTGGGCCTGATCATGGTGGTGACCTTCACCTACCTGATCATGAGTAAACGCCTTTCACCGATTGTTGCGCTCACCGTGGTGCCGATTGTCTTCGCCCTCATCGGTGGCTTCGCCCCTGAGCTTGGCAAGATGATGCTCGATGGCTTGAAGATGGTGGCGCCCTCGGCAGCCTTGCTGCTGTTCGCCATTTTGTTCTTCGGCCTGATGATCGACGCCGGCCTGTTCGATCCACTGATCCGCAAGATTCTCAAGCGCGTCAACGGCGACCCGATCAAGATCGCCATCGGCACTGCGTTGCTGTCGCTGCTGGTAGCGCTCGATGGCGACGGCACCACCACTTACATGATTACCTGCGCGGCAATGCTGCCGCTGTACAAGCGCATCGGCATGAACCCGATGATCCTGGCCACGGTGTCGATGCTGTCGTTGAGCATCATGAGTGGCATGAGCCCCTGGGGAGGCCCGGCCACTCGAGCCATTGCCGCGCTAGGGCTGGACGCGACCGAATACTTCATTCCAATGCTGCCGACAGTGATCGGCGGAGCTGCCTGGGTGGTGTTCACCGCCTACTTGCTGGGGCGGGCGGAGCGCCGGCGGATCGGCAACATTGCCTTGGAATCCGGTGGCGGCAATTGCTATATCAAGGAAATCCTCGGCGACAACCCGCATAAGCGTCCGCGCCTGGCGTATGTGAACCTGGTGCTGGTAATCGCCGTGATGACCGCCCTGGTGCTGGGTGTCATGCATTCCGCACTGCTGTTCATGATCGGCTTCGTCGCGGCGCTGATGATCAACTATCCACAGCTGGACTTGCAGAAAGAGCGCATCCTGGCCCATTCGGGCAATGCCATGACCGTGGTCCTGCTGGTGTTTGCCGCAGGTATCTTCGCCGGGATCTTCTCCGGCACCAAGATGGTCGACGCCCTGGCGCAGACCCTGGTCGACTGGATTCCCGAAGCATGGAGCCACTGGTTCCCGCTGGTGGTTGCGCTGACCAGCATGCCGCTGACCTTCGTGCTGTCCAACGACGCCTACTACTTCGGCGTGGTACCGATCCTGGCCAACGCGGCGGCTGCCTATGGCATCGACCCGATAGAAATCGCTCGCGCCTCGGTGCTGGGTCAGCCGGTGCACCTGATGAGCCCGTTGGTGGCCTCGACCCTGCTCCTGGTGGGCATGGTCGATCGCGACATCGGTGACTTCCAGAAGGCCACCGTGAAATGGGCGGTGCTGACTTCGTTGGTCATTACCGCACTGGCCTTGCTCACGGGGGCCTTGTCCTTCTTCGTCTGATCTGCAGTGGGCGCGCCAGCGCCCAACTCTCCAAGAACAACAAAAGAGTACCGATCATGTCCCAAGCTGTTTTCCGTGGGGCCACTTGTGGCCTGCTCTGCGGTTGGTTGCCTGTGGCCGGCGCTGCCGGATTTATTGACGACAGCAAGCTCAAAGTGCAGCTGCGCAACGTCTACTTCAACGAAAACTTTCGCGACGAACAAGGCATGAGCGCCCGCGCTGCGGCGAGCGCCAAGAGTGAGCGAGTGGAATGGGCGCAGGGTTTTCTGCTCGACTACCAATCAGGCTTCACTCAAGGCACATTGGGCCTTGGGCTCGATGCCATGGGTCTGCTTGGCGTGCGCCTCGATTCAGGCCGCGGGCGTAGTGGGACCGGCTTGCTGCCAGTTCATGACGATGGCCGGGCAGCAGACGAGTTCGCCAGTGCCGGGCTGACGGCCAAGGCGCGCTTGGGGCAGACCGTGGTCAAGCATGGCACCCTGCTGCCCAAGACGCCGGTGCTGGTCTACAACGATGCGCGGCTTGTGCCGCAGACCTACCAGGGTACGCAACTGACCAGTACCGATGTCGATGGCCTGACCTTGACCGCCGGCTACCTGGATCGCTTCAAGCTGCGCGACTCATCCGATAGCACCGGTTTGTACCTCGATGGCTACGGCGGCAGCGAGTCTGGCGATTTCAGCTTCGCTGGCGCCGACTATGCCGTCAGCAAGCAACTGCGTGTGAGCTACTTTCACGCTCAGCTAGAGCATTTCTACCGCCAGGACTATGCCGGCGTGGTCCACGACCTGTCGTTGGCCGGCGGGGTGTTCACCAGCGACTTGCGCTACTTCAAGAGTCGCGATAGCGGCGCCGCCCATGGCGGCAAGATCGACAATCACATGCTCAGCGGCCAGGTATCGTATACCCACTCCGGGCACACCCTTGGTGCCGGTTACCAGATGCTCGAGGGTGACGCCGGGTTGCCTTACATCAGCGGTGCGACAGTCTACTCGTTCAGCAACGTCGGTATCGGCAAGTTCATCGAAGAGCAAGAGAAGACCTGGATGGCCAGCTACGCCTACAACTTCGCCGCCGCCGGCATTCCGGGCCTGACCTTCATGACGCGTTACCTGAGCGGTGACAATGGCCGTTCAGGCGACGAGGGCCTGGCGGAATGGGAGCGTGACATCGAGTTGGCCTATGTGGTCCAGGCAGGGGTAGCGAAGGGGCTGGGGGTGAAACTGCGCAATTACGTCTATCGCTCGGACTTCTCCCGTGGTCGTGACAGCAACCGCATCTACCTGACTTACGAGATTGCCATCTGGTAGCGCCCAACCCGCAGCGGCTGCGGTTATCTGGCTATGGCCAGAGCATCCGCTGCCGGCCAGCGACCCAAGTTGCGGCATGCTTTGTCGCCGCTTTGCTTGCGCTGCTGTCTCAGAGAGTAGTGCCCCATGCAGCTTCACTGCCTGGCTCAATCCAGCACATTGTGCAGTACTTCATAAATAACGCCGGTGGCGAGGGTGATCAGCAACAGGTCCTTGCCTGCCTGTTGCCATTCATAGCCCTCGTAATGAGGTAGGCGCCCCAGCAGGCGGCTGTCCAGCTTCTTGGCGATACCGGGCGGGAGGGGTTTGCCCCGAGCCAGGTTTTTCTGGATGCCTGGCGGCAAAGCCGCTCCCGGGCTCCAGTAGTCACGATTGTCGCCGAGAATGATCCTGACCCCTGCGACATCGATCGAAGGTCCGCCGTGCCGGTGGCTTGCGCCTGCCGGGTCCTGCTTGCCGTGCTGGCCACCCTTGTCGTGTCCCTTGCCTTTGCCATTGCCAGGGTCAGCAAGCGACACCACTGCTGTGCAGCTCAGCGTAACGGCGAGCACCGCACAGAGCAGCGAGTTGAGCGTGGGCATGACAGTATCTCCTCAAGGCTTGCACGTCAGCGTAGCCGCTGGCGCTGAAACAGCCAACGCGCGGCTTGGGCTGCCACCGCTGGTTATGTTCAGGCCGCTTGGCAGTGGCTACCGGGGCTGGTTTTTTACGGTTTTTTTACGACGAGCACGATTGCCGATCAGCATACTAGCGACACTTTTTGCCCGCAGGCGGGCAGTGTCAACTTGACCTGTTTGAACCCAGGCTGCTGCGACGGTCTGGCTCTAGCAGGTTGTGGGGAGCCGGTGACGCTCATGGATTGACTGTGTTGCCTCCCCCTGTGCAGAGAAGTGATTCGTGAGCCAAGCAGCGACCGCAGCAGATCAGTCCAACCACGGTAGAGCCACAGGTCTCGGCATGCTCGTCGCCGCAGTCGGTGTGGTCTATGGCGATATCGGCACCAGTCCGCTGTACACCCTCAAGGAAGTGTTTTCCGGTCACTATGGCGTACAAGCCAGTCACGATGGCGTACTGGGTATTCTGTCGCTGGTGCTGTGGTCATTGGTCTGGGTGGTCACGATCAAGTACGTGTTATTCATCCTGCGTGCCGACAACCAAGGCGAGGGTGGGATCATGGCCTTGACCGCGCTGGCGCGGCGGGCGGCGGCGCCGTTTCCCCGGCTGAGCAGGGTGCTGGTGCTGCTTGGCTTGTTTGGTGCCGCGCTATTCTACGGCGACAGCATGATCACCCCGGCCATTTCGGTGCTGTCGGCGGTAGAAGGCCTGCAGCTGGCCTTCGATGGCATCGACCATTGGGTGGTACCGCTGGCCGTGATCGTGCTGGTTGGGCTGTTCTTGATCCAGAAACACGGCACGGCGCGCATCGGCATTCTGTTCGGGCCGGTGATGGTGCTGTGGTTCGTGGTCCTGGGTGCCTTGGGCATCCATGGCATTGTCCAGCGCCCGGAAGTGCTGCTGGCGCTCAACCCTGCCTGGGCGGTGCAGTTCTTCGTGGTTCATCCGGGCATGGGCGTGGCCATCCTCGGCGCAGTGGTGCTGGCATTGACCGGGGCCGAAGCGCTGTATGCCGACATGGGCCATTTTGGCCGCAAGCCGATCGCCCGGGCCTGGTTCCTGCTGGTACTGCCGGGGCTGGTGCTCAACTACTTCGGCCAGGGCGCGTTGATCCTCGACAACCCAGAGGCAGTGCGCAACCCGTTCTACCTGCTGGCGCCGAGCTGGGCGCTGCTGCCGATGGTCGCGCTGTCGACCCTGGCGACCATCATCGCCTCGCAGGCGGTGATATCCGGCGCCTTCTCGCTCACCCGCCAGGCGATTCAGCTGGGCTATGTGCCGCGCATGTTCATCCAACACACCTCCAGTCACGAACAGGGGCAGATCTACATCGGCACGGTGAACTGGGCGTTGATGGTCGGCGTGGTGCTGCTGGTGATCGGTTTCGAGTCATCCAGTGCATTGGCGGCGGCCTACGGGGTGGCGGTGACGGGCACCATGTTGATCACCACGCTGCTGTCCGCAGCGGTGGTCTTGCTGTTGTGGAAAACCCCGCGCTGGCTGGCGATCCCCATGCTGCTCGGGTTCCTGCTGGTCGACAGCCTGTATTTTGCCGCCAATGCGCCGAAGATCGTGCAGGGCGGGGCATTCCCGGTGATCGCCGGCTTAGCGCTGTTCGTGCTGATGACCACCTGGAAGCGCGGGCGCAAGATCATCTTCGAGCGGTTGGATGAAGCCGCGCTGGCGCTGCCGCTGTTCATCGCCAGCATTCAGGCGCAGCCACCGCATCGGGTGCAGGGCACTGCGGTGTTTCTCACCGCCAGGACCGATGCAGTACCGCATGCCTTGCTGCATAACCTGCTGCACAACCAGGTGCTGCATGAGCAGGTGGTGTTGCTCACGGTGGTCGCCGAAGACTCGCCGCGGGTCCGCCCCGAGCAGCGCTTGGAAGTCGAGGCCTACGGCGCCGGATTTTTCCGCGTCACCCTGCATTTTGGCTTCATCGAAGAGCCTGATGTGCCGCTGGCCTTGAGCCTGTGCCAGCGTCAGGACCTGGACTTCAGCCCGATGCGTACCACCTATTTTCTCAGTCGCGAGACGGTTATCGCCAGCAAGCGCATGGGCATGGCGCGCTGGCGCGAGCAGTTGTTCGCGTTCTTGCTGAAGAACGCCAACAGCAACCTCAAGTACTTCCAATTGCCGCTCAACCGGGTGATCGAGCTGGGCACTCAGGTGGAGATGTAGACCCAGCGCCAGGCCAATGGAATGGGCATCAGATGACTTTCACCGCGCGCCCGATGAACTGGATTGGCCCGGTAGGTTTGCCCGTCGGCGAGCCCTGTACGCCCTCCAGGGTCAGCTCGAACAGCTGGTTCGCTTCAAGCGGCGGCAGCTTGTCCAACGGCAGCGAGAGGGTTTGCCCAGGCTTGACCAAACCCAGTGACACCGGCGCCTGCCAGTGGTCAGCCTTGGTCCAGAATTGCAGGGCTTTGTCTGCCGGGATGATCGTCTCGCCCAAGGGGATCAACTGCACCTGTTGGCGATCGCTGGCTTGCACCACCCAGCCAGGTGCCTGGCTGTGTGGCGCCACCAGCACCACCAGGTAAGTGGGCGTGGCCGGCGGCGGGTCGCCCAGCAGCAGGGCCAGCGCCATGAGCAGGCTGGCGAGCAGCCCGGCACCCGCCAAGCCACGCCACAAGGGCAGCAGGTTCCACCACGAGTCGGCCTGTTGGCGCGACGTTGACGGGGCGGGTGACTCAAGGGTATCCAGGCTGCGTTCGATGCGCTGGCGCAGCTGTGGGCTGGGCTGTTGGGGCTCGGCCAGGGCAGTCAACTCCAGCAGCCGCTGCTCCCAGGCATCCACCGCCGCACGCAGGGCCGGGTCGTGTTGCAGGCGTGCTTGCACCGCGCGTTGTTGCTCGCCAGGCAACGTGCCCAGGACGTACTCGCCAGCCAGTTGCTGCAGCTCATCAGGGCGCTCGTCGCCGTTCTGGGTGGTCATCCCATGCACTCCCGCAATGCGCTCAAGCCACGCTTTATCCAGGCTTTGACGGTGCCCAGCGGCGCGCCGAGTTTCTGCGCGATCTCGGCGTGCGTGCAGCCATCGACATAGGCATGCAGGATGCAGCTGCGCCGCGACGGCTCTAGCTGATCGAGGCAGTCGAAGATCTTCGCCGAGCGTGCTTGCAGGTCGAAGCCAGGCTGCTGTTCAGAGACGGCTGACACTGGCTCATCCTCCTCGCCGGCAGGCACCAGGCGTGCGCTATCGCGAATGAAGTTCAACGCCAGGTGGCGGGTGATGCTGTAGATCCAGCCGCGTGCCGAACCTCGACTTGGATCGAAACTGCCAGCGCGGGTCCATATCCTGACAAAAGCATCGTGGACCACATCCTCGGCCGTGGCGCTGTCGCGCACGATGCGCCGGGCGACCCCGAGCAAGCGGGCGCTTTCCTGGTCATACAGCTCGCGCAGGGCCTGACGCTGGCCTTGGGCGCAGGCTGCAAGACAGCCTTGGTAATCGAAGCCGGGTTCGGGCAATGACACGGTGAGTTCAGCCCTCGGCAGCAGGTCGATACCCCGGCCACCGGGCTGGGGTTTGTCGAACAGCGTAGACGACTTTCACTGCGCTCACCGAGCCGCTTGGGTCGTTACTTGGCCGCCCAGAAAATGTAGTCGGCCTGGTACTTCACCACCTGTTGCTCACCTTTGTTGGCCGCGCTGCACGGCGTGCTCGGTGGCACGCCGCCTTGGGTGGCCAGGCGCTGGATGTAGCTGACGCCGATCATCGCGCCCTGGCCCTCGGCCGGATTGGCCTTGACCAACTGATAGGGCAGGTCGGCCTTGCTCGCTGGCGCCACGGCCAGCTGCGTGCCGGTGACTTTCGAGCCATCCTTGGCCTGCCAGGTGGCGGGCGGGCCGAAGTAGCTGCCAACGGCTTTGCCGGCGCGGTCATTGAGTACGGCCTTGGGGCCGACGAAGAACCATTCGCTCTGGCCGGGGGCGTTGGCCTTGTCCCGGCATTGGTAGGTGATCTCGCCGACTCCGACAGTTTCCATGACCACTTTGTGGCCATCGGGGACTTTCACCGCGTCGGGCAGGCCGGTCTGGGCGTTGGCACTGTGCAGGGTCAGCGACAGGCCGGCGATGGCCAGTGTGCGGGGGATGAGACTGAGGATGGGTTTGGCATTCATGACGGTTTCTCCGCAGGGGAACGGCTCGGCAGCGAAAGGCTGCTGAAGGGATTACCCGCCAGTGGGTGTTTTGGATGCAGCCGATTTCAAAAAAAGCTCAACAACCAACCGACAGCGCCGCCCGCGATCACCACCAGCCAAGGCGGAAGTTTGCCCAGCATCAGCGCAACCAGGGCCAACAGTGCCAGGGCCAGGTCTTGTGGCGCATGCTGTGCAGTAGCCGTTATCGGTCGCACCAGGGCGGCCAGCAACAGTCCGACCACGGCGGCATTGATGCCCATCAACGCCGCTTGTGCACGCGTGTTACGGCGCAGACGCTCCCACAGCGGCAGCACACCCACGACCAGCAGAAACGAAGGCAGGAAAATCGCCAACAGACAGATCAGCCCGCCCGCCCAGCCGCTAGGGGCGCCATTCATCGAAGCGCCCAGAAACGCCGCGAAGGTGAATAGCGGCCCCGGTACCGCTTGCACGAGTCCGTAGCCTGCCAGGAAGGTATCGCGGCTGACCCAGCCACTGGCTACCACTTCTGCCTCCAGCAACGGCAGTACTACATGGCCGCCGCCAAATACCATCGCGCCTACCCGGTAGAACGCATCAAACTGCGCCAGGGCCTGATTGGCAGACAGCTCGGCGAGGATCGGCAAGCCGATCAGCAGGGCACAAAACAGCGACAGCCACAGCAACGCAGCGCGGTGGCGGATCATGATCGGCAGCGGCTCATGGGGTGTGCCTGGGCTTGGCCTGAACAGCAGCAAGCCGCTGCTGGCAGCGAGGGCAATGACGGTGATCTGGCCGCCCGCTGACGGCAGCAGTAGCGCCGCGCAGGTCGCCACTGCCATGAAGATGATGCGTGGGATGTCCGGGCACAATGCGCGCGCCATGCCCCACACTGCCTGCGCGATGACCGCGATTGCCACCATCTGCAGACCTTGCAGTACGCCTGGCGCAATCGCGTGTGCATACCGGGCAAGGCCCAGGGCGACCAGCACCAGGGCAAGCGCCGAGGGCAGGGTGAAGCCGACCCACGCCGCCAGCGCCCCACGGTAGCCGGCGCGCGACAAGCCCAGGGCGATGCCCACTTGGCTACTGGCCGGGCCCGGCAGGAACTGGCACAGCGCAACCAGGTCGGCATAGCTGCGCTCGCTCAGCCAGTGCCGGCGCATGACGAACTCATCGCGAAAGTAGCCCAGGTGGGCAATCGGCCCACCGAACGAGGTCAGGCCCAGGCGCAGAAAAATCAGCAAGACCGTCCATGGGCGCGTGTGGGTCTCTGGGGTATCGGACATGCTCAGGCTCGACGGTGGGGGCTCGATCACCTTTATCACATTGCCTGCCATCGTGCCCCGGAATTCTCTGAGGGCAGCTTGAGGTGGCGCAACGGCAAGTCTTTCGAAACGTTTCAATTCGCGCACATGCGCTGAACTAACGCTTTGCCAGGGGGATCTTCTTCTATGCTCAGTGATCGCGCGTCTTGCGCAGCGGCGCTGAGCAGGACTTCAAGGATTGTCGAATGAAAAGGAGCCGCCGTGACCGTTACCACTCAACCTGTCTACCGCTGCACGCCAGGTCCGCTACACGCGACCTTGCTGGCCGGTACTGTGCCGCTGTTTCTCGGCGGTTTGCTCAGTGACATCGCCTACTACCAGAGCTACCAGATCCAGTGGAGTAATTTCGCCGCCTGGCTGATCGCTGGCGGCTTGCTGTTCTGCGGGCTGGCGCTGCTGTTCGGGTTGGTCAATCTGATCCGCGCCGAGCACAAAGGCGGGCGTGCGCTGGTGTATTTCCTGGTGCTGCTGGCCACCTGGCTGTTGGGCCTGGTCAATGCCTTCGAGCATGCCAAGGACGCCTGGGCGGTAATGCCCTCGGGCCTGGTGCTGTCGGTGATCGTCAGCGCGCTGGCCTGTAGCGCGACCTGGATCGGCCTGACCAACTTGCGATCGGGAGGTGCGCAATGAACCCTAGATACCCCCTGACTGCCTTGAGCATGGCCCTGCTGCTCAGTGCCTGTGGCGGCGAAGGTGATGCCCAGCAAACCTTCGGCGCCGACCCCAAGTTGCCCGATCCTCAGCGCGGCTTGCTGCCGAGCATGAAAATCGCCCAGCCAACCGCCTGGGGTGAGCAAAAACCGACCGTGCCCCAGGGCTACAGTATCAGCGCCATCGCCACTGACCTGCGGATTCCGCGCCAGACCCTGGTGCTGCCCAACGGGGATATCCTGGTGGCCGAGGGGCGCGGCGGCAGCGCCGCCAAACTCAAGCCCAAGGACGTCATCGCCAGTTCGATCAAGGCCAAGGGCAATACCCAGGTCAAGGGCGGCAACCGCCTGACCTTGCTGCGCGACGCCGACGGCGACGGCAACTATGAGCTCAAGACCGTGTTTGCCGAAAACCTCAACGCCCCCTACGGCCTGGCCTTTGCCGAGGGCAAGCTCTACGTGGCCAACCAGGATGCGCTGGTGCGTTTCGACTACAGCGAAGGCCAGACCCAGGCCAGCGGCCCGCCCAGCAAAGTCACCGATCTGCCGGCCGAGATCAATCACCACTGGACCAAAGCCCTGACCATCAGCCCTGATGGTCGCTACCTGTATGTCGGTATCGGTTCCAACAGCAACATCACCGAGCGTGGCATGGAGGCCGAGATCGACCGGGCGATGGTCTGGCAGATCGACGCCCAGACCGGCGCCCACCGGCCTTATGCGACTGGGCTGCGCAACCCGACCGCGCTGACCATCCAGCCAGGCACCGGGCAGTTGTGGACGGTAGTCAACGAGCGCGACGAGCTGGGCCCTGATCTGGTGCCCGACTACCTGACCTCGGTGAAGGAGGGCGGTTTCTACGGTTGGCCCTATAGCTATTGGGGCCAGAACGTCGACCCGCGCGCGCAGCCGCAAAACCCGGACAAGGTCGCCGCAGCGATCAAACCGGACTACAGCCTTGGCTCGCATGTGGCGGCGCTGGGGGTCGACTTCTCGCTGCCAGCGATGGGGGAGGCGTTCGCTGATGGCGTCTTCGTCGGCGAGCACGGCAGTTGGAACCGGCCCAATCCTGTGGGCTACAAGGTGATCTTCGTGCCGTTCAGCAATGGCCGGCCGGCCGGTGAGCCAGTGGACTTCGCCACCGGCTTCAGGGGTGAAGACGGCAAGACCCGTGGGCGGCCGGTCGGGGTCACGGTCGATCCGCGCGGGGCGTTGATCATTGCCGATGACCTGGCCAACACGGTGTGGCGAGTGACGCGCAATCAGTAGAGGCACTGCCAAGCCGTACCGGAGTCATCGCGGTTTTGCCCCGCGATGACTTCGGTCAATTCACTGAAAAAAGCAGTGAGTGGTGAATTATTTCGTATCCCTTTGTATCTGATGCCTTAGAGCCTGGCCACCAAAACGATGGCAGCCAGGCACAGGACAAGTCAGATACAGAGTGACGGATATGAAATCACGCAAGAAAAGCGTCAAGCCGATTGGCTTGAAAGACATCACCATCGTCGACGACGCCAAGATGCGCAAGGCGATTACCGCCGCTGCGCTAGGCAATGCCATGGAATGGTTCGACTTCGGCGTCTATGGCTTTGTCGCCTATGTGCTGGGCAAGGTGTTCTTCCCTGGCGCCGACCCGGGCGTACAGATGATCGCAGCCCTTGGCACCTTTTCCGTACCGTTCTTGATTCGTCCTTTGGGCGGGCTGTTTTTCGGCGCGCTGGGCGATCGCTATGGGCGCCAGAAAGTCCTCGCCGCCACCATCGTGATCATGTCCCTGAGTACCTTCGCCATTGGCCTGATCCCGTCCTATGCCTCGATCGGCATCTGGGCGCCGATCCTGTTGCTGCTGTGCAAGATGGCCCAGGGCTTCTCGGTTGGCGGCGAATACACCGGGGCGTCGATTTTCGTCGCTGAATACGCCCCGGATCGCAAGCGCGGCTTCCTTGGCAGCTGGCTGGATTTCGGCTCGATCGCAGGCTTTGTGTTTGGTGCTGGGCTGGTGGTGTTCATCTCCGCCATCGTCGGTGAGGAGAAGTTCCTTGAGTGGGGCTGGCGCCTGCCGTTCCTGCTGGCCTTGCCGCTGGGCATCATCGGCCTGTACCTGCGGCACGCCCTGGAAGAAACCCCGGCGTTCCAACAACACGTCGACAAACTCGAACAGGGCGACCGCGAAGGGTTGGCCTCCGGCCCCAAGGTGTCGTTCAAGGAAGTCGCTACCCAGCACTGGCGCAGCCTGTTGACCTGCATTGGCGTGGTGATCGCGACCAACGTCACCTACTACATGCTGCTCACCTACATGCCCAGCTACCTGTCGCACAACCTGCACTACAGCGAAAGCCGCGGGGTACTGATCATCATCGCGATCATGGTCGGCATGCTGTTCGTGCAACCGGTGATCGGCTTGCTCAGCGATAAATTCGGCCGCAGGCCGTTCATCATCTGCGGTAGTGTTGGCTTGTTCATCCTGGCTATCCCGGCGTTCATGATGATCAACAGTGGCGTGCTCGGCGTGATCTTCGCTGGCTTGCTGGTGCTGGCGATCCTGCTCAACTTCTTCATCGGCGTGATGGCCTCGACCCTGCCGGCGATGTTCCCCACCCATATTCGCTACAGCGCGCTGGCCAGTGCCTTCAACATTTCCGTGCTGATCGCTGGCCTCACGCCGACCATCGCCGCCTGGCTGGTGGAAAGCACCAATGACCTGTACATGCCAGCCTACTACCTGATGGTGATTGCCCTGGTCGGCCTGGTAACCGGTGTGACCATGAAGGAAACCGCCAACCAGCCCTTGCGCGGCGCGGCCCCAGCGGCCTCTGACATCGAGGAGGCACGTGAGCTTTTGCAGGAACATCACGACAATATCGAGCAAAAAATCGAAGACATCGACCAGCAGATCGCTGAGCTGGAAGCCAAGCGCAAGCATTTGGTACAACAACATCCGCGTATCGAATAGCGGCGGAGCGAGCAAGTCGGTTCAGGCTATGAGAGGATGGCCGGCAAACCCAGTGTCTGGCAGAACAGGACCCCGAATTAAACCTGATGAAGACTCCAAAACGGATTGAACCGCTGATCGAAGACGGGCTGGTCGACGAAGTACTACGGCCGCTGATGAGTGGTAAGGAAGCAGCGGTCTATGTAGTGCGCTGCGGCACCCAGGTGCGTTGCGCCAAGGTCTACAAGGAAGCCAACAAACGCAGTTTCCGCCAGGCCGCCGAGTACCAGGAAGGACGCAAGGTGCGCAACAGCCGTCAGGCCCGGGCCATGGCCAAGGGGTCCAAGTACGGCCGTAAAGAAGCCGAAGACGCCTGGCAGAACGCCGAGGTGGCGGCCTTGTTCCGTCTCGCTCATGCCGGCGTGCGGGTGCCCAAGCCGTTCGATTTCCAGGACGGCGTGCTGCTGATGGAACTGGTGGTGGACGAGGACGGCAACGCCGCGCCGCGCCTGAACGACGTGCACCTGGAGCCAGAGCAGGCGCGCGAGTACCACGCTTTCGTGATTCGCCAGATCGTGCTGATGCTCTGTGCAGGCTTGGTGCATGGTGACCTTTCTGAGTTTAACGTGCTGCTTGGCCCAGACGGTCCGGTGATCATCGACCTGCCCCAGGCGGTGGATGCTGCGGCCAACAACCATGCCTTCAGCATGCTCGAGCGCGATGTGGCGAACATGAGCGGCTACTTCGGCCGCTTTGCCCCGGAGCTCAAGGCCACCCGTTATGCGCGGGAAATGTGGTCGCTGTTCGAGGCTGGTGAGTTGCTGGCCGATACGCCGTTGACCGGGCAGTTCAAGGACGACGACCACGATGCCGATGTGGGAGGCGTGCTGCGCGAGATCGAAGCGGCGCGTCTCGATGATGCCCGCCGTCGGGCTGCCCGAGAGGAGGCTGAGCGTGGGCCGGTCAAGGCCGAGGAACCGCCACCGCCCTGGATGCAATAACGTCAGTGTCGACCTCTTCGCGGGCAAGCCCGCTCCCACAGGTTCTTGTGCTGGTCTGTAGGGGGTGACCTGTCTGGGGAATCCTCGGCGGGGGTCAGGTCTGGCCTCTTCGCGGGCAAGCCCGCTCCCACAGGTTGTTGTGCTGGTCTGTAGGGGGTGACCTGTCTGGGGAATCCTCGGCGGGGGTCAGGTCTGGCCTCTTCGCGGGCAAGCCCGCTTCCACAGGTTGTTGTGCTGGTCTGTGGAGGGGTGGCCTGTCTGGGGAATACTCCGCGGGGGTCAGGTCTGGCCTCTTCGCGGGCAAGCCCGCTCCCACAGGTTGTTGTGCTGGTCTGTGGAGGGGTGGCCTGTCTGGGGAATACTCGGTGGGGGGCGGGCCTGGCCTGCGCGGGTAAGCCGGCGCGCAGGTAAAGCGTCGCTCACCAAGGCAACAGGGTGAGCGGGTCTACCCGCGAAGGGCCGTAGCGTAGCGCCAGGTCTATTTGTTGAGCAATTGAACCATCTCCTGATAACCGCGCTGGCGCGCATGCTCCAGGGCGCTAACGCCGTCCTTGTCGGCAATCGTCGGATCAGCACCGGCTTGTAGTAGCCGCCGCACGATCTCCACATGGCGCGGCCCGCCATCGCCGAGGATTACCGCCTCCAGCAGGGCGGTCCAGTGCAGGCGATTGAGATGATTCACATCCACCCCGGCATCGATCAGCATCTGCACGGTTTCAACATGGCCACGCTCAGCCGCAGGGATCAAGGCGGTACCGCCATAGCGGTTGGTGCTCTTGAGGTCGGCGCCATGTTCGAGGGTCAGGCGCAGGATGTCGTTGAACCCACGCGCCCCGGCGTACAGGTAGGGGCTGTCGTGGATATTGTCTTTGGCATTCACATCGGCGCCGGCCGCGATCAGTGCCTGCGCCGCTTGCACTTGATTGGCCTGGGTCGCAACCAGCAGCGCAGTGCGGCCCTGAGCGTCCCTGGCCTCCAGCGGCGCACCCTGATCCAGCAGGCGCTGCACGGTTAGCCCATCGCCGCGGTGGGCGGCGTCGATCAAAGAGTCGGTCATCGTAGTCTCGGCATAAGCGGTGAAGTTGCAGCAGCTAAGCAGCATCAGCAGTGCAGCGCAGGGTAGACGCATGCGGCGGCTCCTGGTCAATGAATGTCCATCCTAGGAAAACCGCGTGAGGGGGTGAAGTGATTTATCTGGATGGCAGGCAGTGCCGTTGTGAATAGGCGCTGATTGCGCTGGCCGACAGCGGGTGGGCGTGTTAGAACTCACGCTTGTCATTTACAAGTTGAATAGCGCGATGTCTGTTAGCGTGAAATCGAATAGAGCCCTGTTCGACCTCGACCTGCTACGCGCCATCGTCGTGGTGGCCGATTGCGGCAGTTTCACCACGGCAGCGGCAAGGCTGCACTCGACCCAGTCGACGATCAGCCAAAAAGTACGCCGGTTGGAAGAGATGGTCGGCCATCGTCTGCTGGTGCGCGGCAACCGTGACGTATTGCCCACCGACGCCGGCCAGACCCTGCTCGGCTATGCCCGGCACATGCTGGCGTTGAACGATCAGATGCTTGAAGCCTTGGCCGGGGCCATGGTCGGTATGACTGTGCGCCTGGGGGTTCCGGAAGACTTCGTCGGCGGCCGCACCACCAACGCCTTGTCGGCTTTCAGCCGCCAGCATCCGCAGGTCAAGCTGGAAGTCACCAGCGGGCTGTGTCGCGACCTCAGCCAGGCCTACGACAATGGCGAACTCGACCTGGTGCTGCTCAAGCAGCGGCGCAACAGTCGTGAAGGCGTGGCATGCTGGCCGGAGCGTCTGCAGTGGATCGACAGCGCGCGCCTGCCTACCTTCGATCTTGACCCCATACCGTTGGTGACCTTCCCACCGCGTGGGCTGTACCGCGACGATATGATCAGTGCCATCGAGGGCATGGGTCGGCGCTGGCGCATCAGCTTTACCAGCTCCAGCCTTAGCGGCATTCAGGCAGCGGTGGCCGATGGCATGGGCGTCAGCCTGCTCCCGCCGCGCGCTGCCACAGCCGAACATCGGGTGCTCGGCGCGATGCAGGGGTTGCCTGAGGTCGATAGCTACGAGATCGTCATCGTGCATCGGCCAACGGCGGATGTGATGGTCAAGGCCCTGGCCGAGGTGCTTACGGAGTTACTGGCAATGCAGGCGATCTGAGGTTGATGTTCCATAGATGGGACGATCAGTGCTGTTTTGGCCATCTACCGCGCCATTAGCACTATAGGTAAGGTTATACCCAGCCAAGAGAGGAGTCATCTCATGAAAAAGATTCTGGGTATTCACCAAAACCCTAATGCCCACTGGGTAGGCGACGGTTTTCCGGTGCGCAGCCTGTTCACCTACGACCATCTGGCCAGCAAGATCAGCCCGTTCCTGCTGCTCGACTACGCCGGGCCCCATGACTTCACCCCGACCAATGCCCGCCGGGGGGTTGGCCAGCACCCGCATCGGGGCTTTGAGACGGTGACCATCGTCTATCAAGGCGAATTGGAGCATCGCGACTCCACCGGCGCCGGTGGCCTGATAGGGCCGGGCGATGTGCAGTGGATGACTGCCGCCAACGGCATCATCCATGAAGAGTTCCATTCTCCAGCCTTTGCCCGCAGCGGTGGCGCCCTGGAAATGGTGCAGTTGTGGGTCAACCTGCCCGCCAAGGACAAGCGTGCCGCGGCGGGCTACCAGACCCTGCTGTCGACGGATATCCCAGTGGTCGCGCTGGCCAACGATGGCGGTACCTTGCGCGTGATTGCCGGTCATTACCAAGGCCATGCTGGCCCGGCGCGGACCTTTACCGCCATGGACGTCTGGGACATGCAGCTCAAGGTGGGTGCCGAACTGCAATTGCCCGTGGCAGAGGGCCGCAACGCCGCACTGGTAGTGCTGCGCGGCAGTGTCCGGGTCAATGGCGAGCGCGATGCAGGTCCTGCCAGCCTGGTGTTGCTGGATCGCGCGGGTGAACAGGTGCACGTGCAAGCGCTGGACGACGCCGTGGTGCTGCTGCTCAGCGGCGAGCCGATCGATGAGCCAATTGTCGGATACGGCCCGTTCGTGATGAACAGTCAGGCAGAAATCGCCGAATCATTCGATGATTTCCATGCCGGGCGTTTCGGCCTGATGGCCGATGCAGGGGAGGGGGCGCCGCATTGATCACCCGCTTGTCCCGCTTGCAGGCCGTGCGCCGTAGCGTACGGCCCGAGGGCGGGGCTTGCCTGTGGCTGCGCTACCGCGCCCCTTACGACTGGCCGGCAATGGTGGCCTTCCTGGCTGCGCGGTGCATTCCCGGGATCGAGCGCTGCCAGGGTGAGGTGTACCGGCGCAGCTTCGAGTGGTGCGGGCGGCAGGGGACAGTGCAGGTGTCGCCCACGAACGGCGCGCAGTTGCGGGTGGAATTGTCCGGGGTTGCCCCTGGCGCTGTACCTGCGCTGGTCGCGCGCCTGCGCCGGGTGTTCGATCTGGACGCAGAGCCTGCGCGCATCCAGGCCGAACTGGGGCGCGATGCGCTGATGGCCCAGTTGCTGGCCCGCCGTCCTGGCCTGCGCGTGGCGCAGGGTTGGGACGGCTTCGAGCAAGCCATGCGCACGGTACTGGGTCAGCAAGTCACGGTCGCCGCCGCCATGACCCTGGCCGGTCGCCTGGTACAGCGCCATGGTCAACCGCTGGCGTTGGCGGCAGCCGGGCTGAGCCATGTCTTCCCTCGTGCAAGTGCAATCGCTGGCCTGACGCTGGAGGGCCTGGGCATGCCGCGTGCTCGCGCAGTCACACTGACCACCTTGGCCAACGCCTTGTTGGCCAGCCCTGATCTACTCGCTCCTGGCCAGGCATCACATACCGCGCTTGAGCGCCTGCTCAAGCTCAAAGGGATCGGCCCATGGAGCGCGCAGTACCTTGCGCTGCGCCAACTGGGTGACGCCGATGCGTTACCGCTGGGTGATGTCGCGTTGATTAAGGCGCTGCAGGTGTTGGAAGGCGTGGAGGCAGATTTGGCCCACCGCGCTCAAGCCTGGCGACCGTGGCGAGCCTATGCGGCGCAGCATTTGTGGACTTCATTGAGTGATCTGCGACCGCCCGTCGCATCATAGGCGCAGTAGAACGAACGGTCACCGCCGGCTGGAGATCTTCCACTAAGGTGCTAGGGGATTGCTTGCGCTGGGATTGTTCTGGCAAATGGACGGCCGCTTGAACATGCGCACTATCAATTGGCGTCTCGCCCGCTGACGGCGTAATTAAACATAACAGGCCATCCGATGAAGAGAGGGTCGTACCATGTCGTTGATTGGTGTTTCGATGCTGGAAATGCGTCAGCTCATTGAGCAAGCCTGCCTGCCAGACCGTTGTGAAGTTAGTTGCCCCGATGGCGCCCACCTGACCATTCGGCTCGGTGAAGGGCAGAGTCTTGAGGATTGCGTGACTCTCACCGATGTACCGGTCGCCAACCTCAATAGTTGTCGTGATCTGGTTGGGCTGGTGGCACAGCTTCGCGCTGAGCAGCGCCTGGCCCATCCTGCCACAGCGGCCAGGGCCATCGCCTGAGCGCTGTCGGTTGCCCCGGTCAGCCAAGGCTGGCCGGGCGCACATATTCAGGCATCAAGGTGTTGAACCAGAACAGGATCATCGACACCAGGATGGTCACCATCAGCAACAGGCCCACTCCCCACACGCAGGTGGCGAACAGCATGGCCTGCTCCTTGCGCAAGCGCAGGAACGTCTGCAACCCCCCATACAGCAATACCGTGGCGTAGGCCGATGCCGCTGCCAGCGCCGCGACAGCCAGCCAGCGCATGGGGACCAGGCCCACCACTCCCGCAACAAACCATGGCGTGGCGCAATAGGCAGCAAAGCCGATGCACTGATTGAGCGTTGGTTGGGCATCGAAGCCGCGTGACATCCAGCGAATCATCACACCCATGATCATCACACCGACCACCGTGGTGGCATAGAGCAAACCGCTCAGTTGAGCGGCACTGGCCATGCTCAGGCGCACCCGCTCTTCACCGGCCAGGCTCCAGCCGAACTGGGTGGTGCCGACAAACAGGCATAACGCGGGGATCAGCGCCATCGCCAACAGACGAGGCAGGTATTGCTGCGGATGGGCTTCTTCGGCATGGCGGATGTCCAGCCAGGCGTCAGCGGGGTGAATGAAGAGCTTGAGCAATGGACTGTTCATGGCGATCTCCTCCAGGCTTTCGCGCTAGGACAAGCGCAGCCTCTTTCAATGGAGAAGCGTGGCGGCGGCTGGGTTCAGCCTAATTACCTGCCATTGATCGCCTTACTGCAGTTCGAGCAGCAAGTTCAGCCCGCCATCGCCACACCGGCCATGATCGCGCACCACGCCGCGGTAGCTGCGGCCATCCCAGGTGAATGCCACGCTGTGGGCGCGGTCGAGCTTGGCGGGTAACGGGGGCGACACATGCAAGCGCAAGGCGGGACAGCCTTGTAGGTTGATAGCGGCCAACTGCACATGGCACTCGACACGTTGGGCCACGGGGCCGAACAGGGTGTCGCGGACAAAGTCCAGCTCAAGGCATGCACTGGAAGCGCGATAGGTACTCTTCATAGCGCTTCGAGAGAGTGAAAAGTCATAAAGGGGCTCCTGGCGAAAGATGACGAGCATCATTCTTTTGAAGCCAGGCCGGCAAAGTCGTTCCAAACATTTCACCAACGGTCATCCGATCGTTTGCATTCAGGGCTGGCGCTCGGCAACCGCGCGCAGGGTGCGCAAGGTCACCATCGGCGCATCGACCACAAAACGGTTGGCCAGCCAACCCGGCACATCGCCGGCGGGGTCGGCCTGTAACTGATAGATGACCTCGGTTTCGCGCTCGCCCAGCGGACGCATGATCCATTCCCCTTGCAAGCGGCGCACGCGGATCAAGCCTTGCACCGGGGGCAGCTTGGTCGGCTCTGCGCTCAAATGGCGCACCAGCGTGCCGTCGTCCAGGCGCTCGCTGCGCACCTTGAGGACGATGTCGCGGGGTTGTGCTGGCCAGGGCAGGTCGGTCGTGAGGTAGACCCAGGTGCTGTCGCCGTCGACTTCCAGCAGGCGCATCTGGGCGCAGGCATACAACCACTTGCAGGCTACCCGCAGGTTTTCCTGCAGATCTACCAGGGTAGGCACGCTGGCCTTGATTCGGGTGACGCCGCGAAACTGTTGATAGGCGGAACTGGGCACGGCGCTCAGGTAGACATCGATGCCGTCTTGTTGATGCGCCAGGCGCCAATCATCGGCATGAACGTTGAGCGGGAGCAGGAATAACAAAGCGACCAGCAGGCGGGGGCGGGGCATGGTCGTGGGCCGCTGTTGAGGGTATCGATTTCTAGTATGGCCACAAACTTGGAAGGGGTGGCAGATATTGGGGCCGCAGCGCAGCCCCAACAATCTCAGCCTGAACTCAACGCTTTGGGTTGAGGGTCAGGTGCACATGACGGTTAACGTCCTTGTACAGCAGGTAGCTGAACGGACCTGGACCGCCGGAATAGCACGCTTGTGGGCAGAAGGCGCGCAGCCACATGAAGTCACCGGCTTCAACCTCGACCCAGTCCTGGTTCAGGCGGTACACCGCCTTGCCTTCCAGCACGTACAGGCCGTGTTCCATGACGTGGGTCTCAGCGAACGGAATCACACCGCCTGGCTGGAAGGTCACGATGTTGACGTGCATGTCGTGGCGCATGTCGGCCATGTCGACGAAGCGGGTGGTTTTCCACGCGCCTTCGGTGCCCGGCATCTCGATCACCTGGGCCTTGTCGCGGTGGGTGACGAAGGATTCTGGCAGGTCCAGGCCTTCGACCTTCTGGTAGTGCTTGCGCAGCCAGTGGAAGGTGACGTTGGCTTTGCTGTGGTTGCGCAGGCTCCACTCGGCGCCCGGGGCGATGAACGCATAGCCGCCTGGGGCCAGGGTGTGGGGCTTGCCTTCCAGGGTGATGTCGATTTCACCCTCGACCACGAACAGTACCGCTTCGGCGTTCGGGTCCAGCTCTGGGCGCTCGCTGCCGCCTTCTGGCGCGACTTCGACGATGTACTGCGAGAAGGTCTCGGCAAAACCGGTCAGCGGACGGGCGATGACCCACATGCGCATCTTGTCCCAGAACGGCAGGTGGCTGGTGACGATGTCACGCATCACGCCCTTGGGGATGACGGCATAGGCTTCGGTGAACATGGCACGGTCAGTCAGCAGCTCGGTTTGAGCGGGGTGCCCACCGTGAGGGGCGAAGTAGGAGTGATTCGACATGGACAGTCTCGACTTGTTGTTCTCTCCCCGTGCCGGAAACCGCACCGGCCGGTGCGCCGCAGGGGATGCACGGACAGGATAGGGTCCGTGCACTGCCATCCACAAATTAAATGTTGAAATACCCGGTATTTGATTACTGAATGCTGACGTTGCGCCCCGCATGCTGCTCAGGCAGGCGATCGCCCTGGCCGAACAGCTTGTGGCGCAAGGTGCCGTCTTGATAGGCAAGAGGATAGCGACCACGGCGCTGCAACTCGGGCACCAGCAGCTCGACCACGTTGTGCAGATCGTCCGGTTGCACCGCGTAGGTCAGGTTGAAGCCGTCGATGCCGGTCTCATCCAGCCACAGCTCGAGTTGATCGGCCACTTCGCTGGCACTGCCCACCAACACCGGGCCGCGCCCGCCCAGGCCAATGAACTCAGCAGCCTCGCGCACGGTCCAGCGGCGGCTCGGGTCGGCCGCGGTGAAGGCGGCCAGGGCCGCCCGGCCGGCGTCATTTTCCACGTACTCGATCAGTGCATCCGGGTCGAGCCCGGCGAAGTCGATGCCGGTCCAGCCAGACAGCAGGGCCAGCGCGGCGTCGAGGTCGACATAGCGCCGGTACTCGGCAAAACGTGCCTGGGCCTGTTCGCGGCTGTGGCCGACGATCAGCAGCGCTTGGGCGTAGATCAATACCTCGTCGCGACCACGGCCAGCCGCGGCGCTGGCTTGGCGAACGCCGTCGGCGTAGCGGCGCAGCACCGTCGGCGACGGGCCGCTGATGAACACGCACTCGGCATGTTGCGCGGCAAACGCCTGGCCGCGTGCCGAGGCGCCGGCCTGGAACAGCACCGGGGTGCGCTGTGGTGAGGGCTGGCACAGGTGCATGCCGGGGACCTGGAAGTGCTGGCCATGATGGCCGATGGGGTGTACGCGGGACGGATCGATGTAGCGCCCGCTGTCCCGCTCAAGCAGTACCGCATCATCTTCCCAGCTTTTCTCCCACAGCTTGTACAGCACTTGCAGGTACTCATCGGCCAAGTCGTAACGCTGGTCGTGGCCCAGTTGGCGGTCCAACCCCAGGTTGCGCGCGGCGCTATCCAGGTAGCCGGTGACGATGTTCCAACCGACCCGGCCGTTACTCAGATGGTCGAGGGTCGACATGCGCCGGGCGAAGGGGTAGGGGTGTTCGTAGGTCAGCGAGAATGTCACGCCAAAGCCCAGGTGCTCGGTGACCCCGGCCATGGCCGGGACCAGCAGCAGCGGATCATTCACCGGCACCTGCACGCCACCGCGCAGGGCCGCCTCTGGACCGCCCTGGTAGACGTCGTAGATACCCAGTACGTCAGCGATGAATAGCGCATCGAACAGGCCGCGCTCAAGCAGGCGAGCAAGGTCGGTCCAGTAGTCCAGGCGATTGAACTGCACGCTGGTATTGCGTGGGTGGCGCCACAAGCCTGGCGACTGGTGGCTGGCGGCGTTCATGCTGAAGGCGTTGAAGCGGATCGGGCGTGACATCCAGGTCTCCTTGGCGTCAGGGCAGCACGGCGGTTGGATAGACCGCGTCAGCCACGCTCAGCTTGTGCGGGATAAGGCCCAGGCCCTGGAAGGTGTCGGCCAGCTTTTGCTGCTCGGCGACGATCTGCGGGGTGATCGCTACCGCGTTGTAGTTGCGCCGCTCGCTGGCCACTTCCAGTACGTTGGCGCTGATGCCCAGTTGCGGTGCCAGCAGGCTAGCCACCTCGGCAGGCTTGGCATTGGCCCACTGGCTGACTTTGGCCAGCTCGCTGAAGAAGGTCTTGAGCAGCTCGCGGTGTTGGTCAGCAAAAGCTGCTGTGGAGAGATAGAAGGTGCGGTTGTTGCTCAGGCCACTGCCGTCACGCAGGTTCTTCAGGCCCGGCTGCTGCTCGGCGGCGGCCAGGAACGGATCCCACAGGGTCGAGGCCTGTACGTTGCCCGACTGCAGGGCGGCGACGGCGTCGGCGGCATTGTTGACGTAGGCTGGGGTGATGTCCTGGTAGCTCAGGCCGGCTTGCTGCAGGGCCACGGCCAACAGGTATTGGGCGTTCCAGCCACGACCGGTGGCGACGCGCTTGCCTTTGAGGTCTTGCACGCTGGCGATGTGGTCCTGCTCGCGCACCACCAAGCCGATGCCGCGCGGGTAGGGTTGTTCGGCGGCCAGGTAGACCACCGGCTTGCCTGCGGCCTGGGCGAACACCGAGGGTGCATCGGCCGCGTGGCCAAGGTCGATGGCGCCGGTACTCAGCGCTTCGAGCAGTTGCGGGCCGGCGGCAAATTCATGCCAGCTGACCTTGACGCCTTGCGGTGCGAGGGCCTTTTCCAGGGCACCGCTGCCCTTGAGGATATTGATGCTGTTGAATTTCTGGTAGCCAATGCGCAGGGTCTTGGCGTCGTCGGCAACCGCACTGGACCAGGGCAGCACGGCGCTGGCAACGCTGGCCAGCAGGCCGCCGAGCAACAGGCGGCGCAGGGGGGAGAAGGTACGGGTAGGCACGGGATTGGCTCCTGATCAGGCGCTGGAAAGATGACCTGAGATTAAGGAGCAGGCTTGAGGCTTTCAATTTTTTAATTCCATTTGGTTAGAATGTTTTGTTCTTTTTATATCATTTTGTGGTTTAGCCAGGAGTGGTCTGGCCCGGCCATTGCGTGAACGCCAGGTGGGCCGCGCTCGATTTGCACAACGCTGGAGAACGCAAGCCGGCAACGCTCCCACGACATATTTTTCACATCCCCTTGCTAGCATCGCCTGCTCTCAGAGGAGTCGACTGGATGTGGCAGGTGTTGCGCAAGCGCGGAGTACGAATCACCTTGGGTGCCACGGCTGCGGTGGTGGTCAGCGCGCTGGGCTTCTTCGCCTGGCAGGGTTTCTACCCGGTGCAAGCGACCACGGGCTGGCAGGTCAGCGTGCTGCACACCTCGGTGGCCAAGGCCGCCTCACTGCTACCGCAAGCCGATGGCAGCCTGCTGGTCAGTCGCGAGCTCGACGATGGGCGCGGCAGCATCCTCAAGATCACCGCCCAGGGTGACCGGGTGGTGGTGGTCGACGGCCTGTCCAAGCCCGATGGCATGGTGGCCGTCGAAGGCGGCTGGGTATTCAGCCAGGAAGGTGGCAAGGCGCCAGTCAGCCTGCAGCGTGACGGCAAGATCACCCCGTTGTTCGAAGGCGAGAGCGTGCAGGGCTTGTGGAACGATGGCGATTACCTCTACGCCATCGAGGACCGTCGCGGCAATGGCCGGCTGATGCGCTACGCCTGGCACAGCGGGCAGCTCGATGTGCTGCGCTCAGGCCTGACCGAGACCGAGGGTTTGACCCGTTGCCATGATGGTCGGCTGCTCTACACCCAGAAGGGCGAGGGCAAGGTTCGCGCACTCAGTGATGACGGCAACGACCCGGTCGTGGTGCAAGGCCTGCGCAATCCGACCTTTCTCATGTGCGATCAGCGCGGCCTGTGGATCAGCGAAGACTCCACCCACCGCGCCCGCTTGCTGCTGATCGATGCCCAAGGCCTGCGCCAGACCATGCTGTCGTTCCTCAAGGCGCCGCAGGCGATCGTCGCCGACGGCAAGGGCGGTTATCTGCTGGCCGAAGGCGGGCGTAATCGCGTGTTGCACCTGATGCCGCCCGCTGAGCAGAAGGTTGCCAAGGTCAGCCCCGAGCAGCTGACTGACGACTGACAATTGGGCCGGTTACGGATTTGTGCAGCCAATGGCGTTGTCGTGTCAGATCCGGCCTCTTCGCGGGCAAGCCCGCTCCCACAGGGTTCGTGGGGTTCGCAGGATCTGCCTGGTGTCAGTGCTGGCTCAACGCTGAACTGAAATCTGCGCGGTACCTGTGGGAGCGGGCTTGCCCGCGAAGAGGCCGGACCGGACACTGCAAATACGTGGCAATGACCGCTATTCAGCCAACCGCCCAGCCACCATCAGCAGCGACTGTGGCACGGCGCTCTGTGGATGCTGCGGCTCGTCCAGACTGACCAGCCTCAACCCCGCCATTTCCAGAGCCCGCAACCAACTCGATAACGTGCGAAAGTACCAGGGCATCGGCTGCCACTGCCCTTGAAATCCGGCAAATGACTCTTCCCGCCAGCCGTCCTGGTAATCGCCATTGGCCACCGCCCAAGGATGCAAGGTCTGGATCACTAGCACCCCGCCAGGCCTGAGCAGAGCGCTGACGGCTGTCAGTAAGGGAATTATGTCCTGCTGCAGCAGGGCAAAGTTGGCGCAGATCAAGTCGTACGCTGTGCCGACATCCACCAGGGCCTCGGCCAACTGCTCGTAACTGCCCAGGTGCACGTACGTCGAGCCCGCCGCCCTAGCGGCCTGTACCAGCGTTGCATCACCATCCACGCCAACGGCGGCAATGCCGCGCTCAGCCAGGGCGCGCAACAACCAGCCTTCGCCGCAGCCCAGGTCCAGCACTCGCTCAGGTTGCTGGCCAAGCACGGCGAGCAGGATCGCCTGGTCGGTGACCTGGCGGCGGCTTTCGATCGCACCGCTGCGAACGGCCTCAATCCAGGCTTGGGCATTGTGCTGCCAGCTTTGCAGCAGGGCGTCGTCGGCTGAGGGCATCTGCTGCTCCGCAGTTGAGGGGGAAATGGCAAGCATAGGCGTTTGCCTGGCGGCGAGCACTGACAGTCGCACGGCGGTATACTCGCGCCCCCGTTTCACTGTTATCCGAGTATGCCGATGGGTCTTTCTGCAACTGCCTCACCTGAACCGCGCCGCCTGGGCGCCCCCTTGGTCGCCCTGGCCTTGCTAGTGGCCGGTGCCTGGTTGGTCAATCTCAACGCCGGATTCAAGCAGGTGTTGCTGTTGATCGTTGGCGCTGCGTTGGGGCTGACGCTCTATCACGCCGCTTTTGGGTTCACCTCAGCCTGGCGGGTGTTCATCAACGAACGTCGTGGGGCAGGCCTGCGCGCGCAGATGATCATGCTGGCGTTGGCCGTGCTGCTGTTCTTCCCGGCGCTGTCGGCTGGCAGCCTGTTCGGCACTCCGGTCACCGGCCTGGTTGCCCCGGCAGGCGTGTCGGTGGTGTTCGGTGCGTTCATCTTCGGCATTGGCATGCAGCTGGGCGGTGGTTGTGCTTCCGGGACGCTGTTCACGGTCGGCGGCGGTAACGCGCGGATGCTGGTGACGCTGCTGTTCTTCATCATCGGCTCGGTCACTGCAACCCATCATGCCGACTGGTGGTTTGCCTTGCCGTCATTCCCGGCGACCTCGATTGTCCAGGCCTGGGGCGTGACCCCGGCGCTGCTGGCGAGCCTGGCGGTATTTGCCCTGATTGCCTGGGTCACTGTGCTGCTGGAGAAACGCCGCCATGGCCAGCTTGAAGCGCCAGTGGCCAGTGCGCATCAGGGCCTGGGGCGCTTTGTGCGTGGGCCTTGGCCTTTGCTCTGGGGCGCTGTCGCCCTGGCGCTGCTGAACTACGCCACCTTGGCCCTGGCGGGTCGTCCATGGGGTATCACGTCGGCCTTCGCCCTGTGGGGCGCCAAGACCCTCAGCGGCCTGGGTGTGGATGTCGGCAGCTGGGTGTTCTGGCAGGCGCCGGCCAATGCCAAGGCGCTGGCAGCGCCCTTGTGGCAGGACATCACCACGGTGATGGATATCGGCATCGTGCTCGGCGCGCTGCTGGCGGCGGGCCTGGCCGGTCGTTTTGCGCCGAGCCTGAAGATCCCGCTGCCTTCGCTGATTGCGGCGGTGATCGGCGGCCTGCTGCTGGGCTATGGTTCGCGCCTGGCCTATGGCTGCAACATTGGCGCCTATTTCAGTGGCATCGCCTCGGGCAGCGTACATGGCTGGCTGTGGTTGGTTGCGGCTTACGCGGGCAACCTGATCGGCGTGCGCCTGCGGCCGATGTTCTTTGCTGGCGAACGCCGCGCCCCCGCCTTGAGCGGCTGCTAAGGCGCATCAGCCCCTGCGCGCTGGATTCAACGCCAGCGCCACGCCGCCGAGCACCACCAGTGAGGTCAGGCTCAAGCGCCAGGACAACGGCTCGCCCAGCAGCATGACCCCACCCAGCGCCGCAATGACCGGCACGCTCAGTTGCAGCGTCGCGGCTTGCTGGGCGCTGAGGTATTTCACCACCCCATACCACAGGCTGTAGCCAGCACCGGACGCCAGCACTCCGGAGCCGAGCGCGTAGAGCACGCCTTCGCTGCTCAGCTGTACTTGTGCGCCGCTGAAGATCAGGCCCAGCCCCAGCGCCAGCAGCAGTGGCAAGCTGCGCAGGAAGTTACCGGCAGTATCTGCCAGCGGGTCAGCCGACCCCTTGCCCAGCACCGAATAAGCGCCCCACGCCACTCCCGCCACCAGCATGATCAGGGCACTGGCCAAGGGCGGCGCATCGGCGCCGGGTAGCAGCAGGGCGATCAGCCCAGTAAAGGCGATCAGCATGCCCAGCAGCACCCGCCGCTGCAGCGACTCACCCCTGACCAGGCCATAGGCGAACATGCTCACCTGCACTGCGCCGAACAGCATCAACGCCCCGACCCCTGCGCCCAATTGCAGGTAGGCGAGGGAAAACAGCCAAGCGTAGGCGAACAACGCCAGGCTCGCCGCCCAACTGCCGCGCGGCGCCCGTCTACCCTGGCTGAACCACAGCACACTGGCGAGAAAGACCGCACCGCTACCCAGTCGTAGCGCGGTAAAGCTATTGGCATCTATCGCGCCATCGCGCAGGGCCAGGCGGCAAAACAAGGAGTTGGCAGCGAACGCCAGCAGGCTGAGCACGGTGGGCAGCAACAGCGAATGGCCAGGCAAGCGGGCGCTACAGGCTTTGTTGTTATTCATGGTCACCTGGAGAGGGGCCTGAAGGCTCGCTGCGCGAGCCTGTCGTCAGGTTGGTCGTAGGCGCAGTTTCGACAGTTTGCAGGTTTGCTGCAACGCTACTTTCGGCCCAGATTGCTGCGCTGGGTGCAGAAATCATCTGCGCTGGGCATGATTGTTCGATGTACAGAAGGTAATTAGCCTGGATGGGTCTTTTACTTGTTCAGGAATGGATCATGGCCACACGCATCGTACTCAGCGAAACCGGCAGCGCTCAGGTAATGCAGTTGGAGACTGTTCAGGCACTGCCCCCAGGGCCTGGGCAGGTCTGGTTGGAGCAGACGGCCATTGGCGTAAACCCACTCGACGTGCTGCAGCGCAAGGGCGGCGCACCACTGCCTTTGCCCAGCGGATTGGGGTTGGAGGGTGCCGGGCGGGTGACGGCAGTCGGTGAGGGGGTCGACAGCGTGCAAGTGGGCGATCGAGTGGCCTACGCCACCGGTCCTGTCGGCGGCTATGCCAGCGGCCGGTTGTATCCCGCCGAGCGCCTGATCAAGCTGCCGCCTGCGGTGAGCGACGAGGACGCAGCGGCGCTGCTGTTCAAAGGCATAACCGCGCAGTACCTGCTCAAGACTACCTATCCGGTCGGTCCTGGCAGTTACGTCTTGATCTACGGCGCTGGCGGCGGCGTCGGCCAGATCATGGGGTCTTGGGCCAAGTATTTGGGGGCTTTGGTGATTGGCGTGGTGTCCAAGGCGCAGAGCGTCGAGCGTGCCCGCGCGGCGGGCTGTGATCATGTACTGGTCTTCGATGCCGCAACGTTGGCCACGCAGGTCAAAGAGCTCACCAACGGGCTAGGTGTCGATGTGGTCTACGACGGTGTCGGCAAGGTGTCGCTGCAAGCTTCTCTGGACAGTCTGCGCGTGCGCGGTTTGTTGGTGTCTTTCGGCGCCACCTCTGGGGCACCTGCAGCCATCGACGTCGCCACCCTCAATGGCAAAGGCTCACTGTATCTGACCCGGCCGTCGCTGGCCGCGCACACCCGCAGCACCGAGGAGTACCAGCAGCGCGCTGGCGATGTGCTGGCCGCGCTTGCCAGCGGTATCATTCAGCCGCGGATCTGGCGCCGTTATCCGCTGGCCGATGTTGCCAGCGCCCATGCCGACCTGGAACAGGGTCGCGCGCAGGGAGCGCTGATCCTGACACCTTGATAGCTGCCAACGAGCCTTGCCATGGATCCATTCGACAGTCGCCGCGCCGATGAGCTTGCCACCTTGCTGGCCTTGCATGAGCAGGGATCGTTCGCCGCCGCAGGCCGGCAACTGCAACGCCACCCCTCGGTGCTGTCACGCCGCCTGGGCGCCTTGGAGCAGCGCCTGGGGATCCGTCTGGTCGAGCGCACCACGCGGCAGTTGCGCTTCACCGATGAGGGCGAGCGGCTGGTTGAGCGCTTGCGCCTGGCCGGTCGCCTGATCGACGAAGCCGAACAGCAGGCCTCGCAAGGGGCAGCTATTGTGCGCGGGCGTCTGCGTCTGGCGTTGCCCGCCGCGATGGGGCGGCGTTGGTTGAGTGGGTTAATGGCGGAGTTTGTCCTGGCCCATCCGCAGGTCACCCTGGAGATAGAGTATGCCGACCGCTTCGTCGATCTGGTCGCCGAGGGGTTCGATGGGGCCATTCGCATTGGTGAGCTGGCTGACAATCGACTGGTCGCCAACAAGCTGTGCGATCACCTGCGTATCCTGTGTGCTGCACCCGCTTATCTGGCCAAGCATCCACAGCCGCAACAACCGGCTGATTTGAGCGCGCACAATTGTCTGGGTTTCAGTGGCTTGCGCTCGTTTCCTGAATGGCATCTGACGGCCGGTGTGCGGCAGGAGAGTGTCAAGATCAGCGGCTCGCTGCGCGGTAACGACAACGAGGCCCTACTGGAGGCGGCACGACGCGGTGTAGGCATCATTGCTGGGGGCGACTGGTTAATGGTCGAGGATCTGGCAGCTGGCAGGTTGGTCAGGGTATTGCCGCAGTGGCAGTTGGATGTCGCTGCCGGGATTTACTTCGTGCGGCCCTCGGCGCGCTTGAATAGCGCTGCCCTCGGCGCGTTCAAGGATTGGCTGCAGACGTGTTTCAAGCATGGGCCGCCCTGGCAGCAAGCCTGAATTAACAAAATAGATTAGAAATCATCTGTATCAGTATGAAATATATAGATATTTTGCTTAGCATTCAGTGCGGGATCTCTTCGCGGTCGGAGATAACCGCCGCGAAGAAAGCGATACTGAATTATCTTCCAATCGATATTAGAAAGATTGGTTAACTGGCTGATATTTATACACTAACGTCTCGCGACAGCATGCTGAACGCACTGCTCATAGTACGTCTGCTTGATAGCCGCAGGTTTGAGGCGCGATTGGCTGTTGTAGGTCTGCTCGGTAATGCCAAAGGCAGTCATGCGCATCCACGGCTTGGGGAATTTGCGCGCCTGTAAACGTTTGCGGGTCGCATACAGGTTGACCCCGGAAAGCTTGGCCTGCTGGGCCTCGGCGGCGATCTGCGAACCCCAGCCACAGACGTGCCGATCATTCTGGCTCAGGGCCCGGGCCTGAGCGGTAAAGGCCATGGAGGCCAGCAGGCAGCCGGCCATGGTTGCTAGAAATACCCGCATGATGCTGTCCTAAGCTTATGAAGGAAAAGGGAGTTTGCCTTCGCTTCAAAAACTTGGGGGCCAGCAATTTGCCGTCAGATGATCGCCATGCGCAGCGGATTGCGGCGGGTGCTGCGCAGGCTGTACAGCGCCAGGATGGCAATCCAGATGACCGACACGCCGTAGTTGATCCGTTGGTACAGGCCGAACCATTCGCCGCTATGCGCCGCCTGGGCCATGAGTATCACGCTGACGATCGCCAGCACTGTGCAGGCCAGTGACCCCCAGGCGAGGCTGGCAGAGCCGGCCACCCGTTTGCCCAGCCAGCTCCACAGCAGGCTGGCCAGGGTCAGTGAAAGGAACATCAGCAGCCCGCTCAGGTTGTGCATCTGCTGCGAAAACGAGGGTTGCGCCGGGGCGCAGCCTTGGTCACAAGCAAACCAGCCGGTGCCGATACTGCCCAACGCATGCACCAGCACCAGCAAAGCACTCAAGCGTGCCCAATTCGACTGCCGCCAGCGGCGTGCCAACCCCCAGGCGAACAGGGCGAACAATCCGCCGAGGGGGAAGTTGTTCAGCAGCGCAGACCATCCCTGGGTCGGTGCGCCAACCGCACCCAGTTGGCTCATGGCCTGATGCAGGTGGCTGTAGCCAGGGTAGCTTGCCGCGGTCAGGGTCACGCCCATCAGCAGCCACACGGGGATCAACAGGCCGCAGCCCAGTAACAGTCGGTCGAGGGTTATCATGCTGTACTTCCTTCCGTGGAGTAGACGCGCTCAAACCCTCACGTTACCGCCGTTGCAGGGCGATTGGCCAGCGCTCAGCGCCCGGCGCAGAGCATCACCAGCAGGACTGTGCCTAGCAGCACCAGGTAGGCTCTGGCGTGCAGGCTGTCGGCGATGCGCCCCACTAGCGGCGAAGCCAGCTGCATGCCCAGCCATGCGCCGAGCGCCAGGGCGGCCGCCGCGTACAGGTCGATCAAGCCGACAAATCCGCTGCCCAACGGCTCACCGGTTGAAGGCAGCATGGCGTATACCAGCGACGCGCTCAGTGCCATGGGCAGCGACAACGGATTGGCCATGGCCGTAGCAGTGAGCATACTTGCGCCACGCCTGCGCATCAGCGGTACGGTCATGACGCTGCCGCCCACTCCCAGCAGTGCTGCCAGCGCGCCAATTGGCAGCCCGACCAGGGCCGAGCCTGCCCGGCTCATTGGGCGCAGAACGGCGCCGGCGTCGCTGACAAAGCCTGGGCGCAGCCAACTATCGAGCAACGTCAGCACCAGGTAGCCGATGAACAGCCACCGCAGCCAGGTGCCGTCCAGCTGCAGCGCTGCATAGGCGCCAACTATCGCGCCCAAGGCGATGGCCGGTGCCAGTTGGCCAATCAGATCCCAGCGCAGGCTGCCCGAGCGGTGATGACGCCAGGTGGCCAGGGCACTGCTGAAGATCATCACCGCAGCCGAGGTGGCTACAGCAATCTGCATCGCCTGTTGGCCGATGGGGGCGTCTGCTCCATGGCCGGCGATCAGCAGCGCATACAGCAGCGGCACGGCGAAGAAACCGCCACCGAAGCCGAATAACAACGTAGTCATGCCGGCGGCGACGCCGAAAATGCTTAAAAGTGGGTACAGCATCGTGCTGCCTCTGCAGGTGATAGGACGCACGCAGAGTAGGCAGGTTACGCTTGGCCGACATGCGTGAATTGGCCAATAATCATCGCGTTCAGGCCAAGGCTGTGCAGCATGCGTAATACCCCGTTGTCCCAGGTCGATAGCATTCCCAGGCCAGTACTGGCCATCGGCACCGACTACCCGCCGAGCACTTTGCTCGAGGCGCATAGCCATCGCCGGGCGCAGTTTCTGTATGGCATGAGCGGGCTGATGGAGGTGTTGACCGACGATGGTGCCTGGGTGATCCCGCCCTATAACGGCGTATGGATCCCGCCTGGCAAGCGCCATCAGGTGAAGATGCAGGGGGTAAGCACGCGCAGTGTGTACATCGAGCCGCAAGCGCTGCCGCGTGTCGATGCGCGCTGCCAGGCTTTGCTGGTCAGCCCATTGCTGCATGAGCTGCTGCTGGCCAGTGCCGATGTGCCCGCGCTGTATGAGCCGCATGGGCGCGATGGGCTGTTAGTGGCGTTGATTCTCGAGGAGTTGCGTCGGGCGCCGAGCCTGCCGCTGTATGCGCCGATGCCGGTCGAGCCGGCACTGGCTGCACTGTGCCAAGGCTTTTTGCAGGCACCGAATATTCATCAGACCGCTGAGCACTGGGCGCAGCAATTGAACAAGAGCATGCGCAGCTTCAATCGACAGTTTCGGCAGCTGACCGGCTTGTCGTTTGGTCAGTGGCGGCAGCAGGCCTGCCTGATGGCGGCGGTGACACGCCTGGCCGGCGGTGAGGGAGTGACGCGGATCGCCCTGGACTTGGGTTATGACAGCCCCAGTGCGTTTTCCAGCATGTTCCGCAGGGTGCTGGGCGAGGCGCCTTCGCGTTTTGCCCCTGGAGGGGCGCAACCGGCAGTGCGCAGGGTGAGCGAAAACCGTAATGGATGTATGTGATCGTACAACTGCTTGCGCTATGATGACGCTGGTCTTTCAAGGTGAAATACACGGCATGACAGAGCAGCAGGTACAGGCAAGGACCCGGCGCAAGCCGCGCAGTCTGGCCCAGGAACTGGTCACGGTGCTGACCGAACGGATCCGCAGTGGTCAGCTCAAGCGCGGCGACAAGCTGCCGACCGAGTCGCAGATCATGGCCGAGGAGGGCGTCAGCCGTACGGTGGTGCGTGAGGCCATCTCGCGGTTGCAGGCAGCAGGCCAGGTGGAGACCCGCCACGGTATCGGCACCTTCGTGCTGGATGCGCCGGCGGGTAGCGGTTTTCGCATCGATCCGGCAACTGTGGTCACCCTGCGTGAGGTGCTGGCGGTGCTCGAGTTGCGTATCGCGCTTGAGATCGAGTCAGCCGGGCTTGCCGCGCAACGGCGCGATGACCAGCAGTTGGCCGGGATGCGTGCGGCGTTGGATGAGATCAACGAAAGCGCTGCGCATGCCTCCGATGCCGTGTCGGCGGACTTTCAGTTTCACCTGCGCATTGCCCAGGCCAGTGGCAATCACTACTTTGCCGACATCATCAATCATCTGGGCACCAGCATCATTCCGCGCACCCGGCTCAATTCGGCACGGATCGCCCATGATGACCAGGCGCACTACATGAGCCGCCTGCGTCACGAGCATGAAGCGATCTATGAGGCGATTGCCCGGCGCGATAGCGAAGGGGCGAAGATGGCGATGCGCATGCACCTGTCCAACAGTCGGGAGCGCTTGCGCCAGGCGCATGAAGCGGCAGAGGCGCAGGGCGCCTGAGTACTTCATCGGGGGCTCCAAGCCATGAAGCCATGGCTGCCCGCGCGAGAGATCACTTTAGACCTGAGTCGTCTGCTTGGGGCCGCTTTGCGCCCTTCGCGGGCAAGCCCGCTCCCACAGGTACGGCGCCGACCGTGAGAGCGGCGCTATCCCTGTGGGAGCGGGCTTGCCCGCGAAGGGCGCAAAGCGGCCCCAATTGCTTAAGCGAACTGCATTACCGCAAAGATGCGAGTCATTTTTAATGTGCGCAGATCACAGCGAACCTTCGCTCCACTGCCCATTGACCAACCGGCGCAGCCCCAGCGGGTTGTTATCCTTGAGCGCCTCAGGCAGCAGCGCCTGCGGGTAGTTCTGGTAGCACACCGGCCGCAGGAAACGGTCGATCGCCAAGGTGCCCACCGAGGTGCCGCGGGCATCGGAGGTGGCTGGGTAGGGCCCGCCATGAACCATGGCGTCGCACACTTCCACACCCGTCGGATAGCCATTGACCAGAATCCGGCCGACTTTCTCCTCCAGCAGCGGCACCAACCAGGCGAACGCCTCGAAGTCTTCTGCTTCACCAATCAAGGTGGCGGTGAGCTGACCGCGCAGGCCTAGCAAGGCCGCACGCAGTTGCGCCTGGTCCTTGACTTCGACCGCCACAGTGGCCGGCCCGAACACTTCTTCCTGCAGCAGCGGGTCGGCATCGACCAGCAGGCTGGCATCGGCCTTGAACAGCTGCGCGCGGGCTTGTGCACCTTGTTGCGGTTGGCCCGCCAGCTGCTCGATGCCTGCATGAGCGTGCAGGTGCTCAAGGCCGGCGACGTAACTGCGTAGGCCACCGGCGTTGAGCAGGGTTTGCCCGGCCTGGGCATCCAGGGCTTGGCCGACATTGCTCAGCAGGCTGCTGAACTCGGCCGATTGCAGGCCGATCACCATCCCTGGGTTGGTGCAGAACTGGCCGGCGCCAAGGCATACCGAACCTGCCAGTTCGCGGGCGATGGTTTCGCCGCGCTTGGCCAGCGCACCGGGCAGGACGATCACTGGGTTGATGCTCGACATCTCGGCGAACACTGGGATCGGCTGCGGGCGCTCGGCGGCCATGCGGCACAGCGCGTCGCCACCCTTGAGCGAGCCGGTGAAGCCCACCGCCTGGATCGCCGGGTGCTTGACCAGCCACTCGCCGACACCGCCGCCGAAGACCATGTTGAACACGCCCTTGGGCATGCCCGTGCGCTCGGCGGCGCGGATGATGGCGCAGCCGACCAGGTCGGCAGTGGCCATATGGCCGCTATGCGCCTTGAACACTACCGGGCAGCCAGCGGCGAGGGCGGCAGCGGTGTCACCGCCTGCGGTGGAGAAGGCCAACGGGAAGTTGCTGGCGCCGAACACCGCGACCGGGCCAACGCCAATGCGCATCTGGCGCAGGTCGACCCGTGGCAGCGGTTGACGCTCAGGCAACGCCTGGTCGATGCGAGCGCCTAGGAAGTCGCCACGGCGCAGCACCTGCGCGAACAAGCGCATCTGCCCGCTGGTGCGGCCACGTTCGCCCTGAATGCGCGCAGCGGGCAGGGCGGTCTCGCGGCAGACGATGGCGACGAAGCTGTCGTCCAGTTCATCCAGCTCGGCGGCGATGGCCTCGAGGAACTCGGCGCGGCGGGCCGGGGAAAGCTGGCGGAACTCGGCAAAAGCGCCAGCGGCGGCGCGGGCGGCCTGGTCCACTTCAGCCTCAGTGGCTTGGACGAAGCTGTAGGGCAGGGCTTCGCCGGTGGTGGCATCGAGGCTCTGCAAGCGTTGGCTGCCGGCGGCGCTGCGCTGGCCGGCGATGAAGTTATGACCAAGAATCTCAGGCATGGGGTGCTCCTGTCGATGTAGTTGAAGGAAGAATGCAGGTGCGATGGGCTTGCCCGGCCCCTGTGGGAGCGGGTTTACCCGCGAACACCGGCGAAGCCGGTGCCATCCACCGAGTTGCCTGCTTCGCGCGCAAGCCCGCTCCCACAGGGGGCTGCGGCGATTGGGCATGGGTCGAACGCTGAGCCATCAAGTGATCGGCGCCGGGTTGAACAAGGTGATGTCGTTGTGCAGCCTGTGCTGCTCAGCCCAGGTCTGTTTGCGGCCACTGGCGACGTCCAGGTAATAGTGGAACAGCTCCCAGCCGAGCTCTTCGATGCTCGAACGGCCGCTGGCGATGCGCCCGGCGTCGATGTCGATCAAATCCGGCCAGCGCTGGGCCAGCTCGCTGCGGGTACACACCTTGACCACCGGCGCCATGGCCAGGCCATACGGCGTGCCACGGCCGGTGGTGAATACGTGCAGGTTCATCCCCGCCGCCAGTTGCAAGGTGCCGCAGACAAAATCGCTGGCCGGGGTGGCGCAGAAGATCAGGCCCTTGCGCTCGACTCGCTCGCCAGGGCCGAGCACGCCCTGGATGGCGCCGCTGCCAGACTTGACGATCGAGCCGAGGGATTTCTCGACGATATTGGACAAGCCGCCTTTCTTGTTGCCAGGCGTAGTGTTGGCGCTGCGGTCGGCCGCACCTTGTTGCAGGTAGCGGTCGTACCAGTCCATCTCGCGTATCAGGGCCTGGGCGACGTCCTGGTTTTCGGCGCGCGAGGTGAGCATGTAGATGGCATCGCGCACTTCGGTCACTTCCGAGAACAGCACGGTAGCGCCGGCCCGCACCAGCAGGTCGGCGGCATAGCCCAGTGCTGGGTTGGCGGTAATGCCGGAGAATGCGTCACTGCCCCCGCACTGCATGCCAAGGATCAGCTCGCTGGCCGGCACCGTCTCGCGGCGGCGCTGGTCGAGTTTTTTCAGGCGGGTTTCGGCCAGCTCCATGATCTGCTCGATCATTTCGCTGAAGCCAAGGCTGGCATCCTGCAGGCGATACAGCCACGGCTCGCTGAGGTCCACCGACGGGTCGTTGTCATGCATCACCTGGCCGGCTTGCAGCTTCTCGCAGCCCAGGCTGATCACCAGCGCTTCGCCGCCCAGGTTAGGGTTGCGCGCCAGGTTGCGCACGGTGCGGATCGGAATGTAGGCGTCGCGGGCGTTGATTGCCACGCCGCAGCCATAGCTGTGGGTGAGGGCGACCACGTCATCGACATTGGGGTAGTGCGGCAGTAACTCGGCGCGGATGCGCTTGACCGCGTGCTCCAGCACGCCGGTCACGCACTGCACGGTGGTGGTGATGCCGAGGATATTGCGGGTGCCGACGGTGCCGTCGGCGTTGCGGTAGCCTTCGAAGGTGAAGCCATCGAGAGGCGGCAGGGGCGCGGGGACGGCATCGCAGCGCGGCAGGCTGTCCAATTCCGGCGCCGACGGCATGGCCAGCTGGCTTTCCTGGACCCAACTGCCCTGGCGCAGGTCTTGCAGGGCATAACCGATGATTTGCCCGTAGCGGCGCACCGGCTCGCCTTTGCCGATCAGCACGGTGGCGACCTTGTGGCTTTGCGGCACGGCTTCGACCAGGGTCAGGCCATCGGGAAAGCGGGCGCCTTCGCCCAGGCCGCCGTCATTGACTACCACCACGACGTTATCGTCGTCGTGCAGGCGGACGTAGCGGGGCGAGTCGGAGTGTTCGATCAACTGCATGTTCAGGCCCTACTGGTAGGTTCTCAGGCTTTTGTCCATCCGCCCGCAGCGGTCCCCCGGTGCGGGCGTGTCCACTCAGTGACGCGAGCTTGCCAGTTCGCCATTGGCGGCTGGCTCAGGCTGTGACTGGGGGGCGTCTTCGCGCAGCTCGATACGCTTGATCGGGCCGACGATCACCAGGTAGCTGAACACCGCCACCAAGGCGTTGGCGCCCACATACACCAAGGCCCACTTGAACGAGCCGGTGGCGCTGATGATGTAGCCGATGACGATCGGCGTGGTGATCGAGGCGATGTTGCCGAAGGTGTTGAACAGACCACCGGACAGACCTGCGATCTGCTTGGGTGAGGTATCGGCCACCACCGCCCAGCCCAGGGCACCGATGCCCTTGCCGAAGAACGCCAAGGTCATGAAGCCGACCACCATCCATTCCGCCTCGACGTAGTTGCAAAAGACCATGGTGGTCGACAGCAGCAGGCCGCAGACGATTGGCAGTTTGCGCGAGAAGGTCAGCGAATTGCCGCGGCGCAGCAGCCAGTCCGACAGCACCCCACCCAGCACGCCACCGATGAAGCCGCAGATGGCCGGCAAGGAGGCGATGAAGCCGGCCTTGAGGATGGTCATGCCGCGCTCCTGCACCAGGTATACCGGGAACCAGGTCAGGAAGAAGTAGGTGATGGCATTGATGCAGTACTGGCCCAGGTACACGCCCAGCAGCATGCGGCTGGTCAGCAGTTGCTTGATGTAGCCCCATTTCGGGCCATCGTTGCCGCGTTTCTGGTCCATGTCGACCAGCCCGCCGTTTTGCTCGATGTGCTCAAGCTCGCTCTGGCTGATGCGCGGGTGCTGGCGTGGGTTATAGATGGTCTTCAACCAGACCGCGGAGAACACGATCCCCAGTACGCCCATGACCACGAATACATGTTCCCAGCCGAAGCTGAACACGATCCAACCCATGATTGGCGCGAACAGTGCGGTAGCGAAGTACTGCGCCGAGTTGAAGATTGCCGAGGCGGTCCCGCGTTCGGCCGTCGGGAACCAGGCGGCAACGATGCGCGCGTTGCCGGGGAACGACGGTGCTTCAGCGAAACCAACCAGAAAGCGCAGGGTGAACAGGGTCACCACCGCCCAGGCCACCGGCAGGCCGCCGACAAAACCTTGCAGCAGGGTGAACAGCGACCAGGTGAAGATACTGAACGCGTAGACGTTCTTCGAGCCGAACCGATCGAGCAGCCAGCCACCGGGGATCTGGCCGGCGACGTAGGCCCAGCCAAACGCCGAGAAGATGTAGCCGAGGGTGACGGCATCGATGCCGAGGTCTTTTTGCAGGCTGGAGCCGGCGATGGCGATGGTGGCTCGGTCTGCATAGTTGATCGTGGTCACCAGGAACAGCATGAACAGGATCAGGTAGCGCACATGCGTCTTTTTAGTCGCTTGCATGCTGGGTACTCCCACTAGTTATTTTTGTGCGGGCTAATGAGTTGTAACCGGAGCCAGGCATCGCCTGGCTCCGGTGTGCGGCATTGGCAGGCCGCGGGGTGGGGCTTACTGCGGACCCATCTTGTCCATCAGCGCGGCGAGCATTTCGTACTCTTCGCCAGTCAGGTCGGTCAGTGGCGTGCGTACTGGGCCTGCGTCGTAACCGGCGAGCTTGGCGCCGGCCTTGACGATGCTCACCGCGTAACCGGCTTTGCGGTTGCGGATGTCCAGGTACGGCAGGAAGAAATCGTCGATCAGCTTGGCCACGGTGGCGTGATCGTCACGGGCGATGGCGTTGTAGAAGTCCATCGCGGTCTTGGGCACGAAGTTGAACACCGCCGAGGAATACACCGGTACACCCAGGGCTTTATAGGCGGCAGCATACACCTCAGCGGTCGGCAGACCACCCAGGTAGCTGAAGCGGTCGCCCAGGCGGCGACGAATCGACACCATCAGCTCGATATCGCCCAGGCCATCCTTGTAGCCGATCAGGTTCGGGCAGCGCTCGGCCAGTTGCTCGAGCAGGCCGGCGTTGAGGCGGCAGACGTTGCGGTTGTACACCACCACGCCAATCTTGACCGATTTGCACACCGCTTCGACGTGAGCGGCGACGCCATCCTGGCTGGCCTCGGTGAGGTAGTGCGGCAGGAGCAGCAGGCCTTTGGCGCCAAGCCGTTCGGCTTCCTGGGCGTATTCGATGGCCTGGCGGGTGGAGCCACCGACGCCGGCCAGGATCGGTACCGAGCGCTCGCAGGTATCGACCGCGGTCTTGATCACTTGGCTGTACTCGCTGGCAGCCAGGGAGAAAAACTCACCGGTCCCGCCGGCGGCGAACAGGGCGCTGGCGCCATAGGGGGCGAGCCATTCCAGGCGCTTGATGTAGCCGGCCTGGTTGAAGTCGCCCTGGGCGTTGAAGTCGGTCACCGGGAACGACAGCAGGCCGTGGGAGAGGATGGATTGCAGTTCTTGTGGATTCATTGTTGTTGGCATCCTATGGCGCTTGGGGTGAAGGTGATGTGCTGCGATGAGAGGTAAGTTATCGTACAACATGTGCGATGACTAGTACCTCTACGCAGATTTTTTCAGCGTCGCCAGGAAATGGGCAGGATGTAGTGCCGGCCACTTCGCGGCCAACATGGCTCCCCCATTGATGCTGCAGGGGCCTTAAGAGCTCTGCAGTTGCTGTGGGAGCGGGCTTGCCCGCGAAGAGGCCATGACAGATGACGAGACGGTTGAAACCGAATCCGCAGTACTGGTTACGGCAATCAGTCGTCGTATGACTTAGGAGGGAAAAAAAGATCGCGGGGCAGGCACAAGCCCGCCACCCGCTTCCACGGGAAGTGTTCTGGGACCAGCAGAGGGTGACCGGGGAAATGGGGGCGGCCTTGCGCCGCCCCGCGATCAAAACTAACGAAGCGAGGAGTCAGGCGGCCTGGTGGCGCTTGCTGACTTGGGATTTGCGGACCTGGGCGCGGCAGGCGTCGCCAAAGGCCTGGAACATCTTGATCGAATCTGGGTTTTTCGCCGCTTGCCACTCGGGATGCCATTGCACGGCAAACAGGAACGGCGAGATGCTCGGCGCATGGATCGCTTCGACCAGGCCATCTTCAGCGTGGGCAATCGGCTCCAGGCCCTCACCCAGGTTGCGCAGGCCTTGGCCGTGCAGCGAGTTGACGCGGATTTCGTCGGTACCCAGTGCGTCGCGCAGCCAGCTGCCTGGTTTGATCTTCACGCCATGCACTTGCTGGTACTGGACGTCGACCGGATCTTCCGGGTTTTCCCGATGATCGTTGAAGCCCGCTTCGGCGTAGACCTTCTGGTAGATGTCACCACCCAGGGCCACGTTGATTTCCTGCATGCCGCGGCAGATACCGAAGATCGGCAGGCCGCGGGCAATGGCCAGCTGCACCAGGGGGATGTCGAACAGGTCGCGGTTCTTGTCCTGGGCTTTGCCGGGCGTTTCGTTTTCCTGGCCGTACAGCGCTGGGTCGATGTTGCTGCCGGCGCCAGTCAGGTAGACGCCGTCGGCCATGTCCAGGTAGCTCTCCAAGTCTTCGGTGCCACAGCAAGTGGGTACCAGGACCGGAATGCAGCCTGCGAAGTCGACCAGCGGAGTGATGTATTTGTGGGTCATGACCTGATAGTCATGGCCTTTGCGCTCTTGGCTGCCCATGGTCATCAGGACGACGGGCTTGCGCAGGGAAGGTTGCTTGTTGCCAATGTTGCTGTTGGACATATGTCACCTTGGGACAGGTGCTTCCTGTCGTTGTTGTGCAGGCGCACGGCCTTGGCCTTGTGTACGACCTGGGGCCCCGAGCACTGCCGGCTCGCAGAGGGAGACGATGCCGGTCGGGGCTTACTCATAGCTTGCCAGAGCCGTTCGATATGTCAAACGAGTGGCGCGCGGTTTGGCGCCGGTTTTCGGGGGGTGTAGAGCAGCGCGGCCTTGGCTGGCAAGGGTTTGGCAGGGTTTCTGGTAAATATATTTAACGATGCAGTTGGATCATTGCAGCGCTGCAATGATCGGGGGCAAGCCGCTGCGTTCGCGTGGGAGCGGGCTTGCCCCGCGATAGGGCCATACTGCCTAGCTCAATGCAGGATCTGCTTCAAGAACGCCTGCGCCCGCGCCGTACGCGGCTGCCCGAAGAACACCTGCGGCGGGCTGTCCTCGATGATCTGCCCACCCTCCAAAAACAGCACGCGTTCGGCCACCTGCCGGGCAAAGCCCATCTCATGGGTGACGCAGAGCATGGTCATGCCGGTATCGGCCAGTTTCACCAGCACATCCAGCACCTCGGCGACCATCTCCGGGTCCAGCGCCGAGGTTGGCTCATCGAACAGCATGATCCGCGGCTTCATGCACAAGGCGCGGGCGATGGCCACGCGCTGCTGCTGGCCACCGGAGAGCTGGCTCGGATATTTATGTGCCTGGCTCTCGATCCCGACTTTGCTCAGGTACATCCGCGCACGCTCCTCGGCGTCCTTGCGCGACAGCCCACGCACACTGGTGGGAGCGAGCAGGCAATTGTCCAGCACGCTCATGTGTGGGAACAGATTGAAGTGCTGGAACACCATGCCGATTTCGCTGCGTATCTGGGCGGCTTCGCGGCGGCTACTGGCCAGATCGATCCCGGCAACCTGGATAGTGCCTTGTTCAGCAATTTCCAGGCGATTGATACAGCGAATCAAGGTCGACTTGCCCGACCCTGAGGGGCCACAGAGCACGATCCGCTCGCCTTCGCGGACCTGCAGGTTGATATCACGCAGGACATGGAAGGCGCCGTAGTGTTTGTTCAGGCCTTCGATGTCGATCAGCACCGGCCGCGAGTCGGCTTCGGGGGCAAGGCTGGCAAGGCTTAGAGGGGCGGTCATGTTGTTGTTCTCCCGCTGGGGTTCTAGTCGAAGCGTGCGGCGCTGTAAGGCGCAGGATCAGTAAACGGCTGTTCGCCGGTGAGCATTTCGGCCAGCAAGCGCCCGGTGACCGGGCCTAGGGTCAGGCCATGGTGGGCATGCCCGAAGTTGAACCACAAACCTTTGTGCCTGGGGGCTGGGCCAATCACCGGGCGCATGTCCGGCATGCACGGGCGCCGGCCCAGCCAGGGCTGGTCGTCCAGGCGCTCACCAAGCGCCGGGAACAGCTTGCGGGCCAAGGCTTCGCAGCGCTGCAGCTGGATTTCGTTGGCCGGCGCATCGCTGGCGGCGAACTCGATGCCGGTGGTCAGGCGCAGGCCACGGGCCATCGGCGCCAGCACGTAGCCGCCTTGGGTGTCGCAGATCGAATGCTGCAATTGGGCATCGCCACGGGTGGCGTAGTGCATGTGATAGCCACGCTTGATGCCCAGCGGGAAGCGATAGCCCAGTGGTGCGTACAGCTCGGCCGATTGCGGCCCGAGGCAGGCGACCACCTCGTCGGCGCTCAGCGTTCCGCGCTGGCTGTCGACCCGCCATTTGCCATCCACCTGGCGCAGGCTACTGGCATCCCCGTGCAGGAACTGCCCGCCACGCTGGACGAACAGTGCGGCATAGCCACGGGTCAGACCACCGGGGTTGCTGACGGTTTTCGGGTCGAGCCAGTGGATGCCGCCAACGACATCGCCTTGCAATTGCTGCTCGCGTGCTTGCAGCTGCTCGCGCTCCAGAAATTCATAGTGCAGGCCATAACGGGCCAGGCCCTTGACCTCTTGTTTGGCCTGGGCGAACAGGGCTGGGTTGCGGAACACCTCTATCCAGCCTTTGGCCTTGACCAGTGCGGCCAGCCCGGCGGCCTCGATCAGCGCGTCGTGCTCCTCGACGCTGCGCTGCACCAACGGCAGCATGTCGGCCGCCGCCGCAGCCAGGCGGCCAGGCGCCGATTGTTGCCAGTAGCGCAGCAGCCAGGGCGCCGCCTTGGGCAAGTGCAGCGGGCTGTAGCGCACATCTGGCTGGCGGTTCAGGCCATAGCGCAGCAGCGCGCCAAGGTTGCGCGGGAACGCATAGGGAATGACGCTGGAGCGCTCGATCAGCCCGGCGTTGCCATGGCTGGTGCCGCTGCCCGGCTCGTCGCGGTCGATCAGGATCACCTGACGGCCACGCGCTTGCAGGTGCAGCGCAGTGCTGACGCCGACGATACCGGCGCCCAGGACAAGGGTTTGGCAATGCATGGAGCGTATCCTTCGGTCAGTTCAGGTGGCGGCCCAGGCGGGCTTCCAGGTGTTTCAGGGTGCGCCGGACGATTTCCACGATCAGCAGATAGAGCACCGCTGCCCACAGGTAGATCTGGAAGTCGAAACTGCGCGAGAAGGCCAGCTTGGTCACGCCCATCAAGTCATAGATGGTCACCAGCGAGGCGATGGCGCTGGCCTTGATCATGAGGATCAGCTCGTTACCCAAGGGGCCGATGGCCACCAACAACGACTGCGGCATGATCACCTTGAAGAACGTGGTCGAGCGCTTGAGGTTCAGCGCGCGCGCCGCTTCGTACTGCCCCGGGGCGATGGCCAGCAGGCTGCCGCGGAAAATCTCTGCCTGGTAGGCGGCAGTGTTCAGGGTGAAGGCGAGCACGGCGCAGTACCAGGCCTCGCGGAAGAACCACCATAGCCCCAAGTCTTGCCAGAAGCCTTTGAGCGAGCCGAGGCCGTAGTACAGCAAAAACAGCTGGGCCAGCAGTGGCGAGCCACGGAAGAAATAGATGTACCCCGCAGCCAGGCGGTTGAGCAGCGGCTGCTTGGACATCCGCGCCAGCGCCAGCAGCAGGCCCAGTAGCGCCCCGAGGGTAAACGAGATCGCCACCAGCTTGGCGGTCACCAGCAGGCCATCGAGAAAGCGCGGTCCGTAGCGCTCCAGCAGTTCGGGGTCGAGCACCAGCCCCAGCAGTTGTTCGACAGTCATGCCCGTGCTCCTTGCAGGTGACGGTTGCAGCGCCGCTCGATGAAGGCAAACACCCGGCCCGACAGCGCCGAGAACAGCAGGTAGCCCAGGCAGGCCACGCCATAGAAGAACATCGGCTCCTTGGTCACGCTGACTGCCAGGTTGGTCTGGCGCATCAGATCGACCAGGGAGATGGTCGACACCAGCGAAGTGTCCTTGAGCAGCGACAACCAGTTGTTGGACAGGCCGGGCAGGGCGATGCGGGTCAATTGCGGCAACACCACTTTGAAGAACCCGGTGCGCTTGCTCAGGCCTAGTGCCGAGCAGGCTTCAAGCTGGCCCTTGGGCAGGGTCTTGAAGGCGGCCAGCCAGATTTCGCTGGAGAAGGCGGCGAATACCAGGCTGAAGGCGATCATCGCCGCGAGGAAGGTATTGATCAGCACCTCGCCTTGATAGCCCATGGCGGCGAGGATCTTCTGCGCAGCGATCTGGCAGCCGTAATAGATGATCAGCAGGGTCAGCAGCTCCGGCAGGCCGCGGAACACCGTGGAAAAAGTGGTTGCCCAGGCCCGTGGCAGGCGTTTGCGCGAGCGTGCGGCCAGGGCCACAGCCAGGCCGAGGGGCAGGCCAATTGGTAGGCAAGCCAAGGCCAGCGACACGGTCACCAGGGCGCCGGCGAGCAGCGCCTGGCCCCAGCCACCGCTGGCGAAAGACAGCAAGGACAGTTGATCGAACATGGGCGTTTCCCCACTTGCAATAAACGCATGCGAACTTGCGTGGAGGGGGCACGCCCACTCCACGCAAATGTCCAGGTGATCAGTTGTAGATGTCGAACTCGAAATACTTGCTGGCGATCTTCTGATAAGTGCCATTGGCGACGATCTCGCCTAGGGCCTTGTTAAGTCGCTCGCGCAAGGCGTCGTCGTCCTTGCGCACGGCGATGGCGGCATCGGCCTTGGTCTTGCTGACATCGCCGAGGATCTTGCAGCAGTCCTGGCCATTCTTTTTCTGCCAGTCGAGCAGGGGGAATTTGTCGGCGATGACGCCGTCCAGGCGTCCGGCAGCGAGGTCGGCGTTGGCCTCATCCATGGTCGGGTAGAGCTTCACATCGGCGCCGGCCTTGGCGTACACGTCCTCGGCGTAGATCGCCTGGGTCGAGGACGACTGCGCGCCAACGGTGTAGCCCTTGAAGTCGGTCTGGGCGTCGCTGATGGGGCTGTCCTTGGCTACCGCGACGGTCAGCGGGGTGCGGTAATAGTGGTTGGTGAAAGCGATCTTCTTGCGCCGCTCCTCGGTGTCGATCATCGAGGCGACCACGGCATCGTATTTGCGCGCCATCAGCGCCGGAATGATGCCTTCCCAGTCTTGCGCGACCAGGGTGCACTCGACTTTCATCTGCTCGCACAGGGCGTGGGTGATATCGATATCGAAGCCGTGCAGCTTGTTGTCGGCATCGACATAGTTGAACGGCGGATAAGCGCCTTCAGTGGCGAAACGCAGGGTCTCGGCGCTGGCAGTCCCTGCCAGCAGCAGGGCGCACGCACCCACCATAGCCATGGTCTTGTTCATCTTGCACCTCTAGGGTTGCTCGCTTGCTATTGTTGTTTTCCCGCCGGCCACGAGGTGTAGCCGACGAACTCGTTATGTAGAGCGGCAGTCGCTTCCAAGCGCTTTTCAACATCAGGCCCGAGTTTCTTGCAGACCTCGTTGACCATCAGGTGCACCCACGACAGCATCGCCGAGGTGGATTCCCAAAACAGATTGAACTCGGTGGGGATGCGAAATACCTCATCGGCATTGGCATCGGCCCAGTCACAGAAAGTGTCGGTCACCAGGGTGACCGGAATGCCCGCCTGGCGTGCCTTCTGGCACAGCATCAGGGCGTGGCGTGAATAGCGGCGCGCCTCGAATACCACCAGCGCACTGTGGTCTGGGCGGCCAAGCAGGACCTCGCCAAAGTGCCCGGCGCTGCCGTCGACCACCTGCACGCCATCGCGCAGGTAGTGCAGCAGGTGGGTCATGCATTGGGCGACGCCGCGCTCGGTCTGAAACCCGGCGATGAACACCCGCGGCCGTTGTGCCAGGCGCTGGGCAACCTGGTGCCAGGCCTCGGTGCGGCTGTACTCATGCACCCGCACCAGGGCGGCGATTTCCAGCTCCAGGCTGCCGCTGCTTTGACTGTCGTCGTGCTTCTGGCGATATTCTTGCAAACGGTCACCCACCAGCCATGGGCCATCGCCCAGGTCGCTTTGCAGGTCTTGCTTGAGCGCTTTCAAGTGGGCATAGCCGAGCGAGCGGCAGAAGCGACCAACGCTGGATTCGCTGACACCAAGCTTCTCGGCGATGCTCGCCGAAGTCTGGAACGGCAGTTCGTGCAGGTTGCCGAGCATGTAGCTGGCGATCTTGCGGCCCGAGGCGGCAGCACTGTGCAGGCTGTGCTCCAGGCGTTGCTTGATCGATTGGCTCATGACGTGCTCCGGGCTGGGTGAGGCGTGAAATAGAAAATGGATCTTTTCTGTCACCAAGTCAACATTTGACAGATAGCTGTCACATGCATGAAAGTTTTTGTCATTGCCAACGCTGTTGCCATTGCGTTTCCAATAATTCCAAGAAAGGAGCTTCAGATGTCCGCACCCTCCACCAGCGCTGTCGTGCGCGTGCCGTTTGCCCAATTGCAGGCGTTGCTGCAAGCGATCCTCGAGCGCCATGGCTGCAGCCAGCAAGTCGCCAGTGCGCTGGCGTTCAACTGCGCCAGTGCCCAGCGTGACGGCGCCCATAGCCATGGCGTATTCCGCATTCCCGGCTACGTCTCGACCCTGGCCAGTGGCTGGGTCAACGGCAAGGCCGTCGCGCAGGTCAGTGATGTGGCGTCGGGGTATGTCCGGGTCGATGCCGGTGGTGGCTTTGCCCAGCCTGCCCTGGCTGCGGCGCGCGCGCTGCTGGTCGAGAAGGCGCGCAGCGCCGGGATTGCCGTGCTGGCGATTCACAACTCGCACCATTTCGCGGCCCTTTGGCCGGATGTCGAGCCGTTCGCCGATGAGGGCTTGGTGGCGCTCAGCGTGGTCAACAGCATGACCTGCGTGGTGCCCCATGGCGCCAGCAAACCGCTGTTCGGCACCAACCCGATTGCCTTCGCTGCCCCGTGCGCCGGGACTGACCCGATCGTCTTCGACATGGCTACCAGCGCCATGGCCCATGGCGATGTGCAGATCGCGGCGCGCGCCGGTCAGCAACTGCCGCTGGGCATGGGGGTGGATGCCAATGGCCAGCCGACCACTGACCCCAAGGCGATTCTTGAAGGTGGCGCGCTATTGCCGTTTGGCGAGCACAAGGGCTCGGCGCTGTCGATGATGGTCGAGCTGCTGGCAGCGGCATTGACCGGCGGCAACTTCTCCTGGGAGTTCGATTGGAACGGTCATCCGGGGGCGAAGACGCCTTGGACTGGGCAGCTGATCATCGTCATTGACCCAAGTAAGGCCGAGGGTGATCGCTTTGCCCAGCGCAGCCGCGAGCTGGTTGCGCAGATGCAGGCGGTGGGGTTGACGCGCATGCCGGGTGAGCGGCGTTATCGCGAGCGCGAGGTGGCTGAGCGTGAAGGGGTGGCGTTGACCGAGCAGGAGTTGCACGAGCTTGAGGCAATGGCTGGCTGAACTGGCGCTATCGCGGGGCAAGCCCGCTCCTACTAGTAGTCCTGCAAGGGACACACCTGGCGGGTCGTGCAGCCTTGCACTGACTCTGTTGCACCAAGGTGATGTTCCTTGGGCGCAACTGCGGGTATCCTCGCTCAAGCATTTCCGAACTGTCCTGATTCAAGGAGCTGTGCGCTGTGTTCAAACATGTCGATGCCTATGCCGGCGATCCGATCCTCTCGTTGATGGAAACCTTCAAGGCCGACCCGCGTGCCGACAAGGTCAACCTGAGTATCGGCCTGTACTACGATGAGGCCGGCGTCGTGCCGCAGCTGGCGGCCGTGGCCGAGGTGGAAAAGCGCCTGGCCGGTCAGCCCCATGAAGCTTCGCTGTACCTGCCGATGGAAGGCCTGGCCAGCTACCGCCAAGCGATCCAGGCACTGCTGTTCGGTAGCGATCATCCGGCCGTCACTGGCGGGCGGGTGGCCACCGTGCAGACAGTCGGTGGTTCTGGTGCGCTGAAAGTCGGCGCCGACTTCCTCAAGCGCTACTTCCCGCAGTCCGAAGTCTGGGTGAGCAATCCGACCTGGGACAACCACCGGGCCATCTTCGAAGGTGCAGGTTTCAAGGTCAACACCTACCCGTACTTCGATGCGAGCACCCGTGGGGTGGACTTTGCCGGCATGCTGGCAACCCTGCAGACCTTGGCGCCAAACAGCGTGGTGCTGCTGCACCCGTGCTGCCACAACCCGACCGGTGTCGACCTGGACCAGAGCCAATGGCAGCAAGTGGTCGAAGTGGTCAAGGCGCGTGAGCTGATCCCGTTCCTCGATATCGCCTATCAAGGCTTTGGCGAAGGCCTGGTTGAAGACGCCTACGCCATTCGCGAAATGGCCCGTGCCGGTGTGCCGTGCCTGGTCAGCAACTCGTTCTCGAAAATCTTCTCGCTGTATGGCGAACGGGTAGGGGGCCTGTCGGTGGTCTGTGATGACCAGGCGACCGCGCAGAGCGTGTTGGGTCAGCTCAAGGCCACTGTGCGCCGCAACTACTCCAGCCCACCGGCATTTGGTGCGCAGTTGGTAGCAGGCGTACTGGGCGATGCCGGGCTCAATGCCCAGTGGGCGGCGGAAGTCGAAGTGATGCGCAAGCGTATCCTGCAAATGCGCCAGGGCCTCGTCGATCTGCTCGGCGAGCTGTTGCCAGGTCAGGACTTCCAGTTCTTCCTCGAGCAGCGTGGCATGTTCAGCTACACCGGCTTCAACGTCGAGCAAGTGCGCCGTCTGCGCGACGAGTTCGGCGTTTACCTGATTGACAGCGGCCGGGTCTGCATGTCGGGGCTGCGCCCAGACAACCTGCGCCGTGTTGCCGAGGCGTTCGCCGCGGTTCAGCAAGGTTGATAGGATTGCGTTCTGGTCGGTAGCCGAGTGCTGTCGGCCAGATCGTTATCGCGGGGCAAGCCCGCTCCCACACCCATGACACTGCAGATCCCCCATTCGTACACGTAAAAGGTGCAACCGTCCCTCGGGCGGGGCTTCGCAAGTGCAACCTTTCAGTGCACAATCGCGCCCCTCTTTTCGGTTGAGGTGTGCGATCCCTCTGTTTCGCCACTCTCAGCCTGTTGCAGTCTTGCGAGTGGAGTTGCACCCGGAATGAATGAGCAGGCCCAAGGCGTTGAACAACGCTTCGAACAATCGTCCCCCGCCGTCCTCGACAGCTGGTCGCGTCAAGACACTACCTGGATGCTGGGCCTGTTTGGCACGGCTATCGGCGCCGGAACCCTGTTCCTGCCGATCAACGCAGGCCTGGGCGGCTTCTGGCCGCTGCTGATCCTCGCTATCCTCGCATTCCCCATGACTTACTACGCTCACCGCGGCCTGACCCGCTTTGTCCTGTCCGGGCGCAGCGGCGACATCACCGAGGTGGTCGAAGAGCATTTCGGCATCAAGGCCGGTGCACTGATCACCATCCTGTACTTCTTTGCCATCTTCCCGATCCTGCTGATCTACAGCGTGGCGTTGACCAACACGGTCACCAGCTTCATGCAGCACCAGCTGCACATGACCCCGCCACCGCGCGCGCTGCTGTCGTTCGTGTTGATCCTGGGCCTGCTGGCGATCGTGCGCTGCGGCGAGCAGGCCACGGTCAAGGTCATGAGCCTGCTGGTCTACCCGTTCATCGTTGCCCTGGCGCTGCTGGCGCTGTACCTGGTGCCGCACTGGAGTGGCGGCATCCTCGACACCGCCATGCAGGTGCCGTCTGGCTCGGCCTTCCTGCACACCGTGTGGCTGGCGATTCCGGTGATGGTGTTCTCCTTCAACCACTCGCCGATCATCTCGGCGTTCGCCGTCGACCAGAAACGTCGCTATGGCGAGCATGCCGATCAGCGCAGCGGGCAGATCTTGTCGCGCGCCCACCTGCTGATGGTGGCCATGGTGCTGTTCTTCGTGTTCAGCTGCGTACTGACCCTGGACAGCGCTCAACTGGCTGAAGCCAAGGCGCAGAACCTGTCGATCCTGTCGTACCTGGCCAACCATTTCAGCAATCCGACCATCGCCTTTGCCGCGCCATTGATTGCCTTCATTGCCATCGCCAAGTCGTTCCTGGGCCACTACATTGGCGCCAGCGAAGGCCTTAAAGGCATCATCACCAAGGCCGGCCTGCGTCCAGGCGCCAAGGCCCTGGACCGCATGGTCGCCGCGCTGATGCTGGTGGTGTGCTGGATCGTCGCCACGCTCAACCCGAGCATCCTGGGCATGATCGAATCGCTCGGCGGGCCGATCATCGCCGTGCTGCTGTTCCTGATGCCGATGTACGCCATCCGCAAAGTGCCGTCGATGCGCAAGTACAGTGGCGCGATGTCCAATGTGTTCGTGGTGGTGGTGGGTCTGGTCGCCATTACCTCGGTGGTCTACTCGCTGGTAGACAGCCTTCTGGGCTGATCGCGTTATTGTTGTAAGAAATGTCCGGGTCGGCTGTCGCCACCCGGACATTTTTATGTGCGGCCATAGGCTTGGGCGCAGCTTCATGCTTAACTCAGTGTCCTTTCCAAACCCCGTATAAGGATTACGCTCATGGCTCAAGTGACCCTCAAAGGCAACCCAGTTCAGGTCAAAGGTGTCCTGCCGAAGGCTGGCGCCCAGGCTCCGGCCTTTTCGCTGGTTGGTGCAGACCTGTCTGACCAGTCGCTGAAGGACTTCGCCGGCAAGCGCAAGGTGCTGAACATCTTCCCAAGCGTCGATACCCCAACCTGCGCTACCTCGGTACGCAAGTTCAACGCCCAGGCCAATGACCTGGCCAACACCGTGGTGCTGTGCGTGTCGGCTGACCTGCCGTTCGCCCAAGCGCGTTTCTGCGGTGCCGAAGGCCTGGAAAACGTCAAGAACCTGTCGACCCTGCGTGGTCGTGAGTTCCTCGAGAACTACGGCGTGGCCATTGCTGACGGCCCGCTGGCTGGCCTGGCTGCCCGCGCGGTCGTAGTGCTGGACGAGAACGACAAAGTCCTGCATAGCGAGCTGGTTGGCGAGATCGCTGAAGAGCCGAACTACGAGGCAGCGCTGGCTGTCCTGAAGTAATCGCGGATCTGAATGGCGACTTAGCCCCTGTAGGAGCTGGCTTGCCTGCGATGGGCCGCACAGCGGCCCCAACAGCAACACCCTGAAACGGCCTGGAACGATTTCCAGGCCGTTTTCATTTAAAGTTCATCGTTTTAGCAACGTCAGCCAAAGGTAAATGCCTGGTAAAGCCGCTTTGCTAAACCGGTCTCAATGCTTATCGTTCACCCTCCCACGTCGCCGTTTCCGAACAAGGTTCGTTCAACCCATGCAAGCTTCCGTCTCCCGCTCCCCTCGTCGCTGGCTCATCGGCCTGCTGATCCTGCTACTGGTGGCCTTGCTGGCCTGGTGGCTGTGGCCCGCTGCGTCGACCTCCAAGGAACCGGCCGGGCGCATGGGGAAAAATGGCCGCCCAGGCTTTGGTGGCTCGACCGAGGCGGTGCCGGTGCGAGTCGAACCGGTGCAGGTCGGCGACTTCCCGCTGTATTACAAGGCGTTGGGCACGGTCACGGCGAACAACACGGTCAATGTGCGCAGCCGCGTTGCCGGTGAGCTGGTCAAGATCCACTTCAAGGAAGGTCAGCAGGTCAAGGCTGGCGATCTGCTCGCCGAGATCGATCCGCGCAGCTACCGCATCGCCTTGCAGCAGGCCGAAGGCACGCTGGCGCAAAACCAGGCGCAGTTGAAAAACGCCCAGGTCGACGTGGCGCGCTATAAAGGCCTGTACGCTGAAGACAGCATCGCCAAGCAAACCCTGGACACTGCCGAAGCACAGGTGGCGCAGTTCCAGGGCTTGGTCAAGACCAACCAGGCAGCGGTAAGCGATGCCCGACTGAACCTCGAATTCACCCAGATCCGCGCACCGATCAACGGGCGCCTGGGCCTGCGTCAGCTCGACCTGGGCAACCTGGTTGCTGCCAATGACACCACTGCACTGGTGGTCATCACCCAGACCGAGCCGATCAGCGTCGCCTTCACTCTGCCGGAAACCGAGCTGAGCACCGTGCTCGAGCGCTACCGCAGCGGCGCGGCGTTACCCGTCGAGGCCTGGGACCGTGGCGACAGCAAATTGCAGGCCACCGGTGTGCTCGGCAGCCTGGATAACCAGATCGACACCACCACCGGCACCCTCAAGTTCAAGGGCCGCTTCGAAAACAAGGACCAGGCCCTGTTCCCCAATCAGTTCGTCAACGTGCGCCTGCTTGCCGATACCCTCAAACAGGTGGTCTTGGCGCCGGCCGCGGCGATCCAGTTCGGTAACGAAGGCACCTTCGCCTACGTGGTCAACGAACAGAACACGGTCAATGTGCGCAAGCTCAAGGTCGGTGCCAGCGATGGCGAACGCAGTGTAATCCTCGAAGGCCTGGCTGCCGGTGATCGATTGGTGCTGGAAGGCACCGACCGCCTGCGCGAAGGCAGCAAGGTCGAAGTGGTCGAAGACAGCTCGCAAGTGCCGACCACCCCCGGTCAGCATTTGCAAGGCCAGGACGCCAATGGCGCGATCGAGGCCGGTAAGTCGGACAAGGCGGGCGCATGAACCTCTCGCGCCTGTTCATCCTGCGGCCGGTCGCCACCACGCTGAGCATGCTGGCCATCGTCCTGGCCGGCCTGATCGCCTACAAGCTGCTGCCAGTCGCGGCCTTGCCCCAGGTCGACTACCCGACTATTCGGGTCATGACCCTGTATCCCGGTGCCAGTCCGCAGGTGATGACCAGTGCGGTTACCGCGCCCCTCGAGCGCCAGTTCGGCCAGATGCCAGGCCTGACCCAGATGGCTTCGACCAGCTCCGGCGGCGCCTCGGTGCTGACCCTGCGCTTTAGCCTGGACATGAACATGGACGTCGCCGAGCAGCAGGTGCAGGCAGCGATCAACGCCGCCAGCAACCTATTGCCCAGCGACCTGCCGGCCCCCCCGGTGTACAACAAGGTCAACCCGGCCGATACCCCGGTGCTGACCCTGGCCATCTCGTCCAAGACCATGCCGTTGCCCAAGCTCAACGACCTGGTCGATACCCGGGTAGCGCAAAAGCTCGCCCAGATCAGCGGCGTGGGCATGGTCAGCATCGCTGGCGGCCAGCGCCAGGCAGTGCGGATCAAGGTCAACGTCGACGCCCTGGCTGCCAATGGCTTGAACCTGGATGACGTGCGCACCTTGATCGGCGCCTCCAACGTCAACCAGCCCAAGGGCAACTTCGACGGCCCGACCCGGGTGTCGATGCTCGATGCCAACGACCAGCTGCGCTCGCCCGAGGAATACGCCAACCTCATCCTCGCCTACACCAATGGCGCGCCGCTGCGGCTGAAGGACGTCGCCGAAATCGTCGATGGTGCCGAAAACGAGCGCCTGGCGGCCTGGGCCAACGAGAACCAGGCGGTGCTGCTCAATATCCAGCGCCAGCCGGGGGCCAACGTCATTGAAGTGGTCGACCGGATCAAGGATCTGCTGCCATCGATCACCGACAACCTACCGGCCGGCCTCGATGTGATGGTACTCACCGACCGCACCCAGACCATCCGCGCCGCCGTTACCGACGTGCAGCACGAGCTGCTGATCGCCATCGTCCTGGTGGTGATGGTGACCTTCGTGTTCCTGCGCCGCTTCAGTGCGACCATCATTCCCTCGATTGCCGTGCCGCTGTCGTTGATCGGCACCTTCGGTGTGATGTACCTGGCGGGCTTTTCCATCAACAACCTGACCCTGATGGCTCTGACCATCGCCACCGGCTTCGTGGTGGACGATGCCATCGTCATGCTGGAGAACATCTCCCGGCACATCGAGGAGGGCGAGACGCCGATGCAGGCGGCGCTCAAGGGCGCGCGGCAGATTGGCTTTACCCTGATCTCGCTGACCTTCTCGCTGATTGCCGTACTGATCCCGCTGCTGTTCATGGCCGACGTGGTCGGCCGGCTGTTCCGTGAGTTCGCCATCACCTTGGCCGTGGCCATCCTGATTTCCCTGGTGGTGTCGCTGACTTTGACCCCGATGATGTGCGCGCGCTTGCTCAAGCGCGAGCCCAAGGAGGTAGAGCAGAGCCGCTTCTACCGTGCCAGCGGCGCGTGGATCGACTGGCTGATCGAGCACTATGGGCGGGGCCTGCAGTGGGTCCTCAAGCACCAGCCGCTGACGTTGCTGGTGGCGGTTGGCAGCCTGGTGTTGACCGTGTTCCTCTACATGATCGTGCCCAAGGGCTTCTTCCCGGTGCAGGACACCGGGGTGATCCAGGGCATCTCCGAAGCGCCGCAATCGACCTCATTCGCCGCCATGAGCGAGCGCCAGCAGGCGCTGAGCAAGGTCATTCTGCAAGACCCTTCGGTGCAGAGCCTGTCCTCGTATATCGGCGTCGATGGTGACAACGCCACGCTCAACAGTGGCCGCCTGCTGATCAACCTCAAGCCCCATGGCGAGCGCGACGTCACTGCCAGCCAGGTGATCGATCGACTGCAACCGCAGGTCGACAAGCTGGTGGGTATTCGCTTGTTCATGCAGCCAGTGCAGGACTTGAGCATCGAAGATCGGGTCAGTCGCACCCAGTACCAGTTCAGCCTGTCCTCCCCAGACGCCGACATGCTCGCGCAGTGGAGCGGCAAGCTGGTCCAGGCCCTGCAGCAGCGCGCCGAGCTGCGCGATGTCGCCAGCGACCTGCAAGACAAGGGCCTACAGGTCTACCTGGTGATCGACCGTGACATGGCCAGCCGCCTGGGCATCAACGTGGCGCAGATCACCAATGCCCTGTACGACGCCTTCGGCCAACGCCAGATTTCCACCATCTATACCCAGGCTAGCCAGTACCGCGTGGTGCTGCAGTCGCAGGCTGCGGCCAGCATCGGCCCAGCGGCGCTGGAGTCGATCCACGTCAAGGCCAGCGACGGTGGCCAGGTGCGCCTCTCGGCCCTGGCGCGTATCGAGCAGCGCCAGGCGCAGCTGGCGATCTCGCACATCGGCCAGTTCCCGGCGGTGATGATGTCGTTCAACCTGGCGCCAGGCGTGGCCTTGGGCGAGGCAGTCCAGGCCATCGAGCAGGTCCAGCAGGACATCGGCATGCCCATTGGCGTACAGACCCGTTTCCAAGGCGCCGCCGAAGCCTTCCAGGCTTCGCTGTCGAGCACCTTGCTGCTGATCCTGGCGGCGGTGGTGACCATGTACATCGTGCTTGGCGTGCTGTACGAGAGCTACATCCATCCGGTAACCATCCTCTCGACCCTGCCGTCGGCAGCGGTCGGCGCCTTGCTGGCGTTGATCCTCAGCGGTAATGACCTGGGCATGATCGCGATCATCGGCATCATCCTGCTGATCGGTATCGTCAAGAAGAACGCCATCATGATGATCGACTTCGCCTTGGAGGCCGAACGCAATCAGGGCATGGCGCCGCAGGAGGCGATCTACCAGGCAGCACTGCTGCGCTTCCGGCCGATCCTGATGACCACCCTGGCCGCGTTGTTTGGCGCGGTGCCGCTGATGCTCGCCACCGGCTCCGGTGCCGAGCTGCGTCAGCCGCTGGGCCTGGTGATGGTCGGCGGGCTGCTGGTCAGCCAGGTGCTGACGCTGTTCACCACGCCGGTCATCTACCTGTACTTCGACCGCCTGGCCCGCCGCTGGCGTCCGGCTGCTGACGCCAAGCAGGCCAAGGCATGAATCTCTCCGGCCCGTTCATCCGCCGGCCAGTGGCGACCATGCTGCTGAGCCTGGCGATCATGCTGCTCGGTGGGGTCAGCTTCGGCTTGCTACCGGTGGCGCCGCTGCCGCAGATGGACTTCCCGGTGATCGTGGTGTCGGCCAACCTGTCGGGCGCAAGCCCCGAGGTCATGGCTTCCACCGTAGCCACGCCACTGGAGCGCAAGCTCGGTGCCATCGCCGGGGTCACCACCCTGACCAGTAGCTCCAACCAGGGCTCGACCCGGGTGATCATCGGTTTCGAGCAAGGCCGTGATATCGATGGCGCGGCACGCGAGGTGCAGGCGGCAATCAACGCGACTCGTAACTTGCTACCCAGCGGCATGCGCAGCATGCCTACCTACAAGAAGATCAACCCATCGCAGGCGCCGATCATGGTCCTGTCGTTGACCTCCGACGTTTTGCAGAAGGGTCAGCTGTATGACCTGGCCGACACCATCCTGTCGCAAAGCCTGGCCCAGGTCAGCGGGGTAGGGGAAGTGCAGATCGGCGGCAGCTCGCTGCCAGCGGTGCGCATCTCGCTGGAGCCACAGCTACTCAACCAATACGCGCTGTCGCTGGATGAAGTGCGCACGGCGGTGGCCAACGCCAACCAGCGCCGGCCGATGGGCTTTGTCGAAGACGCCGAACGCAATTGGCAGGTGCGCGCCAACGACCAGTTGGAGAAAGCCAAGGACTACGCGCCGCTGGTGATTCGCCAGAGCGATGGCTCGATCCTGCGCCTGTCTGATGTGGCGACGATCACCGACAGCGTCGAGAACCGTTACAACAGCGGCTTCTTCAACGACCAGAGCGCGGTGTTGCTGGTGATCAACCGGCAGAACAACGCCAACATCATCGAAACCGTCGAGCAGATCAAGGCGCAGCTGCCGGCCCTGGAATCGCTGCTGCCGGCCAGCGTCAAACTGAACATCGCCATGGACCGCTCGCCGGTGATCAAGGCGACCCTCAAGGAAGCCGAGCACACCTTGTTGATCGCGGTGGTGCTGGTGATCCTGGTGGTGTACCTGTTCCTCGGCAACCTGCGCGCCTCGCTGATCCCAAGCCTAGCGGTGCCGGTGTCGTTGGTCGGCACGTTCGCGGTCATGTACCTGTGCGGGTTTTCCCTGAACAACCTGTCGCTGATGGCGCTGATTCTGGCCACCGGCCTGGTGGTGGACGATGCCATCGTGGTGCTGGAGAACATCTCCCGGCATATCGAGAACGGCGAGCCACCGATGCGCGCGGCGTTCCTCGGCGCCAAGGAAGTGGGCTTCACCCTGCTGTCGATGAACGTCTCGCTGGTTGCGGTGTTCGTCTCGATCCTGTTCATGGGCGGGATCGTGCGTAGCCTGTTCCAGGAGTTTTCCATCACCCTGGCCGCAGCGATCATCGTCTCGCTGGTGGTATCGCTGACCCTCACGCCGATGCTCTGCGCGCGCTGGTTGCGCCCGCACCAGCAGGAGCAGAACCGCTTGCAACGCTGGAGCGACAAGGTTCACCAGCGCATGGTCGCCGGTTACGACCGCAGCCTGGGTTGGGTCTTGCGTCATCGCCGCCTGACCCTGCTCAGCTTGCTGGTGACCATCGGGGTCAACGTCGCCCTGTACGTGGTGGTGCCCAAGACCCTGATGCCGCAGCAAGACACCGGTCAGCTGATGGGCTTCATCCGCGGCGACGACGGGTTGTCGTTCACCGTGATGCAGCCGAAGATGGAGGTCTACCGCCGCGCGCTGCTCGCAGACCCGGCCGTGCAGAGCGTGGCCGGCTTCATTGGTGGCAATAGCGGTACCAACAACGCCATGGTTCTGGTCCGCCTCAAGCCGATTGCCGAGCGCAAGCTCAACGCCCAGCAGGTGATCGAACGCCTGCGCAAGGAAATGCCCAAGGTGCCAGGCGGGCGGCTTTACCTGATGGCCGACCAGGACCTGCAATTGGGCGGCGGCGGGCGCGACCAGACCACCTCGCAGTACCTGTATACCCTGCAAAGTGGTGACCTGGCGGCATTGCGCGAGTGGTTCCCGAAAGTCACCGCGGCCTTGCGCGCACTGCCTGAGTTGACCGCTATCGACGCCCGTGATGGCGCCGGCACCCAGCAAGTGACCCTGGTCGTCGACCGCGATCAGGCCAAGCGCCTGGGCATCGACATGGAAATGGTCACCAGCGTGCTCAACAACGCCTACAGCCAGCGGCAGATCTCGACCATCTACGACAGCCTCAACCAGTACCAGGTCGTGCTGGAGATCAACCCCAAGTATGCCTGGGACCCGAGCACCCTGGAGCAAGTCCAGGTAATCACTGCGGACGGCGCACGTGTACCGCTGTCGGCCTTCGCCCGCTACGAGAACAGTCTGGCCAATGACCGCGTCAGCCACGAGGGCCAGTTCGCCGCCGAAGACATCGCCTTCGACGTTGCCGAAGGCTACAGCCCCGACCAGGCGATGGCCGCGGTGGAGAGGGCAGTGGCCAAGCTCGGCCTGCCCGAGGAAGTGATCGCCAAGCTCGGTGGCACCGCCGATGCCTTTACCAAGACCCAGGAAGGCCAGCCACTGATGATCCTTGGCGCGCTGGTGCTGGTTTACCTGGTGCTGGGCATTCTTTACGAGAGCTACATCCACCCGCTGACCATTCTCTCGACCTTGCCCTCGGCTGGCGTCGGCGCGTTGTTGGCGTTGTACGTCACCGGTGGCGAGTTCAGCCTGATCTCGCTGCTTGGCCTGTTCCTGTTGATCGGTGTGGTGAAAAAGAACGCCATCCTGATGATCGACCTGGCCCTGCAACTGGAGCGTCAGCAAGGCATGAGCCCGGAGGAGTCGATTCGCCGCGCGTGCCTGCTGCGTCTGCGGCCGATCCTGATGACCACCATCGCCGCCATTCTCGGCGCGCTGCCGTTGATGCTCAGCAGCGCCGAAGGTGCCGAGATGCGCCAGCCATTGGGCCTGACCATCATTGGCGGTCTGGTGTTTAGCCAGGTCCTGACCCTATACACAACGCCGGTGGTCTACCTCTACCTCGACCGCCTGCGTCACCGATTCAACCGTTGGCGCGGCGTGCGCACCGACGCCGCTCTGGATACCCCGCTATGAACTTTGCCCAGACCCCACTTCACCGTGCCCTGCAGCAGCTGGGCCGTGGCCGCGGCTCGCGACTGCTCGGCGCCAGCCTGTGCGCACTGATGCTCAGTGCCTGCACCTTGAGCCCCGACTACCAGCGGCCGGAGCTGGCCACGCCTGCGCAATTCAAGCAGGCCGAAGGCTGGACCCAGGCCAATCCCTCCGACGCTATTGCCCGTGGCGCCTGGTGGGAGCTGTATGGCGATGCCGGGCTCAATGCCCTGGTCGAAGAACTCAACCGCAGCAACCAGACCGTTGCCCAGTACGAGGCCCAATACCGCCAGGCGACGGCACTGATTCGCAGCAGCCGCGCTTCGCTGTTCCCCAGCCTCGACCTGTCGGCCGGCAAGACCCGTTCGGCGCAAGGTACTGGCAGTAGCAGCTCAAGCCTGTCGAACAACAGCAGCGGCATCCGCAATACCTACAACGCCCAGCTCGGCGTCAGTTGGGAGATCGACCTGTGGGGTAAGCTGCGCGAGACGCTCAATGCCAACGAAGCCAGCGCGCAAGCCAGCTTTGCCGACTTGGCGGCGATTCGCCTTAGCTTGCAGTCGGAACTGGTGCAGAACTACCTGCAACTGCGCGTCATCGATGAGCAGAAGCGCTTGTTGGAGGCCACCGTGGCTGCCTATGAGCGTTCGCTGAAGATGACCGAGAACCAGTACCGCGCCGGTGTTTCCGGCCCGGATGCGGTGGCCCAGGCGCGCACCCAGCTCAAAAGCACCCAGGCCGACCTGATCGACCTGATCTGGCAGCGCGCGCAGTACGAGAACGCCATTGCCGTGCTGATGGGCAAGGCCCCGGCCGATTTCGCCCTGGCTGACAGCAAGTCGATACCGGCCTTGCCGCAGATTCCCGTTTCGTTGCCCTCGCAGCTCTTGGAACGGCGCCCCGATATCGCCTCGGCGGAGCGCAACGTAATGGCGGCCAACGCCAATATCGGCGTGGCGCGTGCGGCGTACTTCCCAGACTTGAGCCTGAGCATGAGTGGCGGCTATTCGAGCAGTAGCTTCAGCAACTGGATCGAGCTGCCCAACCGCTATTGGTCGGTGGGGCCATCGCTGGCCATGACCTTGTTCGATGCCGGTAAGCGCAGCGCCGAGGTCGATCGCACCGTTGCGGTGTATGACCAGACCGTGGCGCAGTATCGCCAGACCGTGCTCGACGGCTTCAAGGAAGTCGAGAACTACCTGGTCCAGCTCAAGGTCTACGGCGACGAGGCGGTGGTGCGCCAGGAGGCGCTGGACGCTGCCCGTGAGTCGCTGCGCCTGACCGAGAACCAGTATCGCGCTGGGTTGATTGGCTATCTGGATGTGGTCAATGTGCAGACCACTGCCCTGAGTAACGAGCGCAGTGTGCTGACCCTGTTGCAAGGGCGGCTGGTGGCCAGTGTGCAGTTGATTGCTGCGCTGGGTGGTGGCTGGGATGCCGAGCAGGCGTTTGCCGAGGCTGAGCGCGCCCAGGACTGAGAGGTAGCGGTTGCTGGCCCTATCGCGGGGCAAGCCCGCTCCTACGAGGGCATCGCCGGCGCTATCGCGGGGCAAGCCCGCTCCTACGAGGGCATCGCCGGCGCTATCGCGGGGCAAGCCCGCTCCTACGGGGGCATCGCCGGCGCTATCGCGGGGCAAGCCCGCTCCTACGGGGGCATCGCCGGCCCTGTCGCGGGACAAGCCCGCTCCTACGAGGGCATCGCCGGCGCTATCGCGTAGCAAGCCCGTTCCTACGGGGGCATCGTCGGCGCTATCGCGGGCCCGTACCTGCAGAGGCACCCGCCGGCCTGTAGGAGCGGGCTTGCCCCGCGATAGGGCCGGTACAGCCCCTGCAGATTTGCTTCAGCTACGCCCCGGCAGCTCAACCTGCGCAATCAGCCCTGAGCCGCTGCCATTGCGCAGGGTGAGCTCGCCGCCTTGCTCACGCACGATCGCCCGCGCTGCCGACAGGCCCAGGCCAACCCCGCCGGTGTCGCGGTTGCGCGAGCCCTCAAGACGAAAGAATGGGTCGAACACCCGCTGCAGGGCGGGTTCGGGAATCCCCGGCCCTTGGTCGCTAACCTCGATGCGCACAGCTTGCTGGTCACTGCTCAGATCAATGCGCGGCTGTCGGCCATACTTCACTGCATTGTCCAGCAGGTTGACCACCACGCGCTTGATACTCAGCGGCCGGCCGTCATACACGAGGTGCGCGGGGCCGGCGAAGTCGACGGCAATGCCCTGGTCGCGGTAGTCGTCGATGATGGTTTGCAGCAGCTCCGACAGATCGAACGCGGTGCTTTGCTCCAGCGCCGTGTCTTCGCGGAAAAACGCCAGGGCGGCGTTGATCATCGACTGCATTTCTTCGACATCGCGAATCAGTTTGCGCTGGTGGTCGAGGTCTTCCATGAACTCACTGCGCAAGCGCATCCGCGTCAACGGCGCACGCAGGTCGTGGGAGATGGCTGCGAGCATGTGGGTGCGCTCAGCGATGAAATGCTGAATCTGCGCTTGCATGGTATTGAAGGCGATGATCGCCTGGCGGATTTCGTGGGGACCTTCAAGCTTGATCGGTGGCGCGCTTAGATCACCTCCAAAGCGCCGGGCCGCACCGGCAAAGCGTTGCAGGGGCTTGGCCAGTTGGTGGGTGGCGATCCAGGCGACCAGCAAGGTGGCGATCAGCCCCAGGGCGATGATCACGCCAATGCGGGCCGGCAAGTTCAGACCCCAGCTGCGCTCGGGTGGCACGAAGGACAGCCAGCTGCCATCGCCGAACTCGATCAGCACCGCATACCGCGCCTGGGCGCTGCCGCTGGGCCAGTCACTGGGCCGGTAGACTTCGATTTCCCGCTGATTGCCGAGCAATTGGCGCAGCACGGGCACTTTGCCGGGGTCGACCTGCGCGCCACCCGGCGGCAAATCGAATGCGCGGCGCTCGGCTTGCCATTGCACCTGCAGCATGGGGCTGCTGGCGGCATTGGCCAATTGCGGGCGCAGGGGCGCTGGGGCGGCTTCGATCACTCGCGCGGTGGCGGCAATCTGGTCCAGCAGGCCAGTGCGGTCGATCGGCGGCCGCGCCCAGATGCCTGCCACCTGCACGAATAGGGCATTGAGGGCCAACGAGATCAGCATCGCCACCAGGATGGTCAGGGCGATGCGCCGGTTGAGGGTATCGCGGCGCCAGCGCGGTGTTGTCACGAGCGGCTGACCTTGGCGGTGAACATGTAGCCGCCATTGCGCACGGTGCGGATCAGGTCCGGGCGCTTGCTGTCGGGCTCGATCTTGCGCCGCAGGCGGCTGACTTGCACGTCGATGCTGCGGTCATAAGCGTCGTGGCCTTGGCCGTGGGTGAGATCGATCAGTTGCTCGCGGGTGAGGATGCGCTGTGGATGCTCGAGAAACACCAGCAACAGATCGAACTCACCGCCAGACAGTGGAATCATCACGTTTTCAGGCGAGCGCAGCTCGCGCGCGGTGATGTCCAGGTGCCAACCGGCAAAGCCGATTATCGGCCGTGACGGTTCGCTGACGGGCACTTGCCGTTCGCCTACCCGGCGCTGCAAGGCGCGCAACCGCGCCAGCAGCTCACGCGGGGCGAACGGCTTGGTCAGGTAGTCGTCGGCGCCCAGTTCCAGGCCGACGATGCGGTCGCTCAGTTCGGCCATGGCAGTGAGCATGATGATCGGGATGCCGGTTTGCGCGCGGACTTTCTGGCACAGGCTCAGGCCGCCTTCACCAGGCAGCATCAGGTCGAGAATGATGGTGTCCGGGCGCTGCTGGGCGATCGCCGCCCACATCGCCTCGCCGTGCGGGGCGACATCCACCTCATAGGCATGCTGAAGGAAGAACTTCTTCAGCAACGACAGGATTTCCATATCGTCGTCGACGATCAGCAGTCTGCTCACGTTCACTCAGATCCACAGGCGAAAAAGGGCAACTGTAAAACCATTGCCCAGGTTGGGTCATATATTTCAATCGAGCAACAAAGCGTCAGCGCAGCCATCAAGCGGACATTCTCCAGCAAAACCCGCCGGGCACTCTGCCGGCTTTCCAAGCCAAAGGGGGCGTCCATGAAGGTTTTGCACAGCAAGTATCCCGCACACGACATCGCCCGCTCGTTGATCCTGATGCAGCGCACCACCACCACCGGGCGCGACGAGCCGATCATTTTCCAGCAGTCCTGCCTGGGGCTGGCCCAGGATCAGCACCAGGTAGTGCTGCGCCGCTACGTCGAGCACTACAGCCCGGACAGCGGTCACTGGGTCGAGTACGCCCACGCCGTGCCCACCGCCGAGCTGATCGCCTGGATCATGGCCCATGGGCAACTGCGCATCGCCTGCTCCGAAGGCGCTGAAGGTAGCCAAGTCCATGTATGACCACGTTGCTGTTAAAGGGATTGCCGTGATGAGAAGCAACCGTTCGCTGTCGCTGCTGTTTGCCGCCGTGTTGACCTTGTCGGCCTGTAGCAGCAAAAAGGCGCCCAGTGAGATGCACGCCGGGTTTCTCCAGGACTATAGCCTGCTCAGCCAGCGTCAAGCGCCCTCGGGCCAGACGGTGCTGAGCTGGGTCAGCCCTGGCGTGAGTCGGGGGCAGTACACCCAGGTGTACTTTGCCCCCAGCGTGTTCTACCCGCGGTTCGAGCCGACCGAGCGGATTCCTGGGGCTACCTTGACTAACGTGCTTGGCTATTACGATGCGTCGCTCAAGCACGAGCTGGGCAAAGTCTTGACCGTGGTCGACAAGCCAGGCCCGCATACCTTGGTGGTCAGGCCTGCAATTACCCGGGTTGCGGCCAGTACCCAGGGCCTGCGCTTTTATGAGTGGCTGCCGATTACCTTGGTCGCGGCCGGGGTGAGCACTGCCACCGGGATACGTGATCAGGACAGCGAGATCAGCACTGAGCTTTCATTCGAGGATGGCGCGACCGGGGCGGTGGTGGCCGAGGTGATGAGGATGGGCACCGGGGTGCCGCTGGAGAATGACCGGCAGGTGATGACGGCGGATAACGTCAAGGCTGTGCTCGATGGCTGGGCGTGTGATTTGCGTGAGGCGTATGCGGCTGTCTATAGGTAGTTGGCGGCCGAGTTCAGGGGGCGCGCAGCGGCCCCGCTAACACAGGATTGGATCCGTTCTCATTCGCGAAAACCCGTGCGTTTCGCTAAAGCTTGAGTACAATTATCAGCTTTTTGCGGGCCCCCCCACGCCCGCTGCTGGATGTGCCAATGCTGATCGGTAGCTACTCTTCCTCGCTGGTGTTGATCTCGCTGTGCGTCGCCATTCTTGCCTCCTACACCGCCCTGGACCTGACCGGGCGGATCGCCACGGCCAAGGGCCGCGCGGCGCATTTGTGGATGGCTGGCGGGGCGTTGGCCATGGGTATCGGCGTGTGGTCGATGCACTTCATTGGCATGCTCGCCTTCAGTTTGCCGATCGACCTGGGCTATGACTTGCCACTGACCGCGCTGTCGTTGCTGATCGCGGTGCTGTCGTGTGGCTTTGCCTTATGGCTGGTGAGCCAGCCCAGCCTGCCGTTGCTGCAACTGGGCTGCGGCGCGCTGATCATGGGCAGTGGCATCAGCAGCATGCATTACATGGGCATGGCTGCCCTGCGCATGCAACCAGGCATCGATTACGACCCGACGCTGTTCGGCGCCTCGCTGGCGATCGCGGTCGGCGCTTCGGCCGCGGCGCTGTGGATTGCCTTCCGTCTACGCCAGCACACACCTTATGTGCGGCAGATCCGCGGCGCGGCGGCCGTGGTGATGGGGGTTGCCATCGTGGGCATGCACTACACCGGCATGGCGGCGGCGAACTTCCCCGAGGGCAGCTTCTGCGGCGCGTTGACCACAGGCCTCAGTGGCGAGGGCCTGGATTATCTGGTGCTGATCACCACCTTGGCGGTGCTCTCAGTGGCACTGTTGACCTCGGTCCTCGATGCCCGGCTGGAAGCGCGCACCGCAGAGCTTGCGCGGTCGCTGACGCTAGCCAACCAGGAACTCACCCAGTTGGCGCTGCACGATATCCTTACCGGCTTGCCCAACCGCACCCTGCTGGCTGATCGGATCGACCAGGCAATCGGCAAGGTGGCCGAGCAGGGCGGTTGTTTCGCGCTGATGTTCATCGACCTGGATGGCTTCAAGCCGGTTAACGATGCGTTTGGCCATCATGTCGGTGATCAGTTGCTCAAGGCTGTCGCCTCGCGCCTGCGTGGTCACTTGCACAGCCAGGACACCCTGGCGCGGATTGGCGGCGATGAGTTCGTCCTGCTGGTCGAGCTGCAAGAGCCGGAAGACGCCATGGATGTGGCGGCCAAGCAGGTCAACCTGGTCTCGCGGCAATTTCGCGTGGCCGAGCACGACCTGCAACTGACCGCGAGCCTGGGCATCGTCCTCTATCCGGGCAACGGCGTCGATCAGCTCGAACTGCTGCGTAACGCCGATGCGGCGATGTACCACGCCAAGAGCGCAGGCAAGAACGGCTACAGCTTCTTCGACGTGTCGATGAACAGCAACGCTCGCCAGCAGCTGCAATTGCTCCAGGACCTGCGCGCGGCGTTGGAGCTTGGTCAGTTCCGCCTGCATTACCAGCCTAAATTCGACGCTACCCTGCGTCAGCCAATTGGTGCCGAGGCGTTGCTGCGTTGGGATCATCCGCAGCAGGGGCTACTGCTGCCGGACCGCTTCATCGGCCTTGCGGAAAAAACCGGGCTGATCATCCCCATCGGTGAATGGGTGCTCGATGAAGCGTGTCGGCAGATGCGCGAGTGGCTGGAGCAGGGGCATCAAGACTGGCGCATGGCGGTCAACCTGTCGGCGATCCAGTTTTGCCACGCAGGCCTGGTGGCCAGTGTTGCCAGCGCCTTGCAGCGCAATCAGCTGCCCGCCAACCGCTTGACCCTGGAGATCACCGAAACCACGGCCATGCACGACGCCGATGCCAGCCTGACCGTGCTGCAGAAGCTGTCCGACATGGGCGTGGACATTTCCATCGACGACTTTGGCACCGGCTATTCGAGCCTGATGTACCTCAAGCGCCTGCCGGCCAACGAACTGAAGATCGATCGCGGATTCGTCCGTGACCTTGAGCACGACAGCGATGACGCCGCGATCGTCTCGGCCATCGTCGCCCTTGGCCAGGCACTGGGCCTGCGGATTGTTGCCGAGGGGGTCGAGACCGATCGCCAGCAAGACTTTCTCACCCGCTTGGGGTGCGATTCGCTGCAGGGCTACCTGATGGGCAGGCCGGTACCTGCCGAACAGTTCATGGCAGGGCTGGTGGCATTGCGGGAAAAACAGCAGCAGGTCGGCTAGACCGCGTCGCGCAAGGCGAACGACGGGACGAACGCGGCCATCTCATCTTCTACCGCTTCGATGATCCGTTCGACATCGGCAGCGGCCATGATCGCCGCACAGGGAATGCCGGCGATGGCCAGTACGGTTTCGCCAGTGGCGCGGTCGAACAGGCGGGCGATCATGCTGCGCGGCGCATCCATGCTGGCTTCGAACCCCAAAGGGTGGAAGTGCCAGCGCATCACCTGGCAGGCGTTGGGGAACGTCATCTTGTTCATGCCAGCCTCCTTGTCCTCGTCTTGAACGCGGTGATCATGTGGCCACTCATGCGGCCGGTGGGACTGTAACGATAGCACTTGGCATGGCAGTGTCCCGCAGAAAATATGACAAATGTGCTAATGCATGACGGCGGTCACAGCACCTGCTTGGACGCCTGCCGGCGGCGGTTGGCAGGCAAACGTTTTCGCCGCCCGCAGGTACTGGGGCGAGAGGAGGGCTGTGCTGTTTTTCCGCCTGCGCCTGCCCAGCAGTTTCCGACCGACGGTGCAGCTAATTTGCGCCAAGCAGGCCGGCAGCAATGTTGATGGTGAAACCCAGGATGGCGGTATTGAATACGAAGCCTACCAGTGAGTGGGCCAGCACCACCCGGCGCATGCCCCGGCCGCCGACACCGACATCAGAGGTCTGCACAGCGACGCTGATGGTGAAGGAGAAGTAGTGAAAGTCCCAGTAGTCGGGGTTGCGCTCGCTGTCGGCAAAGCGCAACAGCGGCTGGTGGCCTTTGTCGGTGTAGAACAGGCGCGCGTAATGCAGGCTGAAGATGCAGCCGATCAGCAGCCAGGAGCCCGCCACCGTCAGCCCGGTGTACAGGTAGTGCAAGGCGAGCGCACTGCCTTGCAGGCCGCGGCTGGACACCAGTTGCAGGGTCACTGCGGCAAGGCTGGCGATAGCCGCGATGCACACGGTGAACAGCACCAGCGCTGCGTTCTCATCCTCGACCCGGGCGACCTTGCGCACCGTGTCAGGCGTGGCCCGCCAGGTCAGCCAGGCGACCAACAGCAAGTACAGCCAGACACCCAGGTTCCAGCCCGCGAGAATGTGTTGAGTCAGATCATCTGCTGGGATCAGCCAGGCGCCCACCAGTCCGGCAAGAGCGGCGAAGCTCAGGCGCGGGTGGGTGCGGGTCAAACGGTGCAAAGCCATGCTGCCTCGGCGCTCAATGGTCATGGCTACCACTCTAGCCCACCCAGGGGCTGGGCCTCAGGTTCGATCAGCGCAGTAGGAATGAGGTACCATCAACGCCTTCACACTGCGCAAAGCCCTTGTATATCAAGGTGATGGCACCGTTTTCGCCCCCGTTTCACGCTACAGGATCCACGTTTTGTCTGATCTCCTGCACAATCCGCTGCTGCAGTATCTGGCGCGCTTGGCGCCCTCCAGCCAGTTGACCATGCGTTACATTCTCCAGGATGGCGCCGACCGCCTGGGGTTCGTCGATTGCGATATCGAAGAGGTGCCGTGGCACCGGCTTGAGCCTGGCCATGTCATCGCTCTGGTGGCGGCGCTGCGTGCCGATGGCTATGCGCCAAATACCTCGTCGTTGTATGTCAACGCGGTGCGCGGGGTGATGAATGAAGCCTGGCGCCAGGGCCTGATCGACCACGAGCAGTTGCTGCGCATACGCGAAGTCAAGCCAGACAGCGGCAGCCGCTTGCCACCGGGGCGCAATCTGCGCCGTAGCCTGATTCGAGAGCTGATGGACGTCTGCGCCGCCGACCCACGCCCGCAAGGTGTACGCGATGCGGCGATCATTGCCTTGTTGTACGGCACCGGCATGCGCAAGTCTGAATCGGTCGATGTCGATCTGGCCCAGGTCGACTTCCAGGCCCGCAGCCTGCAAGTGGTGGGCAAGGGCAACCGCCAGTTGGTCAAGTATGCGCCGGCCTGGGCTTTCGAAAAGCTACAGGCCTGGCTCGACCTGCGCCGGGCGCAGTTACCGGAAGGTGAGGGCGATGACGGCTTTCTGTTCAATCGAATTCGCCGGGGCAATCACATCACCCGCGCGCGGATCACCAAGCATGCCATCTATTACATCGCTCGCCAGCGTGGCGCCCAGGTCGGGGTGAAGATCATGCCCCATGATTTTCGCCGGGCCTTCATCACCCGGGTGATCGAGGAGCATGACCTGTCGATCGCGCAGAAGCTGGCCCACCATGCCAATATCCAGACCACCGCCGCCTATGACCGGCGCGATGACAACGAGCGGCGGCGGGCGGTGGATCGCTTCGATTATTGAGGCCGGCGCTCAATGAATGCTCGAAGCCAGCTCGAAGATCGGCATGTACATCAGGATCACGATCAGGCCGATCAGCAGGCCAATGAAGGTCATCAGCAAAGGCTCGAACAGTTTCACGAACCATTCCACCCAGCGGCCGACTTCCTGGTCATGAAAGTCGGCGCAGCGCTCGAGCATCTCGCCCAGGTTGCCCGACTGCTCGCCGGCCCTGAGCAGGCGCAGTGACACTGGCGTCACCAAGCCGCCAGCCTCCAGTGCATCGGACAGCGGAAGGCCTTCAGCGACCCGCTGGCTGGCTTGCTCAAGCCCCTGCGCGGTGCCGCTGCCAAGCAGCCCACGGGCCATGCCCATGGCGGTGAGAATGGATATCCCGCCTTGCAGCAAGATCCCCAGCGAGCGGTAGAAGCGCGCCAGTTCATACATCAGCAAGCGCTGGTGCAGTGCCCCAAAGCGCCGTATTTGCCGCCCCAGCCAGCGCCGTAACGCCGGGTTACGGCGCATCAGCGCCAGCACCGTCAGCGCGCCAAGCGTAGCCAGTGCCAGTGGCAGCATCTGCGCATGCAGGAACAGGCCAATCTGCATCAGTACTCGCGACAGCCAGGGCAGTTCAGTGCCCATGCCCTCGAACACCAAACTGAAGCGCGGTACCACATAGCCCAGCAAAAATAGCACCACGCCGCCCCCAACCAGCAGCAACAGCAACGGATACACCGAGGCCCCCACCAATTTCTGCCGGACCAGGTCCAGCCGCTGGCGGTAGCCGATGTAACGGCACAGGGCATCGCCGAGGGCGCCGGTGCGCTCGCTGGACTGCACCAGCGCCACATACAGGGTTGGAAACACCTGCGGTTGCTGACTTAGCGCCTGGGACAGCGAGCGGCCTTCATACAGCTGCCGTACCAGTTGTTCGAGCACCTTGCGGGACGACCCGCCAGGGGCTTTTTCGGCCAGGCTTTCCAGGGCATCGATCAGCGGCAGGCCGGCGTTGAGCAGGGTGCTCAGTTCCTGGCTGAACAGCACCAGGTCGAACGCCGGGGCACGCCGCCAGGGCAAGCCACGCAGACTGCTGGCCTGGCCGCGCAGGCTGACCACCCGCAGGCCTTGCGCATGGGCCTGGCGGCGCGCCTGCTCGGCATCCTCGGCGTCGATCTGCAGCTCAACGACGCCTTGGCTCCCCAATGCTTTGAGGTGGTAGCGCATAGTCGCTCTCCTTACTGCCAGCTGGTGACTTCGGCGTTTTCCCCATCGCCTCCGGGCTGGCCATCCTTGCCCATCGACAGCAGGTCGTACTCGCCACCGTTTTCGCCGGGTTGGCGGTAGATATAGGCGCGGCCCCAGGGGTCTTGCGGCACGGCTTTCTGCAGGTACGGGCCCGACCAGCGTGCCTCGCCGCTCGGCGCACTGACCAGGGCCTGCAAGCCTTGCTCGCTGTTGGGGTAGTGACCGACTTCCAGGCGATACAGGTCCAGGGCTTTGCTTAGCCCTTCGATCTGGGCGCGGGCCACTTTCGCTTCGGAGCGGCCGAGTTGGCTGAAGTACTTGGGGGCGACGATGCCGGCCAGCAAGCCGAGCACCACCAGCACCACCAACAGTTCAAGCAGGGTGAAGCCTCTCTGGGCGTTGGATCTGCGCTGCATGGTGAAACCCTCCAGTGCGGTTAGGCAGTTCTCGCCAAGCCTTATGCAACTGTCGTGCACGTCTGCCTCGCGGCCTTGCGCCATGGGCGATGGCAAGCGGCACAGTGCTTGCGTGAGAGGTTCAAACCTCGGGTTTTCCGGGGCATATCCCCCACATCGGGGGCCACGACGGGGAGGTGACCGACATGCGTGGAATTATCCTGGGACTTATCTGGCTAGCGGCGGGTGCTGCTCAGGCCGATGTGTATATCTCCATCGATGCCAAGGGCGGCTATGTGTTATCCAACGTGCATCGGCCAGGACGCCACTATGAGCGGGTGATCAGCGAGGTCGCGGCGCTGTCCGGGCCGGCCAACGCGCAATGGGTCACGGGTCGGCCTTATGCCGACGAGGTTGCCGCCGCCGCGCGTGCCCACGACGTGCCTCAGGCTTTGCTGCATGCCTTGATCAAGGCCGAGTCGGGCTACAACCCCAAGGCACGTTCACCCAGAGGCGCGGTGGGGCTGATGCAACTGATGCCCGAGACGGCCAAGGAGATGGGCGTTAAGGATGCGTTGGACCCGGCCGCTAACGTGCAGGGTGGGGCGCGCTACCTCAAGCGCATGCTTAAGTTGTTCGACAATGACATCACCTTGGCAGTGGCCGCCTATAACGCAGGCCCCGATGCCGTACTGAGCCGTGGCCGCGTAGTGCCTCCATTTGCCGAAACCCGCCGTTATGTGCCCAACGTGCTGCGTGAATACCGAAAGCTGCAGGGTTTGGCTGATGATGCACCGCTGAGCGCGCAGATTGGCCGGCAGCAGGGTCTGTAGCGTGACCCGGCGCGAAATAAGTCAATTGCCATCCTGGTTTCCCCAACACTGGGCTATAACCTCTTACAGGTGCCCAGTTGTGGAGTCCGCCATGGACCTCGTCCCTCGTCCAGACACGCTTGAAGTGCCCGCAAGCGCTGATGGGGGCGCAAGCCGCAAGCCATTCGACCTGTTGCGCTGGTATGCCTGGGTAAGCCTGGCGATCATCGTCTCGGTCGCAGCCGGACTTGGGCTGATCTCCAGCCGTTTCATCATTGACGAAAGCGTCGAGCGCGATGCGCTGCTCACCGCCCAGTTCATTACCTCCATCGCCGATGCCGAGGTGCGCCATGTAGCGATACCCAATGTGCGCAGCATGGGCGAGTTACTCGATCCACGCACCGACCAGGCCATGCCCGATGTCGACCCGGACGCGCGGCGCAGGGCCCGCGGCGAGTTTCTCGATCATATCGCCCACTTGCCAGATGTACTGTTGGCCAACATCTACGCACCCGATCGCACGGTAATCTGGTCGAGCAACCCGGCCTTGACCGGCAAGATCATCGAATCGGACGACGATCTGGAGCGCGCCTTCGAATACAAGATGCGCGTCTCGGCCAGTTACCACGATTTTGACGATGCGCGCAGCGAGCAGAAGTTTGTCACCCCGCCGCAGCAGCTGTTCATCGAAAACTACATACCTTTGTTCGATGCCGACGGTGAGCGGGTCACCGCCATGGTGGAAATCTACAAGGAGCCGCATGACCTGATCGTGCGCATCGAGCACGGGCTGCTGTTGATCTGGCTGGCCATCGCGGTGGGCGCTGGGCTGGTCTATGTCGGCTTGTACGGGATCATGCGCCGGGCCTCGAAGGTGATGGCGGTGCAGCAAAAGCGCCTGATCAGTAACGAGACCTACGTGGCGCTGGGTGAGATGTCCTCGGCGGTGGCCCACAGCCTGCGTAATCCATTGGCCAGCATTCGCTCCAGTGCTGAGCTGGCCCAGGTGTTCGACGAGGGGCCGGCGCAGAAAAACGTCAACGATATCATCAGTCAGGTCGACCGCATGTCGCAGTGGGTGCGGCAACTGCTGCAATCGTTGCGGCCACTCAATGATGACGCAGTCCCGGTGGATCTAACCCAGGCCGTGCAAGAGAGCCTGCAAACGTTCGCCGTGCCGCTGGTTCGGGCGGGGGTGAGCCTGGAGCTCAAGCCGTTGCCGGCGGTGCGGGTACTCGGCCAGCCGGCCTTGCTTGGGCAGATATTCAGCAGCCTGATCGCCAACGCGCTGGAGTCGATGGAGCAGGGCGGGCAGTTGCGGGTTGAGGTCGTACGGCGTGATCGGCGTAGCCTGACCTTGCGTATCTCCGATACAGGCAAAGGCATGAGCGAGCAGCAGCAGCGCCTGGCCTTCCAGCCATTTTTTACCACCAAGCAAGGCGGGCTGGGCGTGGGGCTGGTGCTGGTCAAACGGATCATGGAGCGCTTCGGCGGATCAGTCAGGCTGAGCAGTTACGAAGGCAAGGGCACCCGAGTGTCATTGAGTTTTCGCGTAATCCACGATTGAAGCAATGCCTTAGATTATTTATATAACCCAATGATTTATAAAGATTAATAAATTTTGGGTGAGAATTACCCAGCATTGGGGAAATTGGATGATATCAAGCATTAGGTATGTATCCTAAGGCATTGAAAATAAACATAATAACGAGTTATTCATTCTTGGCTAATTTCTTGCTGCAGGTACGTACCGACCGGCGGCCGCTGCAAGGCTAGCAGCAAAGTGATATCACCCTGTTACGCACGGTAGCAGTTCAAGGCGGGAACTACACGATGCAGACGCTGGAAAACACTGCGCCAGACAAGTCTTCGACGCCCTCCAGTGGGCTGGCCGTGCCGCTGCGCGAGTTCAATCTGCTGCGCTGGTTCTCGCTGATCAGCCTGCTGATCATCACCGCCGTGGCAGGCAGCCTGGGTTATGTCTCGACCCGGTTTGTGGTGCGTGACAGCGTTGAGCGCGATGCCATGCTCACCGCTCAGTTCATCCAGGCCATGGCCCAGGCGGAAGTGCGCCACTCGCAGCTACCACCGGGCACCACCATGGGCGAACTACTTGACCCGCGCCTGGACGATCAGCACCTGCAGGTACCGGCGGCGCTGGCCAAGTCCACCCGTGAAGAGTTTCTCGATCACGTCGAGCACCTGCCTGACACCTTGCTGGCCAATGTCTATGCCCACGACCGGACGATCGTCTGGTCGACCAACCCGCAACTGATCGGCAAACGCATCGAAGTCGACAGTGACCTGGACCACGCATTTCGCTCGCGCAAACCGGTCTCGGCCAGTTATCACAAGGCCGAAGAAGACCGCGAGGAGCAAAAATTCCAGCGTGAACCGCAATACCTGTTCATCGAGAACTACATCCCCTTGTTCGACAGCCAAGGCGAGCAGGTCTTGTCGATGGTGGAAATCTACAAGGAACCGGTCGATTTGATCCGCCGCATCCAGCGCGGCTACGTGCTGATCTGGGCCTCGACCCTGGTCGGTGGGGCGCTGATCTATTTCGGTCTGTTCTGGATCGTGCGCCGCGCCGCCGGCATGCTGCATCACCAGCAGGAGCGCTTGGTCGCCAGCGAGACCTACGTGGCGCTGGGCGAGATGTCCTCGGCGGTGGCCCATAGCTTGCGCAACCCGCTGGCCAATATCCGCTCCAGTGCCGAACTTGCCCAGGACATCGCCAACGAGCCGGCACGCAAGAACATTGCCGACATCATCAGCCAGGTTGATCGCATGTCGCGCTGGGTGCGTGACCTGCTGGTATCACTGCGTCCAACCAGTGACGAAGCAGAACCGGTCGAGCTGGTGGCAGCCATCGAAGACACCCGCCTGGCCTTCGCCCAGCAGATCGAGCGCAACGGCGTGCAGTTCAGCTACGAGGGTGCGGCGCAGTACTGGGTGGCCAGCCAGTCGTTGCAACTGACGCAAATTCTCAACAGCCTGTTCGCCAACGCCGTGGAAGCCATGCCCAAGGGTGGTCGGCTCAGCGCACAGCTTAGTGAGTTGGAAGGGCAGCAGGTGCAACTGCTGCTGAGCGACACCGGCAAGGGCATGAGCCAGCAACAGGAGCGGATGGTGTTCAAGCCGTTCTTCACCACCAAGCAGGGCGGCCTGGGGGTGGGGTTGGTCCTGGTCAAGCGGATCATGGAACGATTTGGCGGCTCGGTCAGCCTGAGCAGTCGCGAAGAGGAAGGAACCCGGGTCTGCCTGATCTTCAATATTGCAGTGGGAGAGCACCATGGAGCACAGCATCCTGGTAGTCGAGGATGACGAAATCCTCGCCGACAACATCCGCACCTACCTGAACCTCAAGGGGTTCGAAGTGACGGTCTGCCACAGCGCCGAGCTGGCCCTGGAGCAGATCAGTCGTGCCCAGCCGGACGCGGTGCTCACCGACAATTCGCTGCCGGGCATGAGTGGTCACGACCTGCTGCGAAATCTGGTGGCGCAGGCGCCAGAGCTCAAAGTGATCATGATGACCGGCTACGGCAATGTCGAAGATGCCGTGCTGGCGATGAAAGAAGGCGCCTTTCATTACCTGACCAAGCCGGTGGTGCTGGCAGAGCTCAAGTTGATGCTGGAAAAGGCCCTGGCCACCGAGCGGATGGAGCGCACCTTGTCGTTCTATCAAGAGCGCGAGGCGCAAAAGTCTGGCCTGCAGGCGCTGATTGGCGAGTCGGCGCCCATGCACAACCTCAAGCACACCCTGCGCCAATTGCTCGATGCCGAACGGCGCATGGCCAGCGATGACCTGCCGCCGGTGTTGATCGAGGGCGAGACCGGAACCGGCAAAGAGCTGGTGGCGCGCGCCCTGCACTTTGATGGCATGCGCAGCAAGGGCCCGTTCATCGAGTTCAACTGTGCCTCGATCCCGGCCAACCTGCTTGAGGCCGAGCTGTTCGGCCATGAGAAAGGCGCCTTCACCGACGCCAAGGAGCGGCGGGTAGGCTTGGTCGAGGCCGCCGATGGCGGCACATTGTTCCTCGATGAGATCGGTGAGATGGACCTGGTGCTGCAAGCCAAGCTGCTCAAACTGCTGGAAGACCGCAGCATTCGCCGGATTGGCGCGGTCAAGGAGCGCAAGGTCGACCTGCGGGTGATCAGTGCCACCAACTGCAACCTGGAACAGATGGTCCAACAGGGCAAGTTTCGACGCGACCTGTTCTTCCGCCTGCGCATCATCGCCCTCAAGGTGCCCAGGCTGTATGCGCGCGGCCAGGATATCTTGCTGCTGGCGCGGCACTTCCTGGCCCATCACGGGCGCCGCTATGGCAAGCCCAACCTGCGTTTCTCGGCCGAGGCCGAATCGCTGATGCTTGGCTACAGCTGGCCGGGCAACGTGCGCGAGCTACGCAACATGCTTGAACAAACGGTGTTGCTGGCGCCGTCCGAAGTGATAGCTGCGCATCAGTTGAACTTGTGTCTGACCTTGATCGATGAGCCCCAGGCGCAGCCGCAGCCCATGCTCAGCGCCTATGAAGCGCCACGCCATGAGCCCGACCCAGGTACCAGTCTGCCGGAGATGGAGCGTGACCTGGTGTGCCGAACGCTCGATCGCACCGATTGGAACGTGACCAAATCGGCGCGCCTGCTGGGGCTCTCGCGCGACATGCTGCGCTACAAGATCGAAAAGCTTGGCCTGAGTCGTCCAGACAAGCGTCAGTGGTGATGCCAGCGGCCCGGGTCAGTCAGGGCTTGCTGCTGCCGCCTTGCCCCTGGCGCCCGGTCCCCTCTGAGCCGGTGTCACCCATTCCAGGCAGATCGCGATTTTCATTGCGCTCGGCGGGCGGGCTGTCTGGGTCGTTACCTTGGATCCGTGGATCGGTATCGCGCGGCACCGGCGTCTCGATCGGGTTCAAGGTGCTATCGACGCCGGGCTGAGGTGCCGGATTGTGGGGGTCGTCGGGGTGGGTCGTGCCGGTGCCTGCTGCCAGGGCCAAGGGCGAGGCGAGCAGGGCTGCAAGTAGCAGGGCGTGTTTCATGGGCAGGCTCCTTTGCTTCGAGAAAGGCTGCCTGGACCAACGTCATCATGGGGGCGAAGACGTTCGCCAGGCTTCTACCTCAGTTGGGCCATGCCCGATGGAGCGGGGTGCCATCACCCCGATCAACGGTCACACCACTTGGGCCAACAGCATGATGAAGATGATGCCCACCACCGAAAGGATGGTTTCCATCATGCTCCAGGTCTTGAAGGTCTCGGCCACGGTCATGTTGAAGTACTGCTTGACCAGCCAGAAGCCTGCATCGTTGACGTGAGAGAGGATCAGCGAGCCGGCGCCGGTGGCCAGTACCAGCAGTTCGCGGTTGACCCCGGGCACCAGGTCGACCACTGGCGCGACGATGCCGGCGCCGGTAATCGTCGCCACGGTTGCCGAACCGGTAGCGATGCGAATCACCGCCGCCACCAGCCAGGCCAGCATGATCGGCGAGATTTCTGCCTGCACGGCCATTTGCCCGATCACGTTGCCCACGCCAGTGTCCACCAGCATCTGCTTGAAACCGCCGCCAGCGCCGACGATCAGCACGATCGCGGCGGTCGGCGCCAGGCTCTGGTCGAGCATCTTCATGATTTGTTGGCGCGAGAAGCCGCGGGCCGAGCCGAAGGTGTAGAACGCCAGCAGCAGGGCGGCGAGCAGGGCGGTGATTGGGTGCCCGATCAGGTCCATCCACTGCCGCACGATGTGCTCGGCGGGCAGCACCACGTCAGCGAAGGTCTTGAGCAGCATCAGCACCACCGGCAGCAGCACGGTGATCAGGGTAACGCTGAAGCTGGGCAGGTTGCGCTGGTCGGACTCCTTGGCGATCTGGTCCATCAGTTCCTGGGAGGGGTTGCCGGGGATGTAGCGGGAAATGAAGTTACCGAACAGCGGCCCGGCGATCACTGCCGTGGGCAGCGCCACCAGCAGGCCGTAAAAGATGGTCTTGCCGATGTCGGCGTGGAAGATGCCGATCGCCAGCAACGGCCCCGGATGCGGCGGCACCAGGCCGTGCACCACCGACAGGCCGGCCAGCAGCGGGATACCGATCTTCACCAGCGACACCCCGGAACGGCGGGCGACGATGAATACCAGTGGGATCAGCAGCACGAAGCCGATCTCGAAGAACAGTGGGATGCCCACCAGGAAGGCCGCGAACATCATTGCCCAGTGCACCTTCTGTTTGCCGAAGGCGCGGATCAGGGTCTGGGCGATCTGGTCGGCACCGCCAGAGTCAGCCATCAGCTTGCCGAGCATGGTGCCCAGCGCCAGGACGATGCCGACAAAGCCGAGCACACCGCCAAAGCCGTCCTGGAACGACTTCATGACCTTAGCCACCGGCATGCCTGAGGTCAGGCCGAGAAAGCCTGCGGCCAGGGTCAGGGCGACGAAGGGGTGAACCTTGAAATGGGTGATCAGCAGGATGAGCCCGATGATGGTCACCAGGGCATCGAGTAGCAGGAAGGTATCAGTAGCCAGTCCGAACATGGTTCATGAGCCTCGGTCTTGTCTTTGTTTTTAGGCGGAGCATTGGTGCAACTGTAGACGCCATGAAGCGTCGGGGTAGCGCTGTCTTTGGTGAGCCGGAAAAACCGCCCGCTCAGGCGGTCCGCGCCAATGTCCGCTCACCGCAGGGCTTTAGCCAGTCATTGACGGTTTCAGCCAAGGCAGCGACGGGGCGGGTAGCGTCCAGCGGCAAGGTCAGGGGTTCGCCATGGGGCGGCTCAAGGGCGGCAAACTGGCTTTCGATCAGGCTGGCCGGCATGAAGTGGCCAGGTCGGGCGAGCACGCGCTTTTCGGCTTCGGCAGGGGTCAGCTCGAGGAACACGAAGCCCAGGTCCGGCACAGCGTGACGCAGGGCATCGCGATAGCGGCGCTTGAGCGCAGAGCAGGTGAGGATTGGCCGTTCGCCGGATTTGAGCGTGGCCTGCAGCTCTTCACCCAGGCGGATCAGCCAACCGGCACGGTCGTCGTCGTCCAGGGGGATGCCGGCGCTCATCTTTTCGATATTGGCGGCCGGGTGGAAGGCATCGCCTTCAATCAGGCGGCCGCCGCTTCGCGCAGCAATAGCGGCGCCGATGCTGCTTTTACCGCAGCCGGCCACGCCCATTACCACAATCGCGGACAGGGGAGAGTTCATCAGTACCTCCTGCGGGGTAAGATAGCGCTGTCTCAGCTCTGGCAAGGAGTGATTGCGGGCGCCACCCTCCCGGGTGTTATTAGTCTTGTCTAACGCAGTATGGCCGTTGGACACAGGCTTGCTAGCGAAGATTACATTGCCTGTGTCCTGGGACAGCGCTACCTTAGTGGCCGTTCCCTATCCTGGCAAGTAGTAAAATTACAACATCCATGTCCCGCACCGGCTCCCGTACTACAGGTCGCCCGACCCTGGCTGAAGTGGCCAGGCTTTCCGGCGTATCGCCCATTACCGCATCCCGCGCCTTGCGCGGCGTCAGTACCGTGGCCCCAGAACTGGTGGAAAAGGTCCTCAGCGCTGCCGCCAGCCTGGGCTATATCGCCAACCCAGCGGCTCGGGCGCTGGCCTCGGCGCGTAGCCACTCGGTGGTGGTGCTGATTCCGTCGCTGTCCAACCAGCTGTTCATCGACACCCTGGAAGCCATCCATGAGGTGATGCGTCCACGCGGCCTTGAAGTGCTGATCGGTAACTATCACTACGATATTGCCGAAGAAGAGAACCTGATTCGCAACTATCTGGCTTATCAACCCTGTGGAGTGCTACTCACTGGCTTTGATCGCAGCGAAGCGTCCAGGCAAATGCTCACCGCCAGCCGTGTGCCCTGTGTGCACATGATGGAGCTCGGTGGTGAGGCGGGCGCGGTGTCGGTTGGTTTCTCGCAGCAACAGGCCGGGCGCGCTGCCGCGCGGCACCTGATCCAACGCGGTCGGCGGCGTCTGGCGTTCATCGCTGCGCAGCTCGATCCGCGGGTGCTGCAGCGTGCCGAAGGGTTCCGCCAGGCCTTGGCTGAAGCCGGCATGCAGGCGCCTGAGCTGGAAGTGCTGGCGCCGCAGCCGTCGTCGATTGGCCTGGGCGGGGAGTTGTTTAGCCGCTTGCTGGCCCAGGCGCCGGATGTCGACGGGATCTTCTTCTGTAACGACGACCTGGCTCAAGGTGCAGTCTTGCAGGCATTGCGCCAAGGCATCGAGGTGCCGCGCCAGGTGGCGATGGTCGGCTTCAACGACCTGCCGGCCTCAGCGCATATGGTCCCGCCCTTGACCTCGATTCGCACGCCCCGCGCTGCAGTCGGGCGGGCGGCGGCGCAGGCGCTGCTGGCCATGCTCGATGGCAAGCGCGTGGCCAGTGAGCAGCAGGATCTGGGCTTCGAGTTGATGGTGCGCGAGAGCAGCTGATGCGCATGCTCTACTTCGTTGGGGCTGCGTTGCAGCCCTTTCACGCGGCGCACGGTTAATCCTAAAGTGATAGCAGATTGCTTGCATGGCGTCGGCGTCGATCTATGCTCAGGGCATCCCATGGATGAAGGAGCCCGGCGTCATGTTCGATTATCATCGCAAGTCTGACCTCGTCGAGATTCAGCGTTGCCGCCAGGCCTTGGCGGGTATGGAGGCGAAGTTGGCGGCGATCAGCCGTTCCATGGCCATGATCGAATTCGCCCCTGACGGCACCATCCTCGGCGCCAACGATAACTTCTGCAAAGCCATGGGTTACAGCGCTGAAGAGATCAGCGGTAAACATCACCGCCTGTTCTGCGACCCGGCCTATGCCAAAACTGCCGAGTACCAGCAGCTGTGGCGTGAGCTGGGCCAGGGCAAGGCGATCAGTGGCACCTTCGAGCGGGTCGACAAGGCTGGCCGCGAAGTGTGGCTGGAAGCCAGCTACATGCCGGTGCTCGATGAGCGCCAACAGGTTACCAGTGTGATCAAGGTGGCGTCCGATATCAGCCGGCGGGTGCTGGAGGAGCATGAAAGCGAAAGCCTGCTCAAGGCGATCGGTCGCTCGATGGCGGTCATCGAGTTCACCCCGCAAGGCCGGGTGATCAAGGCCAACCAGAACTTCCTCGACACCATGGGCTATCGGCTCGAAGAAGTCGTCGGTCGCCATCATGGCTTGTTCTGCCTGGCGCATGAGCGCGAGTCGGCTGAGTACCGGGAGTTCTGGGCCTCTCTGAACCGCGGCGAGTACCACTCCCATCGTTTTGAACGGGTCAACAAGCGCGGCGATACGGTGTACCTGGAGGCTTCGTACAATCCGATCTTCGACAACAAGGGCCGACTGTACAAGGTAGTCAAGTTCGCCAGTGATATCACGGCTCAGGTCAGCACCCAGCAGAGTGCCGCCGACGCCGCCCATGCCAGTTCCGTGCAGACCGACGCCTGTGCCCGCAAAGGCAGCGATGTGGTGCAACAGACAGTGCAGGTGATCGAGCAGATTTCCCAGGAGTTGAGCGATGCCGCGCGCACTATCGATGCGGTGAGTAAGCAGTCGGAAGTGATTGGCCAGATTGTCCTGACCATCCGGGGTATCGCTGATCAGACCAACCTGTTAGCGCTCAACGCAGCGATCGAGGCGGCCCGTGCAGGCGAACACGGTCGTGGCTTTGCTGTGGTCGCTGACGAGGTGCGCAGCCTGGCGGCGCGCACGAGCAAGGCTACCTTGGAGATCGTTGATGTGGTGCGTCAGAACCACGACCTGTCGCTGACTGCGGTGGCCAGCATGCAGTCGAGCCTGTCGCGCACTGGGCGCGGGGTAGCGTTGGCCAACGAGGCGGGTACGGTGATCCAGGAAATTCAACAGGGATCGCGGCATGTGGTCGATGCCATCAGCCAGATCAGCTCGACGTTGCAATTGCATTAAGGTTTTCGCGCAGCTCTCGTTGCAGCGTCTGCAGGCTTGCCTCCAGGCGCTGGAGCAGTTTCGAGGTGGGTTCGTGGCGGCTGATGGCCTGTTCCACGGCTTCGCAGTCGCGCACCACGCCCCTGACTTTGAGCATCTTTGCTCCGCCTTTGATCCGGTGCACCAAGGTCCGCACAGCGTCTTCGCGCGGTGCCGGGCCTAAGGCGCGTAAGCCCTGCAGGTCTTCGCTGGCGCTCTGTGCCAGCTGCTCAAGCAGGCGTCTGATCAAGGTGGCGTCATCCTGGGTCAGGTGGCGCAGTTCATCGAGGTTAAAGCCGCTGCTGCATAACCCAGGCTCTGCCTCAGGCGGTTGGACCACAGGCAGGTGCGCCTTGATGGTTTGCAAACCGATAGGCTTGAACAGGCAGTCGTCCATGCCGCTGGCCAGACAGCGTTCACGCTCTTCGACCTGGGCATTGGCGGTGACGCCGAGGATCCGGCAAGGAGGGCGGTTAGTGAGTTTTTCCGCGGCCCGTATGCGCTGCGTCAGTTCATGGCCATCCATCACCGGCATGCTGCAGTCGGTGATCACCAAGTCAAACTGGCCGGTCTGCCAGAGGCCGAACGCCGCCTGGCCATGCTCGGCCAGTGTCACCTGATGGCCCAAAGTGGAGAGCTGCTTGTCCAGCAACAGCAGGTTGGCTGGGTAGTCGTCAACCACCAGAATGTTCAGCGGCCCGCCCTGCTCGATGGGTTCAGCTTCGGCTGGCTCGACCTCGGCAGGCGCCTGGGCGGTTGTCAGTTGCAGCGTCACCTCGACCTTGGTGCCCATGCCCTCGACACTTTGCAGGGTCAACTTGCCGCCCATCAGTTCGGCCAAGGTGCGGCTGATTACCAGACCCAAACCTGCACCCTGGCGCGCACGTGGACCGTCTACCTGGGCGAAGCTATTGAACAGTTTGGCCTGGTCGGCCGGGCTGATGCCCACGCCGCTATCTTGCACGCAGAGTGTGACCTGTACGGGTTGGTTGGCTTGCCCAGTAGCGGCCGACAGGCGTACCAGAATTTCACCGCGATCGGTGAACTTGATCGCGTTGCTCAGCAGGTTGGACAGCACTTGCTTGAGGCGCAATGGATCGGCCTGCAGCCAAAGTGCCTGCTCGGGCAGCTCGGTACGCAAGTGCAGGCCCTTGATGCGGGCATTGCCATCGAACACCCGTACCGTTGCGCGAACCAGGTCGACCAGGTCGGTCGGTGCTGGTTGCAAGGTCATGTGACCGGATTCGATGCGGGAAATATCGAGGATATCGCCGATCAGCTCGAGCAGGCCGACAGCCGAGTCATGCGCAGTCTGTAAGGTGTGGGGGTCGCTTTGGCCATTTTGAGCGTCCTCCAATGCCAACTCCAGCAAGCCGATCACCGCATTCATCGGCGTACGGATTTCGTGGCTCATGGTGGCCAGGAAGGTGCTTTTGGTCTGGCTGGCCTGTTCGGCGTCGTCCTTGGCCTGGCGCAGTTGTTCGAGCAGGCCGCGGCTCAGTGCCAACTGGGCCTGCAGTGCACCTTGAGCCTCGGTACGTTGATGGATCAATTTGCGCAGGTAGCTGTTCCAGAACACCACGCCTGCCAGCAGCAGCGCGGCAAGGATCAATACCTGCAAAGCCAGGGTGCGGTAATTGCGCCACGGGCTGTCACTGACCAGGGTACTGCTGCGCCAGCGGTTGACCAGTTGGTCCATCTCGTCGGGGGGAATGCTGAGCAAGGCTTTGTTGAGGATGCTTTGCAGCTCGACCAGCTCGGGTGCGACAGCGAACGAAGCGCTCGCTGGATCGTCGCTTTGCAGGCCGGCAATTCGCAGCTTGCCTTTGAACACCTGGCCAATGTAATAGCCGGCATTGATCAGGCTGCTCAGGGCCACATCGGCTTCACCATTGGCTACCGCTTCCATCAAGCCCAGTGGGGTGTTCACTTCGACGAAGCGGGCATGGGCGTACTGGGCCTGGAGCAAGGCGCGCTGGGGCGAACCGCGGATCAACGCGACCCGCTTGCCTTCCAGCGAGCGCGAACCTGCCGGCCACGCCATATCCGCGCGGGTTACCAAGACCCGCGGGCTGACCAGGTAGGGGGGGGTGTAGCGCAGGCGGGCGGCTCGGTCGCCGCCATAGCCCAAGGCGCCGATCATCTGCGCCTCACCTTGGGCGACCTGTTCGACCATTGCCTGCACCGAGTCGACTTCAACGCAATTGAACTGCAGGCCGGTGCGCAGGCTGATTTGCCGGAGCAGGTCCATGGTGATGCCGGTAGGGCGTTGCTGGCTGTCGTTGAAGGTCAGTGGTGCCAGGGAGGGATTGACCAGCACGCGCACCACCGGGTGGCGGGTAATCCACTCTTGTTCGGCGGTAGTCAGCGCCGCCACCCGGCGCTGCATCAGCAGACTGGTATTGCCGCTGCTCCAGCGACGCAGAATATTCAGGCGTTCGCTGTCGGTGATTCTGTCGAGCGCATCATCCACCAAACGGCGCAACTGGGTGTTTTCATTGGCCAAGGCAAAGGCAAAGAACTCAGCAGGCAGGGGCGAGAAGTGATCTACCCGAATCTGCCCTTGGTAGCTCTTGCCGATCAAGTAGTCGGTGCTGATGGCATCGCCCAGGTAGGCATCCACCTCGCCCAGTGCCACAGCCGACAGGCCTGCCAGGGTCGAGCGATAGAGCGACAGCTGCGCTTGGGGATAGTGCGCGCGGACCATTTCGGTTGGCAGGTAGTGATCGACCATCGCCAGGCGCAGGCCGGCGAGCGCGTTGCTCTGATTGAGGGTATGCCCTTGGCGGCTGACGATCACCGGCAAGTCATCGGCATACGGCTGGCTCAGGCTCAGTTGGGCCTCGACCGCTTCGAAGGCATTGGAGCTGCCCAAAAGATCGATGCGTCCTTCATGCAGGGCGGCGATTGCCTCCTCGCGGCTGGGAAAGCGCCGTACCTCGATGGGAATGCCCAGCTGTTCGGCGATCAATCCCGCGTAATCGGCGCTCAAGCCCTCATAGTCGGCCTGATCAATGTTGATTTCAAAAGGCGGATAATCAGGGCGAGAGCTGCCCAGCACCAACACCTTGCGCTTATCGAGCCAGTCACGATCTTGCTGATCCAGCACCAGCGGCGGGGCCGCGCTCGCCGAGCGGGCCAGTAGCTGGCGGACTTCGCCTTCGGCATGGGCCGGCGTGGCGAGGCTGACCGCCAGCATCATTGCCAGTAGAGCGCCCCTGATCATGTGCGCAGGTTCAGTTGACGTTATTGCGCTTGGCAAGGTCGACCATCTCAACCAGCGATTCGGCTTTGAGCTTGTCCATGATCCTTCCGCGGTAGGTACTGATGGTCTTGGTACTGAGGTTCATGCGTTCGCCGATCGACTTGTTGTTTTCGCCTCGGCTCAAGCGACGCAGAACTTCCATCTCTCGGTTGGAGAGGCTGCCCAGGCGCACGTTTTCGTTTTCCAGCGAGTTGCTGTTGACCGACATCTGCGGAAAGGTCGAATAACCCTTGACCAATGCCTTGAGGGCGAACACCAAAGATTCGGTGTCTTCATCCTTGTTGACGAAGGCGGCGATGCCTGCATCCAGGCAGCGGCGTACGTAGAGATCGGCGGGTTGTCCGGTCAGCACCAGAATTTTTGGCGCAGGTTCCAGCAACTGCAAACGCTTGATCACTTCCATTCCGTCCAGGCCCGGCAGGCCGATATCGAGAATCACCACTTGGGGCGAGAGTTTGCGCGCTAGTTGGACCGCTTCTATGCCGTTGCCGGCCTCACCGATCACCTGGAAACGTTCACGCTGCAGCAACATGCCTACGGCCATCCTTACGGTTGGGTGGTCATCGACCATCAGCACGGTTGTCATTGGGAAACTCCTGTCGGAAATTTAGTCCGTTTCCTGAATCACCCAGGAATACGTCTGTAGGGCCTGCCCGGCAGCGCGCAAGATACGTCGATTCAGAATCCTTGGTAATGGCGAGTATAGGTGCGTTGAAAAAACGCGGAGGGTCTGTTGAAAAAGCCTACAAAAAAGAGCGGTTTTGCACGCCCCGGCAAGCGATTTGGCTCACCGTAGCGTGTAGGGATCAGGCGCAGGCGGGGTGCGGTTTTACGATGCGTTGCGTCGAAGCGGGATTATTACTCAGCGCCGTGCCGACGCGGCTGGGCCTAGCCAGCAGCTGGCCCGAGCAATTCGGGCAGCGCCCTTGAAAACGCTGCTCGGCGCAGGCCTGGCAGAAGGTGCATTCGAATGAGCAGATCAGCGCCTGGGTGCTTTCGGCGGGCAAGTCGACATCGCAGCATTCGCAGTTGGGGCGTAGCTCGAGCATGGGCATGACTCCGGTGGGCGAGGTAAACCGCAGTCTGCTACGCCAGCCGCGCGCCTGGCAACGCTCAGTTGCCAGGACGATAAAGGTGGGCGTGACCGGCCCGGTACAGGGCCGAGTCGCTGAAGGGGGCATCGCCCAGCACATGGCCAACCAGGATCAGTGCGGTGCGCCGGAAGTCCTTGGCCGAGGCGCGTACGACGATGTCCTGCAACGTGCCCTGGACCCAGTCCTGATCTGGCCAGGAGGCCCGATGAATCACGGCAATCGGGCAGTCGGCGCCATAGTGCGGCAGCAGCTCGGCGACGATCCGTGGCAAGTGCTTGACGCCCAAGTGGATGGCCAAGGTGCTGCCGTGCCGGGCCAGGTCCGCCAGTTGCTCGCCAGCGGGCATCGGTGAGCTGTCGCCGTAGCGGGTGAGGATCACGGTCTGGGCGACCCCAGGCAAGGTCAGTTCGCAGCCGAGCAGGGCGGCGCTGGCGGCGGTGGCGGTGACGCCCGGGATGATCTGGTAGTCGATGCCCAGCTCGCGCAGGCAGCGGATCTGCTCGCCAATGGCCCCATACAGACTTGGATCGCCGCTGTGCACGCGGGCCACATCCTGGCCTTTGGCATGGGCTGTGCGGATGGCGCTGATGATCTGCTCCAAGTGCAGCTCGGCGCTGTTGATCAGTGTTTCGGCGCGGTGGCCTTCGAGCACGGCGGCCGGTACCAAGGAGCCGGCGTAGATGATCACCGGGCACTGGCGGATCAGGCGCTGGCCTTTGACCGTGATCAGTTCCGGGTCGCCGGGGCCGGCGCCGATGAAGTAGACCGTCATGGAAAATCCTTGCAGATGAAATAGGCGCGATTATCGGCCACTGGCAAAGGCGAGGGTAGCGCCGCCGAGAATCTGCCGGGGAAGTACCAGTCGCGCAGCGCCATGGGCCTGGGCAGCGAGGGCCAGGGCGCTACTTTCGGCAACGCCCCAGCAGCCGCTGTGGGTGAAGGCTGCAGTGGAACGATGGGACAGTTGCGCTTCGAAGCGTTGCAGCTGCACCGGGGTGAACACCTGCAAAGGCAGCGCGAGTTGCCTGGCCAAGTCAACCAGGCCAGGCTCGTCGGCTTTCAGCTCGATACTGGCGATGCCCTGCACTGCGCCCAGCGGCAGTTGCAGCTGTGCCAGGCCTAGGCGCAGCAGGGTTTCAAGGTGCTGCCGCGAGCAGCCCTGGCGACAGCCAAAGCCGGCATACAGCACCGGCAGGGCAGGGGCGCTAGGCATCAGGCCTGGCGGGAGCGGCGGAACAACCAGGCGCTGAGCAGGCCAAGGGCCACCCAGAACGCTGCGTTGGTCAGCCAGGAGGCGATCTTGAACTGGGTTTCCAGCGCCGCAGGGGCGAGGCTTTGATGAACCTCTGGCTGCGGCGCGCCGATCACGTGTGGCACCACCAACAGCAGCACCCCCACCAGTTTGAGCAGCCAGTGCTGGGCGAACACGATCAGCGCAAGGCCCGTGGCAGTGGCGGCGGCAGTGCCGATCCACCAGGTCTGGCGTTGGCCAAGATCGGCCGCAGCAGTGCCCGGCAACTCAGGTGGCAGGCCCAGGGTCGGCGCCAGGCAGAACACCCCGAAACCGGCCAGGCCCCACAGCGCGCCGGTGCTCACCCGGTTGGGTTCGCGCAGGCTGTACAGCGCGGCCAGGATCAGCGCGAAGCCGACCGCGACCACCAGGTTGCCGCCCGTGGTCGACAGCACGCGCTGCCAGCCATCCTCAGGCGCCCAGGCCTCGGCGCTATGTTCATGAGGTGCGTGCGCTTCGCCGGCATGCTCATGCTGCTCGGCAGGCGCTGCGGTTTCGAAGGTTTCTGCTTGAAGAATCAGCGGGCTGACCCACACGCTTTGCAGCAGGGTCAGCAACAGGGCTGCAAGCAGGCCGCTGAAGCCAGCGGTACGGGCAATGCGCTTGATCATGCGAGACTACTCAATGGCAAGGGAAGGCGGCGCTGTGGCGGGTGTCGTGGGCAGCGTTGTGCACCGCTTCGATGTGCGAGAAACCGGCAAAGTAGATCAGGCACAGGCCAAGCAGGCTGGCGCCGGCGGCGATGATCACGCGCTGGCTGAGGCTGATGGGGGTGGCGATGCTGTGCTTGGCGCTGGTGATGGGCATGACGCTTTCCTCTGCTTGTTGTAGGCAACGGGCAAGCGCGGCAGCCCCGGACGTGATTCGCCCAGGGACATGCGACAGCGCCCGCCCACCGCGGGGTGTTCATTGCTACGTAGGCAGGCCGGTCTCCGGGCTTGCGAGGTGGAGCAGGGCTCCAGCAGAGGCGTCACCTTCCCATGCCAGACAACTCGGCACAGTGGTCAAGACGCTTCCTCGCTTACCGTTGCGGGGGCAGCACCGGCATTGTCGTGGGCTTGGATGAAGAGCCTGCGACGCACCGGTTTCCCGTTTCACCCCCGTGGGGGCACCTGAACGCAAGGCGCTAGCAAACCACACCTGAGCTTCAGGCTACAAGCTGTAAGCGATGCGATGGCTAGCAAAGTCGGCTGTTTTTGGTCTGTTCAGGGACGATTGGCTGTCGTTTGTTCTGGCCTCATCGCTGGGCAAGGCCGCTCCCACGGGATCTAGGTGCGTATCTACTTGCAGCTTATAGCCGTGATGCGTAGCCTTGCCGCTTCGAGGTTCTGCGCCTGTAGGCGCAGCTAAGACGGGAACGCGGTACAAGCCGCGGCTGCCCCCGCAACTGTAAGCACTGGACAGGATCGACACAGCCACTGCGCCCCGGCGCGGGAAGGCGTCATCCAACCGGCCTGGCGCCGGAGCGGTGCGAGCCAGGAGACCTGCCTCGTAGCGATTTCGACTTTTAATCCGGGCGGGGTGATCCGGTGGCGAACGAGCCCGGCCAATAGGCCTGAGGCTTTCGTCCTGCATGCCCGCGCCATCCTGCCAAGGGCATCGAGACATGAAAACACTGGCCAAGCTTCCCGTCACCATCGTTACCGGCTTCCTCGGCTCGGGCAAGACTACCTTGCTGCGGCACATGCTCGACAACGCCCAAGGCCGGCGCATTGCCGTTATCGTCAACGAATTCGGCGAGCTGGGCATCGACGGCGAGATTCTCAAGCAATGCAGCATTGGTTGCACCGAAGAAGAAGCCAGCGGCCGCGTCTACGAGCTGGCCAACGGCTGCCTGTGCTGCACTGTGCAGGAGGAGTTCTTCCCGGTGATGCGCGAGCTGGTGGCGCGCCGTGGCGACCTTGACCATATTCTCATCGAAACCAGCGGCCTGGCCCTGCCCAAGCCATTGGTGCAAGCCTTCCAGTGGCCAGAAATCCGCAACGCCTGCACGGTCGACGCGGTGATCACGGTGGTCGACAGCCCGGCCGTCGCGGCTGGCACCTTCGCCGCCTACCCAGACCAGGTGGATGCCCAGCGCAAGCTCGACCCCAACCTGGACCACGAATCGCCACTGCATGAACTGTTCGCCGACCAGTTGGCCAGCGCCGACCTGGTAGTGCTGAACAAGGCCGACTTGATCGACGCCGAAGGCTTGGCCAAGGTTCGCGCCGAGGTCGCCGAGGAGCTGCCAGCGGCCGTCAAAGTGATCGAGGCGAGCAGTGGTCGTCTGCCCCTTGAGGTGCTGTTGGGGGTGGGGGCAGAGTCTGAAGCGCACATCGATGGGCGTCGTACTCACCACGATTCGCACCACGACGGCGACGATCATGATGACCACGACCACGACGCCTTCGATTCCATTTCCATCGACTTGCCCGAGGCTGACGAAAGCCTGCTGCTCGACGCCCTGACCCAACTGGTGGTCGAGTTCGGCATCCTGCGCGCCAAGGGCTTCGCGGCAATCCCCGGCAAGCCGATGCGCCTGTTGATTCAAGGTGTCGGTACCCGTTTCGACAAACACTTCGACCGCGCCTGGCGTGCCGATGAACCGCGCACCACCCGCCTGGTGCTGATTGGCCAGGATTTGCACGCCGCCGAGCTCGAAGCGCGTCTGCGCCAGGCCCTGGGCGCCTGATCCATGCACTTGCTGCGGACCCAGCCCGGCGGCTTCGTGCCGGACGACAGCATCGCCGACCTCGGCCAGACCCCGGCCGAACTGGTGATTCTCTGCAGCGGTGATTCGCACCTGGCGCTGCTGGCGGACACCGCCGAGCAGTTGCCCGGCGACTACCCCAGCGTGCGCCTGGCCAACCCGATGCAGGTGCAGAACCATGCCTCGGTCGATCTGTATGTCGACCAGGTGCTGCGCCACGCGAAGGTGATTCTGCTATCGCTGCACGGTGGGGTGGGCTATTGGCGCTACGGGGTCGAACAGTTGGTCGAGTTGGCCCGTCGCGGCGTGCAACTGATCCTGGTGCCCGGCGATGATCGTCCCGACCCGCAGTTGACCGACCTGAGCACAGTGCCGGCAGCACAGGCCGAACGGCTTTGGCACTATTTGCGCCAGGGCGGTAAGGCCAATGCGCTGAACCTGTTCAATTGCCTGGCCAGCCTGTGGCTTGAGCGTGATTACCCCTGGGACGAGCCGCAGCCGCTGCCGCGCACCGCGGTCTACCACCCGCACAAGGCCAGTGCCCAGCCAAGCGACTGGTTCGCTGATTGGGACCCGCTCCAGCCGGTGGCGCCGCTGCTGTTCTATCGCTCACATTTGCAGGCGGCCAATACCGCGTTCATCGACGTATTTTGCCAGCGCTTGCAGGCCGCGGGCCTGAACCCGCTACCGATCGCGGTCGCCAGCCTGAAAGAGCGCGGCTGCCTCGATCAGGTCGAGGCCTGGATGGATGAGGTCGAGGCCGAAGTGGTGATCAATACCACCGGTTTCGCCTTGTCCAGCCCCGAGCAGCCCAACCTGCGGCCGTTACGCCGTGATGTGCCGGTGTTGCAAGCCATTTGCGCCCAGGACAACCAGCAGGGCTGGGAAACCAGCGAGCAGGGCCTGGGCGCGCGCGATTTGGCCATGCACATTGCCTTGCCGGAACTCGATGGGCGGATCATCACCCGCCCGGTCAGCTTCAAGGACTTGGCCTGGCGCAGCGAGCGCAGCCAAGCGGATGTGGTCTGCTACCGCGCCCACCCGGAGCGGATGGACTTCGTTGCCGAACTGGCCAGGCGCTGGGTTGAACTGGCGCGTTTGCCCAATGGGCAGAAACGCGTCGCCCTGGTGCTGGCCAACTATCCGACCCGCGACGGTCGCATTGGCAATGGCGTAGGCCTGGATACGCCGGCGGCTGCGCTGAACATCTTGCAGGCGCTGCGGACCGAGGGCTATCCGCTAGGGGAATTGCCTGAAACGGGCACCGCGCTGATTCATCAGCTGTTGGGTGGCGTCACCAACGACCTGGATCACCTCGATCAACGCCCTTGCGCACAGAGCTTGAGCCTGGCCGATTACCAGCAGGCGTTCGCCCGCTTGCCCGAGGCCAATCAGCAGGCGGTGCTCGAGCGTTGGGGGCCACCGGAACAAGATCCCATGTTCCGCAGCGGGCGGCTGATGGTAGCGGGTTTGCGTTTCGGCCTGACCTTCGTCGGGATCCAGCCTGCGCGGGGTTATCAGGTCGATCCGAGCGCGGTGTATCACGACCCCGACTTGGTCCCACCGCACGGCTACCTGGCCTTTCACTTCTGGTTGCGCCATGCCTATGCAGCCGACGCGGTGATCCATGTCGGCAAGCATGGCAACCTCGAATGGCTGCCTGGCAAGGGCGTCGGCCTGTCGGCGCAGTGCTGGCCGGATGCGCTGCTGGGGCCGCTGCCGAACATCTATCCGTTCATCGTCAATGACCCGGGTGAGGGCGCCCAGGCCAAGCGCCGGACCCAGGCGGTGATCATCGACCACCTGATGCCGCCGCTGACCCGCGCCGAGACCTATGGCCCGTTGCGTCATTTGGAGCAGTTGGCCGACGAATACTACGAAGCCCAGTTGCTCGACCCGCGCCGGGCGCGTGAGCTGCAGCGGGACATCCTCGAGCTGCTCAAAGCCAACCACATCGACCGTGAATTGCAGCTAGAAGGCCAGCTGGATGACGCCGCCATCTGGTTGCCACGCCTTGACACCTACCTTTGCGACTTGAAGGAGTCGCAGATTCGCGATGGCTTGCATGTGTTCGGCCAGTCGCCCGAGGGGCGCTTGCGCATTGATACCCTATTGGCGTTGCTGCGGGTTGCCCGCGGCGATGGCAAGGGCGGCAATGCCAGCCTGATCCGGGCCCTGGCCCAAGCCCTGGCGCTGGGCTTCGATCCGCTGGACTGCGATCTTGGCCTGGCCTGGCAAGGGCCACGGCCGCCGCTGTTGCAGGCGCTCGGTGAAAGCCCATGGCGTACCCAGGGTGATACCCGTGAGCGGCTCGAGCATCTGGCCCTGGCGCTGATCGAGCAGGCGCTGGCGGGGCAACTGACGCTTGGCGCCGATGCGCAATGGCAAGGGGTCAACGCGGTGCTGCGTGAGCTGGTCGACTCGGTAGCGCCGAACCTCGACGCCTGTGGCGCGGCCGAGCTTGACGGCCTGCTCGCGGCGCTTGCAGGCCGCTTCGTGCCAGCAGGCCCCAGTGGCGCGCCCAGCCGCGGGCGCCTGGACGTATTGCCCACTGGGCGCAACTTCTACACGGTGGATGTGCGCAACTTGCCCACCACCACGGCCTGGCGGCTGGGCTTTGCCTCGGCCAACCTGATTCTGGAGCGGCACCTGCAGGAGCACGGCGATCACCTGCGCCAGCTGGGGCTGTCGGTCTGGGGCACGGCCACCATGCGTACCGGCGGTGACGACATTGCCCAGGCCATGGCCTTGATGGGCGTGCGTCCGGTCTGGGCCACCGGCAGTCAGCGGGTCGATGATTTCGAAATCCTGCCCTTGAGCCTGCTTGACCGGCCACGGGTGGACGTCACCTTGCGGGTTTCCGGGTTTTTCCGTGATGCGTTCGGCAACCTGATCCGCCTTTTCGATGCCGGGGTGCAGGCGGTGGCAGCGCTCGATGAGCCCGCCGACCTCAACCCCCTGGCGGCGCGCGTGCGAGCGGAGCGAGAAGCGTTGCAAGCGCAAGGCGTTGACGCCGAACAGGCGGCGCGACAGGCCGGTTGGCGGGTGTTCGGGGCCAAGCCTGGTGCCTATGGCGCCGGGGTGCAGAATGCCATCGACGGGCGCTTGTGGCAGGGCCGCGAAGACTTGGCCGAGGTTTATCTCAACCACGGTGGCTATGCCTATGGTGGCGCTGACGAGGGCACCCCGGCCCGCGCCCAGTTCGCTACACGGCTGGGCCAGGTCCAGGCCGTGTTGCAGAACCAGGACAACCACGAGCACGACCTGCTTGACTCCAATGACTACTACCAGTTCCAGGGCGGCATGCTGGCAGCGGCCGAGACCTTGGCTGGCTCGACAGTGGCCAGTTATCACGGTGATCACAGCCAGGTCGATCGGCCGCGCATCCGCACCCTCAAGGAAGAGCTGAATCGGGTGATCCGTGCCCGCGCGCTGAACCCGAAGTGGATCGACGGCGCCAAGCGTCATGGTTACAAGGGCGCCTTCGAATTGGCCGCCACGGTGGACAACCTGTTCGCCTTCGACGCCACCACGCACCTGATCGACGACCATCATTATCAGTCGCTGGCCGAGGCCTATGTGCTCGATCCAGCGACCCGTGACTTTATGCGTGAGCACAACCCAGAAGCCCTGCGCGACCTCACCGAGCGGCTGCTTGAAGCCCAGCAAAGGGGCCTCTGGCAAGAGCCGGGCGCGTACCGCGAAGCCCTCGAAGAGCAGCTGCTCGAGGGCGAGGAAGATTCGTTAAATGACTGAACCCGTGCAATTTCCCCTGGCCGCCGTAGTCGGCGCCGAGCCGCTCAAACTGGCCCTGTGCCTGACCGCGATCGACCCCAAGATTGGCGGCGTGCTGATCGAAGGCCCGCGTGGCATGGCCAAAAGTACCTTGGCCCGTGGCCTGGCCGACTTGCTGGGCAATGCCGAGCACAGCCCGCCGTTCGTCACCTTGCCACTGGGGGCGACTGAAGAGCGCCTGGTCGGCACCTTGGATCTGGATGCCGCACTGGGGCAGGGCAAGGCCCAGTTTTCCCCAGGAGTGCTGGCCCATGCCAATGGCGGCGTGTTGTACGTCGATGAGGTCAATCTGCTGCCTGATCCTCTGGTGGACCTGCTGCTGGATGTCGCCGCCAGTGGCACCAACCGCATCGAGCGCGACGGCATCTCCCATCGGCACGACGCCCGTTTCGTGCTGATCGGCACGATGAACCCGGAGGAGGGTGAACTACGTCCGCAATTGCTCGACCGCTTCGGCTTGAATGTTTCCCTCGATGGCCTGCCCGAGCCTGCGGCGCGTCAGCAGATCATTCGCCGGCGTCTGGCGTTCGACAGCGATCCGCAGGCGTTCTGCGCCCAGTGGGCAAGCGCTCAGGCGCAGCTGCGCGAGCGTTGCCAGAACGCTCGCCAGCGGCTTGAGCAGATTGCCTTGGATGACCAAGCGTTGGCCTGGATTACCGAGCGTTGTTTTGCTGCTGGAGTGGATGGCCTGCGCGCTGACCTGGTCTGGTTGCGCGCGGCGCGTGCCCATGCTGCCTGGCGCGGCAGTGAGGCTATCGAAGAGCAGGATGTCGACGCCGTCGCAGAATTCGCCCTGCGCCATCGTCGGCGAGAAGCGCTGGCCGCCAATCCGCCAAGTGCAGCGCCCGCTGCTGATGGTGTCGATAGCAAGCCTGAGGGTGGCCAGGGTGACTGGGGAGCGCTACCGCCACAACCGGTAGCAGCTGGCCCGCGGCGCGAGGTGCCGAACTGGGCAAAAAAGCCCTGAGCATCCGCCAGCCCAACGCTGCGGCGGCGGATGCCAGACCCCGCGTCGGCAAATTGACAGGCGCCCCGCGTGGACGTGGTCGCAGTGCTGCGTCAGGGCGGGTCGCCTGGTTACCGACCCTGCTCAAAGGCAAGCCCCGCCTGCGTCGAGACTTGGCCTGGCAGCAGCGCCAGGCCCAGCAGCCAGAGCTGTGGCTGGTGATTGTCGATGCGTCGGCTTCGACCCGGCGTCATCAGGCGTTGGCCCAGACCAAAGGGTTGTTGGCGCAGTTGTTCGATCAAGCTTATCGCCAGCGCGCCCGGCTAGCCTTGCTCACCGCCAGTGGCCGTGGCCCGCAATGGCAACGGCACGGCCTGAAGGCCTCGGCGGCGCTGCAGCCATGGTTAAACGCACTGGGCGCCGGTGGTGGAACGCCATTGATCGCGGCCCTGGAGCAGGCGCGGGACTGGTTGCAGCTACGGCGTAAACGCCATCCCCACGAGTTGCAGCGCTGCCTGGTGTTTACCGATGGGCGTCTGCAACACTGGCAGCCAGTACTGCCAATGCCCTGTGCGACCTGCTTGGTCGACATGGAATTGGCGCCAGTGCGGCTGGGGCGTGCGCAGTTGTTGGCCGCGCAGCTGCAGGCCGACTATCAACATATCGACCGGTTAAAACGACTGAATTGATATAACTCGCTGTTGTGCGACCCAATGTCGCACGCGCAGAAGTTAGTCGATGGAAGTTGCTGTAAGTGCGTGGTTTAACACGCACTTACAGGCGAAGTAGGCTTACTTGGGCATCGACCAGGGTTGCAGGTCATAACCTTTTTCACACAGCTCGGCGCGTACTTCTTCGATCAAGCTGGCCCACTGGGCAGGGTCGGAGTAAATACGTGAGGAGACTTGCTTGGCGCCGATACGCGTGCTGGTCCGGTCGATCACTGCCAGGCTTAGCTCACCAGTACCGTTGGGTGCATCCCAGGCTACGCACTGGAACGGTTCGAAGGCGTGGTCGGCGATCAGCAGTGCTTCGTTGACACGGAGCGGGGCATTCATGGTTCGGTCTCTCTTTGGTCCCAAACAGCGAAAGTAAGTCCGCGAGGCTGAAAAGTTAAGTTACGCAGCGCGGGGTTATTGGTACTGATGCTCCGGGGCCGGGTTGAAGTCACATGGCAGTTGAAATTTTTTATCCGCGCCTGGTTTTAGCGGCGGGCTATCCGGCGTGTGACGCCGACAACTAAATAAAATTCCCGTACGGCTAGAACATGCCGTTAACTGGCAGACAAACGGTAGGGGGTTCTGACGCTTTCGTTGCTACTGTTAATTCGGGCGCTGCAACTTACTGTTTCTACGAAAAAAACCAATCATTGGCGCCAAGGAACGGTCATGCTAGAACCCGCACCGCAACGCCGCTTGTTGATCGTCGACCCTTGCGACGACTGCCTCCGTCTATTGCCTGGCTTGCGTAGCGCCGGCTGGGACGTTCACGGCTGCACCCTGGGCTCGGCACTGGAGCACCCCTGTGATGTCGGTTTGCTGCGCTTGCAGGCCTCGCATCTGCGCCATCCCGAGGCGGTCAAGGACATGATCAAGCGCAGTAATACCGAGTGGATCGCAGTGCTCAGCGCCGAGGAACTGCGCATGCAGAACGTAGGCGACTTCGTCTGCGAGTGGTTTTTTGACTTCCATACCCTGCCATTTGACGTCTCCCGGGTGCAGGTAACCCTGGGGCGGGCCTTCGGCATGGCGCGCCTGCGCGGCAAAGGCGCAGTCAAGGTAGACGAGCCTGAGCACGAATTGCTCGGGGAAAGCCGGCCCATCCGTGAGTTGCGCAAGTTGCTCGGCAAGTTGGCGCCCACCGAATCACCTGTGCTGATTCGTGGAGAAAGCGGCACCGGCAAGGAGTTGGTGGCGCGCACGCTGCATCGCCAGTCGCACCGGCGCGAAAAGCCGTTTATCGCGATCAACTGCGGTGCCATCCCTGAACACCTGATCCAGTCCGAACTGTTCGGGCATGAGAAGGGCGCGTTTACCGGCGCTCACCAGCGCAAGCTAGGCCGGATCGAGGCGGCCCATGATGGCACGCTGTTCCTTGACGAGGTGGGCGACCTGCCGTTGGAGCTGCAGGCAAATCTGCTGCGTTTTCTACAGGAAAAACACATTGAACGGGTCGGTGGCAGCCAGCCGATTCCGGTCGATGTGCGGGTGTTGGCGGCGACCCACGTGGACTTGGAAAAGGCCATCGAGCATGGGCGTTTTCGAGAAGACTTGTACTACCGGCTCAACGTGCTGCAGGTGGTGACCGCCCCTCTGCGTGATCGGCATGGTGACCTGTCGATGCTGGCCAACCATTTCTCGCACTTCTATAGCCTGGAGACCGGACGCAGGCCGCGTACCTTCAGTGACAATGCCTTGGCCGCCATGGGCCGCCACGACTGGCCAGGTAATGTGCGCGAGCTGGCCAATCGGGTGCGGCGTGGCTTGGTCCTGGCAGAGGGGCGGCAGATCGAAGCGCAGGACCTGGGTTTGCAGGTGGTCGAGCAGGAGGATCAGCCGCTGGGCACACTGGAGGATTACAAGCACCGCGCCGAGCGCCAGGCACTGTGCGATGTGCTTAACCGGCACAGTGATAACCTGAGTATCGCGGCGAAGGTCTTGGGTGTTTCGCGGCCGACGTTCTATCGCCTGCTGCACAAACATCAGATTCGCTAGGTATCTCAGTGCCTGGCGCCTGGGCGGCACTGACTCAACAGGGCTGATCGGTCAACTCGACTGCGCGATATGCCCATCTGAGAGCTCTTCGGCTGGCTCTTCATCCCCAGGCAACGCGGTAATTACGCTGAAGTCACTCACCTCGACCTCACCGCCACCATAGCCCAGCAGATGGAAGGAGAACGCCTTGCGCATGTTGGGGTTGTCGAAGCTGAACTCCATGTCCAGTGGCTGATCGGCAGTGACCAGGATTTCATCCGGCAACCCCAGCGGCACATCCTGTTCCAGTTCCTTGGCCTTGAGCTGGATGTGCGCAGTGCGCTGCGGGTCAAGTGAACGCACCTTCACCCGCACGCGGGTATGCGAGCCTTCAGGCATCTCCAGGTACTGCGCGCCAATCAGGTTGTCCGCCCAGTCATCGTGAATGCGTGCCTGCAATTGGATCGGCGAGGGCCCGCCGAATTGGTAACGCAGGTTAAGCGGTGTGCGCAACAGCGACTGATCGAGGACGCCGGCCAGGGCGCTGATCTGCTCGCCGACGGCAGCTTGCCCAGGGCCGAGGTACTTGGCCTGGTCGGCAATGAAGCCCTCGCTGGCGTAGCGGCGACAGCGCTGCTGGAAATCGCATTCGGTAAATACCCCCTGGCCGTTGTGGTAGCGCAGCATGCCATTGGTGTAGGCGATCATTTCCCGGCCGCTGTCATAGTCGCGGTACAGCGAGCGCCCGCCCAACGCATCGGGAATCGGCAGGGCGAAGTAGTCGAGCAAGGAGGCGGCCAAGTCGATATGGCCATAGGTGCCACGTTTGACTCGGGGGAGTTCGGCCTGCTCCGGGGCCAGGGTGAGGTTGAAGCCCCAAGAGGAGGCCAGGCGCACGCCATCGATGCCGTGGGACTCATCGGAGGTGACCACCACCAGGGTGTCCTTGAGCACGCCCTGGCGCTCCAGGCTATCGAGGAACGCACCAATGGCGTCATCCAGATAGGCGACCGCCGCTTGTTTGGGGGTGTCGTAGCGTTGCAAGTACTGCTCGGGTGCCGAGTAGGGCTGGTGGGTGCCAACGGTCAGCAGGGTCAACATCCAAGGTTGATCCTGCTTGCCGAGTTGACCGATGTAGTCCAGTGCACCTTCGAAAAAGGCGCGGTCATCCTTGCCCCAGGGGAACTCCAGGTAGTTGGCATTGCTGAACCACTCCAGGCCATGCACCGAGTCAAAGCCGATGTGCGGCATGATGCGGTCCTTGGCCATGAAGCGCAGCCCGGCGCCTTGCAGGTAGTGGGTGGTGAACCCCGCCTGACGTAGCTGAGCGGGCAGGCAGGCCTGGTTGCGCTGGTTCTGGGTGAGCAGTTCGACGCCCTTGGGGGTGCCGTTGGCCAATTTGTCGTAGTCGCCGCAGAGCATGGCATACAGGCCGCGGATGGTCTGATGGGTGTGCAGCACGTAGTCGGGAGTGTTCATGCCGCGCTCGGCCCACCGGCTGAGCTTGGGCATCAACGCTTCGTCGAAGCGGCTATCGAGGGCTTCACGGTTGGCTTGCACATAGGCGCCGGGAATGCCTTCGAGGGTAATTACCAGCAGGTTGCGCGCCTGCCCCGCAGCGGCCAACAGTTTCTGGCCGCTAAGGTCAGACTGGGTCAGGCCAACACTGGGTAACGGGGTAACTGCCTGAGTCTGGCCCAGCCAGCCCTGAGCCTGGCGCTGCAGGTTGCCCACCCCGGCCGACAACAGTTGGTGCGAGAGGTTGTACTGACGCCACTGGTCGGCGTCGGAAGGGGCCAGGTGCTGGCTCGCCCAATGCAGGCCGAACAGCATGAGCGGTACCGCCAGCGCCACGCGCGGTAGCGCGGCTAGCGGCTGTGCCCGGCTGCGCCAGGCGCTGATCAGCCACGCCAGCAGGCCGGCGCCGAGCACGGCTGGCAGCCAGGGGTGGGCCAAGCCGCCGCCGGTGGAGTTTTCCATGAACTGCGGGTCGAACAGATAACCCAGGTCGGCACTGTTCGGCAGTCGGCCCACCGCGCTCACCAGCTCGGCCGAGGCCACCCACAGCGCAGCCCATGCCAGCAGCACCGGCAAGGCCAGCCACCATGGGCGACGCAACAGCAGCAGCACCAGCAGGCTGCCCAGGGCGAGGTCCGACAAGTAGCCGAGCGGGTTGGACCAGCCCAGCAGGGCACGCGCACCCAGTGGAAGCACCAGCACCAGGGTCGCCAGGGCGACAAGCCGGGTCCGCGGGTGGCCGAACAGGTTTTTCACGAAAACTTTCCTTATTGCCATTAAAACGTCACACATCCGTGCTCGATGATAACAGGCCAGGGTCAGGAAAGCGGTTGGCTACAAGCCTGGTTACCAAAAGACGGACCCGCCGAGCAGGTCCGTGCCTTTGGCAAACTCAGAAGTAATAAGGGAATTTCAGGCTGAAGGAGAAGTCCGGCGAGTCGTCGGTCAGGCCAATCGACAGGTTAGGCACGATGGTCAGGTTGTCGGTTGCGGCGAAGGTCATGCCGATGTTGAAGTTTGCCGCGTTGTAGTCGCTGTTGGGCACGTCCTGCCAGTCGCCGCCATCGGGTTTGATCTTGCTCTTGCTGGCAAATTGGTCGGACACCGAGAACGACATACTCATTTTTTCGTTCAAGGCAAAGGCAATACCGGCGCCGATCTGCCAGGAGTCACCGAGCTTCACGTCCCCTGCGACTTTACTGTTGACCTGCGGGCTGATGTCGCTGAACGAGTCCTGCATGTTGTAGGTGTAGGACAAGCTGGCAAACAGCACCGCCGGGTCGAAGGTCTTGACCAGCGAGATACCCGGGGTGATCGACCAGACACCATTGCCGGTCGGCAGGCTCTCCGGCACCGAAAGGTTATCGTTGGTCGGGTCGTTGACCAGCTTGATGCCATAGGGGTCTTTACCGGTAGGTGCCTTGACCCGCAGGGTAGCCACCGCATCGGGCCAGTTTTCCGACTCATCGAGGAATTTGTAGGCGACCCCGAAGTTGACATCGCCAATGGTCGGGTCGCGGGTGACGGTGGCATCGGAGGTGACAGGGCCTGCGCCACCGGCGCCGCCAGATGAGTAGGTGGATTCGCGGTAGACCACCGGTACGTTGACGTCGAATTGCCAGCGCTGGTCCAGGTTGTAGCGCGCCGTCAGGTCCAAGGTCCAGTTATCGGCCTTGATCCGGTCAAGGTTGATATTGCCGAGGAATATCGAGTCCAGCGCCAGGAAACCATTGAGCACCAGGGCTCGGGTATCGTAGTGGGTGTAGGTCAGGCCGGTTTCGACGCTGAACTTGCCGCCGCCAAAGAAGCCACTGGCCTCGTCATACAGGTTCGATACGCTTTGCGCAGGTTCGGAATCTTCCTTGAGCGACTGGCCGTATGAGCTGCCGCTAGTGCCTGGCGCGCCTGCGGCAACGCTCTGGCCGCCCCGTACGGTTTCGGCAGGGGATTTGGTCAGGCGCTTGGGTGCAGGGGTTGCGGGTGCTTCCTCAACCTGGCGAACGCGCTGTTCAAGCACCATCAGCGCGTGTTGCTGGGCTTCGTAACGTTGTTTCAACTCCATCAGTTCTTGTTTTAGGGCTTCGACTTGAGGGTCGGGTGCTGCATAGAGCAATGCGGCTGGAGTCAGGCTACCCAAACAGACGATAGCTCTGAAGGTTAACGATCGGTGCATGGGTTAGCCGTCCCTTCTGACTACATTTGATGAGACAGAGCGTAGATCAGAATCCGAGAGTACGAAGGCCTTTGAGCTGGTCTAGGTTGCCGCTCACCGACCCGGCTGCCGAGACGTTGTCACGCAGCACGACATTGAGCGAAGTGAGGTTTCTGACCTGATTGCCGGCGCCGAGCAACGTGGTGTTCTGCATCAGCCCACCTTGGCCCAGGCGTTGGAAGGTGCTGCCCTGGTTATTGTTGGCATTGATGTTCAGTTGCACGCCGGTGCCGCTCGAGGACACGCTCAGCGCGCCAGCAGCATTGGCTCCGAGTACTTTGCTGCCAGCGGCCAAGGCCTCGCCCTGGGGCTGCGTGGTGGGCGCTTTGTCGCCTTTGCTGACATTGATATCAACGCCGTTGTAGGCCAGGTTATGGTCGCCGGCGGCCCGCACGATCTGGGTCACGCCTTCGGTGCTATTGAGCCCCTTGCCGCCGGTTACGCTGCCCGTGCCGGGGCCTTGGCCACGCGGGGTGCCGCTGCCTTTTTGGTTGATCATCGACACGTAGAACTGCGGCTTGATGGTCGATTGCTGGATCTGCATCGACGAGGTGGCGCCAATCACTTCGCCGTTGGCATTTTGCCAGGTGCTGGTCATGACAACCCCGAAACTGATGATTCGCCCTGGCATGACATAGCGCCCGCGCAAGTTGGCCAGCTCCTGATCCTTCAGCTCAATGGGTTTGAACGTCTCCGCCTGGAGCGGCAGGCTGGCGGCCAGGCACACCACGGCTAGCCAGGTTGAAGTCTTCATTGGATGCTCCCGGAGCGTGGTGCTCCCTTGTCATTATTAGAAGAAGTCGCTTTGGATGAATCCGAAATCCATCAACTCTGCGTCTTGCACCGGGGTGAAGTTGTTGATGCGACCTTTGACGGTCAGCGGAATGGGCGGGTCGAGCAAGGCATTGCTCTTGTCGTACCCCTGGCCGATGATGGCAAAGATGATGCCGTTCCAGCCTTTGATGAAGTCTTCGACTTTGAAGCGTTTGTGACCCAGTACCGGATCACCGATATACACCCAGCCGTTGTCGACTTTTTGCATGACCACAAAATGCTTGTAGCCGCGGATGTCCATCAGGACCACCACGGGAATACGGATACTGTGCAAGGTGTCGACGGCTACCCGGTAGCCGCGGGCGCGCATGCCTAGGGTTTCCACGTAGCGTTTCATGTCGAGCATGGAAAAACCCTGCACGCGGACCAGATCCTGATCGGCGTTGGCCAGCATGCCCTCGATGATCTGCTGTTCATCGACGTCCAGCCAATAGGCTTGGCGCAAGATGGTCGCCAGCGCGGCGGCGCCACAACTGAAGTCGGTTTTCTGTTGCACCAGATCGGCGAACTTGCGTTCGCGCACACTCTGGATGGGTTTGAATATCACCGCGCCACCCGGCAAAACGGAAAGTGGCATTTGCGCGGCTTCTGCTTGGCTTGCCAGGCAAAGCAACAGCGCCAAGGCGATAATGCGCATGTTCGACGTCCCCCTGCGGATGCTGAAAAAGGCCCCCCGAAGGGGGCCTCAGGCCACAGTACTTAGAACGAGGTGTTGGAGATGGCCAGCGAGTTGCTTTGCTGGTTGCCGACACCAGAGGCCACGTTGACGCCCAGGTTGCCGCTGCCGCCATTCACCGAACCGCTCAGGGTTGCAGTGTTGGTCACAGGGTTAGCCCAGCCAATTGGAGTCAACACTTGGTACGAGATGGTGTTGCTCAGCTCATACGAGTTGGCTTCGCTGTAGCTCTTCGAAATGTCTTTCGAAGACTCGTTGGCCTTCTCGTAGGACTTCTCGAACGAGCTGGAGGCGGTCTTGTCGTACGAGGACTCACGAGACTTATCGTACGAAGAGTCACGTGCCTTGTTGTACGACGAGTCACGCGACTTGTCGTACGAAGAATCACGCGCCCTGTCGTAGGAGTAGTCACGAGACCTGTCGAACGAGGAGTCGAACGACTTCTCGAACGAAGCGTCATACGCGCTTTCATGCGACGTATCGATCGACGCATTCAACGAAGCGTCAAGCGATCCGCTGGCACTCTGGCTGCGAGTGCGATCGCCAAAGCCGTTGTTGACGGTAGTCGACCGGGTAGACTCGGCTGCGGCGGTCAAGGTAGCGTCCAGCGAAGCGCTAGAGCTCGAGCTGGCGCTGCCGCTAGCCGAACCGTTGGCACTGGCGCTGTTGGAACCACTGGCGTTGGCGCTGCCTGAACCGCTGGCGCTGGAGCTGTTGGACCCACTGGCGGTCATGCTGTTGGAGCCGCTGGCAGTCATGCTGTTGGATCCGCTGGCACTCCAGCTGTTGGAGCCACTGGACGCCGAGTTTTTCGAGCCGCTGACACTGCCGCTCGAAGACGAGCTGCGATTGTCGCTGGACTCGAAGGTGCCTTCGCGCGAGAACGAGCCGCTCGAAGTCTTGGTCAGGGTCAGCGTATCCAGCCGGGTTTCACGATCGGCATAGTTGTTGACGGTCAGACCAGGGCCACTTTGGTTGGCAGAAGCGGTGGCCACGGCGTTGCCAATGGGCGCATTGGTGTTAGCAATGGCCATGGTGTTTTTCTGTTGGTTGAGGTCGCCACTGGCGATGTTGACACCCACGTTGCCGTTGGCGCCGCTGGCTGATCCGCTCATGACCGCAGAGCTTTGGGTGGACCAGTTGGTGACCCGGTTGTTGTTGCTGACCTGGCGGACGTCGGCAGTGGCAGTGGCGGTGCCAAACACGAAGCTGTTATCCAGGCTTGAGTCGGAGGCCGCGTTGGCGATGGCGGCGGCGTTGTCTTGTTGGTTGCCGTTACCGGCTGCCACGTTGACCCCGACGTTGCCTGCGGCGCCTTCGGCAGAGCTGCTCATTTCAGCTTCGTTGACAGTCCCTTCGTTCCAGATGCGGTTGCCGGTACTGCTTTGACGATCGGTAGCTTCGGCAGTGGCGCTGATTGGGATGATGATCGGACGAGGGTTGTTGTTGCCGTTGTTGTGACCGTTGTTATGGCCATTGTTGTGGCCGTTGCCACGCCTATCGTCAGCTTGTACAGCTACAGCCATGATCGCAGCAATTGCGAAAACCAGAGGCTTGATTGCCATCGAGGGTTTCATGGTGATTCTCCGTACTTTATTTTAGGTTAAGTGTTGTTATTACCTGTGGGTCAGTCCGCGACCCGGACGCTCAGGGTGTTGGCCGTTCGGTTTCCCACCCCGGCGCTCTGATTCAACTGGATCACCCCACGACTACCGGTGAAGGCCTGGTCACTCGTGGTGATCTGGCGATAGCCGGGTGCAGAGGCAGTTGCATCGGAGTTATTGATCAGCGCCACGTTCTGTTGCAGCAGGACGCTGTCATCAATGGTTTGCGGTTGCGCACTAATGCTGATGCGCAATGCGTTGGCCTGCTGGTTGCTGGCCCCCGCGCTCTGGTTGACGCCCAGCGCGCCAGTGCCGTTGCTGAAGGCATCGCCCTGGATGCTCGACTTGGCATCGCGCGAAGGGTCGACCTCGCTGCGCAGGCGTTGGCGAATCTGGGTGGTAGCGCTGGCGTTATGACCAATGGCGAAGGCGCGGGCGTTGGCTTGTTGCTGGAGGTCGCCGGCCGCCTGGTTGACGCTTAGATTGCCCTGGTACTGCGCACCGGAACGGTCAATGGTGGCGGTGTCGATGATGGGGCCTTGGGCAAAGGCCGATGCACTGCAAAGGCTGGCCAGAATCAGCAGCGTGTGCTTCATCTCATTGGCCTCCGCCGAGGATCTTCAGCGCGCCCATGCCACGCTGGACGTTCGAGTTGACCATGTTGGAGATGCCATTGCCCGAGCCTGAAGCGCGTCCACCGGCCAGGTTGGGCAACTGGTTCTGGTTGTTGATCTGCCCGCCCAGGTTGTTGGTTTGTTGGGTGATCATGGTGCTGATGCCAGAACCGCTGCTGATACCGGCAAAGTCGCCATCGCTGAGCTCGTTGGTTTGCTTGAGAATGTGAGCCGAAGGATTGGTATTGACGGTGACGGGGCTTGGATCGGGGATCAGCGGTGGGCGCATGGCGTTGCGCGGCTGCACATCGCGGGTGATCACGATAACCCCGTTTTCGGCTTGGACTGGCAGACTGAGACTGGGCGCCAGGGCACAACTGAGCAGCAGCAGGCGATAGATGCCTTTATCGAATTTCCCCACGATGGCAATTCCTTCTTCAGAGCGCTGGTCCTAGTCAGCGTTGCGAGGAATAGAGCAGATGCTGTGCCGGTTTTGCTTATTGCAGTGCAATCAACAACTTGTGCGGGCGAATGGGGCGCGCCGGGATTTTGCTGTATCAGCGTTGAGACAATTTTTCCTGAAATACCCGCGCAGCCCAGCACGGGCAGCGCCTGAGCGGGCTTTACCGGGGGTGTATTACCGGCTTAACACTAGGCCCATAACTGGCGAGGGAGGCCCAACTGCGGGGACTATGGCCCAGTGAGATGTATCAGCGGCTTAACACTCGGTGGGGCACGCTGCGGCTTTGCCGTTCAGTAAACGCTGCACCGCAGCGAGCACGGCAGCGCTGCGCTGCGGCCAATCACCGCCAATCACCTGCACTGGCTGCTGATGGCGCTGCAGCCAGGCATGGCTGTCGCTGAAGAACGCCTGGCGTTCGCGCAAATCGGGCTGACAGCGCTGACCATCACCGACCCAACTGACGCCCTGCGGGTCGAGCAGCAGGTGCAGATCGTAGTGGCGTTCAAGCAGTGCTTGCTCGATCCATGCCGGACAATCGTTGAACAGTGCCCGGCTCCACAGCAGGTTGCTCAACAGGTGGGTGTCGAGGATCAACAACTCAGGCTGATGGGCGCGCGCGGCGTCTTCCCAGGCCAGTTGACCGCGAGCGATCGCCGGAATATCGGCGTAGCAGGTATCGCGCCCTTGCTCGTCGATAAAATGACGCACGTATTCGCCGACCAGTTCACCACCAAAGTGCGCCTGGATCTCACTGCTGAGCCAGCTCTTGCCGCTGGACTCCGGACCGCACAACACCAGGACCTTCATGCGTTGCCCAGCGCCGGGTCACGGCGCCACTCCAGCCAACCACGCACCGCGATCACGGTGAGCACGACGAACAATCCGGCGGTGAAGTACAGCTGCTGGTGCAGGTATTGGCCGACATAGACCACATCGACCACCAGCCACAGCGGCCAGCATTGCACGCGCTTTTGGGCCATCCACACCTGTGCGACCAGGCTGAAACCGGTCAGGGTAGCGTCCAGCCAGGGCAGGGCGGCATCGGTCCAATGCGCCATGGCTGCGCCTAGCGCCATACTCAACAGCAGGCCCACGGCCAGCCCGGCGAGTATCTGTCGGCGCGCCAGGCGCGATACCTGGCGGGCATCCTCGACCCGCTCGGGACGCGTCCATTGCCACCAGCCATAGAGCTGCAGCAGGGCGTAGGTGGCCTGCAAGAGCATCCCCGAGTACAGCTTCACCTCGTAGAAGAACCAGCCATAGAGGGTCACCATCACCAGGCCGATCGGCCAGCACCAAGGGTTTTGCTTGACGGTGAGCCACACGGCAATGACGCCGAGCACGGCGGCGATCAGTTCAAGGCCGGACATCGGCGATCCTTGGGGGCAGGGAAAGGGCGCGATTGTAGCCTGTGGGGGCGGACAGGAGTAGGGCTCAGTGCGGGCTTCGACGCGGGTAAACCCACAGGGTGTGTCGCGCGCAATTGCTGCGAACGACACCAACCCTGTAGGCGCGGGCTTGCCTGCGAAGAGGTCGGCAGCGGCGACCTCTGCCCACGCTGTTACACCCTGAACTGCTTCAACAACTGCTCCAGTTCCTCGCTCAGGCGTGCCAGCGCCATTCCCGAATCCGTCGATTGGCGCGCCGCTTCGGCCGTTTGCAGCGACAGTCCGGCCGTCTCGGTCACATTGCGGTTGATCTCCTCGACCACATGCGACTGCTGCAAGGTAGCGCTGGCGATAGACGCGTTCAGTGCCGTGAGGTTGTGCAGTACCTGGCTGATGGCATCCAGGCTGGTGCCTGCTTCTCGGGCTTGCTCGACGGTCTGGCGCGACGCCTCGCTGCTGGTGTCGATGGCCCGCACCGCCGCTTCCGACTGGCCTTGCAGGTGCTCGATCATGGTCTGGATTTCGGCGGTCGATTGCGCGCTGCGCTGGGCCAGCAGGCGCACTTCATCGGCTACCACCGCAAAGCCGCGGCCTTGCTCGCCGGCTCGGGCGGCTTCAATGGCGGCGTTCAAGGCCAGCAGGTTGGTCTGTTCGGCAATCGAGCGAATCACCTCCAGCACGCCGCCGATCTTGGTGCTGTGCCCGGCCAGTTCACGAATGACCTGGACCGCTTGATCGATGGTGGCAGACAACCGGTCGATCTGCTGCAAGCTGCCGTGGATCGCCTGTTGGCCATGGCTGACCTGCTCCTGCGCGGCGCGCATCTCGCTGGCTGCCTGCTCAGCGTTCTTGGCCACGTCCTGGACGGCATAGGTAACCTCATTGACCGCTGTCGCGACCTGATCCATCTGCAACGACTGTTGGGCGCTGCGCTCTTGGGCTTGGCCGGCGTTGTCGCCGACATGGGCGGCCGATTGGGCCAAGGCGTGGGCGGTGCCCTGCAATTGACCAACCACCCCCTGCAGCTTGCCGTTGAAGCGGTTGAAGTGCTCGCCCAGGTGGGTGATCTCGTCGCGACCATGGGTGTCCAGGCGCTGGCTCAGGTCGCTTTCGCCACTGGCGATAATGCCCATGGCCTGTACCGCTTCCTGCAACGGGCGGGCAATGCTACGGGCGATCAGCATCACCAGCAGCCCCATCAACAGGGCGATACCCAGGCCCAACAGGCAGGCATCGCGAACCTGGCGGGCGAACTCGGCCTGCACGTCATCGACGTACACCCCCGAACCGATGATCCACCCCCAAGGCTTGAACAGCTGGATGTATGAGGTCTTGGCCACCGGCTCGCTGGCACCCGGCTTAGGCCAGCGGTAGTCGACGGGCCCGGCGCCCTGGCTGCGGGCCAGGGCGACCATTTCGTTGAACACGGCAAAACCATCCGGGTCACGGATGGCCGCCAGGTCCTGGCCATCGAGCTTGGGGTTGGCCGGGTGCATGATCATCTTCGGCGCCAGGTCGTTGATCCAGAAGTAGTCGTTCTGGTCGTAGCGCAGGCCGCGCACCACTTGCAGGGCTTGCTGCTGGGCGGCGTCGCGGGTGAGCGTACCGTTGGCTTCCAGGCTTTGGTAGTAGGCCAGCACCCCCGCTGCGGTTTCGACCACATGGTGGGTCTTCTCGGCCTTGGCTCGGTACAGGTCAGCATGGATCTGGCGCAGCATCAGCAACCCCAGTACCAGCAACATCGCCACTGCCACTAGCAGGATCAGCCACAAGCGGCGGCTGATCGACATCGACCTCAAGGTCTTCATTTATAAGCTACTCCCGCGTTGTTCTTGTTATTGAGATGCATCCAAGCATGCTTTGCCGTTGCTCCCCCAGTCGACCAATGGCTAGGTGTCCGGCAGGACAATCCATGATGTTTGCGCGCGAGCCTTCGGCGGGCTGCTCTGATAGCATCTCGGCCGCTTTGGATGAAACCTTTAGGCATCTGGAACAATTCAACTGGCATTGCGCCTGGCAGTCGCTGTAAAACTGCCGGGCCGCGTGCGGCAATCACCAGTAAATCAAGAACAAGGGGCGTGCCACGAGCTGCGTCCCATCGGGGGAATGATGGATTTTTGGAGTGCCTTTCAGGCAATCATCTTAGGCGTCGTCGAAGGACTGACAGAGTTCCTGCCGATCTCCAGTACCGGGCACCAGATCATCGTCGCTGACCTGATCGGTTTTGGTGGCGAGCGGGCCATGGCGTTCAACATCATCATCCAGCTGGGCGCGATCCTGGCAGTGGTGTGGGAGTTCCGCCGCAAGATCTTCGATGTGGTGCTGGGGCTGTCCAGCCAAGCGCCGGCGCGACGCTTCACGGCCAACCTGCTGGTCGCGTTCATGCCGGCAGTGGTGCTGGGCGTGCTGTTCGCCGACTACATCCACGAGTACCTGTTCAACCCGATTACCGTGGCGGCCGCCTTGGTCGTGGGCGGGGTGATCATGCTCTGGGCCGAGCGGCGTGAGCATCGTATCGAGGTCGACCATGTCGATGACATGCACTGGAGCCACGCGCTGAAGATCGGCCTGGTGCAGTGTGTGGCGATGATCCCAGGGACTTCGCGTTCCGGCTCGACCATCATCGGCGGTTTGCTGTTTGGCTTGTCGCGCAAGGCCGCGACCGAGTTCTCGTTCTTCCTGGCCATGCCAACCATGGTGGGCGCTGCGGTGTACTCGGGCTACAAATACCGGGAGCTGTTCCAGCCGGCCGATCTGCCGGTATTCGCCATCGGTTTCGTGGTGTCGTTCATCTTCGCCATGATCGCCGTGCGGGCGCTGCTCAAGTTCATCGCCAACCACAGCTATGCGGCCTTCGCCTGGTACCGCATCGTCTTTGGCCTGATCATCCTGGCGACCTGGCAGTTCGGCTGGGTCGACTGGGCGACGGCGCAAGGCTGACATGGCGCGTACGCACACTGCGGCCAGGCGCGGCAATGGCGGGCAAGAGGGCGTGCGCAATGCACGCCTGAAGCTGCTGGTTCTCGCCGTCCTGTGCCTGATGCCTGGCCTGGGTGCGGCGCAGATGGCCTGGAGTGGGCAGTCGTGGTTGCCACTGGCGGCCTATCCAGCTGTCAGCTTGATCAGCCTCATGCTCTATTGGCAGGACAAACAGCAGGCCCGCAGCCAGGCCTGGCGCACGCCGGAAAAGGTCCTGCATGCCAGCGAACTGTGCGGCGGCTGGCCCGGCGCATTGCTGGCCCAGCAGCTGTTTCGGCACAAGACGCGCAAGGCCTCCTATCAGCTGAGCTTCTGGGCCATCGTCGCCGTGCACCAGCTGTTCTGGTTCGATCACCTGGCGCTGCAAGGGCGCTGGCTAGGCGCGGCGGTAGCGCCGTTGTTCAGATAAGCAGGCCAAGGCGCAATCGTTTGGGCAGGCGCTGCACCACCAACTGGTGGGAACGCTGCAGCAGATCGCACAGCTGGGTTCGGCCCATGGGGTAGGGCGGGGCCATGCTGATCCAGCGGGCCCTGGCCAAGTAGGGAGCCGGGCGCACGCCCGGGAGGTCGACATACCCCAGGAACAGCTCGTCATCGACCTTGAACGACAACCCCGCACCCGCCAGGTCGAGCACGGCAAACATCTTGTTGCCGGCCACTGAGAACACCCGGATCCCACCCCACTTGTAGTCTTCTCGCGCTCCTGGCAGGCCCAGGCAAAACTCGGCCACCTGCTCAGGGCTCATGCGTTGCTCAGACATAACGCTCTCCACAGGCCTCGAACGAGGCCGCCAGATGGTCGATCCACACCCGCACCGCCGGCAGCACGCCCCGCCGGTGTGGGTACACCGCCTGCAGCCAGCCGCCCGGCAATGACCAATCGGGCAACAGGCGCACCAACTCACCGCGCTCCAGCTCTTGTTCGCAGTACATGCTCGGCAGCGCTGTGAAGCCCAGCCCGGCCAGCACCGAGGCCTTGCGTACGACAAAGTCATCGATGGCCAGGCGCGGCTCCAAGGCCAGGTCCTGCTGGCGCCCACCAGGGCCAAACAAGCGCAGGTGCACCAATCGATCAGCCTCGGCCGCGCCCAACACCGGTAGGCTGGCCAGCTGCGAAGGCTCACGGATGTCGTCGGCAAAGCCTGGCGCGGCAACCAGATGCATCTGCGCCTGGCGCAAGCGGCGGGTGACCAAGGCCGGGTCCTCGTCGCCCAGGTCGCGCACCCGCAGGGCCACGTCGATGCCTTCGGAAATCAGGTCGACCCGGCGATTGAGCAGGACCATGTCCAACTGCACCAGCGGGTGCAACTCGAGAAAACGGCTGATCACCTCCGGGAGAAAGGCATGCGCCAAGGCCACCGGGCACGACACCCGCAAGCGCCCGCGCGGCTCACTGGTCATGCTGGCGACGGCTTCATCAGCCATCTCCGCTTCCAGCAGCATGGCCTGGCAGTGATGCAGATAGCGCTCGCCCACCGCCGTCAGCTTGAGTTGACGCGTGGTGCGTTGCAGCAAACGGGTGCCCAGGCGCTCCTCCAGCTCGGCGATACGCCGCGACAGGCGCGATTTGGGGATACCCAGTTGGCGGCCGGCGGCGGCAAAGCCGCCAGCCTCGACCACGCGGGCAAAGTAGAACAGGTCGTTGAGATCTTGCATGTGAAAGCCCATTGTTCCATCAGTAGGACAAACTAGTGCATTTTTACCGACTTATCAGCTATTCGATGGTTCTATAGGATTCTCTCCATCGTGATCGCCCACTACCGCGGTCGTCATTCACAGGAGAGTCCCATGAAACTGTTGCATATCGATTCGAGCATTCTGGGCGACAATTCCGCCTCCCGTCAGCTGAGCCGCGAAGTGGTAGACGCCTGGAAAGCCGCTGATTCGAGCATCGAAGTGGTCTACCGCGACCTGGCCGCCGATGCCATCAGCCACTTCTCCGCCGCCACCCTGGTTGCCGCTGGCACCCCAGAGGAAATGCGCGATGCCGCCCAGGCGCACGAAGCCAAGCTGAGCCAGGAAACCCTGGATGAGTTCCTCGCTGCCGACGCCGTGGTGATCGGCGCGCCAATGTACAACTTCACTGTACCGACCCAGCTCAAAGCCTGGATCGACCGCATTGCTGTCGCTGGCAAGACCTTCCGCTACACCGAAGCCGGTCCAGAAGGCCTGTGCGGTAACAAAAAGGTGATCCTGGTTTCCACCGCAGGCGGCCTGCACGCTGGCCAACCGACCGGTGCTGGCCATGAGGACTTCCTCAAGGTGTTCCTCAGCTTTATCGGCATCACCGACCTGGAAATCGTCCGTGCCCACGGCCTGGCCTATGGCCCAGAGCACCGCAGCCAAGCGATCGACGACGCTCAGGCACAGATTGCCGGTGAGTTGTTCGTCGCTGCCTGAGTGCTGTGATGTGCTGACGCCATCGCGGGGCAAGCCCGCTCCCACGCCGCTTCCTTTTAGAGGGCGGTAGCGGGAGCTGGCTCGCCCCGCGCTGGGTTGTTTCATCCAGTTTTCATCTGCTGGCCGATGCCGGGGCTTATGCTGGCGCTATCCTTCCGTTTGGCGGGGAGACGCCCGCGATGAACCGAGCCCCTGTGCTGGTAGCGTGCCTGTTGTTGGCCGGCCTGTTGGCCCGCGCTGACGCGGCGCCGTGGGTTGCAGGGTTGCATCAGTTGCAACTGGTCGACCCGCTGGACGCCCGCCCGATGCAGGCCTTGGCGTTCTATCCCTCCACAGGGCAAGCACATCACATTCGCCGTGAAGGCTATCCGCTCACCGTGGCCGAGGATGCTCCGGTCGCGCTGGGGCAATTCCCTTTGCTGGTCGTGTCCCACGGCAATACCGGCAGCCCTTTGGCTCTGCACGATTTAGCCAGCGCGCTGGCGCGTCGGGGATTCGTGGTGGTGGCGCTGACCCACCCGGGCGATAACGCCAGTGACCATAGTCGCCTGGGTACCTTGAGCAATCTCTATGGCCGGCCATTGCAAGTGAGCGCAGCGATCAGCGCTGCGCGTGCGGACAGCGTGCTCGGCCCCTATCTGAACGACGGCAAGGTGGGCGTGATTGGTTACTCGGCAGGGGGCGAGACGGCCTTGATCGTGTCTGGCGCCCAGCCCGATCTCGATCGTTTGCACCGTTACTGCCTGGAGCGCCCTGGTGATGCCGATGCCTGCAAGACCCACGGCGTGCTGATCGCTGATCGCAGCGAGCTCACCGCCCAGGCCGACCCCAGGGTTGGCGCATTGGTGCTGATGGCGCCGTTGAGCTTGATGTTTGGCCGGCACGCCTTGAGCGGCGTGCATGTCCCCGCGCTGATCTACAGCGGGGACAACGATCAGTTGCTGGCGCTGGATCGCAATGCCCAGGCTCTGGCGCGCAAGCTGCCGGTCACCCCCGACTATCGGTTGTTGGCAGGGGCGGGGCATTTCATTTTCATGGCGCCCTGCGATGCCGAGCAGCATGCGCGCATGCCTGTAGTGTGCAAGGATGCCGAGGGCGTCGACCGTCGGCAGATTCATCACTCGCTACAGCGCGAAACCGCCGATTTCTTTAGCCAGACCCTGGGCGAGCCAGCGCCAGGCGAGCGCTCAGCGGCGGCGAGCGAGCACTAGGGTCAGGCCCACCCCAGAAAGCGCCAGCAGGGCGGCCACGCCGAAGATCGAGGCATAGCCCAGGTGCACCGCCACTGCGCCCATCACCGGGCCGGCGATTGCCAGGGCCAGGTCGAAAAACACCGCATAAGCCCCCAAGCCAGCGCCACGGCTGCTGCTCGGCACCTGTTTGATCGCTTCCACGCCCAGGGCCGGATACACCAGCGACAGGCCGAATCCGGTCAAGCCCGCGCCAACCAGCGCCCAGGCAGGCGAGGGCGCAAGCCAGAGCAGGCTCAGCCCGAGCACTTCCGTCGCCATACAGCTCACAGCCACCGCATAACCGCCAAAGCGATTGACCGCATTGACGAACAGCAGCCGCGAAATGATGAAGCACACGCCGAACGCGCTCAGGCACAACGCCGCGCCAGCCCAGCCGCGTTCCAGGTAATACAGGGTGACGAAGGTGGTCAGCGTGCCATAGCCAATCGAGGCCAGGGTCAGGCCCATCCCGCATGGCGCTACTCGGGCGAACGCCGACCAGAACGGCAGGCGTTCGCCGCGCACTACCACGACGTCAGGCCGCTTGCGCAGGGCCAGCAGCGCCAGTGCCGCCAGGATCAGCAGAGCCGGCCCCAGCACGCTGAAGTCCAGGCCATCGACCATCAGCACGCCCACCGGCGCGCCGATGGCGATGGCGCCATACGAGGCGATGCCGTTCCAGGAGATCACCCGTGCGGTGTGCTCGGCGCCCACCTGGCTGATGCCCCAGCTCAAGGTGGCAACGCCGATCAAGCCTTGGGCGATGCCCAACAGCAAGCGCCCACCGAGCAGCAGCGCCAGGCTCAGCCAGGGCAGGCTCAGGGTCCAGGCCGAGGCCAGGGTCAGCACCCCGCAACCGGCGATGCCAAACAAGCCGTAGCGTATGGCTCGCTTGCCACCCAGGCTGTCTGCCACCCGCCCGGCGAACGGCCGGCTGAGCAGTGTCGCCAGGTACTGCAGGCCGATGGTCACCCCAGCGATCACCGCGCCAAAACCCAGTTGGTCGTGCACATAACTGGGCAGCACCGCAATCGGCAGGCCGATGCACAGGAAGGCGATGAAGGTATAGAAGACGATCGAGAGGATCTGCTGGGTGATGGCAAAGCTATTACTGGGAGCGGGTTCTTGCGCGGTCATGGGCTCGTTCGCGGGCGGGCGGTTGGGCGTGCAAGCATCATCGCCGTAGTCTGGGATAAATGAAAGCAGGCTAACGAATTATTCGTCGGCTCGCGCTGGCCGCAGGCCGAAACGACCGCGGGGCAAGCCCACCCCCACGCACTGCGTGAGGGCCGGCTTGCCCCGCGATTGCTGGCTACTGAGTCAGTCGCTCAGCTCAGACCACCACGCCCTGGCTACGCAGGTAGTCGTCATAGGTGCCGCTGAAGTCGACCACGCCCTCAGGCGTCAGCTCGATGATCCGCGTAGCCAACGACGACACGAACTCGCGGTCATGGCTGACGAACAGCAGGGTGCCTGGGTAGTTTTCCAGCGCCAGGTTCAGCGCCTCGATCGATTCCATGTCCAGGTGGTTGGTCGGTTCGTCCATCACCAGTACGTTCGGCTTTTGCAGGATCAGCTTGCCGAACAGCATCCGGCCTTGCTCACCACCGGAAATCACCTTGACCGACTTGAGGATCTCGTCGTTGGAGAACAGCATCCGGCCCAAGGTGCCACGGATCATCTGCTCGCCCTGGGTCCACTGGCCCATCCACTCGAACAGGTTGACGTCATCTTCGAAGTCGTGGGCGTGGTCCTGGGCGTAGTAGCCCACTTCGGCGCTATCGGTCCACTTGACCGCACCCGCGTCTGGCTGCACTTCACCGACCATGGTGCGCAGCAGGGTGGTCTTGCCGATACCGTTAGGGCCGATGATGGCGACGCGCTCACCGGCTTCGACGGTGAAGCTGAAGTCCTTGAACAGCACTTTGTCGTCGAATGCCTTGGCCATCTTCTCGATGGTCACCGCCTGACGGTGCAGCTTCTTGTTCTGCTCGAAGCGGATGAACGGGCTGACCCGGCTCGATGGCTTGACCTCGGCCAGCTGGATCTTGTCGATCTGCTTGGCCCGCGAGGTGGCCTGCTTGGCCTTGGAGGCGTTGGCCGAGAAGCGGCTGACGAAGGTCTGCAGCTCGGCGATTTGCGCCTTTTTCTTGGCGTTGTCGGCCAAAAGTTGCTCGCGCGACTGGGTTGCAGCAGTCATGTACTCGTCATAGTTGCCCGGGAACAGGCGCAGCTCGCCGTAGTCCAGGTCAGCCATGTGGGTGCACACGCTGTTGAGGAAGTGCCGGTCGTGGGAAATGATGATCATGGTGCTGTTACGCGCCGTGAGAATGGTTTCCAGCCAGCGGATGGTGTTGATGTCCAGGTGGTTGGTCGGCTCGTCGAGCAGCAGCACGTCCGGATCCGAGAACAACGCCTGGGCCAGCAGCACGCGCAGTTTCCAGCCCGGCGCGACTTCGCTCATCGGGCCGTAGTGCTGTTCCAGGGGAATACCCAGGCCCAGCAGCAGTTCGCCGGCGCGCGAGTCGGCGGTGTAGCCGTCCATTTCGGCGAACTCGGTTTCCAGTTCAGCGACGGCCATGCCGTCTTCTTCGCTCATCTCAGGCAGCGAGTAGATACGATCACGCTCGGCCTTGACCTTGAACAGCTGCTCATGGCCCATGATCACGGTGTCGATCACAGTGAAGTCTTCGTAGGCGAACTGGTCCTGGCGCAGCTTACCCAGGCGGGTGTTCGGCTCAAGCATCACCTGGCCGCCAGACGGCTCCAGATCGCCGCCGAGGATCTTCATGAAGGTCGACTTGCCGCAACCGTTGGCGCCGATCAGGCCGTAGCGGTTGCCGTTGTTGAATTTGACCGAGACGTTCTCGAACAGCGGCTTGGCGCCGAATTGCATGGTGATGTTAGCGGTAGAAATCAAGTGCTTGTCCTGCGGGGATTCCAGAGGTGTATTTAGGCCCTGTCGTCAGTCTTGGGCCAATTTTGGGCCAATTCGACGCGGGGCGGCAGCTTCTCCAGCTCCCTCCAGTCCGAGGAGGAGCTGATCCATTTCGCGTAGGTAGAGAGCAACATCTCGACGCTGTGGCCAAGCTGGCTCGCGATGAACGCGGGGTTCATCCCAGGCATCAGGCACATGGTTGCGTAGGTGTGGCGGGTGTCGTACTGACGGCGTTCACGGATGTTCAGCGCCTTCAGCGCCGATTTGAAGTGGCGGATTGTAACACTTGGCTCGTTGATCCACAGCCCACCTTTGCCAGGTTGGAACACGAAGCGACTAGTCGGGTGGGCCGACTTGGACGCCATGCGACGAAGGGTAGCCTATCGAATCGTGGCGATTGATTGGCGCCACTCATTTGATATCGTTGGGTTCCGCTTACAGGAGGTTCTATGTCAGGAAAGTTTGTCACGCGCTGGTTCTACGCATCACTGGAATCAGGAACCAAGCCTGCCGGGCTCTTCGGGAACAAGGTCGAAGTTGTTCACAATCAGAAGGTCGTGGATTTTGATGAGTACGCGGCGCACTTACAAAAAATGTACGAAGACTTCGATCACGCCGGCTACGACGTTATCAACGTGGTACCGATTGCGATGGGGCAGTCCGAGTCATGCACACAAACGACCGGCAATTACGTAGGGGATGTCGGATTCTCGATCACCCGCGGCGCGGTAGTCGTTGGCAAGCGCCGAGATTCCTAGGCAACACTCGCGAGTTCCGATACCGTCCGCCGCCATGGATCATTGGCTCGCGCCAGTGCTGCCATCGGCGGCGGGCTAACGCTGTTGCCACACGTACGCACCTGCTCGGTCTTGGTGAACGGCGGTCAGCAGCCGTTCTCCACTTATCTCTTTGTCGCTCTCCTTCGTCTACCCAGCCTGTCTGTATCAAGACTTTACTGAGACGGCCAGGCTGCTAAAATACCGGCCCTTTGAAACCTTGAGACGGATCTTATGCGCAACGTTCTTGCTATGTCCTTTGGCGGTCTGACGCCAAGCTATTACGCTCGTCAATTGTTTTTCGGCGCACTCTTCGCGGCCTTTTTCATTTACATGAAGTCACGTGCTCCCCTCGGGCTTGACTTCGCCACCGTTGCCATTTCCGTGGTGAGCACATTGCTCTATCCCTACTCAAGGTTCGTGTACGAGAGCGCGGTGGGTTTCATCATGGGGCGCAACGTATTCTTCGTGAACGCGTTGTTCATGCTGGCTGTCAAGTTCTTCACGATGTTCGTATGCTGGTTCCTGGCGATCTTTATCGCCCCGCTTGGACTGCTGTACCTCTATTGGCACCACAGTCGCCAGCCGTCCAACTAAATCTTCGCAGCCCGGCTATCGAGTCGGGCCTGCTCGTTTTTCAGCCCTGGCAAGTGCCGGGGCTTTTTTATGCAACAGTGCCTAGGGCCGAGCTCAGTCGCAGCGTCATCGCGCTGATCGGCTTGGTTGCTATCAGTGGCTGGGATTGGCGCGTTGTCCTTAGGTGGGCTATTGCTGAAACGTCGGCACTGGAGCGAATCAGGAGGTTGTATGAGGCAGGTTCTGTTGGGGGCACTGCTGGCTTGCCTAGCCGGGCTGGCCCAGGCGCAGATTCCACTGGTCAACGCCACATGCCCTGGCGACATCGAAGTGCACGCCGATGAAGGCGGGCCGATCTACATCAATGGTAAGGAGGCCAAGCTGAAGAAGTTCAACGACAACTATTTCGAGGCCAAGGGCAGTGGTGTGACTATTTCCCTGACCGTCAGCCCCGATGGCTCGCCGAGCGTCTCCTACACCGGTAAAGGTGGCGCCAACGGTGTGTGTGAGTTGACTGAAGAGGATTGATCGCGCATACGCCTAGCCACCTCCCCAGGTGGCTGTGCTGGCAGCTAGCAGCTACAGTGCAGGCCAGGGCAGGAAACGCCCAAGTCACGAACATGGAGGTGGTGGGGTGGTTGCGAAGCTCTTGGTGACCGTTGGCATAGTCTTCTACGCCGTCATCGTGCCGATTCTCGAGGTCAATGACAGCCATGTCTTCAATCAGGCGTGGGCGCCGCATGCACGCCTGCACGAGACCTGGCAATTGTTCACCAATACCGCGCTTGGGGTGTTCAGCGTCTGGCTGGTCTGGGTCAAGGACAATCTGCGCTTGGCCAGCCTGCTGACCGCTTTCGTCACCGGCGGCTTCTTGATGGCGTACTGGTTGCGCGATGGCTATGGCGGCTCGATGGTGCTCTCGGATGGCTCAGAGAAGATGATCCTGGGGGTTAACCTGGGGCTTTTTGCCTACACCCTGGCGATCGCGCTGGTGGGTATCGCGTTGTGGCTTGAGCGGCGCAAGCGAGATTCGGGTGCTGAAACCTGAGCGCTGCTCAGCTGCCCAGGTGCCGTTGCAGGCATTTGCGGGTAAAGTTCGCTGAACACCTTGTTACCCAGGTATTGGCTATGTCTTGCGCATTCACCCTCATGCAATCGCCGGTGGGCACCTTGACCCTGGTTGCGCGGGGTAATCGGCTGGCTGCGGTGTTATGGCAGGAGGAGCGGGAGAATCGCGTGCGTCTGGGCGAGCTGCAGCGCGATGACGAGCATCCGCTGTTGCGAGAGACTGCATGTCAGCTGGGTGAGTATTTTGCCGGGCAGCGGCAGCGCTTCGAGCTGGATTTGGACTTTGTCGGCACCGAATTCCAGCGCCAGGTGTGGGCGGCGCTGCTGACCATTCCGTTCGGCGAAACCCGCAGCTACAGCGAGATCGCCCGACAGATCGGCAACCCCAGTGCTGTCCGTGCGGTCGGCGCGGCCAATGGCCGTAACCCTATTTCGATCATCGCCCCTTGCCATCGGGTGATCGGCGCCTCAGGCAGCCTGACTGGCTTTGCCGGTGGCCTGCCGGCCAAGCAACTGCTGCTGGCCCTGGAGGGGCGGCAAAGCCTGGCGCTGGATTTCTGATCCGCCAGCGCGGGGCACGGCCAAGCCCTCAACTAAGCCAATAGGCCAACAGGCAAATCACCAGTGCCAGGGCGCTACCAGCCATCAGGCTGTATTGGCGATGGGCGCGCCGGGCATGCTGCTCGACTTCGCGCAAGTATTGGCCAGGCGTTGGCGCATCCGGCCGATGGCGCAGCCCTTGGGCAATATCGGCAAGTTGGCCGCGAATCAGCAGGCCCACCAGCCAGTAGCTGCAGGTGTAGCTGGCCAGGATCAGCAACAGGTATCTCATGCCCCCAACTCGGCCAATGGCACGGCCTGGGCCTTGCCCGTGAGGGTGTCGAGCACGATCAGTCCTGGCGACACGTCATCCAGGGTGGCCAGCAGGTTGCCTTGTGCATCCCAGGCAGCCGATCCGCCCGCGCCGACAAAGGTATCGGCAGGGCCTATGCAGTTGGCCAGCACTACCGGCATGGCGAAACGCCGGGCGACTTCGGGGTAGTGTTGGTAGCCTTCCTTTATGCCTTTGGCAGTCTTGGCCACGCTGACCAGGTAAAGCTCGGCGCCAAGTTGACACACCTGCTGTGCGTGCTCGAAGAACATCGATTCATAACAGATCGCCGGCGCCAGCCGAAGGTCGTCAACAGCAATCAGCAGTGGTTGATCGCCTGCGACGAAGAACGGCAGCTCATCGGCATGCAAGCGTTGCTTGGCATACCCCAGGCGAGGTTGACCAGGGCGCAGTACAGCCATAGCGATTTGCACGCCCGCCGCTGTCGCCAGCGGTAGCCCGAACGCGATGACCACCCCGTGGCGGTCGCTCACCACCTGCAAGGGGTCGACTAGCGTCGTGTCCAGCGGCTGGGCCAGCTCGCGGGCCAGGCTCGGCTCATAGCCGCTCAGGGACAGTTCAGGAAACACCACCACCTGCCCGCCATGGCGCACGGCCTGCTCGACGCAATGGACATGGCGTAGGAGATTAGCTTGCAGGTCGCCCTTATCAGAGGCAAGTTGGACAGCGCACAGCTTCATTTTGGATCCATCCTGGCGACGGCTGAGCGCCGAGGATACTATCGCCCACAGCCTACACACCAGTGCAAGCAGGTCAATTCCACGCATAGAAGATCAACATGAGCCAATTGCTAGTCACTCAAGAGGTCGGCTTGGGCGCAAAGCGCTGGCGGAACCAGTCATCGAGCATGGCTTTTTCAGCAAACAAGCGGTCGCTGCTGCTGACCTGGCGGCCCGGACGACTCAAGTACATCTTGTCGCTGACTCGCTCTTGGGCCTGTTGATCGGGTTTTCCCGGTTGGCTCAAGGTGTAGTTCAGCTCGATGGTCGGCCAAGTGATCTCGCGCATGAAGCGCACATCGTAGGCGTAGCTGTTCCATGGCTCGTAGCGACCCGCCAGGTCGATGTCGCGGATGTCGATGCGCAGCTGCTGACCGGGTTGCAGGTAGCGTTGACCGAGTTGTTGCAGATGAGCGCTGAGCGCCTTCATCACCTGCTCATCGGCGCCACGCTCGTAGCCTTGGCTGTTGAGGCTGGCATCGCGGAATTTTTCCGGGTGATCGAAACGCACCTCGACCTGCGCGGTCGGGGTGCCTTGTGCCATGCTGTCGAATGCCAGCACCATCAGTACGGCACAGGCGAGTACAGAACGCATGATGCACCTCCGGTTTTGCTGACTGGGTGTACTTTCATTCTACGCCTGGCGTTGGCGCAGTAGCAGAGGAACCATGCCATGATGCTTTTTCGCCGGCTAGCAGCCAATCGCAAAGGGCGCGACCTGGCCGTGGGGGATATCCACGGGCACTTCGCGCGCTTGCAGCGATGCCTGGATGCGGTCGGTTTCGACCCGCTAGTCGACCGCCTGTTCAGTGTCGGCGACCTGGTCGATCGCGGGCCGCACAGTGAACAGGCGCTGCACTGGTTAGCCCAGCCCTGGTTTCATCCGGTGCAGGGCAACCACGAAGCCTTGGCCGTTACCTATCTGCGCGGTGGGCGCTTGGATCTGGACATGTACCGCGCTGCCGGCGGTGGCTGGTTTCTCGATCTGCCCAGCAGCGAGCAGCTGCGCTTTGTCGAGGTGTTCGCCAATCTGCCGCTGGCCCTGGAGGTACCGACCGAGGCGGGCTTGATCGGCCTGCTGCATGCCGACAGCCCGTTCGCCGACTGGCCGACCCTGCGTAGGCGGCTTCAGGCCGAGGATGACCCGCAGGTGCGCGAAGTCTGCCAATGGTCGCGACGTCGGCTCAAGGAGGGCGACACGCAGCGCGTGCAAGGCCTGGCAGCGCTGCTGGTCGGCCACACCCCGGTGCTGCAGGTCAAACAGTTGGGCAATGTCTGGCATCTGGACACCGGGGGCTGGAGCAGCGGCCACTTCAGCCTGCTGGACATGCACCGGCTGGTGTTGCTCAGCCCAGCGCCAGGTGAATGAGTACGGCGCTGGCCAGCAGGATCAGCATGATCCCCGAGGCGCGCTCGAGCCAGGGCAGGGCGCGACTGAAGCGGCGCAGTACCCGGCGATTGCCGATGCTCACTGCTACCAGCAGGTCCCACAGCAAGACAATGGCGAACATCCAGCAGGCGTAGGCGATTCTCCAGCCTGCGCTGCTGCTGGCCAGCATGCTCGCCAGGCTTGCGTAGAACAGCGCGTTCTTCGGGTTGAGAATGCCCGAGGCAAAGCCCATTGCCAGGCTTGCCAACCAGCCCTGGGTCGCCCGCGCTGCGCTGGCTTGAAGGTTATCCAGGGCGTTCTGCCCGGCATGGCGCAGGAACAATCTGCCGATGTACAACAGATAGGCGCAGCCAGCCAACTGCAGGGCCATGAACAGCGCACTGCCTTCGCGCAGTATCGCTACCCCAGCGAAGGCGGCGCCGATGAACACGCCATTGGCCAGCGCGATGCCCAGGCAAGCACCGCTGGCCACCCGCCAGCCAGCGCTGGCTGAGGTACGTGCTACCAGGAAGAAGTCCGGGCCGGGTGAGAGCAGGGCGAGAAAGTGGGCGGCGGCGACAATCAGAAATTGCTCCATGGACTAGGGTGGCTCCGGTGGCGAAAGCCCTAGTCTCAAGCGCCATCGCTTGGGCGTATTGAAGAATATTGCACGCGGATGCCAGGCGCTGCGACGCAAAGCCTTTACTCCAAGCGGGCTGGCCTCATCGCGGGGCAAGCCCGCTCCCACGCCAGTCGGTGTTCGGCTTTGCCCCGCGATGAGGCCGGCCTGGTCGATAGAGAAACCGTTGTCGATCAGCAAGGGATTATTCCCAAGGTAGTAAGGCCGGTGCTGGGTGCAACAGCTACGCTAGAGCGCATTGCCCAGGTAGCGGGCAATTTCTGAGCTGTGCATTGCCTCATCACAAGGAAGACGACACATGACCGAAGTCACCCTGATCGAAACCGTTAGCGCCGACTCCCTCACCCAGTTGCTGCAAGATGCCGGTTGCCGGGTCAACCGCAGCGAGCAGAACGCGGTGGTGCAGTTGCTCAGTGCCAGCCAGGGCGTGGGCTATGCCGTGCGGTTTGGTAATCGTGCGCCGAACAAGGAGGGCGAGTTCCTCGATTTCACCTTCAGCTGCGCCTTGCGTATCCAGGGTGAGCTGCCCGCGGGCCTGGCCGAGCGCTGGAACGCCAGCCGCCGGTTTGCCCGGTTGTCGGTGCAGGGCGAGTTCCTGGTGATGGAGATGGATGTGGTGGTCGCCGACGGGGTCAGCGAGAAACACCTGCTGGGCAGCCTGCTGCTGTGGGATCGCCTGCTGCAAGAGTTCATCGTCTACCTGCGTGATTACAGCCGCAACCTGGCCGACCAGGCGCCAAGCGAGGCAGCCACTGCAACGGCGCGCGCCTCTTGAGCGCGCGTACCCTGTGGGCCGGCGCCGGGGCGCTGGCCGTGATCGCTGTGGCAGTGACCTTGGCGCTACGCCCGGGGGATGAGCCAGTGGCAGCGGCGCGTACTGCGCCGGCTGCCGACAGCGGGCCGACCTTGGCGCGGCTGGGCGATCAACACGTGGGCAGTGATGAACTCAAGGCACTGCTGGCACTGTTGCCTGAGGATGCGCGCAACCAGTTGCGCAACGATCGGCCAGCATTGGAAGCCTGGATTCGTGCACGCCTGGCGGAGAAGGCGCTGTTCCAGCAGGCACAAACCCAGGGCTGGCCGCAACGGCCTGAGATCTTGACACAGACCCGCGCGGCGACCGAGCAAATCGTCTTGCGCGACTACCTGAGCTCGGTCAGCAAGGTGCCCGACGATTACCCCAGTGACGCGCAGTTGCAGCAGGCCTACGACAATGGCAAGGCGGGCTTGCAATTACCTGTGCGTTATCGCCTGAGCCAGATCTTCCTGCGGGTGGAGAACCCCAAGGATGACGAGGCAGTACGCAAGCAGGCCCAGGCACTGGCCAAGCAGGCGCAAGCCAGCGACGCTGACTTTGCCGCACTGGCGCGTGAGCACTCGCAGGATGAAGGCACCGCGGCGCAAGGCGGCGATACCGGGTTGCAGCCTTTAGCGGGGTTGTTACCGGAGGTGCGCGGGGTGGTGCCCAAACTCAAGCAGGGTAGTGTCAGCGAGCCGGTGCAAAGTGCTGCGGGCTATCACATCATCAAGCTGGTCAGCCAGGAGCCGGCGCGCACGGCAACGTTGGAAGAAGTTGCCCCGCGTTTGCGCGAGGTGTTGCGTGCCCAGCGTCAGGAGCAGTTGGCCAAGGCCTATGTCGAGGGCATGTTCGACAGCGCGACGTTGAGTATCGATGGCGCGGCGTTGAACAAGGTGGTTGAAGGTAGCTGATCGAGGTTGCAGTTGCTGAGCTCACAGGATCACTCGCCATTCGGGCCGCACAGCGGCCCCAAAACAGACGACGCCGGTCTTAAGTGAGCAGCGATATCACCCCGCCTTACGCAAAGTCAGGTTGATCCGCCGCTCACCCAGGCGTTCATGCACGCCGGGCTTGATGGGCAATACACCATGAAAGCGCAATCGATCCTCGCCACCCCAGACCAGCACATCGCCATGGTTCAGGGCAATGCGCTGGGTTCGATCGGCGCGCTGTAGCCCGCCAAACAGAAATACCGCCGGCAAGCCCAGGCTGACTGACACGATGGGCTGACCGAAGTCGTGCTCGTCTCGGTCCTGGTGCAGGCTCAAACGCGTCCCGGGCAAATAGTGGTTGACCAAGCACGCGTCGGGCACGAAGTCGTCGAACCCTGCTTCACTGGCGGCCCGGGCTGCCAGCGCCAACAAAACCTGGGGCAGGGTGGGCCAGGGTTTGCCGCTGACAGGGTCTATTGGGCTGTAGCGATAGCCGCGCTGATCACTGACCCAACCCAAGCTGCCACAGTTGCTCAGACCCACCGCCATGCGCAAGCCACCCGGTGTGTGCATGTGGCGAAACGGTGCGGCGCGCAGCACCGGGCGCAGGGCATCGAGCAGCGCCTCGACGTCGCCCAGGGCGAAACCTGGCAACAGCACGGTGTGACTGGCCAGGCGCTGCGGCTGCGGGCCGAATAGGTCGAGGTCGGACTGAATCATGCCGGTGGCTTCGGGTGGAAGTAGGCGCATTGTATCGCTGTCGGCCAATCACCACAGCGCCAGAAGCGATAAAAAGGAACCGCGGCGCCAGGGAGTGAGCGCCACGGTCCAAGGGGGGAGGGATTACTGCTGGTTGACGGTCGCCAGGTTGGCGTTGCCGAATTGGGTGATGGTGGCGCTCTGGTTGGCGCCGCTCTGGTCGACGAATGCCTGGTTGGCATTGCCGCCTTGGGTCACGTAGGCGACGTTGAAGCTGTCGGTCTGTTTGAGGGTGGCCTCGTTGCCGCTGCCATACAGCTGGTTGGTATAGCTCTGGTTGTTGTAGCCCGATTGCTCCAGGGTGATGGTATTACCGGTGCCAGCGGAAAGGCCGGTGGCGTAGTTGTCGGTTCCGCGCTGGTCGGCGATCAGCAGGTTGTCGGTGCCGTTCTGTTCGAAGTACAGCTCGTTGTTGCTGTCGACCTGATTGGTTTGCATCTCGTTGCCCACGCCTTTCTGGTTGAGGCGGGCGAGCTGGTTGGCGCCGTCCTGGGTCAGGTTGACGCTGTTGAGCGAGCCGTTCTGGTTGATTTCGGCGCGTTGCGCCGTACCAAACTGGCCCCCGGCTTTGTCACCCTTCCAGTTGCTGGCCATGATCTTGTTGCCATTGCCGGTGGTGGTGATGCTCAGGTTGTGGTTGTCGCCGGTCTGGTAGGTGAAGTGCAGGTTGTTGTTGCCGTTCTGCGAAATACTGGTGACCGAGTTGTTGGTCTCGAACTGATCGGACCAGCTGGCGTTGGCGGTGCCGCTCTGGCTCAGGCTGGCCAGGTTGGCTTCGCCGAAGCTCTGGTCGATGTAGCCTTCGTTGCGCTCGCCGCTCTGGTTGACGCTGGCCTGGCTGTCGGTCTGATTGCCTTGCCAGACCTCCACCGAGTTGCCGTCGCCATGCTGGTTGATGCCGATGACCCCGGCAAAACCATCACGCTGGTCGCCGTAGGCCCAGTTGCCCTTGCCCTCTTGGAAGATCTGGATATTACCGTCCTGATGATAGAGGTGCTCTGCGGCGGCAAAGTTGTCGGTACCGCCTTGCATGATCAGTGCACTGTTGTTGGTGCCACCGAACATTTGCTCTACCACCGCCTCGTTACGGTCGCCCCACTGCATGGTGGTGGCGTGGCTGCCCACTTGGGTGTCCTGGAACACGATCGATTTGTTGGCACTGCCTTGTTGGGTCTGCAAGGACTGGTTGCTTTCACCTACAGACTGACTGGACAAACTGTCGTTGAGGCTGCCGCCCGATTGCTGGGTGATCTGGCTGCCTTGCTCGAACAGTTGCTCACCGTAGCCGGCGTTCTTCGAGCCGGTGGCGCTCTGGTTGATGTGGCTGGTGCTGTTGTCCTGCACGGCCACGTGGTAGTGGCCTTGGCCAGTCTGGTTCTGGGTTGCCGAGGCGAACGACGACTGGGTCTGCTTGACTTCAGCGCTATTGTCGGCGCCGAGCTGGTTTTGCGTCGAGGTGCTGTCGTCGGCCATGACCTGGCCGGCCAGGGTCAGGACTATCGCGGCGCTTAAAGGTGCGAGCTTGAACATGGTGGTGCCTCCAGGTCTATCGATATTGGGTGATCTGTACGTGTTGGCCATTGCCGGCCTGGGTCACGGCGCTGGTCAGCCCCGTGCCGGCCTGCTCGATGCTGGCGCTGTTGTTGTTGCCGATCTGCTCGATCGCAGCACTGTTGCTGTTGCCGCTCTGGCGGATCGAGGCGGAGTTGCCGTAACCCTGCTGGCTGATCGAGGCCATCAGGTCGTTGCCGTCTTGCAGGATGTACGCCTCCTGCGCGCCCCCGGCCTGGACGATCCGGCCCAGCAGGGCCTGGCCGTTCTGGTCGAGGGCGGCGCGGTTGCCCGTGCCTTGCTGCTCGATGATTGCTGCCTGGCCCGAACCTGCCGGTAGCAGGCGCACGATCAGCGGTTCGCCAAGGTCGTTGCCGGCGGCAAGGTCGGCGTTGTCCATCAGGTCGTCGGCCCAGGCAGCCTGGCCACTCAGGGCCAGGCACAGCAGCAGCGGGTACAGGCGGTTCATGGCGTTCTCCTTGGCAGCTGTTACTGCACGACCACTGGCACGGTGCGGGTGGTGCCTTGGCTACTGCGCACGGTGGCCGATGGCGTGGCCGTTGGGATCACCGTGGTGCTGTTGCTCACCGCCAGGCGCCAGCGACCGGTCACCGGTACGGTGGTGGTGCCCAGGGTCACCAGGCCGCTCGGCGTGGTCACCTGCACGGTGATGGTGTTGCCGGTGGTCACCGACGAGGTGCCGCTGATGTCCCAGTTGTAACGGTTGTTGGAGCGCGCCGAGACCGTGGCGGCGGTTACCGCGAAGTTCTCTGCGACTGGGCGTGGCGACACCTGTACCGTGACCGTGCCTGGACTGGACAACGCCCCTACCGCGTCACGCACCACGTAGGTGAAGGTCGTGGTGAAGGCCGTGGTGACGGTGGTTGGCGGGGTATAGGTGACCGTCGTGCCATCGGTGGTCACGGTGCCCCGACCAGGTGCTGGTTGGCCGACGCTGGCGACGGTCAATGGCAGGTTGCCTTCCAGGTCGGTGTCGTTGGTCAACACGTTGATGGTCAGCGGTACGCCCAGGGTAGTAACGGTTTCGGCAACCGCAGTGGGTGGCTGGTTGGGCGCGACGTTGATGGTCACCGTGGTCAGCTCCGATTTCAGGCCTTTGCTGTCCTGGGCGCGGTAGCTGAAGGTGGCCACCAGCGGCGAGGCGGCGCCGGGCGGTGGGGTGTAGGTGATCGCGGTCGTGCCGTTGAGCACCACTGAGCCCAGGCCGGTGCCCGGTTGGGTCAGATCGGTGATCGCCAGGGGCACGTTGAGGTCTGGGTCGCTGTCGTTGGCCAGCAGGTTCAGGGTCAGCGGCACGCCGACACTGGTACTGCCACTGTCGGCCTGGGCCAGCGGTGGTTGGTTCTCGGCTTCGACTGGCGCGCTGCCGACCACGATCACCGGCTCGACATCGCTGCCGCCGTGGGCGGACTTGACGGTGACCGTTGCTGGAGGTTGGGTCAGGCCATTGACCGTCAGGCTTTGCAGCGTGCCGGATTTGGACATGCGCCCGTAGCCTTGGGCGACCAGGTCAGGCACCTGCACTTCATCGCTGGAGCTGGCCTCGATCAGCAGGCGTTTGTTGGCCCAGTCATAGCGTGCGGTGCGCACCTTGACCACGTCGGTGAGTTTGCTCGACAGCGAAGTCGGGCGGGTGGCGCCGGTCGCGCTGCTGGCGGTGACCACCACCACTGGCGGCGGTGCGGCCTGGGTCAATTGCTGGTTGAAGAACAGCCCGTTGTTGTCGGCCAACATGCTGAATTGGCAAGGGGAGGGCGGTGAGCCGACCAGCGCCAGGCCATTGCGCAGGCACAGGCTGGCGCTGTTCGGCGCCTTGGCGAAGACCTCGACGCGGGTACCGGCGCTGTTGCGCTGGTAGGTGGCGCGTTGCAGCTGCGCCGGGGTTTGCTCACGCGGGTCGAGCACCTTGCCGGAGACGCTGAAGAGGTTGGTTTCGATCTGCCCAGGAGGGCCCTCGATGCGCACGAAGTTGGTATTGAACGGGCTGCCGACCACCGCCTCGGTGAGGTTGGGATCGCCGATGAAGGTCTCGATGGCGCTGGTGTCCGGGTTGACCTCGGTCACCAGGCCGGCGGCGCGCTGCAGGAACGGCCCGATGTTGCCGTTGAGTGCACCGGTAAAGTTGCCTGGGGCGCCGATGCCGATGTCGCGGGTGATGTTGATCGCACGCCGTCCACCTGCCGCGACCGTGACCCTCTCGACCCCGTAGGGGTGGGTGATGGTGTAGGTGCCGGCAGTGGGTACCGAGGCGCGGATGCGGACGCGGGCGAAGCTCTGCTGGTCGCCATCGACCGGGTTCTCCGAGGCGAATGCCGCCTCGATACCGGCCACATAGACTTCCAGCTCGTAGCCGCTATTACCCACTTGCGGTATCGAGGTCTCGGCCAGGAACCAGAACATTTCTGGCGGCCAGTTATCCGGGAACACCAGTGGCAGGGCATCGTCATAGATGCCTGGCTCTGGCAGCAGGGTGCACATGTAGGCAGGTGCGCCAGGCGCACCGGGTGCCCGCGAGCTGGTAGCGCGCGACTGGCACAGCTCAAGGGCCAGGTCGTTGGCGTCCTTGTACCACATCGGGTAGCGCCCGGTGGCCAAGGTATAGGGACCAGGATCGACTTCGCTGAGCGCGGCCCAGGCAACGCTGCTCAGGGTAAAGGAGAGCCCGGCTGCGTACAGCGTGCGGCGTGACCATGTGTTCATGATGCCTCCTTGGAGGTACGGCCGTTGTCTGTTCATGGCACCAGCACCACGTCTTCGCTGTCGCTGCCGCCATGGGCGCTGGTCACTGTGACCGAGGCCGGCGGGATCGGCGAGAGCCCGGTGGTCAATGTTTTCACTGCACCATTGCCGGCGAGGCTGCCGATCAGCGCGCCATTGAGGGTGCTGGCGGTCATCGCCGGCGGCGAGGTTTCATCGCTGCTGCTGGCGACCAGGGTCAGCTGGCCGCTGGCCAGGCTGTATTCCGCGCGGCTGATGGTCACCAGGTCAGTCAGCGCCAGGCTGGCGTTGGTTGGCGTGCTGCTGGCGATGGCCACGCTGTTGTCGGCATTGACTACCAAGGTGGTGGGCAGGGTCGGGTTGAGGGCCGACTGCGCGTACCAGGCGCCGGTGCCATTGGCCTCGGTCAGCGATTGGCTCGGGCTTTGGCTGGTCAGGCTGACCGTGGCCGGTGGCGGTGGGGCCATGACGAACACGTCCTGCTGCGCGCGCAGGTCGCCATTGTCGGTGTGCCGCGAGTAGGTGCTGCGCAAAGGAATCAGCGGGGTGGGGCGCTCGACCGTGGACAGTTTGCCGGAGATCGAGAACAGCTCGGTGCGCAGGTCGATGCCATTGGGGCCTTCGATGCGCACGAAGTTGGTGTTGAACGGGCTGCCGGTCACGGCTTCTTCCAGGTTCGGATCGCCAATGTAGCGTTCGCTGGCGCCGGTCAGCGGGTTGGTCTCGGTGTAGGGGCCGTTGACACTGCGCAGGAACGGCCCGACGTCGCCCTTGAGTGCGCCGCTGAAGTCGCCGGCGCCGGCAATGCCGATGTCGCGAGTCATGTTGATCGCGCGCCGGCCGGCAGCAGGCACGTCGAATACGTCGACGCCATAGGGGTGGGTGACGATGTAGGTGCCGGCCACCGGTACATCGACGCGGATCCGCACCCGGGCGAAGCTGACCTGGTCGCCTTCGATCGGTTCTTCGGCGGCGAACGCCGCCTCGATAGCCGTGCCGAAGCTCAGGTCGATGCCACGGGCAGCGTCGACGATGGCCGCATCGGCGGTAAACCAGAAGGTCTCGTCGGGGAAGTTGCTGGGAAACACGATTGGCTGGGTGTCGTCGAACACCCCGGGGGTCGGCAGCAGCGTACACATGTACGACGGTGCGCCGGGGGCGCCTGCTACCCGCGAGCTGACCGCCTTGGACAGGCACAGGTCGAGCGTGCGCCCGTGGCTGTCCTGGTACCACGAGGCGAATCCGCCGGTTTCGGGATGATAAGGCCCAGGGTCGACTGCATAGAGTGCAGCTTGGGCCGGAAGCTGGAGCATGCCGGCGAGGATCGCCACTGCCAGCGGGTGGGGTATCGGTCGGTGCATGAGTCAATCCCTCCTGCAAACGGGCCCAAGGGGTTGGGGCGTCTGAGGGGGTATGGGCAACAGCCGTGCCAGTTTTTGGTGATAGGTGTGCAGCCCTTGTGGCGCAAGACTTGTAGCCCTGAAGGGCAAGGCGCTTTGGGTGTGCGCTGGGTGGGCGGTGGTCCCCAGCATTGGGGAAATGGGTGGAGGGATTGGCTATCTATCCTCCGGGGCCGTTTCGCGGGTCAATCCGCCAAGTGGACGACGTACAATTGCCTGCCTTTACGTATACGTAACCTTATGCCACCCTCAGGCCTACCTTGATGACGCTTGGTTGATTCTGACGCACACTGCAGGAAATTCCGTGGCCCGATGTCTCAGCGTGGCTGGGGCACCGCTGGAGTAAAACAATGGCGCGACAATTACCTATAACAAACGCCCAAGATCCTTTGCACGAATCCCGTCAGGCCCGTCTCAGACTGGCCAGCGAAGGCGAACTGCCGTCCGGGATGCTGCGTGACGAAATCGATGCCTCCTGGCGCCGCAGCCTGGGTCATGGCCTGGACTGCCTGCAAGGCGAACAGGTCGGCCTGGGCATGCAGCAAAGCCTCGACCTGCGCGCACTGCTCGAACACAACCGGCTGCTGATCGACGCGGTCACCCCTGAACTGGACTACCTGGTCGAACGCCAGGGCAAGAGCGGTATCGTCATCCTCGGCGATGCCCAGGCCAACGTCCTGGCCATCGAAGGCCAGAAACATGTGCTCAACCGCGAGGGCCTGCGCGACCTGCACCCTGGCAGTTGCTGGAGCGAAGCCCTGCGCGGCACCAATGCCATCGGCACGGCCGTAGTAGAAGGCCGGCCAACCCTGATCAATTGCGGCGAACATTACCTCGACCGGCTCAGCCCGTTCTCCTGTACTTCGGTGCCACTGCGCGACCCGCGTGGCGAGGTGATCGGCGTGCTCGATGTCACCCGCGAAGGGCTGATGAGCCAGCCCCAGGACAGCCTCTGCACCTTGATGCTCGCCGCGGGCAACATCGAAAGCCGGCTGTTCGGCCTGTGCCATCCTGAACAACTGGTGCTGGCATTTCATAGCCGCGCGCAGTACCTGACCAGTGCCTGGCAGGGGCTGTTGGCCTTGAGCCTGGAGGGTGAAGTGCTGGCGGCCAACGACAATGCCTGTCAGCTGCTGCAGGTGGCGCGCCAGGCCCTGATCGGTCGACGCTGCAGCGATCTGCTCGGCGAACGTTCGCCCGCGTTTATCGCCCGGTTGTGGCAAAACGGCGTAAGCAGTGTGCAGACCGCCAAGGGCGAGTTCTTCTTCCGTGCCTTGCAGCTGCCGCGGCACAACAACCTCAATGGCAGCGTGCCGGCGAGCAAGCCTGCCCCTTCGAGTAAATCCCCCGCGCTGGACAGCCTGGCCGGTGGCGATCCGCGCCTGGCGCGCAACCTGCGCATGGCCCGCCAGGGCCTGGTCACTGGGCTGCCGGTGCTGCTGCTGGGCGAGACCGGTACCGGTAAGGAGGTGGTCGCCCGTGCCTTGCATCAAGCCAGCCCACGTGCCGACAAGCCGTTCGTGGCGGTCAACTGCGCGGCGATCCCTGAGGGCTTGATCGAGTCCGAATTGTTCGGCTACCGCGAAGGCGCCTTCACCGGCTCACGCCGTGGCGGCATGACCGGCCGGCTGATGCAGGCCCACGGCGGTACGCTGTTCCTCGATGAGATTGGCGACATGCCGCTGGCCTTGCAAGCGCGCCTGCTGCGGGTGCTGCAAGAGCGCCGGGTAGCGCCGCTGGGCGCAGGGGAGGAGCAGGACATCGATGTCGCGCTGATCTGCGCCACTCACCGCGACCTCAAGCATTTGCTGGCCGATCAGCAGTTCCGTGAAGACCTGTACTACCGGGTCAACGGGGTATCCCTGCGCTTGCCGGCGTTGCGTGAGCGTGATGACCTGGCTGGCATCATCGAGGGCCTGCTGGACAAGTTCGGCGCCAAGGGCGTGGCGCTCGACCCGGCCCTGGCCGAACTACTCGATGGCTTCGACTGGCCGGGCAACATCCGCCAACTGGAGATGGTCTTGCGCACCGCCTTGGCCATGCGCGAGGACGGCGAGCAGCTGCTGGGCCTTGAGCATCTGACCGATTGCCTGCTGGACGAGTTGGCCAGCGGTGCGGCGCCTTCTGGCAGCCTGCGCGAGAACGAGCTTGAGCTGATTCGTGGCGCCCTGGCGCGTCACCAGGGCAATGTTTCGGCCGCGGCCCAAGCCTTGGGCATCAGCCGTGCGACGCTCTATCGCAAACTCAAACAGCTGCGCGGTTAAGCCATGGGCGGGTTATTTTCCAGGCTGATCGAAACCGGCGATCCGCTGCTGATGCGCCAGGCACTGGCCTGGCTGTATGGCTTTGTCCGCCCCCAGCGCAAGGCGATTGCCGTGCTGCTAGGGTTGTCGCTGAGCGCCTCGCTGTTGGCATTGGCCCAGCCCTGGCTGGTCAAGACCCTGATCGATGAAGGCCTGCTGGCGCGCGATTACCAGACCTTGTGGCACATGGCGGCGATCATGATCGTCGCCGGCCTGCTCGGCACCGTGCTGGCCGGGGTCAATCGCTACCTGCACACGCGCCTGTCGGGGCGCATCCTGTTCGCCTTGCGCGACGACCTCTATCGGCACCTGCAGCAGTTGTCGCCGACCTTCTATGGCCGCCGACGTACCGGCGATATCCTGTCGCGGCTAGACGGCGATGTCGCCGAGATCCAGCGCTTTGCCGTGGATTCGCTGTTCTCGGCGGTGTCCAGCGTGATTGGCCTGATCGGCGCGGTCACGCTGATGCTGATGCTGTCTTGGCAGCTGTCGTTGCTGCTGGCGTTGTTGATCCCGATCGAGGTGCTGTGGCTGCGCTGGATGCGGCGCAAGGTCGAGCGTGAAGTGCGCAGCCTGCGTGAGCGTTCGGCGGATGTCTCGTCGTTTCTGGTCGAAACCTTGCCGGCAATGAAATTCATCCAGGCCTCAGGCCAACAGGCCCGCGAGGCCGGGCGGCTGGACCAGCTTGGCCAGGGGTATATGGGCCAGTTGCTCAAGGTGCAGGTCACCGAGTTCTTTACCCAGGCTGTGCCTGGCACGCTGACGTCGTGGTGTCGCGCCTGTGCGTTTCTGATCGGCGGCTGGTGGGTGATCCAGGGCACCTGGCAACTGGGGGCGTTGATCGCGTTTTCGACTTACATGGGCATGGCGGTCGGGCCGGTGCAGAGCCTGCTGGGTCTGTACGTGGCAATCCAGCGCATGGCGGTGAGCCTGGGGCGGGTGATGGAACTGCGCCAGGAGCCGGTGGCCGTGCGCGAGGCGCCAGTGCCGCGACCGATGCCGCAAGGGCCGGGCGAGCTGCGCCTGGAACGCGTGCAGTTCGCCCATGCCGGGCGCCAGGGTGCGGTAATGCGGGAGGTCGACGTGGTCATCCCAGGCGGGCTCAAGGTGGCCATCAGTGGTGCCTCCGGGGTCGGCAAGTCAACGCTGATCGACCTGTTGCAACGCTTCTACGACCCCGATGCCGGACGCATTCTGCTCGATGGCGCTGACCTGCGCGAGCTCGACCTGGGCGCGCTGCGCCGCCGTATCGCGGTGGTCAGCCAGGACATCGTGCTGTTTCGCGGCACCCTGGCGCAGAACCTGGCCTACAGCGCCCCCGAGGCCAGCCGCGCCCAGCTGGAACAGGTGGTGCAGTTGACCCAGCTGGACAGCCTGGTGCAAAGCCTGCCGCTGGGCCTCGATGGCCTGCTGGGCGAGCGCGGCCAACAGCTTTCTGGTGGGCAAAAGCAACGCATCGCCATTGCCCGGGCAGTGCTCCAGGAACCGGCCATTCTGGTGCTGGATGAAGCCACCTCGGCGGTGGACGAAGCCACCGAGCGTGAAGTGATCGCCGCCATCGACCAGCTATTCGCCGGGCGGACGCGGATTCTGATCAGCCACCGTGCCTCGACCTTGGCCGATGCCCAGTTGCGTTTGCATTTGCATGAAGGGCAATTGCAGGTGTTGCCGCTGGAGACGGCTGGCCATGGGCGCTGAGCTGCGGGTCGGGGTGATCGACAGCGGTTGTTCGCCCGACCAGGCGGCAGGCTTGCTCGGCGCGCGCAGGTTCTGGCTGGACGACGGCGTGCTGCGCGAGGGAGAGGTGTTGGCCGATCAATTGGGCCACGGCACTGCCGTGCTGGCGCGGCTGCGCCGTGAAGCGAGCCGGGTGCCGGTGCTGATGGCCCAGGTGTTTCAGCAGCAGGGCAGTACCAGCGCGCTACAGGTGGCTGCGGCGCTGTTGTGGCTGGTCGAGCAGGGGGTCAGTGTGGTCAATCTCAGCCTCGGCTTGCACCAGGACCGGCCAGTGCTGCGCCAGGCGTGCGCCGAGGCCCAGGCGGCCGGGGTGCTGTTGTGCGCCTCCAGCCCTGCCCAGGGCATGCCGGTGTATCCGGCCAATTATCCGGGGGTTATCCGTATCACCGGGGATGCCCGTTGCGCTGCTGGGCAATGGTCATGGCTGAACAGCGCCCAGGCTGACTTTGGCGGGCATATGGGCGGCCAGGGTTCGGCAGGTGCGAGCATGGCGTGTGCAGCGTTGACCGGGCGGATTGCCGCGATGCTGCGCGATCAGCCGCAGATGGACGCCCAGCAGGTGCTGGACCGGTTGCGCCGCCACGCAGCGTTTATTGGCCCGGAGCGCCGAGGTGTCGTGGATGCCTGAAACAGCGATCCTGATCCTCGGCGCAGGCCCCGCTGGCGCCGCCTGCGCAATGGGCCTGCGCCGGCTGGGCTACCCGGTTACGCTGGTGTCCGACTGGCGCCGCTTCGCCGCCGTAGAAGGCGTCTCGCAGCGGGTGCTGGATGCGCTGGGCCATGCCGGGCTCGGTGGCGCGCTGGGCCAAGCGGCAATGCCGGCCACCCGTCATGTGCGCTGGAACGGTGAGCAGTTGCAGCTTAACCAGGAGTTCTTGCTCGATCGCCAGCGCTTCGACGCGGCCTTGCGCGATGAACTGCGCCGCGCCGGGGTGGTGCTGGTCGAAGGTCGGGTGCGCGAGGTGCAGCGCGAGCACGGCTACCAGGTCAAGCTGGAGCACGGCCCAGTGGTGCAGGGTGGGTTTTTGGTAGAGGCACGTGGCCGCCAGGCACCGCTGTCGAGCGATCGGCTGCGCGGCCCGGAGACCGTCAGTTTGCTCAACCTCTGGCAGTCGACCCCAGGCCCGCCAGCCTCGGCGGTGGAAAGCCTGGACGATGGCTGGGCGTGGATGGCGCGCTTGGCCGACGGCCGCTGCTATTGGCAGATTACCCTGGACGCCGGCGCTGCCGGCCTGCCCGGCAAGGCACAGTTGCCCGGGTACTGCGCCGACCGGCGCAGGCAGTCGGCCTTGGTCCGCGAACTGTTCGACCCGCAGGCCCTGCAACCCGCCCACGTCCACGCTCGTAGCAGCACAGCGATCCTTGCTGGGGATTGTGCGGGCAGTGACTGGGTGCGGGTGGGGGATGCGGCAATGGCAGTTGACCCATTGTCGGGCAATGGGATTTTCCAGTCGTTGTCCTCGGCATTGCAGGCGCCGGTGGTGATCAACACCCTGCTGCGCATGCCTGAACGAGCGGCGCTGGCACGGCAATTTCATCAGCAGCGGATCGAGCAACTGTTCCTGCGTTTTGCCCGGATGGGGCGCGATTTCTACCGTCAGGAGCAGCGCCTGGCCGGGCAGCCATTCTGGCGCAACCGCCAGGACTGGCCGGATGAGCAGCCGATGCATGGAGCGGCGCAGTGGAGCGCAGTGCGTATCGAGCGTCGGCCGGTGCTGCGCGATGGTTTGGTCGATCAAGCCGAAGTGGTGGTGACAGCTGATCAGCCGCTGGGCATCTGGCATTTGCAGGGCATCGAGCTGGCGCCGTTGGTGGCCAAGCTGCAGGCGGGCGCAGCTATCGAAGACGTGTTGAGTGGCCGAGCGACGGATCAGCAGAGCATGCTGCGTCGCTGGTTGGCAGAGCAGGGTTATCGCTGAAAGTGGGCTGCATGGCAGCCCACTGAGCCAGGTCAGTCCGTTACTGCTTGTGCTTCTACTCGTTTGACAGCGGCAGCCGGTTGCACGCCAGGTTCGGCGTTACCCCCTACAGCCTTCACATCCTTGGCGAAGGTGCCGTCCACCTCACCCTTGAAGAAGTTCTTGCCGTAGATCAGCAGGCACAGCACTACACCAATGCCGAACGCCCAGCTGGCGCCCTTGATCGCCAGCACTGCGCCGATAACCCCGGCGATCCCCAGGTCACGCTGGCTGCGCGCTTCGAGGATGCCCAGGCGCACACTGACATAGCCCTGGATCAGCAGGGTCAGCGATAGCGCGACACCCAGGATCGGCTGCACCAAGGTCACCACCGGCAGCAGCAACAAGCCCGTATTGGTGCCCCAGCGGAACGAGCCGACCCCGCCGATGATCGACTGCATCGCCTTCGGCCCGCCTTTGAAGCGCTCGATGACCACCACCAGCATGGCCGCCCATTTCGGCCCGCACATGGCCACGTCCGGGCCAAAGATGCTCATGAACGCATTGCGTGCGCCGAAGATCAGGTGCGCGCGGTCGGCGTTATAGTCGACCACCTCATCGGTGCGCACGGTCTCGGCCTCATCGAGCAGCGATTTGGCACTGAGCACGTCGCCAAACACGATGATGTACGCCGCGAGCATGGTCGGCAGGGCCGAGATGAACATCGACAGCGGTGGCATGCCCAGGCCGAACACGGTGTAGTTGTTCCAGAGACCCGCGAAATCTGGCGTGCTGATGCCCCACTGGATGGTTGGCCAGGGCGCCTCGCCGAACAGCGGCGCAATCACTACCGCCAACAGGATGATCGGCAAGATGCCGAGCTTGGCGAAGTTCCACCAGAAGCGGTTGCGTTGCTTGAGCTGGTTGAAGTGCTGGGAAAAGATCAGGTAGAAGGCGATGCCCACGGCAATCGAGATGGTCCACGGCAGGACGTTGAACTTGCCACCGACCTGGAACACCGCGATCACCGCACTCAAGCCCGCGCCGACGATGATCCCCGACTTGATCGCCGAAGGCACATACTCGACCACCTTCTTGGCCATCCCGGTCGCGCCCAGGGCTATCGAGAACGCGCCGAGCATCAACTGGAAGGCAATCAGCGCATGCACCCGCTCCGGGCCTTCGGGAAATTGCGCGCAGTAGGCCATCAGCAGCGGCACCGCCGGGGTGATCCAGCCCGGCACCGTCGGGTCGCCGAGCAAATGGTGGGTGAGGTAGAGCAGGCCGTTGAGCATCACTACTGCCAGCGCCACTTCAAAGGGCATGCCCAGCAGCTCGGTCATCAGCGGAATGGCGGCCAGGTCCACCGCACACATCAGCAAGCCTTGCAGGTAGTCCGGCAGCTCGATGCGGTAGTGAATGAACGGTAAGCGGACCTTGAACGGGCCCAGCGGGATGTACGGGCTTTCGCCCCGCGGCTCAGCAGGAGTGGTCATTGGGTGCACCTGTTTTATTGGTTTTGTAATGGCAGACGCCGCAGCCGTTTGGCTGGGCGTCGAGTTCGCTAATCAGTAGGCTGCGCGGTAGATCTGCTCGATATCGGCGGCGCTCAGCTGGCGCGGGTTGTTGCGCATCAAACGGTCGATCTTGCTGGCCTCTTCGGCCATCGCCGGGATAGCGTCGGCAGGCACGTTGAAGCTGCGCAGGCCCGAGGGGATATCCACCGCCGCGCACAGCTCGGCCATGGCCTGAACCGCCTGATCGGCGGCTTGCTTGTCGCTCAGTTCGGCCACGCGCACGCCCATGGCGGCGGCGATGTCGCGCAGGCGCTCGACGCAGGCCAGTTTGTTCCAGGCCATCACGTAGGGCAGGAGCAAGGCGTTGCTGACGCCGTGGGCGATGTTGAAGCGACCGCCCAGCGGATAGGCCAGCGCATGCACCGCGCCAACCCCTGCGTTACCAAATGCCATGCCGGCCATCAGGCTGGCGGTGGCCATGTCTTCGCGCGCTTGCAGGTTGGCCGGATTGGCGTAGGCCTTGGGCAGCGCTTTGGCGATCAGCTTGATAGCGCCCAGGGCGATGGCGTCGGTAATCGGCGAAGCGTTGACCGACAGGTACGACTCGATCGCATGCACCAGCGCATCGACACCGCTAGCAGCGGTCACGCTGCGCGGGCAGGTCAGGGTCATGCTCGGGCTGACCAGGGCCACGTCAGGCAGCAGGTAGTCGCTGACGATGCCTTTCTTGAGCTGTGCTTGCTTGTCGGAAAAAATCGCCACATTGGTCACTTCCGAGCCGGTGCCGGCCGTGGTCGGGATGGCGATCAACGGCGGGCCTTTGCGCGTGACCAGGTCAACCCCGAACAATTCAGCCAGCGGCCCTGCATGCCCGGCGAACGCTGCGACGCCTTTGGCGATATCGATTGCGCTGCCGCCGCCCAGGCCAATCACGCCATCGTGGCCGCCCTCACGGTAGGCGCGGGTGCAGGCCTCGACGATGGCTATTTCCGGTTCGGGTTGGACTTGATCGAAAATGCCATAGGGGCGGGCGCCGAGCTGCGCCAGGGCGAGGTCGACGGTGCCGGATTTGAGCAGGATGGCGTCGGTGACGATCAGCGGGTTGCCAACCTTGAGGCGGGTCAGCTCAGCGGCCAGTTGTTCGATGGCCGCGGGGCCTGTGATCAATTTGTTGGCGATCTTGAAGGCAGAAATGCTCATTAGGCGCGTCCTGTGTGCATTGTTGTAGTGGAAGACGTGCCAGAGCAGATAGCGAAAGCTGTGCCAAGATGCGCCAAGCCCCGTTCGGTGCGGCTTGGCGGGGCAGGCATGGGGTTTTACCGGCTGTGCACGGGGCGCTGGCGATTAGCTTTTTGATCGCTATCGCCGGGGATGATTGAAATCCTAATCAGAGCGCTCCCAGCGCTTCATCTTCTGCACCACGGTCGCCTGGCTCACGCCCAGCGCCTTGGCGGCCAGGCGGGTGGTCTTGTGGGTCTGTAGCGCGGCACGGATCGCAGCACGCTCGGCGTTTTCCAGCACCTTGCGCAGCGGCAGGCGGCTGTCGTCGGTGTTCTGCCGACTGAGGTCGAGGATCTCTTCGGGCAGGTCCAGCGCTTCGATGGTGCCGCTTTGGTTGGTCACCACCAGGCGCTCGACGATGTTGATCAATTCGCGGATGTTGCCCGGCCAGGCGTACTCGCACAAAAGATCCAGTGCCGCCAGGCTCCATTGCACCTGGCGCTGGTAGCGGCTGTTGAAGCTGTCGAGGTAGTAATGCAGCAGCGGCGGGATTTCTTCACTGCGCTCGCGCAGCGCCGGGATAGTGATCGGCACCACGTTGAGGCGGTAGTACAGGTCGGCGCGAAAGCGGCCTTCGGCCACCAATTGCTTGAGGTCGTGATGGCTGGCGCTGATGATGCGCACATCGACTTCCTTGAGCTCCAGGCCGCCCACCGGGATGAAGCGGTTTTCTTCGATGACCTTGAGCAGCTTGACCTGCACCGGCAGCGGCAGATCGCCGATTTCATCGAGGAACAAGGTGCCGTTGTGGGCCAACTCCAGCAGGCCGCGCTTGCCCTTGGGGCCAGCGCCGGTGAAGGCGCCGGGTGCATAGCCGAACAGCTCGGCCTCGATCAGGTTCTCCGGCAGGGCGCCGCAGTTAAGCGCCAGGAATGGCTCGCCGGCACGCCCGCTGGCGTTGTGAATGAACTGCGCGACCAGGGTCTTGCCGACCCCGGTTTCACCCTGTAGCAAGACCTTGACCGTGCTGTCGGCAACTTGTCGGGCCAAGGCGAAGACTCGCCCGGACACCTCCTGGTCGGCCATCAGCGGCGAGTGCAACAGGCTGTCGCGCTGGCCTGCATGCAATTTCGCGGTGCTGTGGCGCAATTGCTTGAGCTGCTGCAGCTCATCGCGCTCATGCTTCATGCGCAGCAGTTCGGTCATGTCGCGCACGGTGCTCACGACGTAGGAGATTCGGTGCTCGGCATCGAGAATCGGTGTGGCGCTGACCAGCAGCTTCTTGCCTTTGCTCAGGCTTTGCATTACCGACACCGGTCGGCCTTCCTGCAACACCCGCAGGGATGCCGATTGGGAAATGATGCCTTCCTTGACCAGCTCCTGCATCAGCCGGCCGATCAGGTCGGCGCTGCTCAGGCCGGTCAGACGCTCATAGGCCTGGTTGACCTTGAGCGTCTTGCCGTCGCCATCGGTGATGTACACGCCGTCATGCAAAGCGTTGAGCAGTTCTTCGAAACTGGCGTCGTTGACGTTCACCGCAGGCTCCAGGTGGGGTTGAGAAGCGCTGCAGTTTAAACGCTTGGGCCACCCATGCGCAGTCTGCAATGGTCCTAGAAGAACGTCCCGACCAGCAGTTGCAGATAGGTGCCGCCATCACGGCTGCCCATCTGCACGCCGCCGTTGTCGGCGCTGCGCTCAGGCGTGTAGTAGCCCACCAGCGGGCTGATCAGGATGTGCTCGGTGACCATCCACTCGACATACAGATCCAGCTCGCGCCCGCCCAGGTTGCCCTGGTCGGTAGCGAGCGTATCGAAGTCGAAATACAGCGCGCCGACGCTCAGGTTGTCGCGTGGCTTGGCCTTCAAGCCCACGTGGTGCACCTGGCTGTTGCTGTTGAACGGCCCGGCATAGTTGGCCGCCACCTCGCCCTGGAACCAGGTGCCGTAGCCACGGCTCAGGCCATAGAACAGCGGGTCGAAGTCTTGCGAGAAGCGGCTGTAGCGGTAGGTGGCGGTCGGCGACCAGGGCAGCGCGGAGAAGGTCCAGTTGCCCTCCAGGTACCAGGCGTCTTCGCGCCCGCCGCTGCGGTCCTGGGTGACGTACTCGGCGGCCAGCTGCAGATCCTTGACCCCGAGGCCGCCGCGCCCGCGCAGGCTCACGGTGTCCATGCCATCGCGGTGCTCCAGGCCCATGATCTGCGCGTAGCGCTGGTCGACATCCAACCCGCGGATCCAGCTCAGCCCGACCGTGCCTGCATCGGAGACATGCTCAAGGTTGCTCACCGCCAGCGAGGTGTCGGCTTGGTAATGGTTGTCGGACTTGAGCCACATCAGGTCGCCACGCCAGCCCTGGCTGCCGCCAATGCGCAGCACCGCAGTGCGGTCGAAAGCCTTGCGCGCGGCCAGGTAGTAGGCGCCGCCGCGGTTGAAATTGGCGCCCAAATCGACCTTGCCGAGGTTGACCGGGTCGCCCTGGATCAGGAAGCCGTCGCCTAGGGTCAGCAATTGGCGGCCAGCGGAAATATCCACGCCGTCTTCGCCCAGGGCCGGGAAGAGGCTGCCTGAGCGCCAGCCGAGGTAGGCGTCTTCGATGGCGGTGCGGCGCTCATCGCCCAAGGTCAGGCCGGCCGCATCGCCGTCGCCCCAGGTAGCCGAGCTGACCAGGTTGAAGGCGCCGTACAGACTGCCGCTGCCGGCCAGGGCCTGGCTGGCGCTGAGGCCGTACTTGACGTAGCCCTCGCGCCAGGCGCTGCTGCCGGGTTGGCGGTTGCCGGCCTGGTTGAAGCTTTCGTCGCTGTGGAACACGCCGAACAGGGCTTCGAGGTCGGCGTTCAGCACCGTGCCGTCCTGGTTGTACAGCTCATGGGCGTGGGCGGTGTGCAGGGCGAGGGCGGTGAGGGCGGTTATTGCCAGGCGAGGGATGCGGGCCATCTTGGATGTTCCTTATTATTGTGTTGGTGTATTTCTTGTTCCGGCCTCATCGCGGGGCAAGCCCGCTCCCACGGGAATCACCACGCTGCGGCTTGCCCCGCGATGAGGCCGGAACTGATCAAAGAACACTCAAAGCTTGATCAACACCGACTTGAGCTCGGTGTAATGCTCGATCGCCGCCGCGCCCATCTCCCGGCCGACGCCCGACATCTTGTAGCCACCAAACGGCAGCGCCGGATCCAGCGCACTGTGGCAGTTGACCCAGACCGAGCCCGACTTGATTCGCGGGATCATCCGGTGCACCGCGCCCAGGTCGTTGGACCAGATGCTGGCGCCCAGGCCATACGGGTTGTCGTTGGCCATACGCACGACTTCATCGATGTCATCGAACGGCATGGCCACCAGCACTGGGCCGAAGATCTCCTCTTGCACCAGGCGATGGCGCTGGTCGACATCGACGATCACGGTCGGCTTGACGAAGTAGCCCGGGCCGAAACCTTCGCCGCCGCAGGCGATAGTGGCGCCCAGTTCACGCCCCAGATCGATGTAGCCAGTGACCCGATCCTGCTGCTTGGCCGAGATCAACGGGCCCATCTGCACCGCCGGGTCCAGGCCACTGCCCAGCTTCATGCCGTTGGCAATGCCGGCGATATCGGCCACCACATTGTCGAAGTGCTTGCGGTGCACATACAGCCGTGAGCCGGCGCAGCACACCTGGCCCTGGTTGAAGAAGATCGCCATGGCCGCACCCGCTGCGGCGTCCTGCAGGTTGGCATCGGGCATGACGATGGTCGGCGACTTGCCGCCCAACTCCAGGGTGACCCGGGTCATGTTGTCCATCGCCGCCTTGCCGATCAGCTTGCCGACCTCGGTCGAGCCGGTGAACGTCAGCTTGTCCACCCCAGGGTGGCTGCTCAGCGCGGCGCCGGCATTCAAACCGGTGCCCGTGACGACGTTGAGCACGCCCGCTGGATAGCCTGCTTCATCGACCAGTTCAGCGAGTTTCAGCGCGGTCAGCGGGGTTTCGTCAGCGGGCTTGAGCACCAGGGTGCAGCCTGTCGCCAGGGCAGGGCCGAGCTTCCAGCAGGCCAGCAGCAGGGGGAAGTTCCAGGCCACGATCGCACCGACCACACCCACCGCCTCGCGCCGGACGAAGCCATGGAACTGCTCGTCCGGCATCAATGGCATCGATGGCTCGACCGTGCTGCCTTCAAGCTTGGTCGCCCAACCGGCCATGTAGCGCAAGAAGTCGATGGCCAATTGCACATCCATGACCTTGGCCACTGCCGCGCTCTTGCCGTTGTTCAGGCATTCGAGCTCGGCGAGGATCTGCGCGTCGCGCTCCATCAAATCGGCCAGGCGCCACAGCAGGTTCTGCCGCTCACGCGGGCGCACCCGGCTCCACGGCGAATCATCGAAGGCTCGGCGCGCGGCGGCGACGGCGCGGTCGACGTCTTGTGGGTCGGCCGAGGGCACCTCGCCCAGAACTGCGCCGGTGGCCGGGTTGCGGAAGGTCATGGTGCGGCCGCTGGCAGCGTCTTGCCAGTCGGCGCCAATGCGCATCTTCAGCCTGCGTTCGAGAAAGGCGCGGGTGGCGGGGAGGATAGGCAGATCACAAAGCATGGGGCTGTGCCTCTTGTCATTGAATGGTCAGAGGCGCTTGCGCAATGGCCGTGCCAAGGGCTGTAGATCGACCTAAGCCTTTGAACCACCTGATGTTTGTCCTGGCGCACAGATGCCATTGCAGGGGCGCGCTGTTGCACATTGAGACGGCGTGAGACGGGGGTGAAACAGCACGTCGCTGTCGACCTGGGTGGAACAGCTCGTGTTTATCTGGGGAAGCTGGCCAAGCCTGCGATCATGGCTGTCTCAAGGTGAAACACTCAGTCGCGAAATGGGACGTTCCGACCCGCAGGCTATCCGCGGCAATCGTCCACCCGAACTAGCCAAGCAGTTGAAATCAAACAGCTTTGGCAAGGCTGGCACACTTCCTGTATTGCAACTGTCACATGCACCTGCAGTACCCAGGCGTGCACAAAAACGATAAGAAACGACACCGTGGAGGTCTGACCTTGAAGACGACTCGACTCCGGCGGCATGCGGGCAAACTGGCGCTGGTCGCCGCCGCACTGCTGGGCACCCAGGCCATGGCGGCCGAGCAGGGCCCGAGCCTGTTGCAAACCAAGTGCATGGGGTGTCACATCCCCGAAGGCAATGACGCCTACAGCCGCATCAGCCACCAGCGCAAGACCCCGGAAGGCTGGTTGATGAGCATCGGCCGCATGCAGGTCATGCATGGCTTGCAGATCAGCGATGATGACCGCCGCACCCTGGTCAAGTACCTGGCCGACAAACAGGGCCTGGCGCCTAGCGAAACCGAAGGCGTGCGTTACGCCATGGAGCGCCGGCTCAATACTGTCGAGCAGTTCGATGACCCGCTCAGCCAGATGTGCGGCCGATGCCACTCCGGCGCCCGGGTTGCCTTGCAGCGCCGTCCGGCGCAGGAGTGGGAACATCTGGTCAACTTCCACCTCGGCCAGTGGCCGTCCCTGGAGTACCAGGCCCAGGCGCGTGACCGCGACTGGCTGGACATCGCCCTCAAGCAAATGGTGCCGGACCTGGCCAAGCGCTTCCCCCTCGACAACCCAGCCTGGAGCCAGTGGCAGCAGGCCAAGCCCAAGGCTGATGCGTTGGCCGGGCAATGGGCGTTTGGCGGGCACATGCTGGCCAAGGGCGATGTGCGCGGGGTAATGAGCGTTAGCGCAGGCGAGGGCGACACCTTCAAGGTCGAGGTCAAGGGCAGCTATGCCGACGGCACGCCGTTCAACGGCAGCGGTGAGGCAATCCTCTACAACGGCTACGAGTGGCGCGGCAACGTCAAGATCGGCGAGGCCACCTTGCGCCAGGTGTTCGCCGCGCTCGATGGCGAGATGAAGGGCCGCATGTACGAAGCCGAGCATGATGAGCGTGGCCTGGACTTCACCGCGGTGAAGGAGGGCAAGGCACGCCTGCTGGCGGTGCAGCCGGCGTTCATCAAGGCCGGCGCTGAAAGCGAGATCACCCTGGTCGGCAGCGGCCTGAGTGGCAAGCCGGACCTCGGCGCTGGGGTCGAGGTGAGCGAGGTGCTCGAGTCGAGCGCAACCCTGGTCCGGGTCAAGGCGCGCGCCGCCAAGGACGCCGCCGCAGGCACCCGCGAGGTCGCCGTTGGCGCGCTCAAAGGTGTGACCCTGGCGGTCTACGACAAGGTCGAGCAGGTCAAGGTAGTGCCGGCATTCTCCATCGCCCGGATTGGCGAGAATGGCGGCTCCACGCCCAAGGTCCAGGGTCGCTTCGAAGCTGAAGCCTGGGGCAAGGATGCCAGTGGCCAGCCACTGCGCATCGGCTACCTGCCGGCGACGTGGAAGGTCGAGCCGTTCAACGAGCGGGCAATAGAGGATGAGGACGTCAAGTTCGCCGGTGCCATGCAGCCAGACGGTGTGTTCATGCCGGCCGGTGCCGGGCCCAACCCTGAGCGCAAGATGATGACCAACAACGCCGGCAACCTGAAGGTCATCGCCCAGCTCGAAGACGGCGGCCAGCAGGGCGAAGGCCACCTGATCGTCACCGTGCAGCGTTGGAACAACCCGCCTTTGCCATAAGGGCGAGCAACGCGCGTCACTAACGGATCGATTACTGGAGGTCGCCATGGGCGCACAATTGAATCTGGTCGAACGCAACCTGCACGAAGTGCAGGTCGATGCCGACCGCATGCTCTTTCACATCCCCAGCAGTTCGCTGTTCAGCACCGATGCAGTCACCGGCGGGATCATCGACAGCTTGCGTCAACAAGGCTGCTCGGCTGATGAACTGGTGCAGCGCCTGAGCCTGCAGTTCAGCGGCCAGGATATCGAAGACACCCTGCGCGAGCTGATCGCCCTGGAAGTGGTCAGCGATGGCTCGCCGCTCACCCCGGAAATCGCCCTCAAGCGGGTCGAGCGCACCGCGCTGAACACCGTGGTGCTGAACGTCAACACCGGCTGTAACCTGAGCTGCACCTATTGCTACAAGGAAGACTTGGACAAGCCTTCGGCGGGCAAGAAAATGAGCACTGCCACCGCCGAGGCCTCGGTGGAAATGCTGCTCAAGGAGTCACCCGATGAAACCCGCTACAGCGTGGTGTTCTTCGGCGGCGAGCCGCTGTCCAATCGGCCTCTGATCGAGCACATGGTCGCCTACTGCGAGCAGCGTTTCGCCGAGGCTGGCAAAGAGGTGGAGTTCATCATGACCACCAATGCCACGCTGCTCACCGAAGAGATCGTCGACTGGCTCAACGCCCACCGCTTCGGCTTGTCGATCAGCATCGACGGGCCGAAGACCGTGCACGACCGCAATCGCATCACCGTTGGTGGGCAGGGCACCTATGACGTGGTGCGGCGCAAGGCCGACATGCTGCTCTCGCGCTACACCAGCCGCCCGGTCGGCGCCCGGGTGACGCTGACCCGGGGCATCACCGACGTCGAGACCATCTGGAATCACCTGTTCAACGAGATGGGCTTTGCCGAGGTGGGGTTTGCCCCGGTGACCTCTGGCGACATGGCCGACTTCAACCTGACTGGCGAGGAACTGGTGCAAGTGTTCGCCAACATGAAAGCGCTCGGTCGGCGCTATCTTGAGGCTGCCCTGGAACACCGCAGTATTGGCTTTTCCAACCTGCACCAGCTGATCACCGACATCCATGAAGGCCACAAGAAGGCGCTGCCGTGTGGCGCCGGGCTGAAGATGCTGGCGGTCGATCACCAGGGAGAGTTGAACCTCTGCCACCGCTTCACCGGCTCCAGCCTGCCGACCTTCGGCAATGTCCATCAGGGCGTCAAACAGGCGCAGCTCAACGACTTCCTGTCCCAGCGCCTGGACCGCAGCAACACCGGCTGCGACGACTGCCGGATCCGTAACCTGTGCTCGGGCGGCTGTTACCACGAGAGCTACGCACGCTACGGCGACCCCACCCATCCGACCTATCACTACTGCGAACTGATGCGCGACTGGGTCGACTTCGGCATCGAAGTCTACAGCCGCATCATGGCCGTCAACCCGGCCTTCATCGATCGCTACATCACTCCGCGCAAGGCACATTGATATGAAGCACTTGAAGGCAATGAACAACAAGGCGCGCATCCTTGAACAAGCCGCCGCCGAGGACCGGGTCGAAGAAGTCATGGCCATGAGCGCGGTAGCGGGTTGCACCGCGACTACCGACCCGGGGTGGGAAGTCGACGCCTTTGGCGGCGTCAGCTCGCTGTGCCAGCCGATGGAAGCCGACTTGTATGGCTGCTCCGATCCTTGCTGGTGGCCGGCCCAGGTGCCGGACATGATGAGCACCTACCAGGACTGGAACGCCCAGGCGAGCAACTCGCAGGACGACTGGCGCAACCTGGGCACCGTATTCCCGAAAGACAAGTGACCGGCCCGACAAGAACGACAAGGGGAAACCGCATGAAACCTGGATTCTGCGCGCAGCTCGCGCTCACCGTCGCCGCCTGTGCCGGCGCCTGGACCTCGGCGCAGGCCGCTGAGGCCGGCGCTGCGCTGACGCCTGGCCACGAGTACATGATCGTCACCAACTATCCGAACAACCTGCACGTGGTGGATGTGGCCAACGACAGCGTATTCAAGTCGTGCCGCATGCCGGACGCGTTCGGCCCGGGCACCGCGATGATGGCGCCGGACAACCGCACCGCCTATGTGCTGAACAACCACTTTGCCGATATCTACGGCATTGACCTGGACAGCTGCAAAACCGTTTTCCACGCCAACTTGTCCAGCGTCCCTGGCGAAATCGGCAAGGCCATGTACTCGTTCGCTATCAGCCCGGACGGCAAGGAGGTCTATGCCACGGTCAACCCAAGCCAGCGGCTGAACGATCATTACGTGGTCAAGCCGCCGCGCCTGGAAGTGTTCAATACCGCCGACGGCCTCAACGCCAAGCCGGTCCGCAGCTTCCCCATGCCGCGCCAGGTGTACCTGATGCGCGCCGCCGACGATGGCAGCCTGTTCGTCGCCGGGCCCGACATCTACAAGCTGGATGTCAGCAATGGCAAGTACGAGGTGGCGTTGCCGCTACGCAACTGGAACCGCCCCGGCTACAGCGCGCCGGACGTGCTGTACTTCTGGCCGCACCAGACGGCCCGGCACGAGTTCTCGATGCTGTACACCATCGCCAAGTTCAAGGACGACAAGCAAGACCCCGCCACCGCCGATTTGTTGTATGGCTACCTGAGCGTGGACCTCAAGACCGGCAAGACCCACACCCAGGAATTTGCCGACCTGACCGAGCTGTACTTCACTGGACTGCGCTCGCCCAAAGATCCCAACCAGATGTATGGCGTGCTCAATCGGCTGGCGCGCTACGACATCAAGGAGCGCAAGCTGATCAAGGCGGCGAATCTGGAGCACACTTATTACTGTGTGGCGTTCAACCGCAGCGGCAGCAAGCTGTACCTGGGGGGGACGTTCAACGATCTGGCGGTGTTCGATCCCGATACGCTGGAGAAAGTCGGCAATATAAAGCTGCCGGGTGGCGACATGTCGACCACCACGCCGCAGGTGTTCGTCAGGTAGTTGTGGGTTGCTTGTGCCTTCCCCATCGCGGGGCAAGCCCGCTCCCACGCAGCCAAGATACCCGCTGCGTGGGAGCGGGCTTGCCCCGCGATGAGGCCCGCACTGACACCCTAAAAATAACAAGAGATCACCATGACCCAGCCCAGCTATACCCAAGGCCAACAAGACAAACCGCTGCTCAGCCAGTGCATCGGCGACGCCTTCGACAGCACCGTGGCCCGCTTCCCCGAGCGCGAGGCGCTGGTGGTGCGTCATCAAGGCCTGCGCTACACCTGGCGGCAATTGGCCGCAGCGGTCGATCAACACGCCCGCGCGCTGATTGCCTTGGGCGTGCAAGTGGGTGATCGGTTGGGCATCTGGTCGCCTAACTGTGCCGAATGGTGTATCACCCAATTCGCCAGTGCCAAGGTCGGCGCGATCCTGGTCAACATCAACCCGGCCTATCGCAGCAGCGAGCTGAACTACGCCCTGAGCCAATCGGGCTGTCGCTGGGTGATCTGCGCCGATGCGTTCAAGACCTCTGATTATCACGCCATGCTGCTCAGCCTGGTCCCAGGCCTGGGCAAAGGCCTGCCCGGAGAACTGAGCTGCGCACGCCTGCCCGAACTGCGTGGGGTGGTCAGCCTGGCCGCCCATCCGCCGGGCGGGTTTCTCGCCTGGCCTGATCTGCAGGCCAAGGCTGTCGAGATCAGCCCTGAGGCCCTGGCTGCGCGCCAGGCGCAACTGCGCCCCAGCGACCCGATCAACATCCAGTACACCTCAGGTACTACTGGCTTCCCCAAAGGCGCCACGCTCAGCCATCACAACATCCTCAACAACGGCTACATGGTGGGTGAGAGCCTGGGCTTGACCGAGCACGACCGCATGGTCGTGCCGGTGCCGCTGTACCACTGCTTTGGCATGGTCATGGCCAACCTCGGTTGCATGACCCACGCCAGCACCCTGATCTACCCCAGTGATGCCTTCGACCCCCTGGCCACTTTGCGTGCTGTGGCCGAGGAGAAAGCCACAGCGCTGTATGGCGTGCCGACCATGTTCATCGCCGAGCTGGATCACCCACAGCGTGGCGAGTTCGATTTGTCCAGCCTGCGGACCGGGATCATGGCTGGCGCTACCTGCCCGATCGAGGTGATGCGCCGGGTGATCGACGAGATGCACATGGCCCAGGTGCAGATTGCCTATGGCATGACCGAGACCAGCCCGGTGTCGTTGCAAACGGGCGCCGATGATGACCTGGAGCGCCGGGTGACCAGCGTGGGGCGTACCCAGCCGCGATTGGAGAGCAAGATCATCGATGACCAGGGCATTACCGTTGCGTGTGGGGACATTGGCGAGCTGTGTACCCGTGGCTACAGCGTGATGCTGGGGTATTGGAACAACCCCAAGGCCACCGCCGAGAGCATCGATGGCGATGGCTGGATGCACACTGGCGATCTGGCGGTGATGGATGAGGCTGGCTACGTGCGGATCGTCGGGCGTAGCAAGGACATGATCATTCGCGGCGGTGAGAACATCTATCCGCGTGAGTTGGAGGAGTTTTTCTTCACTCATCCGGCGGTCGCTGATGTGCAGGTGATTGGTATTCCGTGTAGCCGCTATGGCGAGGAGATTGTCGCCTGGGTGCGTTTGCATCCTGGGCATTCGGTGGGTGAGGACGAGCTGCGGGAGTGGGCTAGGGCGCGGATTGCGCATTTCAAGGTGCCGCGGTATTTCCGCTTTGTGGATGAGTTTCCGATGACGGTGACGGGGAAGGTGCAGAAGTTCAGGATGCGCGAGATTAGTATCGAGGGGTTGGTTGGGGGTAAGTCTGGGTAAATGGAAGCTTGGAAGCTTGGGCATTTGGGCCGGGGCTTATCCATTTGATGGGGTGGTTTTACTGGCCCCTTCCGCCTTTACGGCGGGTCACTTTTTTTGGCAAACGCCCGGTGTGCCGGCCCAGCCAAAAGTAACCAAAAAAGTCAGCGCTCCACCATCAGTCCCGCCCGTGGCGGGATCCCTTCGCGCCGGCGCCTTCCGGGCCCGCGCGGCCTACGATTTGCTACGCAAATCTACATCTCGCGCCTGGCCCTCCAGGCACCTCTGCTCAGCCTCCTGAAGTCGCGAATCTGCGGCGCCTGCAATTACGCGCACGAAGATCAAGAGCAGGCGAATCGCTGCGCTCTCGCAGAAGCCAAAGCCAAAGCCAAAGCCAAGGTTTGAATTTTTCTTTTGTGTTGTTTGTTCCGGCCTCATCGCGGGGCAAGCCCGCTCCCACGTGACTCGTGGGAGCGGGCTTGCCCCGCGATGGCGTCCGACTATCCACCACACCTGTCACTATCGACAGATATCGCCAGCCCAGGCGCCGCCATCACCCATGGCTAAAACCAATCTGCCTGCACAAAACGGATAACACTCTGCACGAAGCGGATATTGCGTAACACCTCCGCCACATAACCTGACCTGGCCTGAAACAATAACAATTGGAGACCCTGGCCATGTCCCTGGGATTCGACTACCTCAATGCCATGCTCGAGGACGACCGGGAATCGGGCGTCTACCGCTGCAAGCGGGAGATGTTCACCGACCCGCGCCTGTTTGACCTGGAGATGAAACACATCTTCGAAGGCAACTGGATCTACCTGGCCCACGAAAGCCAGATTCCCGAAAAAAATGACTTCCTGTCCCTGACCATGGGCCGTCAGCCGGTCTTCATTGCACGCAACAAGGACGGCGAGCTCAATGCCTTCCTCAATGCCTGCAGCCACCGTGGCGCCATGCTCTGCCGGCACAAGCGCGGCAACCGGTCCAGCTACACCTGCCCATTCCATGGCTGGACCTTCAACAACAGCGGCAAACTGCTCAAGGTCAAAGACCCAAGCAACGCCGGCTACCCCGACAGCTTCAACTGCGACGGCTCCCACGACCTGACCAAGGTCGCGCGCTTCGAGTCCTATCGTGGCTTCTTGTTCGGCAGCCTCAATGCCGAGGTCAAGCCGCTGGTCGAGCATCTGGGCGAGTCGGCCAAGATCATCGACATGATCGTCGACCAGTCGCCAGAAGGCCTGGAAGTGCTGCGCGGCTCCAGCTCCTATATCTATGAAGGCAACTGGAAGCTCACCGCCGAGAACGGCGCAGATGGCTACCACGTCAGCTCCGTGCACTGGAACTATGCCGCCACCCAGAGCCAGCGCAAACAACGCGAGAGCGGTGACGAGATCAAGACCATGAGCGCCGGCGCCTGGGCCAAGCAGGGCGGGGGCTTCTACTCGTTCGACCACGGCCATCTGCTGCTCTGGACCCGCTGGGCCAACCCCGAAGATCGCCCGGCCTATGAGCGCCGCGAGCAACTGGCGGCTGACTTCGGCCAGGCCCGCGCCGACTGGATGATCGAGAATTCGCGCAACCTGTGCCTGTACCCCAACGTCTATCTGATGGACCAGTTCAGCTCGCAGATCCGCATCGCCCGGCCGATTTCGGTGAACAAGACCGAGATCACCATCTACTGCATCGCCCCCAAAGGCGAGAGCCGCGAGGCCCGCGCCAAGCGTATCCGCCAATACGAAGACTTCTTCAACGTCAGTGGCATGGCCACCCCGGATGACCTGGAAGAGTTCCGCTCGTGCCAGACCGGCTACGGCGGCGGCACCGGCTGGAACGACATGTCCCGCGGTGCCAAGCACTGGGTCGAGGGCGCCGACGAGGCGGCTCAGGAAATCCAGCTGCAACCGCTGCTGTCGGGTGTGCGCACCGAGGATGAAGGGCTGTTCGTGCTGCAGCACAAGTACTGGCAAGAAACCATGCTCAAGGCCCTTGAGCAGGAACCTCAGCTGATTCCCGTGGAGGCCGTGCGATGAGCGATCTCTATGACAGCGTGCGCGATTTTCTCTACCGCGAGGCGCGCTACCTGGATGATGCCCAGTGGGATCAGTGGCTGGAGCTGTACGCCGCCGACGCGACCTTCTGGATGCCATCCTGGGACGACAACGACCAGCTCACCGAGGATCCGCAGAGTGAGATCTCGCTGATCTGGTACGGCAATCGCGGTGGCCTGGAAGACCGCGTGTTCCGCATCAAGACCGAGCGCTCCAGCGCCACCGTGCCGGACACACGCACCTCCCACAACATCAGCAACATCGAGATCGTCGAACGCAGCGAAGAGCAGTGCCTGGTGCGCTTCAACTGGCACACCTTGAGTTTTCGCTACAAGACCACCGACAGCTACTTTGGCAGCAGCTTCTACACCCTCGATCTGCGCGGCGAGCAGCCGCAGATTTTGGCCAAGAAAGTGGTGCTGAAGAACGACTACGTTCGCCAGGTCATCGACATCTACCACATCTGACTTCAGGTCTTGGCGAGTGCCGTTCGGGGCGCCCTCTGGCGCGCCGCGGCCAGGCTCGCCTGCGAGGTGCACCATGAGCTTCCAGATCGCACTGAATTTCGAAGACGGGGTTACCCGTTTCATCCAGGCCGATGGCCAGGAAACCGTTGCCGATGCCGCCTACCGCCAAGGCATCAACATCCCGCTGGACTGCCGCGACGGCGCCTGCGGCACCTGTAAGTGTCAAGCCGAGTCCGGCCGCTATGACCTGGGTGACAACTTCATCGAGGATGCCTTGAGCGAGGAAGAAATCGCCCAGGGTTACGTGCTCACCTGCCAGATGCGCGCCGAGTCCGATTGCGTCGTGCGCATCCCGGCTTCCTCGCAGCTGTGCAAGACCGAGCAGGCCAGTTTCGAGGCGGCCATCAGCGATGTGCGGCAGTTGTCCGAAAGCACCATCGCCTTGTCGATCAAGGGCGAGTCGCTGAGCAGCCTGGCGTTTCTGCCGGGGCAGTACGTCAATCTCAAGGTGCCGGGTAGCGAGCAGAGCCGCGCCTATTCGTTCAGCTCATTGCCCAAGGATGGCGAGGTCAGCTTCCTGATTCGCAATGTGCCGGGCGGGCTGATGAGCAGCTTTCTTACAAGCCTTGCCAAGACCGGCGACAGCATGACCCTGGCCGGCCCGTTGGGCAGCTTTTACCTGCGCGCGATCCACCGGCCACTGTTGCTGCTGGCCGGTGGCACGGGCCTGGCGCCGTTCACGGCGATGCTGGAGAAGATCGCCGAGGCCGGCAGCGAGCACCCGCTGCACCTGATCTACGGCGTGACCAACGACTTCGACCTGGTCGAGCTGGACCGCTTGCAGGCATTTGCTGCGCGCATCCCCAACTTCACCTTCAGCGCCTGTGTGGCCAACCCGGACAGCCAGTATCCACACAAGGGCTACGTGACCCAGCACATCGAGCCGTGCCACCTCAACCAAGGTGATGTGGACGTGTACCTGTGCGGCCCGCCGCCGATGGTCGAGGCGGTCAGCCAGTACATCCGCGAGCAGGGCATAACCCCGGCCAACTTCTACTACGAGAAGTTCGCAGCAGCAGCCTGAACCTTTGTTGGGGCCGCCCGCATCGTGCGGGTGTTGGCGGCCTCTTTTTTATTAGCTCAAGCACACAGTGGGTGAGGGCGTGGCAGCGGGTTTGCCCGGCGATAGCGAACGGACATGCGCCAGCGATGGCCTGGCAGATCCAATCGCGGGGCAAGCCTACTCCCACGACCGCGCCAACAAGGAGGCAACGATGAACGCTAGATTCCAAGGCCAGGTCGCCCTGGTCACCGGCGCCGCCCAAGGCATCGGCCGTGGCGTGTGCTGGCGGCTCAAGGCCGAGGGCGCGCAGGTCATTGCAGTGGACCGTTCGGAATGGGTCCATGAGTTGGCCGGGGAGGGCATGCTGACCCTCACCGCCGACCTTGAACAACACAGTGAGTGCGCCCGGGTCATGGCCCAGGCGGTCGAGACCTTCGGCCGCCTCGACATCCTGGTCAACAACGTCGGCGGCACCATTTGGGCCAAGCCGTTCGAACACTATGAGGTCGAGCAGATCGAGGCCGAGGTGCGCCGTTCGCTGTTCCCGACCCTTTGGTGCTGCCACGCCGCGCTGCCGTACATGCTCGAACGCAACAGCGGCGCCATCGTCAACGTGTCGTCGATTGCCACCCGCGGAGTCAATCGCGTGCCGTATGGCGCAGCCAAGGGGGGCGTCAACGCCCTCACCGCATGCCTGGCCTTCGAGACCGCAGGCCGGGGCATCCGGGTCAACGCCACCGCGCCCGGCGGCACCGAGGCCCCGCCGCGCAGGGTGCCGCGCAATGACGCCGAGCAGAGCGAGCAAGACAAGGCCTGGTACCAGCAGATCGTCGCCCAGACCCTCGACAGCAGCCTGATGAAACGCTACGGCAGCATCGATGAGCAGGTCAGCGCGATTCTCTTCCTCGCCAGCGATGAAGCCTCCTACATCACCGGCGTAACCCTGCCGGTGGGGGGCGGCGATCTCGGCTGATTGCCTGCCCGGCAAGGTTCACCTCACACAACAAAAACAACAGAGACAGATGCCATGCGAACAATTGACGTCCACCCGATCATCGATAATGCCCGCTTCACGCCGTTTCACTGGATGGTCATGGCCTGGTGCGGCCTGCTGCTGATCTTCGACGGCTATGACCTGTTCATCTACGGCGTGGTATTGCCGGTGATCATGAAGGAGTGGGGCCTGACGCCCCTGCAAGCCGGTGCGCTGGGCAGCTATGCGCTGTTCGGCATGATGTTCGGCGCCTTGGTCTTCGGCAGCCTGGCCGACCGCATCGGGCGCAAGAAGGGCATCGCCATCTGTTTCGCCTTGTTTTCCGGCGCGACCATTGTCAATGGTTTTGCCAGCAGCCCGAGCGAGTTCGGCATCTACCGCTTTATCGCCGGGCTTGGCTGCGGCGGCTTGATGCCCAATGCCGTGGCGCTGATGAATGAATACGCGCCCAAACGCCTGCGCAGCACCCTGGTGGCGATCATGTTCAGCGGCTATTCGCTGGGCGGCATGCTCTCGGCCGGGGTAGGGATCTTCTTGCTGCCGCGGTTTGGCTGGGAGTCGATGTTCTTCGCCGCTGCGCTGCCCTTGCTGCTGTTGCCGCTGATTCTCTATTACCTGCCCGAGTCGATTGGTTTCCTGGTTCGCCAGGGCCGCACCGAAGAGGCGCGCAAACTGCTCAAACGCCTGGACCCGCAGTGTGAGGTGCGGGCAGATGATCAATTGCAGGCTAGCGACCGCAAAGGTAAGGGCGCCTCGGTGCTGGAGCTGTTTCGTGATGGCCTGGCGGTACGCACCCTGGCCCTGTGGCTGGCGTTCTTCTGCTGCTTGCTGATGGTCTATGCACTCAGCTCCTGGTTGCCGAAATTGATGGCCAACGCCGGCTACAGCCTGGGTTCGAGCCTGTCGTTCCTGCTGGCGTTGAACTTCGGCGGCATGGCCGGGGCGATTCTCGGCGGCTGGCTGGGCGATCGCTACAACCTGGTCAAGGTCAAGGTCGCGTTCTTCATCGCTGCAGCTGTGTCGATCAGCCTGCTTGGGGTCAACAGCCCGATGCCGGTGCTCTACCTGCTGATCTTCATTGCCGGCGCCACCACCATCGGCACGCAAATCCTGCTGTATGCCGGCGCTGCGCAATTGTACGGCCTGGCGGTGCGCTCCACTGGCCTTGGCTGGGCCTCGGGCATTGGCCGCAATGGCGCCATCGTCGGCCCGCTGCTGGGCGGTGCGCTGATGGGCATCAACCTGCCGCTGCAACTTAATTTCATCGCCTTTGCCATCCCCGGCGCGATTGCCGCGCTGGCCATGGCCGTGCACCTGGCCAGCAGCCGGCGCCACGGCCTGGCCACGGCGGCCCAGGCGTGACCCTGTGACTTTAGCCAACTGGAGGCCTTGCATGACAAGCCCGACTATCGAACGGCTGGAGGCGATTATCGTCGACCTGCCGACCATCCGCCCGCACAAGCTGGCCATGCACACCATGCAGCAGCAGACCCTGGTGGTGCTGCGCCTGCGTTGCAGCGACGGCGTCGAGGGCATCGGCGAGGCCACCACCATTGGCGGCCTGGCCTACGGCTACGAAAGCCCGGAAGGGATCAAGGCCAACATCGATGCGCACCTGGCGCCAGCATTGATCGGCCTGGCGGCGGACAACATCAATGCCGCGATGCTCAAGCTGGACAAGTTGGCCAAGGGCAACACCTTCGCCAAGTCCGGGATCGAAAGCGCGCTGCTCGATGCCCAGGGCAAGCGCCTGGGCCTGGCCGTCAGTGAGCTGCTCGGCGGCCGCGTGCGCGACAGCCTGGAAGTGGCCTGGACCTTGGCCAGCGGTGATACCTCCCGTGACATCGCCGAGGCTGAGCACATGCTGGACATTCGCCGGCATCGCGTGTTCAAGCTGAAGATCGGCGCCAACCCACTGGAGCAGGACCTCAAGCACGTGGTGGCGATCAAGCGCGAGCTGGGCGAGCGCGCCAGCGTGCGCGTCGACGTCAATCAGTACTGGGACGAGTCGCAAGCCATTCGCGCCTGCCAGGTGCTGGGCGACAACGGCATCGACCTGATCGAGCAGCCGATCTCGCGCATCAACCGTGGCGGGCAGATCCGCCTGAACCAACGCAGCCCGGCGCCGATCATGGCCGATGAGTCGATCGAAAGCGTCGAGGATGCCTTCAGCCTTGCCGCCGACGGCGCCGCCAGCATCTTCGCCCTGAAGATCGCCAAGAACGGCGGTCCCCGAGCGTTGTTGCGCACAGCGCAGATTGCCGAGGCGGCCGGCATCGCCGTGTACGGCGGAACCATGCTCGAAGGTGCCATCGGCACTATGGCCTCGGCCCACGCCTTCCTCACCCTGCGTCAGCTGACCTGGGGCACCGAGTTGTTCGGCCCGCTGCTGCTGACCGAGGAGATCGTCACCGAGCCACCGCGCTACCACGACTTCCAGCTGCACGTGCCACGCAGCCCAGGCCTGGGGCTGAACCTGGATGAAGCGCGCCTGACGCGCTTCGCCCGCCGCTGAACCTGACTTGATCGAAGGAGAACTGCCCATGCTGTTCCACGTGAAGATGACCGTGAAACTGCCGCTCGACATGGACCCGGCCAAAGCCGCCCAGCTCAAGGCCGACGAGAAGGAGCTGGCCCAGCGCCTGCAACGCGACGGCACCTGGCGCCACCTGTGGCGCATCGCCGGGCACTACGCCAACTACAGCGTGTTCGATGTGCCCAGTGTCGAGGCGCTGCACGACACGCTGATGCAGCTGCCGCTGTTCCCGTACATGGACATCGAGGTCGACGGCCTGTGTCGCCACCCCTCGTCGGTGCATGCCGACGACCGCTGATTTCCACCGACTCGCACAAGAACAACAGAGGTACGCAATCATGACCGTGAAGATTTCCCACACTGCTGATATCCAGAAGTTCTTCGAGCAGGCTGCCGGTTTTACCAATGACCAAGGCAGCCCGCGCCTCAAGCGCATCATCCAGCGCGTGTTGCACGACAGCGCCAAGCTGATCGAGGACCTGCAGATCAGCGAAGACGAGTTCTGGCATGCCGTCGACTACCTCAATCGCCTGGGTGGGCGCGGTGAAGCCGGGCTGCTGGTGGCGGGGCTGGGCCTGGAGCATTTCCTCGACCTGCTGCAGGACGCCAAGGACGCCGAAGCCGGCCTCACCGGCGGTACGCCACGGACCATTGAAGGCCCGTTGTATGTGGCCGGTGCGCCGCTTGCCGAAGGCCAGGTACGCATGGATGACGGCAGCGAGGAGGGCGTGGCAACGGTGATGTTCCTCGAAGGCCAGGTGCTGGACCTCAATGGCCAGCCGCTGCCCGGGGCTACGGTTGACCTGTGGCATGCCAATACCCGTGGCACCTATTCGTTCTTCGATCAGAGCCAATCCGAGTACAACCTGCGTCGGCGCATCGTTACGGACGCTGAAGGGCGCTACCGCGCGCGGTCCATCGTGCCCTCCGGCTATGGTTGCGATCCGCAGGGACCGACCCAGGAGTGCCTGGATCTGCTGGGGCGGCACGGCCAGCGCCCGGCGCATGTGCACTTCTTCATCTCGGCGCCTGGCCACCGGCACCTGACCACCCAGATCAACCTGGCCGGGGACAAGTACTTGTGGGACGACTTCGCCTATGCCACCCGTGATGGGCTGGTCGGTGAGGTCGAGTTCCGCGAGGACGGCGCACGGGGTGTGGCCGGGCGCTATGCCGAGCTCAGGTTCGACTTCCAGCTGCAAAAGGCCCCGGACAGTGAGGCCGAACAGCGCAGTGGCCGGCCGCGGGCGTTGCAGCAGGCCTGAGCCACCGTGTTGTCTTCTTCGCGGGCAAGCCCGCTCCCACAGGGACTGAGTCGCTCGGGCGACCCGCGCAGTACCTGGAGTTGCGCAGCGTTATCAACGGGCACCCCAGCGTCGCTGCATCGACGCACTGCCTGTGGGAGCGGGCTTGCCCGCGAAGAAGACAACACAATCCCAGAGTCGGTCACCCAGGCCGTCCTCGCGCAGCGTTATCAACGGGCACCCCAGCGTCGCTGCATCGACGCACTGCCTGTGGGAGCGGGCTTGCCCGCGAAGAAGACAACACAACCCAGAGTCGGTCACCCAGGCCGCCCTCGCGCGGCGTTATCAACGGGCACCCCAGCGTCGCTGCATCGACGCACTGCCTGTGGGAGCGGGCTTGCCCGCGAAGAAGACAACACACCCAGAGTCGGTCACCCAGGCCGCCCTCGCGCGGCGTTATCAACGGGCACCCCAGCGTCGCTGCATCGACGCACTCCCTGTGGGAGCGGGCTTGCCCGCGAAGAAGGCCACACAACCCCAGAGTCGGTCACCCAGGCTGGCCCGATGTCTTGCCAGAGGTCACATGAAAGACCTGTTCAAGGATTGCTCACTGTCCGCCATCGTTGCTGGCCTGATCGCGACGATGATCTCCTATGCCGGCCCGCTGGTGATCATCTTCCATGCCGCCGAAGCCGCCGGCTTGACCCACGCCCAGCTGTCTTCCTGGGTCTGGGCGGTGTCCATCGGCAGCGCCGTGCTCGGTGCGCTACTCAGCCTGCGCTATCGCGTGCCGGTGGTCATCGCCTGGTCGATACCAGGCTCGGCACTGCTGGTCACCGCCTTGCCACAGCTCGGCCTGGAGCAGGCCATCGGCGCCTATCTGCTCGCCAACCTGATCTTGCTGCTGATCGGTGTCAGCGGCGCTTTCGACCGGCTGATCGCGCGTCTGCCCGGCTCGATTGCCGCCGGCATGCAGGCCGGCATCCTGTTCAGTTTCGGCATCGAAGTATTCCGCGCCTTGCCGGTACAGCCCGCATTGGTCCTGGCAATGTTCGTCACGTACCTGCTGATGCGCCGGCTGCAACCGCGGTACGCCGTGGCCGCTGTGCTGTGTGTCGGCGCTGCGGTCACACTATTGAGCGGCCAATTGCGCAGTGAAGCGCTGGTGCTCGAGTTGGCCTCGCCGCAATTCATCACGCCGCACTTCAGCCTGTCTGCACTGTTCAGCCTGGCGGTGCCGATGGTGCTGGTGGCCTTGACCGGGCAGTTCATGCCGGGCATGGCCGTGCTGCGTAATGCCGGCTACCAGACACCGGCCAGCCCCCTGATCACGGCCAGCGCAGTGGGGGGGCTATTGCTTGCCCCATTCGCATGCCACGGGCTCAACCTGGCGGCAGTCACCGCCAGCCTGTGCACCGGCCGCGAAGCGCACGAGAACCCCCGCCGGCGTTATATCGCCGCGCTTTCAGGCAGCGCCCTGTACTTGCTGCTGGGCATTGCCGGAGCGACCTTGATGTCGTTGTTCGCCGCATTCCCCGCCGCCTTGATCGCCGCCCTGGCCGGGCTTGCCCTGTACGGCGCGATCAGCGACGCCCTGGCGCGCAGCCTGGCCGAGCCGCTGGAGCGTGATGCGGGGCTGTTTACCTTCCTGGTAACGGCATCCGGGGTGTCGTTCCTCGGTTTGTCGGCGGCGTTCTGGGGGCTGCTGTTCGGCCTTGGCGCCCATGCGCTGCTGGCGATTCGCCGGCCACCACAACCTGGCGCGGCCCTGCGCCGTAGCCCCTGAAAGGAGCCTGTTCACGCACACCACACGTAATTGCAGCGCTTTACCCATAACAACAAGATCATAGAGAGCTTCGCAATGAACCATACCCCTTGTGTCGCCCTGGGCATCAGCTTGCTCAGCCAACCACTGCTGGCCGCTGAAGGCGGATTTTTCGAAGATGCCAAGGCCAGCCTCAGCGCCCGCAATTACTATTTCAGCCGGGATTTCTCAGACATCGTCGGCGCCAACCAGCAATCCAAGGCCGAGGAATGGGCCCAAGGCTTTATCCTCGACTTCAAGTCAGGCTACACCCCAGGCCCGATAGGTTTTGGGGTGGACGCCTTGGGCTTGCTCGGCATCCGCCTGGACAGCAGCCCCGACCGGGTCAATACCGGCCTGTTGCCGGTGCATGGCGATGGCCGTGCGGCGGGGGAGTACAGCCGCCTGGCACCGACCTTCAAGGCTCGCGTCTCGAAAACCGAGCTGCGTGTCGGTGAGTTGCAACCCAACCTGCCAGTGCTGACCTTCAGCGATATCCGCTTGCTGCCGCCGACCTACCAGGGCGTGAGCCTCAACTCTGGCGAACTCGCTGGCCTGACCTTGCAGGCAGGGCATCTGTCGTCCACTCACCTGCGCAACGAAGGCGGTGACGACAAGCTCAATGCCATGCTCGGCCATGTGCCGATGCGTCAGGCCGCCAGCGACGCCTTCAACTACCTGGGCGGCGACTATGCCTTCAATGCCAACCAGACCTCCGCCAGCCTCTGGTTCGGCCAGTTGCAGGACATCTACCAACAGGGCTTCGTCGGCCTCAAGCACAACACGCCTGTGGGCGACTGGCTGCTCAGCGCCAACCTGGGTTACTTCACCGCCCGCGAGGACGGCGACGCCTTGCTCGGCCGGATCGACAACCAGGCGTTTTTCTCGCTGCTGACTGCCAAGCATGGCGGGCATAGTTTCCATGTCGGCTATCAGGGCATCTATGGCGACAGCCCATTCCCACGGGTGTTCGCCAACATCACCCCGCTGGGCAACGAGGTACCCACCTACGAGTTCGCCTACACCGATGAGCGCTCCTACCAAGTGCGCTACGACTACAACTTCGCCGCCTTGGGCATCCCGGGGCTGACCGCGACCGTGCGCTACATCACCGGTAACAATGTCGATACCGGTCTGGGCTATGAGGGCAAGGACCGCGAACGCGACCTGGATATTGGTTACGCGGTACAGAGCGGCGTGCTCAAGGGCCTGGGGATCCGCGTGCGTAACGCCATGGCGCGGTCCAACTATCGCAGCGATATCGACGAGAATCGGTTGATCCTGGTCTACACCTGGCAGTTGTTCTGAGTTGTTCTGAAGTGATCCACGCTAGGCGTGGACGGCGATTGCATTTGCACAGTCGAACAGGATGCAGGTAGGTTGCCAAAAACCACCTACTTGAGATCGTTTCCTTGGACTCAATCACCCAAGCCGTCCTCGGCGCCGCGCTGCAGGGCAGCGTGCTCGGCCGCATCCAGGGCCGGCGCTCGCTGCTCTATGGCGCCGCCCTGGGCACCTTGCCTGACCTGGATGTGATCATCCGCTACGCCGACCCGGTGTCGCAGATGACCTACCACCGGGGCTTTTCCCATTCCGTGTTCGTCCTCACCGGCCTCGCACTACTGCTGGCCTGGCTGGTGAGTTGGCTTGGCCAACGCTACTGGCCGCAAAAAGGCTATCGCTGGCCACGGTTGTTCCTGGCGTTCTGGCTGGTACTGATCACCCACCCCGTGCTCGACGCATTCACCGTGTATGGCACCCAGCTGTTCTGGCCGCTGCATTTCACCCCCGAAAGTTGGGCGGCGGTGTTCATCATCGACCCGGTGTACACCTTGCCATTGTTGGCGGCGGTGCTGATCGCCGGGTTCAAGGGCTTGCAGGGCAGGGCAACCACACTGCTCACGGCTACGCTGCTGTTGACTACCGCCTACCTGGGCTTGGGCCTGGCCAGTCGCATGGCCGCTGAGGCGCGCTTTCAGGCTGCACTGGACCAGCAGGGCATCGCCGTAAGCGAGGTGCGTGCAGTGCCTATCGCGTTCAACAGCCTGGTCTGGCGGGTAATGGCCAAGACCGCGGACGGCCATTACTACGAAGGCGTCAGCAGCGCGTTCGATCGCCAGCCCCCGGAAATGCTCCGCCAGTCGCTCAACCTGGAAGCGGCCAAGCCCCTGCAAGGCGCCCCCTTGCACGAGCGCCTGCGCTGGTTCACCGGCGACTGGTTGCGCTATGACGTGGTTGGCGATGCGCTGGTGGTGACCGATTTGCGCATGGGTATCCCGGGCAACTACACCTTCCGCTTCCAGATGGCCCGCCGCGATGGGCACGGGCAGTGGATCGTCGGCACGCCGTCGGCGTGGTCGGGCACGGCGCCCAATTCGATGTTCAATGGGCATGACCTGGCGCTGATCTGGCGACGCATCTTCGATCAGCAGCCACCGCTGCCGCTGGCGGCCTGGACCGCCAAGTACCTGGGCCAGGCCGCAGCGCCCGAGCCTGGCCGCTGAGCATGCGCTCGGCCGGGTTGGACCTGGTCAAGTGGCTGGCGATCCTGACCATGGTCGCCGACCACCTGCGTTACCTGTGGCCGCAGGCTGACGGTCTGTTCATCATTGGCCGACTGGCGTTTCCGTTGTTTGCATTGGCCTTGGCCATCAACGTTGGGCGCAGCCATCCGCTTGCCTGGCCGAGCGCCACAAGTGCCCGGTATCTGGGTTGGTTGCTGGTGTTCTCGGTAGTTTCCGAGGCGCCGTACCGGTGGCTGGACAACGGCTCGACGACGTTCAACGTGATCCCCACGCTGAGCCTGGGCCTGCTGGTTGCCTGGGGCGTACATCACCGCCTATCGGCAGCGCGTTGGCTTGCAGCAGGCGCGGCACTGTTCGCAGCTGTATACAGCGAGCAACTGATGTATGGCCTGCCGGGCGTATTACTGCCGGCTGCGGTCGTCGTTGCCAGAAGCCGTGGGGGCGCAACCTGGCTGCTGCCGTGCGCCCTGGCCGTTGCTGGCAATCTGACCAACAGCTGGTTGCGCGAGTACCCGCTGTTGCCGGTCTCCGTGCTGATCATGAGTGTGGCCGCCTTGTCGATCCCGTCAGGGTATTGGTTGCTGGGCCAGGATTACAGGCGTGTGCCGCGTGTCGGCCGCTGGGGTTATCTGTTCTATCCGCTGCACCTGCTGGCGATCAAACTGTTGCAGGGGGTGCTGTGACCGTTACGCTGACGGGCCTGATCGCGGCGACCGGGTCTTGAATATGTACAACCAATGCCACCCCCACCCAGTACCCAAGTAGCATTCGAGCCAACCCCTGGCTTGCCTATCCTGCCGCCAAGGCATTCCCCTCTCTACGGAACCGAACCATGAGCGAAGGCGTCCTCAGCGCACTTTCGCGCGCCAGCAGTGCCGCCCAGGCCGCGCGCGAGCTTGCCGAGCAGTTGCTGCATGCCGAGCTGGGCTTGGTGCTGTTCTTCTGCTCGGCCGAATACGATCTGCCGGCCTTGGCTACGGCATTGCAAAAGCAGTTCGCCGAGGTGCGCCTGGTCGGCTGCACCAGCGCTGGCGAGCTCACCCCAGAGGGCTACGGGCGTGGCTGCATTACCGCGGTAGGCTTTGATCGGCGCTATTTCTCCATCGCCGCCGGCCTGGTGGAAGCCATGCCCGGTTTCAGCCTGCTGGAGGCGCAAGCACTGGTGGCGCGCTTGGTCGATGAGTGCCGAGGCAACAGCCTGGCGCCGATCAAGGGGCATAGTTTTGCGCTGACCCTGTTCGATGGCCTTTCCAGCCGCGAAGAGGTGGTGCTCGCCGCCTTGGCCGCAGCGTTGGGTGATATCCCGCAATTTGGCGGTTCGGCGGGCGATGACAATCATCTGAGCCGTACCCATGTGTATTTCGACGGCGCCTTTCACAGCGGCGCGGCGGTGTTGCTGCTGGTCAATACCTGGCTTGAGTTCGAAGTGTTCAGTACCGATCACATCCAACCGCGCCAGGAGAAACTGGTGGTCACCCGTGCCGATCGCCAGTTACGCCGGGTGTACGAACTCAACGCCGAGCCCGCCGCCCAGGAATACGCGCAGCTGATCGGTGTGGCGCAAGCGGCGCTCGATCATCGCGTGTTCGCTGCCCACCCGCTGGCGATGCGGATCAACCACAAGCACTACGTGCGCGCCATCCAGCAGGTGCATGACGACGGTAGCCTGAGTTTCTACTGCGCAGTGGAGAACGGCATCGTCCTCACCGCCATGCACCCCGGCCCGTTGCTGGCCAACTTGCAGGGGTTGTTTGCCGGGCTGCGGCAACGTCTTGGCCCGTTGCTGCTGACCATTGGTTGCGATTGCGTGCTGCGCCGCCTGGAGCTGGAAGGTGAGGGCGGTGTGGCCGAGGTTGGGGCGTTTTTGCGTGAGCAGCAGGTGCTGGGCTTCAACACCTATGGGGAACAGTTCAATGGCATGCACATCAACCAGACCTTCACCGGCGTTGCCATCGGACGGCCCCGCGAGCCTCTTGCCAGCTGAGCAGATCGCCCAGCTACACCAGGAAAACGCCAAGCTCAGGCGGATCAACGCCGCGCTGATCGAGCGCCTGGAATCAGGCGCGGCGCGGCCCGACGATGCCTTTGCCGCCTTTCAGCACTCGGTGGTGTTGGCCGAACAGGTGCGCGAGCGCACCGATGCGCTCAACCATGCGCTGCACGAACTCAAGGCCAGCCACCTGTTGCTCAGCGATGCCCACCAGCGCGCTGAAACCGCGCATCAGCGCCTGGTGGACGCTATCGAGAGCATCTCCGACGCCTTTGTGCTGTTCGATCCAGGCTTGCGCGTGGTGCTGTTCAATCGCCGCTTCAAGGCCCTGTGGGCCAATAGCCGGTTACGGGTTGCCAGCGGCATGCACCTGGTGGAGGTCAAGCGCCTGATGCACAGCCTGCTGCGCGAGGAGCCGCGGGCGAGCAGCGACGAGCAACCGCTGTATCGGCTGCGCAATGAGCGCTGGCTGCAGGTCAGCGAGCGACCGACCCGCGATGGCGGGCGGGTGATGCTGTTCACCGATGTCACGCGGGTCAAGCTGCGCGAGAATCACCGCCGCGAGCAGGCCCTGGCGCACAAGTCGTACCTGCTCCAGCGCGCCGTGGACAACCTGTCGCAAGGCTTGGCCATGGTCAATGCCGAAGGCGTGCTGGAGTTGTGGAACCGCAGGTTTCTGGAGGTCAGCGGCTTGGCGCCGATTGCCAGCCACCGGCGCTTTTGCGATGTGATTGCCGACAGTGAACTGGCCCTGCTGACACCGGCCAGCCGCGATGACCATGGCCAGCCGGTACACGAGCTGGAGCAGCGCCTGTTCGATGGCCGCATGCTGGAAATCCGCACCCATCCGTTGCCCACTGGCGGCTTCGTCAATACTTTCACCGACATCACCGAGCGCTATGCCCATGCCGAAGCGCTGCACCAGGCCTATCAGCACCTGGAGCTGCGGGTGCATGAGCGTACCGCCGAGCTGACCTGCCTCAACCAGCAGCTGCTGCGCGAAATCGACCAGCGCCGGCGTATGGAAGCCAACCTGCGCGAGGCCAAGGCCGAGGCCGAGCAGGCCAACCTGTCCAAGACCAAGTTTCTCGCGGCGGTCAGCCACGACCTGCTGCAGCCGTTGAACGCTGCGCGCCTGTTCACCAGCGCCTTGCTTGAGCAACCGGGCGTGGGGCCGATGGTGCACAACGTCAGCAATGCGCTCGATGGCGTGGAGAATCTGTTGGGCACGTTGGTGGATATCTCCAAGCTCGATGCCGGGGTGATCCGCGCCGATGTCGCCAGCTTCGCCCTGAGCGATTTGCTCGATAACCTGGCCGCCGAATACGCCACGGTGGCGGCCAGCGAAGGTCTGCGCCTGGCCTATGTACCCAGCCGTTTGCGGGTGCGCAGCGATGTCCAGCTGCTGGCGAGGATCTTGCGCAACTTGCTCAGCAATGCCATCCGCTATACGCCCAAAGGGCGGATCTTGTTGGGCTGCCGTCGGCGTGGGCGCAAGGTATTGATCGAGGTGTGGGATACCGGTATCGGCATTGCCGCCGACAAGTGCGTCGAGGTGTTCCAGGAGTTCAAACGTGGCGAGGCCCAGCGCCCCGATCAGGACCGTGGCTTGGGTTTGGGCTTGGCCATCGTCGACAAGATTGCCGGCATCCTTGGCCACCCAGTACAGTTACGCTCGCAACCCGGCAAGGGCTCGGTGTTCTCGATCGAAGTGCCGTGCTGCCGGCGCGTGCCGCGCCAGGTCCACACGCTGGTGGGGCACATGCCCATGTTGCAGTCGTTGCAGGGGGTCCGTATCTGGGTGCTGGATAATGATGCGGCCATTTGCGAGGGGATGCGCAGCCTGTTGCAGCAGTGGGGCTGCAGGGTGACCACGGCGTTGAGCGAGCAAGACTTGGCCCGGCAGGTGAATGTCGCGCGGGCGCGGGTGGAGCTGTTGATCGCCGATTATCACCTGGATCATGAGCGCACCGGGATCGAGGCGGTAGCCGCGATCAATGCGCGGCGCGACCGGTCGATTGCGGTGCTGATGATTACCGCCAACTACAGCAACGAGCTCAAGCAGCAGGTGCGCGAGCTAGGCCATACCTTGATGCACAAGCCGGTCAGGCCAATGAAGCTGAAGACGGCTATCTGTCATCTGTTGGGTGGGCAGGTATAAAGCCGGGACCGCTGCGCGTTTCATTGCAGCGGTCCCCGAGCAGCTATCGGGCAATCCGCCCACTGACGTAATGCGCCACATCATTGAACCCCGGCGTTGAGGCATGCCCCGGCGTCACCAACGTATCGATGAAGGCTTCGTCCTCCGCCGTAACCTTGACCTGCAGCGCCCCGGCATAGGTATCCCACTGGGCCTCTGTACGTGGGCCGACGATAGCCGAGCTGACCAGCTGGTTGTTCAGTACCCAGGCAATGGCGAACTCGACCATCCCCACGCCCTTGGCCTCGGTGTAGGCCTGGATCTTGCGGGCAATGCTCAACGATTCCTGGCGCCATTCGGTTTCCATGATGCGCTTGTCCTGGCGCCCGGCGCGGCTGCCGGCATCGGGCTGCGCACCGGGAGCGTACTTGCCACTGAGCACGCCGCGGGCCAGCGGGCTGAACGGCACCACGCCCAGGCCATGGTAAGCCGCAGCCGCCAACTGCTCAGGCTCGGCCTGGCGATTGACGATGTTGTACAGCGGCTGGCTCACCACCGGCTTGGCCACGCCCAGGCGCTCGGCCACGTTGCAGATTTGCGCGATGCGCCAACCGCGGAAGTTGGACACGCCCCAATAGCGGATCTTGCCCTGCGCCAGCAGCTCGCCAATCGCCCGGACAGTCTCCTCAAGCGGCGTCCTGTGGTCTTCGCGGTGCAAGTAGTAGATGTCCAGATAGTCAGTGCCCATGCGCGTCAGGGTTGCCTCGATGGCATTGAACAGGTGCTTGCGCGACAGCCCGCTGCGGTTGGGCAGACCTTCTGCCGGGCCAAAGCCCGCCTTGGAGGCAACGATCCAGTCCTGGCGGTGACGCGCCACCGCCTCACCGACGATCTCCTCCGAGCGCCCACTGTTGTAGACGTCGGCGGTGTCGATGAAGTTGATGCCTTGGTCCCAGGCCTTGTCGATGATGCGTAGCGAATCCTCGGTGCTGGTCTGCTCACCGAACATCATGCTGCCCAGGGTAAGGGCGGAAACCTGCAGGCCGCTGCGGCCGAGAGGGCGGTAGATCATGCGCTGGATCCTTTTCCGGTCATCAGGGGGGATCGGATTGTTTTACACACATCCTGCAGGCTTTGAAAGGGTGCTGGGCTTGACGCTTCAACTGTGACCAAGGGCATGACACACCTGTGTCAGGTCTGCGCCAGGTGCGTCAGCGATGGCTCAGTGTGGTCGCGGGCAATGTGCTCAAGGTGTACGCACAGACCGCTCTGGCTCGGCGTTTCAGGGCAATCGCGCGACGCTGGCACAGGCGTTGCTCCTGCTGTTGTCGACAGCCCTGAGCTTTCGCCAATAACAAGAAACGGAGATCCGCCGATGACCCGATCAGGCCCGCACCGCCGGCCCCTGCCCAGTGCCTTGATGACCACCGCAGGCTGCGCCTTGTTCGCCCTGGCCTGCCTGAGCCCGGCCTATGCCGCCCAGGTCGACGGCCAGCGCATCATCGATGCCGACAAGGAGCCCGGCAACTGGATGAGCCACGGCCGCACCTACGATGAGCAGCGCTACAGCCCGCTGAAGAACATCACCGATGCCAACGTCAACCAACTGGGCCTGGCCTGGAGCTACAAGCTCGACCTCGATCGCGGGGTGGAAGCCACGCCCATTGTGGTCGATGGGGTGATGTACACCACTGGCCCGTTCTCGGTGGTCTACGCCTTGGATGCACGCAACGGCAAGCTGTTGTGGAAGTACGACCCGCAATCGGACCGCCACCGCGCCGGCGAAGCCTGCTGCGATGCGGTCAACCGCGGCGTGGCGGTGTGGCAGGGCAAGGTCTATGTCGGCGTGCTGGACGGGCGCCTGGAAGCGATCGATGCCAAGACCGGCAAGCGCGTCTGGTCGGTCGACACGCGCAACGACGACAAGCGCAGCTACACCATCACCGGCGCCCCGCGGGTGGTCAACGGCAAGGTGGTGATCGGCAACGGTGGCGCCGAGTTCGGCGTGCGTGGCTATGTCACCGCCTATGACGCCGAGACCGGCAAACAGGCCTGGCGTTTCTTCACCGTGCCGGGCGACCCCAAGCTGCCACCGGAAGACAAGGCCATGGAGATTGCCGGCAAAACCTGGCACGGTGATGCCTTCGTCGAGCAGGGCGGCGGCGGTACCGCCTGGGATTCGTTTGCCTATGACCCAGAGCTGAACCTGTTGTACATCGGCGTTGGCAATGGCTCGACCTGGGACCCGAAATGGCGCAGCCAGGCCAAGGGCGACAACCTGTTCCTGTCTTCGATCGTGGCGATCAACGCCGATACTGGCGAGTACGCCTGGCACTACCAGACCACCCCCGGCGACGCTTGGGACTTCACCGCCACCCAGCACATGATCCTCGCCGAGCTGCCGATCAACGGCCAGCAGCGCAAGGTGCTGATGCAGGCCCCGAAAAACGGCTTCTTCTACGTGCTCGACCGGGCCACCGGTGAGCTGTTGTCGGCCAAGAACATCGTGCCGGTGAACTGGGCCAAGGGCATCGACATGAAAACCGGCCGGCCAATCTTCGATGACCAGGCCGCCGCCTACTGGAAAGACGGCAAACGCAAGCTGGTGACGCCAGCGTTCTGGGGGGCGCATGACTGGCACCCGATGTCCTACAACCCCAACACTGGGCTGGTGTACATCCCGGCGCACATCATGTCGGCCTACTACGAGCACATCCCCGAGGCGCCCAAGCGCAACCCGTTCAAGAGCGTGTACCAGCTCGGCCTGCGTACCGGGATGATGCCTGAAGGCCCGGATGGCCTGCTGGACATGGCCAAGACCTGGTCGGGCAAGCTGATCGCCTGGGACCCGGTCAAGCAAGCAGCGGCCTGGGAAGTGCCCTACATCACTATCTTCAACGGCGGTACCCTGAGCACCGCCGGCAACCTGGTGTTTGAGGGCAGCGCCGATGGCCGGGTGATTGCCTATGCCGCCGACAGTGGCAAGAAACTCTGGGAATCGCCCGCTGCCAGCGGGGTGATGGCCGCACCCATTACCTATTCGGTGGACGGCGAACAGTACGTGACCTTCATGGCCGGCTGGGGCGGAGCGTTCTCGACCTTCGCCGGCGCGCTGTCGCTGCGCGCCGGGGTGCAGCCGTTCTCCCAGGTGCTGACCTACAAGATTGGCGGCAACGCGGTGCTGCGCGAACCGCCACCCCCGGCCGATGCGCCTGAGCCGCCCGCGCTTAGCGCCGATGAGCAGACCGTGGCGGCCGGCGCTGCGCTGTATGACGGCAACTGCTCGCAGTGTCACGGCATTCATGCGGTGAGCGGCGGGGTATTGCCGGACTTGCGCAAGCTGACGCCGGAAAAACACCAGATGTTCCTCGGCATCCTCTATGGCGGCCGGGTGCCAGATGGCATGCCGTCGTTCGCCGATGCGCTCAAACCTGAGCAGGTGGAGCAGGTGCATCAATACCTGATCAAGCGCGCCCATGACCTCAAAGGCGAAGGCACTGCCTGGCAGCGCTTCAGCGCCAAGCCAAGCGCCGCTACGCCGCTGGCTGACAACAATCCCAAGGAGTGAGACGACCATGCACGACGCGATCTATCAAAACTACATCGACAACGCCTTTGTCGCCAGTGAGCAACTGATCGAGGTGTTCAACCCGGCCAATGGCCAGTTACTGGCCAGGGTGCCCGAATCTTCCAACGAGCAGGTCGAGCGGGCAATTGCCGCAGCTCGCCAGGCGCAAAAGGGTTGGGCGGCCAAGCCTGCAATCGAACGCGCAGGCTACCTGCGCCAGATCGCCGCCAAGGTGCGCGCCAATGCCGAGCGCTTGGCCCGCACGATCACCCAGGAGCAGGGCAAGGTTGCCGGCTTGGCCATGGTAGAGGTGAACTTCACTGCCGATTACCTGGATTACATGGCCGAATGGGCGCGCCGCCTGGAAGGTGAGGTACTGACCAGCGACCGCGCCAACGAACACATCTTCCTGCTGCGCAAGCCCTTGGGCGTTGTGGCCGGGATCCTGCCCTGGAATTTTCCCTTCTTCCTTATCGCGCGCAAGATGGCGCCGGCCTTGCTGACTGGCAACACCATCGTCATCAAACCTAGCGAGGAGACACCGATCAACTGCTATGAATTCGCCAAGCTGGTCGCTGAAACCGACTTGCCGGCTGGGGTGTTCAACGTCGTCGGCGGCAGCGGTGCCAGTGTCGGCCAGGGGTTGAGCAGCCATGCCGGTATCGACCTGGTGAGCTTCACCGGGAGCGTGGCCACTGGCGCGCGGATCATGGCGGCGGCAGCGCCGAACATCACCAAGCTCAACCTTGAGCTCGGCGGCAAGGCGCCAGCCATCGTCCTGGCAGACGCCGATCTGGACCTGGCAGTGCGCGCCATCGTTGCCTCGCGGGTGATCAATACCGGCCAGGTGTGTAACTGCGCTGAGCGCGTGTATGTGCAGCGCGGGGTGGCCGATGCGTTCATCGACAAAGTCGCCCATGCCATGGCCGCCACCCGCTATGGCGACCCATCCAAGGACAGTGCTCTGGACATGGGCCCACTGGTCAACCAGGCCGGCCTGGACAAGGTCGCGCAGATGGTGCGTACCGCCGTTGGCCAGGGCGCTCAATTGGTGACGGGGGGGCAGGTGGCGGACCTAGGGGAGGGTTTCCACTATCAGCCGACGGTGCTGGCCGGATGTGCGGCGGACATGGAGATCATGCGCAAAGAGATTTTCGGCCCGGTGTTGCCGATCCAGGTAATCGATGACCTTGACCAGGCCATCGCGCTGGCCAACGACAGCGAGTACGGATTGACCTCGTCGATCTATACCCGCGATCTCAATGCAGCGCTCAAGGCCAGCCGCGAGCTTGATTTTGGCGAGACCTATATCAATCGGGAGAACTTCGAGGCCATGCAGGGCTTCCACGCCGGGACGCGCAAGTCGGGGATCGGTGGGGCGGATGGCAAGCATGGCTTGTATGAATACACCCGTACCCAGGTGGTCTATATCCAAGGCTGATCCTACTGGCCTCTTCGCGGGCAAGCCCGCTCCCACAGGGTCAGTACAAACCTTACGACTGGCGCTGTGCCTGTGGGAGCGGGCTTGCCCGCGAAGAGGCAGGCCCAGTCAATCGACCAGGTTCGGCGGTACGATTCCGTAGCGTTTCACTGGCGATAAAGCGTCGAGCGCCATTCGTAATATTCGCGCTGCTCCTGTGGGAGCGGGCTTGCCCGCGAAGAGGCCGGCCCAGTCAATCGACCAGGTTCGGCGGTACGATCCCGTAGCGTTTCACTTGCGATAACGTGTCGAGCGCCATTCGTAAGATTCGCGCTACCCCTGTGGGAGCGGGCTTGCCCGCGAAGAGGCCGGCCCAGTCAACCGACCAGGTTCGGCGGTACGATTCCGTAGCGTTTCACTGGCGATAAAGCGTCGAGCGCCATTCGTAATATTCGCGCTACCCCTGTGGGAGCGGGCTTGCCCGCGAAGAGGCAGGCCCAGTCAACCGACCAGGTTCGGCGGTACGATTCCGTAGCGTTTCACCTGCGATAAAGCGTCGAGCGCCATTCGTAAGATTCGCGCTACCCCTGTGGGAGCGGGCTTGCCCGCGAAGAGGCCGGCCCAGTCAATCGACCAGGTTCGGCGGTACGATTCCGTAGTGTTTCACTGGCGATAAAGCGTCGAGCGCCATTCGTAATATTCGCGCTACCCCTGTGGGAGCGGGCTTGCCCGCGAAGAGGCCGGCCCAGTCAATCGACCAGGTTCGGCGGTATGATCCCGTAGCGTTTCATCTTGCGATAAAGGGTCGAGCGGGAAATACCCGCCGCCTCGGCCGCCGAACTGATATTCCACCGCTGGTTACGCAGAACACCCAGCAGATGCCTGGCTTCGGCATCCTCGACCTGGTCGCCAAGGCGCAGCGGCAGGGCAGGCGCTACCCGCGCAACTGGCCGGGTGAACAGCTCTTCTGGCAAGCAATCGCACTCGATCAGCCCATCCTCGGCCAAAGCCAGCGCATAGCGCAGGGTATTGAGCAACTGGCGTACGTTTCCCGGCCACGCATACCCCTCAAGACACTGCCGAGCCTCGTCACTGAGACGAACCCTGGCGCCTCCCGGCAAGCGCGCCAACACCCGTTCGATCAACTGCCCACGATCGCTACGCTCGCGCAGCGCCGGCAAGCACACGCGCATCCCGCACAAGCGATAGTACAGATCCTCGCGAAAACGCTTCTCGCCAATCATTGCGCTGAGGTCCTGGTGCGTTGCAGACACCACCTGGATATCCAAGGCAACAGCAGTCTCGGCGCCCAACGGCTGCAATTCGCGCTCGGCCAGCACCCGCAGCAGACGCGTCTGCAGGTGTGCGGGCATGTCGCCAATCTCATCGAGGAACAACGTGCCGCCATTGGCCAGTTCCAATTTGCCCTTCATGCCTTTGCGATTGGCGCCGGTAAAGCTGCCGCTGCGATAGCCAAACAGCTCGCTCTCGATCAACGATTCGGGGATCGCCGCGCAGTTGAGGGCGACGAACGGCCCGGCATGACGCTGACTGGCTTGGTGGATAGCGCGGGCGAATGCTTCTTTGCCGGTGCCCGTTTCGCCGGTGATGAGGATGCAGATGTCTTTGTCCAGCACCTTGCGCAGGCGGCGCACGCCTTGTTGCAGCTGGGCATCGCCACCGGCCAGTTGTTCAAGGTCCGGGTGGCTCGGCACTGCAGCGGGCCGACTGGGTTTTGCCTGCTGGCCGTAGCCCGCCGGCACGCGCAGGCCAACTTCGATGATGTGCTCACTGTTCGGCGCGCGCAGCTGGGTGCCGCGCGCGCCACCGCGAGTGAGATCCAGCAGCTCATCGATGGTGGCCGGCAACAGCTGCTCGATGCGCTGGCCTAGCAGTTGGCCGGGCTGAGCGAGAAACGCTGCGCGGTTGGCGCCGATCACCCGGCCGCCTTCGTCCAGCGCGAGCAATTGCTCGTTGGCAAGATCAGTAATGTCGTCATGCGCTTTCAGCGCCAGGGTCAGGCGATCGCGGTAGCACTGGCGAAAATGGGTGTTTTCGATCAGCCGCGCATACAGCATCACCAGGTGCAGGGTCAGGTGCTGGGCTTGCTTGGGGCCTTCGTTGTGCAGGCAGGTGGCGTTCAGGCAGCCGAGCAACTGGTTCTGCGCATCGAAAATCGGTGATACCGAGCAACTGAGTCGGGCATTGGCCGCCAGAAAGTGCTCTTGGCGGTGGATGGTCAGTGCCTGCTCCGAGGCCAACGCAGTGCCAATACCGTTGGTGCCAGCGATCGACTCATCCCAGCGCGCCCCGACGATCAACCCGGCGCGGGTATAGCGTTGCGGGTCCTGGGGCAGGCGGGCGTCGAGGGTGATGCCATCGGCATCGCTGAGCAGCACCGCGAAACCGGCGTCGACCACGCGCCGGGCCAGGCCGTTGACACCTTGCCCGGCGATGCTCAGGTATGCCTGGTGCTGGGCTTGGTGCTGACGGATCTCGGCGGCGCTGAGGATATTGTCGACATGGCGCAGGCTAGGGTCGAGGCGGTGCTGGTTGATACTGCGGTACCAGGACTCGGCAATCAGCGCCTCGGGCGCCAGGCCGCGTTCGGCGAAATGGCAGTCGATAAAGGCGGCCAGTTCACTGGCGCGGGTGTCAGCGGTGTGCGCGGGCATGGGCGCTTTCCGTATTGTCGTTGTCTGGGGCCGCTTCGAATGGCGGATTAGAGGGAAACCATAGCTGGTTGTGGCCAAGGGTGCACGGGCGCAGTGGGCGTGTCGGTAGTTACGCCGCCACAACAATCGTGTGGGAGCGGGCTTGCCCCGCGATGGCGCCAGGCCAGGCAACCTCACCCCTGCGGCCAAGCGTCGATCAACGCCCGCGCCTCCTTGCTTGATAGCGGCCGCTTCATGCGCTGCGACAAGACCGCCATCGCCCGCCCGTAACCCTTGGCGATCACCGCCTCGACCTGATCATCGATACACTGCAAGGCAATGAAATCGCCTTGCTCCGGCTCACCGACATACTCGATCCGATTCCAGTGGCGGCCGTGCCCGAGCACTTCATAGGTTCGCCCATGTTGATAGGTCCAGAAGAACGGCACGTCGTCATAGCGGCTACGCTCGCCAAGCATATTGGCCGCAGCGATCACTCCGTGCTGCTGGGCCAGGCGCCAGTGTTCGATGCGCACTGGCTGGCCGGCGAGGGGGAAGGTGGCGATGTCGCCGGCGGCCCACAGGCCCTCTGCAGCCAGCATGCGCGCATCTACCAGCAGCGAATGGTCGTCAGCCAACTGCACGCCCTGGATGAACCCGGTGGCCGGTTTCACTCCGGTGCCTAGCAGCACCAACGAGGTCGGCAAGCGTTCGCCATTGGCCAGCAGCACGGCTTCGACCTTGTCGCTGCCCTCGATGCGTTCAACCTCGGTCGGGCCATGGAAGATCACGCCCTTGCGTTGGTGCAGCTCGCGGATGCTGCGCCCAATCCGCTCGCCCAGTTGCTTGGCCAATGGCACCTGGTGACGGCTCACCACATGCACTTGCATCCCGTACTTGCGCAGGGCCGAGGCCGCTTCCAGGCCAATGAAACCGTCACCGACGATCACCACTGGTTGGCCTGGCTCGGCGCTGTCGAGCAGGTGCGCGGCATCGTCACGCGAGCGCAACACGCACACACCACTCAATTGCACCCCAGCGATAGCGGGCCGCAGCGGTTTGCCGCCGGTGGCCAGCAGCGCGTGGTCATAGTCGATGCGCTGGCCGTCGGCGAGGAGCACCTGGCGTTTGCCGGTATCGAGCAGACGCACCTTGCCGTGCACACGTTGCAGATGGCCTTGGCGCAGGTCATCCGCCTCCAGCAAGGCTGGAACTTCATCAGGCGACATTTCGCCGGCAATGACGAATTTGCTCAGCGAGGTTCGATCGTAGGCGGGTTGGCGCTCTTGATCGATCCACACCAGGCGGCCGCCAAAACCTCGGCCGAGTAGGGTGGCAACGGCCGCGCAGCCCGCAGCGCCGGCACCGATGACCACGAAGCAACGCGCATCACTGTGCCGCGGGGGCTGCGATTCGGGCAGCGGCTGGTCGTCGACCCAGACCTCACCGCCTTTGACCTGGGTGGGGTAACGGCGCAGGTCGCACAGGGCGGGGGGCTCGCAGACGGCCCCTTCATCCACCGCGAAGGCGGCCTTGTGCCAGGGGCAGATCAGCAGCCCACCGTATACCGTGCCTTCTTCGAGGGGTGCGCCGGCATGCGGGCAGTTGGCCTGGTAGGCGTGTACCTGGTCACCCTGGCGGAGCAGGATCACCTCTTCACTGCCCACCTGTACGCGTAGGGGGCGCTGTTGTTCGAGCTGTTCTAGGCGGGCCACGGCGTGCTGAGTCATGAGCGTTCTCCAAGGACCTTGTGGGTCATTGGACGCCTTTGCCGGGAGGAGGGTGCAGTGAACTGACGATTGGACGGGGCAGGGGCTAAAACGGCAAGTGTGCGGGCAAGTCGTGACCGGCTTGCCCGCAAAACGCTTTAGTTGGCGCGAGCGGCCTTCAGCGCACCGCTACGGGTAACGCGCAACGACACCAGGCTGCCGACCACGATCAAGCCGGCCAGCGAGTACAGCGCTGCATCGGTGGAACCGGTCTGGTCCTTGATGAAGCCCACCAGGTACGGGCTGAGAAAGCCCGCCATCTGCCCCACCGAGTTGATGATCGCCAGCCCCGCGACGGCAGCCCCGGCACTGAGCAGCGCGGTAGGCATCGGCCAGAACATCGGCAGGCCAGTCAGCGCGCCCATGGTGGCAATCGACAGGCCAAGGATGGCGATGGTCGGGTTGGCGGCGAAGTTCACCGCAATCAGCAGGCCGATGGCGCCCATCAGCATCGGCACCACCAAGTGCCAGCGACGCTCGTTGCGCAGGTCAGCCGAGCGGCCCACGATGATCATGAACACGCCCGCCAGCAGGTACGGAATGGCGCTCAGCCAGCCAATCAGCAGCGGGTTGTCGAAGCCCATGTTCTTGATGATCGATGGCAGCCAGAAGTTGATCGCGTAGACCCCGCTCTGGATGCAGAAATAGACGAAACCGAAGGTCCAGATCAGCGGATTGGTCAACACCGACAGCACGCTGTCGCCACTGGTGGCCGGCTTGCTGGCCGCATCGGCCTTGAGGTCGGCTTCGATCAGTTGGCGCTCGGCTGGGCTCAGCCAGGCGGCTTTGTGGTAGCCATCGCTAAGCAGCTTTATCGCCAGGATCCCCAGCACTACGGTTGGCAGACCCTGGATCAGGAACATCCACTGCCAGCCGGCCAGGCCATGTTGCCCGGCAGCGAAGTGTTCCAGGATCCAGCCGGAGAATGGCCCGCCAAGCAGGCCGGAAACCGGAATCGCTGACATGAACAGGGCCATGATCCGCCCACGCCGCCCGGCTGGGAACCAGCGCGAAAGGTACAGCACCACACCTGGGAAGAAGCCCGCTTCGGCTGCGCCGGTGAGCAGGCGCAGGGCATAGAACTCGGTGGGGGTGGTGACGAACAGCAGGCAGGTCGAGAGGCTGCCCCAGGCGATCATCATCACCGCGATCCAGCGCCGTGGGCCGAAGCGGTTGAGCGCCAGGTTGCTGGGCAGGCCGCACAGCACGTAGCCGATGAAGAAGATCCCGGCGCCGAGGCCGTAGACGGTTTCGCTGAATTTCAGTGCGTCGAGCATCTGCAGCTTGGCAAAGCCGACGTTGACGCGGTCCAGGTAGTTGAACAGGTAGCAGATGAATATGAACGGAATCAACCGCAGGGTGATGCGCCGGTATAGCGCGTTGCGGCTGATGTCTTGGCCTTGGTCAAGGGCAGGGCTGTGTGCCATGATCGGGTTCTCTGTTGTTATGGTTGTCGCCGCGTCGCCTGTGCCGGCGCTCGCCCTGACGAGTCTCGGGGACCGCGGCGCGACTGTCTTTGTGCTTTTGCACAGGTCGGTGCGCTGGCTGCTGTGCTGCGGCCCAAATCCTATCACTGCAAGGATCGTTGAATGTTCGAACTGGACCATGACCTGGCGCAGGACATCGTCGATCGGGCGATGGCCATCTTGCCGTGCAACGTCAACGTCATGGACAGTCAGGGCCTGATCCTGGGCAGTGGCGAGCCGGAGCGGATCAATACCCGCCACGAGGGCGCCCAGTTGGTACTGGCCAACGGGCGTATCGTCGAGCTGGACGGTGAAGCGGCCAAGTGCCTCAAGGGCGTGCAACCTGGGGTGAACCTGCCATTGATGCTCGATGGTCGCTTGATCGGCGTGCTCGGCCTGACTGGCGATCCGCAGCAGCTGCGCACCTTCGGCGAATTGGTGCGCATGACCGCCGAGATGCTGCTTGCCCAGCGCCACCTGCAAGTCGAGCAGCAATGGCGGCGTCAGCGCTGTGATGATCTGCTGGCCTTGCTGCTGGGCGGTAGCGGCGACTCCACGCGGTTGCTGGACGAGGCCCAGCAGTTGGGCCTGAAACCACAATTGGCGCGGGTGCCGTGCCTGTTCGAGCTGCATTCCGGGCCACCGGCCGAGGCACTGTCGGCCTGGCTGATGAGCCGTTACCCAGACAGCTGGTGCGTCAGCCCCGCACGCGAGTCGTTGCTGTGGTGCCGGCCAGCCGGGTTGGTGTTGGACGAGCAGCGTTTGCTCGAGCGTTTGCAGCGCCACGGCTGGCAGGTTCAGCGCCTGGCCCTGGGGCAACCGGCGCAGAGCCTGGAGCAGTTGCGCAAAGGCTATCGGCGAGTACGTGACCTGTTGGCCTATGGCCGCGAGGTATTGCCTGGCGAGCGGCTGCTGAGCCTGGCGCGTTATCGTCTGCCGACCTTGCTCTGGCGCCACCGCAACGATGATGCCTTGGATGAGCTGCTTGAGCCGTTGCAGCGGATTCGCGCCAAGGATGCCAGCGGCCAGCTACTGGCGACCCTGCGCGCCTGGTGCGCGCATGATGGGCAGAGCCAGGCCTGTGCCGAGGCGCTGGGGATTCATCGCAATAGCCTGCGCTACCGCCTGGAGCGCATCGCCGAGCTGAGCGAGGTCGACCCGCAGCGTCTGGAAGGGATGCTGAGTTTGTACTTGGGACTGCAATTGTTACCTGCGCAGTAATAGCTCGGCTGATTATCGTGGCAGCGGGCTTGCCCCGCGATGAGGTCAGCCCAAGCAACCCCAAACACCCGTGCAAAGGCATATGCCCAAACAACCCAGCCAGGCTTTTGTGCATCCGACCGAGGCCCCTGCGCGGCGCAACTGTCAGCATGCGGGCTATCTGGATCAGGAGAATCCCCATGAAAGTCGTTATCGCCCCCGATTCGTTCAAGGACAGCCTCGACGCTGCCGGTGTCGCCCAGGCCATTGCCAGCGGCCTGGCCGAGGTCTGGCCGCACGCCGACTACGTTGAATGCCCGATGGCCGACGGCGGCGAGGGCACCATGGAGGCGATCCTGGCCGCAAGCCAGGGCGAATTGCGTCGGCAACGGGTTCGGGGACCACTGGGCGACAGCGTCGAAGCCGGCTGGGGTTGGCTTGCGCAAAGCCGCACCGCGATCATCGAAATGGCCCAGGCCAGCGGCCTGCAACTGGTGCCGACCGGTCAGCGCGATGCTTGTCGCAGCAGCACCTGGGGCACTGGCGAACTGATTGCAGCGGCCCTGGCGGCCGGTGCGCGGCGGATCGTCCTGGCCATCGGCGGCAGTGCCACCAATGACGGCGGCAGCGGCATGCTGCGTGCGCTTGGCCTGCGCCTATTGGATGGCAACGGCCAGCCGCTCGCCGAGGGCGGCCTGGCCCTGGCGCAGCTGGCGCGGATCGACGCCAGCGACCTCGACCCGCGTCTGGCCGAAGTACAGGTCGAGGTCGCGGCAGACGTCGACAATCCGCTGTGCGGACCTAACGGCGCGTCGGCCATCTTTGGCCCGCAGAAGGGCGCAAGCCCTGACCAGGTGCAGGCGCTGGACCATGCCCTGGGCCACTTTGCCGATCACTGTGTGCCACTGCTGGGTGAAGATGTACGTGACTTTCCAGGGTGTGGCGCGGCCGGCGGCATGGGTTTTGCGGCCAAGGCGTTCATGGGCGCGCGTTTCCGCCCCGGGGTCGAAGTGGTGGCCGAGCTGGCCGGTTTGGATGCGCTGGTCCAGGGGGCTGATCTGGTGATTACCGGTGAAGGCCGATTCGATGCGCAGACCCTGCGCGGCAAAACCCCGATGGGCGTAGCCCGGGTCGCCAAGCGCCACGGCGTGCCGGTGGTAGTGCTCGCCGGCACCTTGGGCGACGGCTATCAGCAACTGTACGCCCACGGTATCGATGCCGCCTTTGCCTTGGCCAGTGGCCCGATGACCCTGGAGCAAGCCTGTGCCAATGCACCTAAGCTGCTGCGGGCTCGCGCCAGTGACATCGCCAGATTGTGGCGCTGCGCCCGCCAAGGCTGAAGATCAGCGCTGCGGTTCGGCATCCGCAGTGGGTGCCGGATCAGGCGTTGCCTGTGCGGCCAGTGCCAGCAGCGCGATCAGCGCCGCGCCAACCCCAGCCAGGGGCAGGTAGGACAAGCCCAGGTGAGTGATCAACCCGCCACCAATGGCCCCACCCACTGCTGTGCCCAGGTTGAACGCGGCGATACTCAGGCCAGAGGCTACACCGGTGGCATGGGGGGCCAAGGTTTTAGCCAGGTTGAGCAGACGCAAGGTCGAAAGGGTGACAATGGCGAAGAACAGCGCGCCGAGCACGCCGACCAAAACTAGCACCGCCCACGCGTAATGCTTGGCGACGTACAACAGCGCCAAGCTGGCGGCGAGCAAGCTCAGGGCAGCCATCAGGCAGCGCGTGCTGTCGTAGCGATCGGCGACATAGCCGCCCAGCAGGTTGCCAAGGATCGTGCAGGCCCCGAACATCAGCATCGCCAGCCCCAGCAGCTGCACGCTTCCCTTGGTCACCTCCAGCACAAACGGTGACACATAGGTAAAGAATGAGAACACCGCCACGCTGACCAACATGGCAATCCCCGCAGCCGACAGCAGCGCGGTATGCATGATTGCCGCCAGACCGGCCATCGGGCCACCCTGCGCGGCAGTCTGTGGCGCGCCCCCGCTGGGCATCAGCCGCAGCAGCCCAATCACGCTGAACAAGCCCAGCACACCCAGCACGACAAAAATTACTCGCCACGACCAGAAGCTACCCAGCACCGTGCCAAGCGGCACACCCAGCGCTAACGACAAGGTCAGGCCAATCCACACCACCGACAGCGCGCGGCCGGCGCGCGCCGGCTCGACCAGTTTGACTGCAACGTTGGAGGCAACGGCCATGAACACCCCATGGGCCAGGCCAATCAGGAAGCGCAGCACGTATAGAGCCAGTAGTTGATCGACCTTGGCCAGCAGCAAACTGCCCAGGCCGAGCACCGCCAGGGTCAAGAGCAATACCGCGCGATCGCGCCAGGTCACCAGTAGCGCGGTGACAATTGGCGCGCCAATGGCAGCGCCCAAGGCATAGGCGGCAATCGCCGAGCCTACGGCAGTGATGGGGCTGCCAAGATCCTCAGCCATGGCCCAGACCAGGCCAGCGACGACGAATTCAGACAGGCCGAACGCGAAAGTGCACAGCGAAAAAACGTAAATGACGATAGGCATTGGTGTATCAGACTCATCCTTGAGTGAAGGAAAAGGTTAACGAATGTTGGCGTTGCATGCGAGGCGATCGAGGCTGACCCGCCGCGCCAGCTCCAGGGCTTGCTCGCCATTGAGGCGTGGATCGACCCTGCTCAGGTAGCGCTGGCCGAGGTCGCTCGGCTGCAGATCGGCGGGGCCGCCGAGGCATTCGGTGACCGCCTCGCCGGTCATTTCCAGGTGCAGGCCGCCGAGGATCGAGCCGTGCCGGGCATGCACCCGGAAGGCCATGGCGATTTCCGCGAGGATGTCGTCGAAGGCTCGGGTCTTGGTGGCGCAGGGCAGGGTGCGGGTGTTGCCGTGCATGGGGTCGCACAGCCACAACACCTTGGCATCGGCGCGCTTTAGCGCATCGATCAGCGCACCTAGACGCTCGCCCAGCAACAGCGCGCCCATGCGGTGGATCAGGGTCAATCGGCCTGGCTGATTGCCCGGATTGAGCCGCTCGACCAACTGCAGCAAGTCACTGGCCGTGGTGTCGGCACCGACCTTGACCGCCAGCGGGTTGTCCACGCCACGCAGGTACTCCACATGGGCGCCGTCGGGCTGGGCGGTGCGCAGGCCGATCCAGGGCAGGTGGGTGGACTGGTTGAGCCAGCGGCCATCGGCCTGTTGGCGGGTCAGGCTTTGCTCATATTCGAGCAGCAGCGCTTCATGGGAGATGAATAGGCTTCGCTCGGCCAGGTTGTCGCTGTGCATGATGGCCTGGATCGCCCTGGCATGCTCCAGGGTACTGGCGGAGTGGGCGTAGGCCTGTAGCAAGCGGGCAGGATCAGCCCGGCGTGCCTGCGGGCAGAACTCGGCTTGGTTGACGATATCGCCGCGATAGACCGGCAAGCTCAGGCCAGCACGGGTCTCGATATCACTGGAACGCGGTTTGGCATATTGCCCAGCCAAGCGGCCGATCTTGATCACCGGCCGTTGCAGGCCGGGCATCAGCGCCTGGCTCATGTTCTCCATCAGTACCAGCAGGCGCTTGAGCGCGGCGGGGTCGGTGTCGGCAAAAGCCTCGGCGCAGTCGCCGCCTTGCAGGACGAAGGCATGGCCCTGTTGCGCCTGAGCCAAGCGGGCTTTGAGCAGGTCGATTGATTGCGCACTGACCAGCGTCGCAGCCCGGCGCAGGCTGGCAGTGGCCTGGCGCAAGCCTTGGACATCGGCATAGTGCGGTTGCTGGGCGGCGTTGTATTCGCGCCATGAATCGGGTGTCCAGGCCGTCTGGCCGTCCAGCACCTGGGCGCATGTGCTCAACATGATCTGTGTCTCCCTGAATGATCGTCGCTCAATCTGCAAGTGCTGCAGGTGGCGGCGATAGTGCGCAGTGACGACACAGCTTGGGAAATACAATAAACGTCTTTATCTGATACGTGGCCACCACCCCCGTGGCGTCGGCAGATGGTTATTTTTTGTCCTCGCTTCCTACGCTAAATCCTTGTATTTCAAGGGCAACTAATACTTCGCGACTCTCACCGCAGGGTCGAAAATAGTATTTTACTCAGCGCAGGCACTCGCCAATTCTCGTCGCGACTTATTCGAGAGGGGCGGGTCGATGTTAGTTCACACGGATCATGATTACGCTGTCGTTAAGGACGCCGAAAGCGAACTTCGACAGCAACTTGGGCGCATGCCCGAACAGGCTTTTTATACCGGCAAGTTGCACGCGGCCTGGGAGCGTGCTCGGGCCAGCACCTTCTACAGGGATTTGCCAGCCTTCAGCCTGGCAGCCTTTGACCAGCTGCAACCAACCGCCAAGGCCTGCCTCAAGGCACGGCCACTGGACTTTTGCACCGTAGGCCTTGGCGCCGCCGCCAAGTACTACGCCACCACCGGTACCACGGGTGAGCCGACGCCCACCCCGCGCCTGAAACAGGACATCATCTGGAACGCCATCAGCGTTGCCAGTCACTGGCGCTCGCTGTTACCGGCCGGGGCACGGGTGGCCAACCTGATGCCCTCGGACATCGTCCCAGTCGGTGACCTGATCGCCAATGTCTGCGAATACCTGGATGTCTCCCATGTGCGGCTGTACCCGTTCACCACCGGTATCACCGACTGGGAACGGGTGTGCAAGACCTTCGCCACCTACCAACCCACGGTATTGTTCATCGCCCCAGGCGTACTGGTGCAGCTGACCCGGTACCTGAAGCAGCGCGACATGCTCGACGGCTTCGCCCAGTCGGTGCGGTCGATCATGCTGTTGGGTGAGGTCAACACCCAGCCGTTTCGCCAGCGCCTGGCGCGTTGGTGGCAGTGCCAGGTGTTCGACGCAAGCTACGGCAGCACCGAGACCGGCACCTTGGCGGCGGTGGGCGACGATCAAGTGATGCGCCTGGCCACTGCGACCAACTACTTCGAACTGCTGCTGGCCGATGGCCGCGTGGTCGCGCCAGCCCAAGGCCTGACTGGGCGTTTGCTGGTCACGCCGCTCAATCTCTACGCCCGGCCGCTCCTGCGCCTGGACACCGGCGACAGTGTCACCATCACCGGTGGCTGTGAGCCGGGGCAGATCAGCCCGACCCTGCTGATCAATGGCCGCGACAATGACAGTGTCACGGTCAGCGGTGTCGGCCTGGAAATTCGGGCAGTGGAAGAGGTGGTGTACGGCAGCTGCGACGCGACCGGCTACATGATCGAAGTCGACCGTGACAGCGACACCGCGGCACTGATCTTGGAGCGTGATGTACGTTGGGACAATGACCAGGAGACTGCCTTGCAGCAGCACCTGCAAGCCCAGTCCGAAGCGCGGATGCGCCTGCGCTGGAGCCGCATCCTGTTCGTCAACAATCTCTCGGCCCTGAGCAAGAGCGGCGCTTCGCAGAAAAGCTGGAAGAAAACCAACCTGCGCTTTGTCGGTGGCCAGCAATGAGCGAGCGTTTGCTGCAACAGCCGCGCTTCCCGCAAGGGCGAGGCCTGGCTAACCATCAACCGGATTTGTGGTGCACCTACGCGGCGATCCGCAGCCTGGCCTGGATCGAGCGGCTGCCCAGCGCGAACGTGGCGCAGCTGCAGGCCTATATCCAGTCTCGGCGCAATCGCGATGGCGGCTATGCCTGGAGCAAGGGCATGCCGTCCGATGCCTGGGCGACATTCTATTGCACCGAAACACTCAAGGATCTCGCCGCACCGGTCGATCAGCGCGAGGCCACAGCGCAGTGGATCCATACCCTGTTCGATGGCGACGCCTATGCCATGTGCCCAGGGCAAACCGCAGATGCCTGGGCAACGCACTATGCACTGCGCACCTTGTTGGACGTGTGCAATGGCCAGGTACACGACGCCGACGCCCTGTACCGCTGGCTCGACGGCTTGCAGTGCGCTAACGGCGGCCTGAGCTGGTCAGCTGATTTCGCCAAGCGTGATGTGGCCGATACCCGCGCCTGCTTCTATGGCGTGATGGCCGCCCGCGCCCTTGAACGAGCGGGCCTGCGCGCACCGGCCTGGGACCGGCCGCGGCTGATCGGCTGGCTGCAGGCGCAACAAGTCGAGGCAGGCGGCTTTCGCTTCAGCGAGACGGCGCAATCGCCGTGCTTGTGGGCGACCTATCGCGCCACCGCAAGCCTGGCCGAACTCAACGCGCAGCCGCTGGACCGACAGCGCTGCGTGAACTGGATCGAGGCCTTGCGTGGGCCAAGCGGCGGATTCGTGCGTTGGCAGGGTTATGACGGCGAGGATGTCTGGGCGGTGTTCTGCGCCGTGGGCTCGCTCAAGGCGATGGGCCAATCGGTTGAGCATATGGCCGATGCGCTGGCATCGTTCATCGCGACCCTGGCAATGCCCCAGGGTGGCTACAGCTACCGTGAAGTGAGCAGCGCCGCCGATGTCTTGAGCACCGCAGCGGGCCTGCTCGGCAATGGCCTTGGCGATGATGATCGTGATGCTGCACTGCGCTGGATCGAAGGCTGCCAGATGCCCAATGAAGCCGGCATCATGTACATGCCCGGGCGTGGCGCCGAGCTGCGCTGTACTGCCTGGGGCCTGGCCGCTGGGGCGTTTGCCGAGCAGCCAAGGGCGCGCCAGGCCATCGGCCAGTGGCTGGCCTCGTTACAGAACCCCGATGGTGGTTTCGGTTTCTGGGAAGGGCGTGGCTCGGATCTGGTCTCCAGCGCCTCGGCGGTTTCGATCCTGCAAGCGCTGAACGACAGTGCCGGGGTGGATCTGCCCAGCCTGGAACGCTTCGTGCTCAGCTGCCGCCGCGAGGAGGACGGTGTAATTGCCTATTCGGCCTATCCCCGAGGCCAGTCGTCCTTGCGCGCGGGGTTGCAGGCATTGGGCTGCCTGGCCTATCTGGGCCTGGAGGTGAAGGCCGAGGCTGCGACGCTGCTCGCCGCGCACAAAGTACGCCAGGGAGGGTTTGCCAATCAGGGCCAGCGCATCCCTGATTTGCTCAGCACCTATCAGGCGCTGGCGTTGGCGCACGCCCTTGAGTTGCCGATCGATATCCCGCACCTGGGCTTTTTCCTCGACAAGGTCGGCGCTGGGCAGGGCTTTGCCTGGTCGCCGTTGTACCTGGAGGGCCAGGACGCACTGTCTGCCTGTCTGGGCCAGCTATTGCTGGCGTTGGTCAACGGCACACGTACGCAGCTACCCAACCTCCACCTCTCCTAAGGACCGGCCCATGCCCACCATTACTGTCGCCTGCGCGCCCTTGGCGCTGATCGAGCGTAAGCGCATCGCCCTGGGCTTCACCCGGGTGCTCAAGGGGCTCGGCGCCGACCCTGCGCACTGCATGGTGTTCTTCGCCCCCTTGCCGCTGGATTGCGTGTTCAGCGCCGGCATGCCACTGCCCAGCGTCGATCGCCAAGGCAAGCCTGCGCAATTTCACCTGCGCATCACCTGCTCGGAAGAGCGCGACGCGCTCGCCCAGCAGGTGCTGGCCGACGGCTTGTATGCCGCGCTACGCGCCACTTACAGCGGCGCATTCATTTACTTGCAATTCGACCCCATCGCGCCTGCACAGGTGTTCTACAGCGCAGGTTCAGCGCTGATCAACGCAGGCTCACCACAAGGAAGCACACGCTCGTGAATACCCCCTCTATTGAACAGCGCATTCGTCACACGCTTGAGCAACTGCTCGGCGCCGAGGTCGCCAGCCTTGATCGCCACGCCAGTTTCCGCGATTTCATTGGTGAGCGCTTCGATAGCCTGATGGCGGTCGAAGTGATTACCGCGATCGAGCAGTGCTTTGAGATCGAAGTGGACTACCTCAGCGACGACGTGCGCTTCTGGTTCGAGACCCTGGACAAGATGCAGCACTTCGTCGCGCAAAAGCTCGAGGATCAACTGACTTTGCAGGCCAGCGTGTGAGCCAGCACCAGCTGTTTCAGACCTCCGGCTCCAGCGGGGCGCCGCGGCACTGGTTGCGCAGCCATGCGCAGATGGTCTGCGAGGCGCGCTTGATCTACCAGCGCTGGGCGGCGGATGCCGGCGAGATTATCTCGTTTGCCCCGGCGAGCCACAGCTACGGCAAGATCCTCGGCGAGTTCGGCGCAAGCGTGAGCGGCGCGCCGGTGCAGTTTTGCTCGTTGGAACAGCAACAACTGCCAAGGCTCGACGGCACAGGGCATTGCGTGATCCTGGCGATCGCCAGCACTTGGCGCCTGCTGCCGGGGCTGCTGGCCAGGCTAGTGGGCAACCGCCAGGTGCTGGTCCTGCACAGTGCCTCATCGTTGCCACCGGATGCCTTGGCCATCGTGCAGCGCTTTGCCGGGCCGAAAGTGCGTTTCGTCGAGCTGCTGGGTTCGACTGAAACCGGTGCCATGGCGTTTCGGCAGCTCGATGGGCAGAGCACGGCCGATCAGCCCTGGACCTTGCTCGACGATGTCGATCTGCTGACCCCGGCAGGGCAACCGGCGCCGCTTGAAGTGGCCAGCCCGCGCATCGCCTGTGAGCAAGGCCAGGCCACCGCTGCCAGCCACCGCTGCGACGACTTGATTCAGCCACTCGATGCCAGGCGCTTCCAGTGGCTCGGCCGGGTCAGCAGCCTGATCAAGGTCAACGGCCTGCGCGTCGATCTGGCAAGACTGGGCAGTGAGCTGAGTAGTCATCTCGGCTGTCCGGCGTTGGCCTGCGTGCCGGTGCGCGACGCCCTGCGCGCCGAGGCTTATGAACTGTTGTTTTGCTCCAGTTCGCTGACCGAGCGCGAAGTACTGGGTGCTTTTACCGAACTGCTGCCTGCCACCCCGCGCCCGCTCGCGGTGCGGCGGGTCGCGCATCTGCCGCTTTCTGCAACCGGCAAGCCGCAACCCTGGGCGGCTGCCTCTTCTGTCAAGGAATACACCGATGCCACACGTTAAAACCGAAGATGCCATTGCCGCTTACTTGGCCAACTGCGGCGCCGATCCGTCGCGTGGCCGGCAGCCGCCGCAGTACCTGGCGCTGAGCCTGCGCGAGCGCCACGCACGCCTGGAAGCCAACCCGGCGCTGGCCGCTGAATGGGCTAACCAGTACGAGCAGTGGTCAGTGCATGCCGATAACCATTATCGCTGCCTGGTCAGTAGCCGAGCGGTCGCCGCGCCGTGGTATCGCCTGGGCGTCAAGGACACGGTCGACGTCGCCGGCCTGCCCACCCGCCTGGGCCTGCGCAGCTACCGCCATTACCCGTCGCGCAGCGCCGAGGCGCTAACCTGGCTGGACCCGCGCGTGGCGCTGACCTGCAAGGTCACTACCACCGAGCTGAACATTGCCTTTGGTGGCGGTTGTCGCAACCCGCGTTTCCCCACTATCGACCCTTCAGGCTCCAGCACGGGCTCGGCGGTGTCGGTTGCAGCGGGGCTGTGTGATATCTCGTTGGGCACCGACGTACTCGGCTCGGTACGTTGGCCTGCATCACACAACGGCATGGTCGGCCTGCGCATGACGCAAAAGGCCCAGAGCCTGGCCGGGGTGTTCCCGCTGTCGCCCCGCATGGATGCCTTGGGCTGGGTGACACGCACCGCTGACGACCTCGACTTCCTGTTTCCCTTGCTGGGCATCGAAGGCCTGCTCGGCGAGCAGCAACCCCTCAAACAGCAATACCAGGTCGGCTTTCTCAGCCATGTGCACGAGCCGGGCCTGACCAGCGCGCAGATGCTGGCCATGCTCGACAAGACCCGCCATGCCATGACCGAGCTGGGCATGCGCCAAAGCGAGGTGCAGATGCCTGAGCTGTGGGCCTGCCGTGGCGACGCCTGGCAGCTGTGCGCACGCGATGCCTGGCTGGCTTCGGCAGCCTGGCAGCAGGCCTTCGACTGTGAGCTGCACTGGTCGACGCAAAGCGCCCTGGCCGTAGGCGCCGGGGTGAGCGACAGCGAATACCAGCGTATTCACCAGCGCATGGACCAGATTCGTGGCGGGATTGACGCCTGGTTCGACGCCGCCCAGGTCGACTTCGTGGTGTTCCCGATGGACCCCAACCGGCCATTCGACCTGCGTCATCCGCAGCCCGGCGACTCGACCATCCCGTCGCCAGCAGACGCCGACTACGCGCAGAAAATCAGTTTTACCCCGCTGGCCAGCTTCAGCGGTCTGCCGGCGATCACCGTGCCGATCAGCCAGAGCACGGATGGCAAGGCGGCGCTGGCGGTGCAGATCATGGGCCGACGCGACAGTGAACGGCAGTTGCTGGATATCGCCAAGCGCTTGCAAGCGCTGGTCGGCCTGGTGCCGGCAGACACCCAGGCTCAGTAGGAGAGGCGCACATGTGTGGAATTACAGGGTGGGTGGACTTCACCCGCGACCTTGAACAACAACAGCCAATCATCGCCGCCATGACCGACACCTTGGCCCTGCGCGGCCCGGATGCCCATGGCAGCTGGCGCCACCGCCACGCGCTGCTCGGTCACCGGCGGCTGGCGATCATCGACCTGGCCGGTGGCGTGCAGCCGATGACTTATCGGTTCGCCGACGGCCAGCAAGTGGCGCTGGTGTACACCGGCGAAGTCTACAACCACAACCCGCTGCGCGAACGCTTGCAGGCGCTGGGGCACCAGTTCCAGACCCGCAGCGATACCGAAGTGGTGCTACACGCTTATCTGCAGTGGGGCGAGGCCTGCTGCGAGCACCTCTCAGGGATGTTCGCCTTCGCCGTGTTCGACACCCGTGACGGGCATTTCCTGCTGGTGCGCGACCGCCTCGGGGTCAAGCCGCTGTATTACGCGCAGCAGGGGCGAGGGCTGCTGTTTGGCTCGGAAATCAAAGCCATCCTGGCCCACCCGGAGTTCGCCAAAGCGTTGGATGTGGTCGGCCTGGTGGATGGCCTGAGCCTGTCACGCGCTACAGCGCGCACGGCGTTTCGCGGCATCAGCGAGCTGCCGCCCGGGCATCGTTTGTCCTGGCGCCCGCAAGGCCGGGTCAAGGTCAGTCGCTATTGGCAACTGAGCCGGCGCGAGCATGAGGATGACCTCGACAGCACAGTGCAGCGCACCCGCGAGCTGCTCGGCAAGGCGCTGGGCGAGCAGCTTTATGCTGACGTGCCGGTATGCTCGCTGCTGTCCGGCGGGCTGGATTCGAGCATTCTCACCGCCATGGCCCAGGGCAAGCTGCAGGCCGAGCATGGCGCGACGGTCAATTCGTTCTCGGTGGATTTTGTCGGCCAGGCCGAGCAATTCCAGGCCGATAGCTTTCGCCCCGAGCGTGATGAGCCCTATGCGCTGGCCGCCGCCCAGTTCATTGGCAGCCAGCACCAGACCATCTTGATCGACAACCGCGAGCTGGTCGCAGGGCCCGCGCGCGAAGCGGTGTACCGGGCCAACGATTCGGCCAATACCTTCGGTGACGTCGATACCTCGCTGTATCTGCTGTTCAAGGCGATTCGCGCGCATTCCACGGTGGCGATCTCCGGTGAAGCGGCCGATGAGGTGTTTGGCGGCTATGCCTGGTTCCGCGATCCCCAGGCGATTGCCGCGCCGCGCTTGCCTTGGTTGTCGCGCATGCAGCTGCTGCAAGCCGACCTGATCAACCCTGAGTTCAACCGCTTGTGCGACTTTGCCGGGTATCAGGACAGCGCCTACCACCAGGCGTTGGACCGGGTCGAGCATCTGGCCGGCGACAGCCCGCACGAGCGAAGGATGCGGGAGATCTGCCACCTGCACCTGCATCACTGGCTGCCGATCCTGCTCGATCGCAAGGACCGTTTGAGCATGGCCGCAAGCCTTGAGGTGCGGGTGCCGTATACCGACCACGAACTGGTGGAGTACGTCTATAACGTGCCCTGGTCGATCAAGGGCAAGGATGGCCAGGAGAAGTGGTTGCTCAAGCAGGCCTGTGCCGACTTGCTGCCCGCTGCGGTGCTGGAACGCAAGAAAAGCCCTTACCCGACCTCGGCCAACCTGGCGTATGAGCGGTTCTTGCGTGATCGCATCCGGCTGCTGCTGAGCGATTCACACAGCCCGGTGTTCCAGGTCATCGACCGCGCCCAGCTGGCGGCGCAGCTCAACCAGGCGCAGGGTTATTTCAATTCGCAGTTACGCCGTAACAACCTGGAAACGGCCTTGGCGCTGGATGCCTGGATGCGCCTGCATGGGCTAGCGGTGTAGTTCGCGGCGCACGATCTCTTCCTGGGTAGCGAGGTCCAGCAGGGTATCGCTGAAGCGCTTCGGCGCGCCCAGGTCGAGCATCGAGATGAAGCTGCCCAGGGCAGGGGAGGCGTTCTGGCTGTTCCAGTTCATGTACAGGCCCATGCTCGGATTGGGCTGTTCATTGACCGGCTTGATCGGGCGGAACAGCACCCGGTCGCGCAGGGTCGAGTGGGCGATCGACTCTGGCACCAGCGCCACCCCGAAGCCACACGCGACCAGGCCGATCAGGGTATGGATCTGGCCAGCTTCCTGCACCACCTTGGGGTAGAAACCGGCCGCTTCGCACAGGGCCATCAGCTGGCTGAAGTAACCATTGCCCAATACCTGCGGGGTGAAAACGAAATCTTCCTCGGCAAAATCTCGCAGATCGACCATCGACTGGCGGGCTTTTTCATGATGGGCCGGCAAGGCCATCACGATCTGCTCGTTAAGGATCAAGCGCGACTCGATCAGGTCAGGCGGCATCGGCAGCTTGCGCATGAAGGCGATGTCCGCTTCGCCGGCCATCAGCGCCGTGGCTTGGGAGGCCGAGGGCATTTCGCGAATGGTCAGGCGCACGTTGGGGTAGGTTTCGCGAAAGCGCCGCAGCGAATTGAGCAGTGATTCGTAGTAAGCGATGGAAATGGCCGTGATGGTCAGCTTGCCGCAGATACCCTCGGAGACATTGCGCGCATACTCGATGCCTTCTTCGAGCTCCTTGAGGGTGCGATACGCGGTTTCCAGGAAAGCCATCCCGGCCGCTGTGAGCTTGACCCCGCGCTTGTTGCGCAGGAACAGGCTGAAGCCAAGCTTCTCCTCGAGTCGGTTGATCGCTTGGCTCAGGGGCGGTTGCGCCATGTGCAGGCGAATGGCTGCCTTGTGAAAGTGCAGCTCCTCGGCCACGGCGATGAACTGCCTGAGCAAACGTGTCTCGATCATTCTACGTTCCTTCATCGAGTCGAACTGGTGCCAGGTCGGCGACAGGCGCCGGCCATTCCTGCAAACGCGCCATCATAGAGTGTGACTTGGCCATGCAGAAGCCTCTAGACGAGGGCTTTTCCTATCTAAACGCACAGGTCTTAAAGCCTGCTTCATCCAATTGATAATCTTCGGTGATATCCAGGAGATATCAAGGTTGCATGCTTTTAGTATTAAGTCATTGATTTTTTTATTGTTATGGTTCGTGAATAAGAATCGGAGGGGATTCGACGATGTCATTCACGAACAAGGTCGCCATTGTCACTGGGGGCGGCCAGGGGCTGGGGCTTGAATATGCCAAGGCGCTACTGGCCCAGGGCGCCCGCGTAGTGGTCAGTGACCTGGGCACTGATCGGGTAGGTCAAGGTGAGAATCAGGCGCTGGTGACTGAGGCGGTCAGCGCCTTGCAGGCCGCAGGCGGGCAGGTGGTGGCGCATATTGGCCATCTGGATGATGAAGCGGGCTGCCAGCAGCTGGTGGAGCTGGCCATCGAACAGTTTGGCGCCTTGGACATTCTGATCCACAACGCCGGTTGGGTCGGCTACCAGGATATCGAAGACCAGCAAGAGGCGTTTCTTGAGCGCGCCCTGGGCATCAGCGTGCACGCGCCGGTGTGGCTGGCCAAGCATGCCTGGAAGCACCTCAAGCGTTCTGCTGCGCCGCGGGTGGTGCTGACCACCTCGGACCGGGCGATGTACCAGCGCTACGCCCAGCCAGGGTTGGTGGCCTATGCCGCCGGCAAGATGGCCCAGGTCGGCATCATGAACGCGCTGAGCATGGAGGGCCTGGAGCACGGCATTCTGGTCAATGCGATCTCGCCGGTGGCCAAGACTCGCATGTGGGGCGTAACCCAGCCGCCAGAAGACCTCAAGCCCGAGTGGGTTACCCCTGGCGTGCTGTACCTGGCCAGCGACTTGTGTCGCGACACCGGCTATATCCTGCGCGCCAGCAATGGCCAGTTCACCGCTACGCGCTTTTGCGAGAACAGCGGCGTCAATTATCCCCGCGACCTGGCCCGGGTCGAAGCGGGCAGCCTGAACGAGGTGGCCGAGCGCTGGAGCCGCATCAAGGAGTGTCACTACGTACCGACCAAGGTCGCCCGAACCCGTGCCGATCTGGGTGAGAGTCCGGTTTGGGATGAACGAACCGGGCTGCTGTACTTCGTCGATATCTCCGGTGGCCGGATCAATCGGCTGCACCCGGGTGGCGAGGTAGAGGAAGTCTATGCGTCGGCTGCACGTATCGGCGCCCTGGCCCTGACAGACAAGGGCAACCTGATCTTTACCGAAGATGCCAGTGCAGCACTGCTCGATGTGGCGCAAGGCAAGGTACGCCAGTATTCGGCGCCGGTGCATCATCGTTCAAGCTACCGTTTCAACGACGGCGCCTGTGATCCGCAGGGGTATTTCGTCACCGGCCTGATGGATGAAGGCCCCAGCGGCAAGACCGGCGCGCTATATCGTTTTGACCGTGAGTTGCATGCCGAGGTGATTCAGCGCGACCTGTCTCTGCCCAACGGCCTGGCCTGGAGCGAGGACGGCCAGACCCTATTCTTCGTCTGTTCGGTTGCCCGCAGGATCTACCGCGCTCAATACCTGGCCGACGGCACGATGGGCGAGGCCACCCTGTTTGCCGAAACTCCAGCTGAGCTGGGGCGCCCGGACGGCATCGCCCTGGACCGCGAGGGTGGTCTGTGGGTGTGCCAGTTCAATGGCAGTTGCCTGTTGCGCTACGATCGCGAGGGCCACCTGAGCGATCAGGTGCTGATGCCGGTACCGCGCCCAACCAGCTGCTGCTTTGGCGGCGAGGGGCTGGATACCCTGTACATCACCACCGCGCGCTTTGGCATGGCGCCGGCGCAACTGGTCGACTATCCGGATGCCGGCGATCTGTACATGATTCGCCCCGAGGTGCCGGGAGTGGCGCGTCATCTGTTCAAGGAATGAGGCGGTTATCCTGGCCTCCCGGCAGCACCGCCAGGTCGCCAAAGCGCTGCGCTGCATCGATGTAGCGCAGCGCTGACTTGGCATCCTTCCAGCCGATATAGCTCATCAACGACTTCAGCTCCCAGCCGTTGGCCGTCGCCCAGGTGGCAAAGCCACGGCGCAGCGAATGGCCGCTGTACAGCGCAGCGGGCACCCCGGCGCGCTCAAGCATGCCGCGCAGCAGCGCAACCAGGCTGTTGCTGTTGAGCGGCGCCTGGCCCAGATTGCCCCACCGATCGAGCTTGCGAAACACCGGGCCATGGGCGATGGCGGCCACCTCCAGCCATTGCAGATAGGCCGCAACCGGGCACAGCGCCTTGAGCGCCGGGGTGCGGTGTTGCACGCCCAGTGCCTCGCGGTCGCCCTTGCTGCGTGGCAGGAACAAGGTCAGGCCAACGCCGGCTTCGGCCTGGATATGCTCAATACGCAAACGTGCGAGTTCATCGCCACGCAGACCTCGCCAGAAGCCAAGCAGCAACAGCGCGGTATCGCGTCGGGCGCGTAGCAGGGTGGGCAGGTCATGCCGCTCGCGGGCCAGGCGGGCCTCCTCTTCAAACCGCTCGACAGCGGTTTGCAGGTGCTGCAGCAGCAGCGGTGCGGCTTGTTTGGGCGGCGCTGGGTGCAGGGTACGGATACCACGCAGCACCTGGCGCACCAATGGCGCCTTGGTCGGGTCAGGGAAGCCTTGGCTGACGTGCCATTGGCTTAGCGCCGCCAGGCGGTGGCGCAGGGTACTGACCGCATGTTGTTCGGCGTGCTCGACCAGGTAGCGGGCGATGCTGTCGGCGGTGGCCGGCAGGAAGCCACCCCAGCGCACTTCGAAATGCTCGATGGCTGACTGGTAGCTGCGCCGGGTGTTGTCGCGGGTGGCGGCGCGTACGTAGCGCTCGATGTCGGTCATGGGCTGGGTGGTGAGGCAGTGGATCGAGCTGACACGATAAACCAGTTGCGACAGGGAGGCGATGAGGCCAGCACGGGTATCACTGCACGGCGGCGTCCATCATCCGCTGCAACGCCGCGTAATCGGTATGGCTCACCGGCACCAAACCGCTGGCTTCCTGCGAGGCAACGAACCCTGCCAGTGCCTGTGGGTCGTTCAACATGGCATCGCGAACCCGCGCCTTGATCGCCGGGCACACGCTGGCACTGAATACATACGGGTCGTAGTGAATCGGCTGCGAACGCCACAACACCTGCAGCCGTTCAGGTTTGATTGAATGACTGGCCAGATACGCATCGGCCCGTTCACTGGCGATGAACGCGGCATCGACTCGCCCGTCCAACAGTGCCTCCAGGGCCTTGTCGTGGTTGCCGGCATACACCAGCGCGCCAAAGTACCGCGATAGCGTCACGCCCACTGTGGCGGCGAACTCGACGCTAGGCACCAGGCTGCCTGAAGTGCTGGCCGGATCGCTCAGCGCTACCCGCTTGCCGCGCAGGCTGTCGATCTGTTCGGGCCCATCGGCGCGGGTCAGCAGCAGTGCCTGGTAATAGTTGCCCGCCGGGGTATAGGTGCCGGCGCTGAGGGTGAAGCTGGCAAAGGGCTCGATGCGCGGGTCGCGACGCTGCGCCAGGACGTAGGAGGCCGGACCCAGCCGGGCGATATCGGTACCGCCGGAGACGATCGCATCGACCACACTTTCATAGGAAGAGGCGATCGTCAGCTCCACCGGCACTCCGGTTGCCTGGCTCAAACGGTCGATCAGCGGCTGGTGTTCACGCTGCATGTCTTGCACGCCCTTGATCGGAATGACCGCCAGGCGCAACCCACGTGGGCTGCAGTCGGCCTGGGAGTGACTGATGAAAACCAGGGCCAGGCTCAGCGCGGCCAGCGCCTTGGCTACACGCATGCTTTGACCTCCAGGCTTCTGAATGGTGGATAGTCCTGCAGCTGGGCGACCGACAATGGCCGGCTGAAGTGATAGCCCTGGGCAATGTCGCAACCGGCAAGCTTCAGGCACACCACCTGCTCGCGGGTCTCGACGCCTTCAGCGACCACTTCCAGGCCCAGGCGCTTGGCCAGGATGATGGTCGAAGAAACGATCGGGCTGTCGTCGTGGCTGTTGCACAGCGGCGCGATCAACGCACGGTCGATTTTCAGCTTGCTCAGCGGCAGAGAGTGCAGATGGGCAAAACCTGCATAGCCGCGGCCGAAATCATCCAGGCTGATGCCGATACCGGCCGCGCGCAAGCGGTGCAGGTGGTCGACGGCGGCGCCTTCAGGGTCGAGCACGGTGGTTTCGGTGATCTCCAGCTCCAGCCGTTGCGGGGCAATCTGCAGGCGCTTGAGCTCGGCGAGCAGGCGTTCGCTGAAATCGCTCTGGCGCAGTTGCAGCGCTGAGACGTTCACCGCCAGGCGCGACTCGAGGTCGCGTTGGCGCCAGCGCACCAGTTCCTCGCAGGCCAGGCGCAACACTTCCCAACCCAGCTCGACGATAAAGCCGCTGCGCTCGGCAACGCCAATGAACCGGTCGGGGTAAAGCAGGCCGAACTCGGGGTGGTCCCAGCGCACCAGAGCCTCGTAACCCAGCACTTGCAGGGTATCCAAGCGAATCTGCGGCTGAAAATGCAACACGAACTGGCGCTCGGCCAACGCGCTGCCAAAGGCCTGTTCGAGGGTGAAGGCCTGGATGTCGCTCAGGTTCAACGAGGGATCGAAGAAGCGGTACTGGGCACGTCCGGCTTGCTTGGCCGAATACATGGCGGCGTCTGCGCAGCGGATCAGCGCGTCGATGTCTTGGCCATCGCGCGGGCAGATGCTGACGCCGACGCTGGGGCTGGTGTTGACCTCCTGGCCATCCAGGGCATAGGTGGCAGAGAGCTTTTGCACCAATGTGCGCACCCAGGTGTTGATCTGTTCTTCACTGCGCTCCCCGGCCAGCAGCACCACGAACTCGTCACCGCCAAAGCGCGAGGCTTCGTCGCCTGGTTCAAGCAGGCGCTGGATGCGCCCGGCGACCGCTTGCAACAGCAGGTCGCCAATGCGGTGGCCAAGCGAGTCGTTGATCGACTTGAAGCGGTCCATGTCGATGAACAGGATCGCCATCAGGCGCCGTTTGCCACGCTGGCGGCTAAGGGTCTGGGTAGCAACTTCGACGAACTGGCGGCGATTGTGCAGGCCGCTGAGGTGATCGGTGGCTGCCGCATGGCTGCTGCGTCGGTGCTCGTCTTCCAGGCGCTCGATCAGCTCATGGTTGACCTGCTGGGCCTGCTCCAGCGCACTGAAGGCTTCCTGGCGCTTGCCCAGCAGGCGCAGGCTCCAAGCGAGGCTGGCGAGGATCATCAGGGTCATGCACAGGTTCAGCCAGAATTGGCCTTCGTAGGTCAGTGCCGACGGGGCGAGGATTTCTTCATAGCGCTGACTGACCACGATGCTGAAACCGCGATCAGCCACGCGCCGATACAGGCTCTGGTAGGGCCCTTCGGCGGCATATTGGGTCAGCACCCCGGCGTCATCGCCGGTGTCTGGCAGGTCGGGCATCAATGTCTCGCCGGCCACCACTACGCCGCTGGTGTCGATCCGCAAGCGCTCCTGGCCATCATCTTGCAGCAGCCGCATCAGCCCGCTGCGGCCCAGGTCGATGTGCTGAAACAACACCGCCAGGTAGCCGATGTCCAGTTGCACCACCAGGATAGTGTCGATCTCGCGCCCCGGCAGATCAGTCAGGGGCAGCAGGAACGGCAAGCGCCAGTCGGGCAGGGCGGAGGGATTGTCACTCGCTGCGATGCGCGGCAGGAACGGCTTGAAGCCGTAGCGCGAGACGTGGTTTTTCAGCTGCTCCAGCCAATCATCAGGCAGGCGCTGGACTTCGTCGCCATGGCTGGCCGAGACCAGCTGTCCGTGCCGGTCATACAGGCTCATGCGCTTGAACACCGGGTCTTCGGCGAGAATCCGCGCCAGACTGAAGCTGCCTTGGCGCAGCGCTTTCATATCATCCTGGGTACCGCGGCCCACCGCCTGGGCGCGATCGACCAATTGGCGCAGGCTCTCGGCGACGATACTGGCAAGGTTCAGGTGCTCGGCCGCTTTGGCTGACAAAGCGCCCTGGCGGGCGGCGTGCTTCTGGGTGAAGTGCAGGCCCCAGAGAAATGCCAGGGTCACGGCGCACAGCACCAGGATCAGAATCGGCAGAAGGCCTGCGGAGGATGATGTTCGGCGGATCACTGCTGGTGGTTCCCGACCCTGGGTAATGCTCGGAAAATACGACAGGCAGATGACAGCTGAATGACTGATGGCACTTTGCTTTCAATTTTTCTACTGCGCACATAGCCATAGGCCGACAAGGCCTATGGCCGCGCGTTGATCAACCGCGCACGAACGCCAACAGATCGGCGTTGATCACATCGGCATGGGTGGTCGGCATGCCGTGCGGGTAGCCCTTGTAGGTCTTCAAGGTGCCGTTGCTGAGCAGTTCTGCCGAGCGCGGGCCGGAGTTTTCGTAGGGCACGATCTGGTCGTCATCGCCATGCATGACCAGCACCGGGATGGTGATGCGCTTGAGATCCTCGGTGAAGTCAGTCTGCGAGAAGGCAACGATGCCGTCATGGTGAGCCTTGGCCGAGCCCATCATGCCCTGGCGCCACCAGTTGAGGATGACCCCTTCGGCAGGCTCGGCCCCAGGGCGGTTGTAGCCGTAGAACGGGCCGGCGGGCACATCGTGGAAAAACTGCGCGCGGTTGGTCGCGGTTTGCACCTGGAAGTCGTCGAATACCGACTTGGGCAGCCCACCCGGGTTAGCCTCGGTCTTGACCATCAGCGGGGGCACCGCTGCAATCAGTACGGCTTTGGCAACCGGATCGTTGGGGTGACGGGTGATATAGCGCACCACCTCGCCGCCGCCGGTGGAGTGGCCGACATGCACCGCGCCCTGCGTCCCCAGGTGCTCGACTACAGCGGCGACGTCATCGGCGTAGTGGTCCATGTCGTGTCCATCCCAGACCTGGCTGGAGCGCCCGTGTCCGCGCCGGTCATGGGCGACCACGCGAAAGCCTTGGCCAAGGAAGAACAGCAATTGCGCATCCCAGTCATCGGCGCTCAGCGGCCAGCCATGGTGAAAGTGGATCACCTGGGCGTCGCGTGGTCCCCAGTCTTTGTAGAAAATCTCGACCCCATCTTTAGTTGTGACGTATCCCATGCTCGCGTCTCCTGTATCAAAGGGTGGCGTGGTGACCGACATCCACCGCACAGCCTGAGCCGGTTGAACCCTCGGTCGCCTATCAGCGTAGGACTAAAGTCCGCTTCAAGGTCTGAGAATTTTCCGAAGGTGCGGCATCAGTAGTGGTAACTGGGCATACGGCACAAAAAACAGGCCCATGACGGGCCTGTGAGGAAAGCAGCATGCCTGCTTACAGCGTTTCGATACTGCGCGGCGCCATGAAGTACAGCCAGATCAGCGCCAGGAAGTACATGGCCGGAATCAGGGTGAACAACACCGCATAGTTGTTATGGGTTGCAGTCAGCACGCTGCCCACGATCTGGGTCATGAACATCCCACCAATGGCCGCGCACATGCTGGCGAAGCCGAACACCGAGCTGATCAGGTGCTTGGGCGTGTAGTCCATCACCAGGCTCCAGATATTCGCCGTCCAGGCCTGGTGCGCGCCAACCGCCACCGCGATGGCCAGTACCGCAATCCACAGGCCACTGGCGTGCGCGGCAAAGGTCACGCTGAGCATGGTGCAGGCGAAAATCAGCAGCGAGATCAGCCGCGCGCGGGTGGCCCGTACGCCGCGACCGATCAACCAGGAAGACAGGATGCCGCCGCCGATGCTGCCGAAATCAGCGGTCAGCCAGATCAGAATCAGCGGGATGCCCATCTGGGTAACGCTGATGCCCAGGTCGTACTGCTGATTGAGAAACGGCGGCAGCCAGTACAGGTAGAACCAGAACACCGGGGCGGTGATCGAGTACGCCACGGCGAAGGCCCAGGTCCCGCGCATGCGCAGGATGCGCTTGAAGGGTACGCGGCGCGCCTCAGGCTCGACGTCCTGTTGGATGTAGTCCAGTTCGCTCTGGCGCACCCGCGGGTGCTGCTCAGGGTCGAAGTATTTCAGCCCCCAGAACACCAGCCAGACCAGGCCCAGGCAAGCCATGGCGATGAACGCGGCTTGCCAGCCCCAGGCGGCGAGGATCAGCGGCAGCAGCGCCGGGGTGACCATGGCGCCGACATTGGTGCCGGCGTTGAACAGGCCGGTGGCAATCGCCCGTTCGCCAGCGGGGAACCACAGCCGCGTGGTCTTGACGCAAGCGGGGTAATTGGCCGCTTCAGTCAGGCCAAGGATGAACCGGCACACCATGAACCCCGCCGCCGAGGTCGCCAAGCCGTGGGCGCCCGTGGCGAGGCTCCAGAGCAGCACGGCGGCAAAGAACGCGCGCTTGACGCCTACTTTGTCGATCAGCCGGCCTTGCAACAAAAAACCTATCGCGTAGCCGACCTGGAACCAGAAGTTGATGTTGGCGTAGTCCATCGCCGTCCAGCTCATGTCCTTGGCCAGCATCGGTTGCATGATCCCGAGGGCAGCGCGATCGATGTAGTTCAAGGTGGTGGCGAAGAACACCAGGGCGAGCATGCCCCAGCGGGTCTTGCCGACGGCGAAGGCATCGCGAACTTTGTCGCCGATGCCTCCCTGCGTGAGGCGGGGCGTGGTGATCTTGGAATCGGTCATTTAAGGGTCGTTTATTGAACTTGTTATGAGCTGCAAGGGCTTATCCAACGCGACCAGCTTTTAGGCAGAGCGGGGCGCGAGGTCGGTGAATGGTGCGCAGTGAATCACAGACCGTCAATTCAAGGGGGGCGCTTGTGTTCGATCATCGAACAGTAGCGGGCCGCGTTTCCTTGCGTCTGGGTATCGGCCGCTTTTCCTTATCCAGTACTCCCGCCGCGCGCTTCTGTACATCTGCCGGCAACTCTTAGCGACTCATTTGCCTATCACATGCGATAAGCCGTGTTTATTGAATGTCATCTAGTCCTTGAAAAGCCGTTTAACTGCGATCAGAATTGGTACGTAATTACATAGTACGTACTACATTACGAAATCGTAGGAGCAAACATGGCGCGCGGCGGTATCAACAAAGCGGTAGTGCAGCAGGCGCGCCAGGCCTTGATAGCCCGTGGCGAACACCCAAGCATCGATGCGGTACGAATCGAGTTGGGCAACACGGGCTCGAAAACCACCATTCACCGCTACCTCAAAGAACTGGAGGCCCAGCAACCCGCGGCGCCGTTGGCGATGTCAGGGCTGAACGAGCAATTGGCACAGCTGGTGGATCAGCTGGCGGCGCAGTTGCATGAGCAAGCAGAGGCGCACATTCGCCAGGCCGAAGCGGTATTCGTCGAGCAACGTGAACAGCTGCAGGCGCAGCTGCAGCTGGCTCAGCAGGCGCTGGCTGCGGCGCACCAACAGCAGCAGATCCAGGCCGCCGCCTTGCAGGCCGAATCGGAGAAGCTCGCCTCGACCTTGAGTACGCTGCAAGCCGAGCAATTGCGCAGTGCCAGCCTCAACCAGTCGCTGGGCGAGTTACAGCTGCGCCTGACCGACAAGGATGAGCAAATCCGTTCGCTGGAAGACAAACATCGCCACGCTCGCGATGCGCTCGAGCACTACCGCGCCGCCAGCCGCGAGCAGCGCGAGCAAGAACAGCGCCGGCATGAGGCGCAGGTTCAACAGCTGCAGGTCGAACAGCGGCAATTGCAGCAGGGCTTGATCGTGCGCCAGGAAGAATTGACCCGCCTGCACCGCGACAATGAGCGTTTGCTAGGCGAGAGCCGTCAGTTGACCGCGCAGCACACCCTGATGAACGAGCAACTTGAGCAACGCGATGCACAAGTGCAGGGGCTGCGTTCGATCCTGGCCCAGGCGCAGGGCAGCAGTGATGAGATGCGCCGTCAGCTTGAGGCGCAAGCCCAGCAGTTGGAGCAAAAGCGTGAGTTGTGCAGTGAGCAGAAGCAGCAGTTGGATTATTTGAAGGCTGAGCTCGGCAGTCGGTCTGCCGCGTTGAGCGAATGCCGCGCGGCTTTGACTGCCAAAGAGCATGCCAATCGGCTTGGCGAAGGCGGATAAATCAAACTTTGCGCTGTCGGTGGTTTCTTCTATAAACACCTACCGGAGTCGCTCAACCATGTCCAAGCCAGAGCAACAGCGTACTGAACAGCCAGGGAAGGGGCCTCATTCTTCCGAGCATTCCACTCAAAAGGATGATCTGGGGTTTGATCCAGACTCGCCAGATGTCGATGATCCGCAAGTTGACCCCCAGGGGCCGGCCAAGCCGCCGCGGGATTTTGAGAAGAAACAATGAAGCATCCGGCCTCTTTGCAGGTGAGCCCGCAAAAAGGCCGGAATTGGCTTAAACCAGTCAGAATGGTCAGCCTTCGACTTGCTTGGCTGCCTCAACCCCCGCGCTGGAGAGTTTGATCGGATACTGCACGCTGATCTGGTGCTCGGCGTCGACGCCAACGCTGCCATCGTGAATCAGCCCTTCGTCCTGCAGGGTCTTGAGCATGCCGGCCACGGCTTTCTCGCCGCGATAATTGTCCAGCACTTCCTTGCCCAGCCCCTGTGGGTGGGCATGCAGCAGGCGGGTGAGAACTTCTGAGCGTAGTGGATCGTTACTCATGGATGGCTAACCTCGCAGAATCAATTCATTTGCCGTGTTTGGCTTGCAGCTGCTTGGCATGCTCCAGATGCTTTTGCAGGGTCGGCAGCGTGTCGCTGGCGAAGGCTTTCAGATCAGGCTTGTCAGAAGAGCTGGCCTCTTTCTTGAACAACTCCACCGCTTTTTCGTGGGCATCGACCTGATTGTTGATGTACGACTTGTCGAACGACTCGTCACGCCACTCCAGGATCACCTTCTTCACCTTGTCGGTAAGCGCGGCCTCATCTGGCACGCTGATATCGTGCTTGCGGGCGACATCGCCGAGTTGCTGATTGGCCTTGGTATGGTCGGTGACCATTTGTTGAGCGAAGGCCTTGATGTCGGCATTCTGGCTCTTCTGCATGGCCAGGTTGCCGGTCACCACTTCGGCAATGCCGGCTTCGGTGGCAGCATCGACGAAATCATCGGAGTTTGCGGCCATGGCATGCAACGAAGCCATGCCCAATGCGACGGACAAGCCGACCCGCTTGAGGAACAGATTGTTCATGATGCACTCCTTCTCAGTTGGCGCGACCTCAATGTCGCTTATGGTTGAGCCATGGCGCAGGGCAAAGGTTTAATTTTTCTGCGCACAGCGCCACCGGTGAAAGCCTGTGGAACGATGCCAGCGGGCAGGGCTCAGAGATTCAAAGGTTGCATGAAGGAGCAGGGCATGAGCATCGAACGCAGCATTCCCGAGCTTGAGGCCTGGTACGCCCAGTACGACGACGAGAGCTATAGGCGCGAATCGCCGGATGCTTATCACCACGAGCTGATTCGTACTGCCGAGGCGCTGCGCGACGACGGCGCACTCGATTGGGATGATTGGCTGGCCCTCAAGGCGCTGGCCAACCAGGCCCATGTCCGCGCCCTTGAGGAGGCGGTGCAGGCCCACGTCAACGATCCAGACGCATGAAAGCGCTGAAAATTGCCACCTTCAACATCAATGGCATCCGCAGTCGCTTGCCTGGGTTACTGGCCTGGCTTGAACGGGAACAACCGGATATCGCCTGCCTGCAAGAGCTTAAGGCCGCAGACAAAGACTTTCCCCGTCAGGCCTTGGAGGCGGCCGGCTATGGCTGTGTGTACCAGGGCCAGCCAGCGTGGAACGGGGTGGCGATATTGGCCCGCGACAGTGAGCCTTTGGAGGTGCGCCGTGGTTTGCCAGGCATGCAAGACGACAGCCAGAGCCGCTACCTGGAGGCCGCGGTCCATGGCGTACTGGTCGCCTGTCTGTACTTGCCCAACGGCAATCCGCAACCGGGGCCGAAGTTCGATTACAAGCTCGCCTGGTTCGAGAACCTGATCACGCATGCCCAGGGGTTATGCGCCAGCGAACACCCTACGGTGCTGGCCGGTGACTTCAACGTTGTGCCGACCGATCAAGACATCTACAACCCGCGCTCCTGGCTCAAGGACGCCTTGCTCCAACCCGAATCGCGCGCCTGCTACCAGCGCCTGCTTGGGCAAGGCTGGATCGATGCCGTGCGCCACCTGCACCCGGATGAGCGGGTGTATACCTTTTGGGATTACTTGCGCAATCACTGGGCGCGCAATGCCGGGCTGCGAATCGACCACTTGCTGCTCAATCGCGCGCTAGCGCCCTATCTGAAGGCGGCAGGGGTCGATGCCTGGGTGCGTAACGAGCCCAAAGCCAGCGACCACGCGCCGACCTGGATCGAGCTGGGCTCGCGCAAACGGCGCTGATCTATAGTCAAGGACGGCAATTGCGACAACAAGGGACTTCAATGCGTGCTGCCAGGAAACACGACGATGACGGACTGTTCGCGGTAACCGGCGAGGGCCGCGCAGTGGCCTTGTTTCGTCTGGTATTGGTGTTCATGGCGGTGGTGATGCTGGCATTCGTGTCGACCGAAACCTGGCGCATCTGGCGTGATTATCGGCATGCGTTCGTCAATGCCGAAGACTCGGTCACCAACCTGGCCCGTGCCTCTGCGCAACACGCCGAAGATGCTATCCGCCAGGTCGATGCGATTACCGCAGCATTGGCCGAGCGCTTGGAAGGAGACGGCTTCGAGCACCTCGACCGACCGCGCCTGCACGCCTTGCTGCGTCAGCAGGCCACCATCATGCCGCAGTTGCACGGGTTGTTCGTGTATGGCCCCGACGGCAGCTGGATCGTCACTGACCAGGACGCCATCCCGGCCAATGCCAACAACGCCGATCGCGACTATTTCAGCTATCACCGCAGCCACACCGATCGCCACGTCCGCATCGGCTCGGTCGTCAAAAGCCGCTCGACCGGCGATTTGATCATTCCGATTTCCAGGCGCTTGAACTATCCCGACGGCAGTTTTGCCGGGGTGCTGCTGGGCACCATCAAAGTCGACTGGTTCGTGCGCTATTACGGCGATTTCAAGATCGACGAGCGCGGCGCCCTGGTCTTGGCCAAGCGCGATGGGACCATTCTGGTACGCCGGCCCTTTGTCGAGCAGGTGGTCGGCCGCAGCCTGGCCAACAGCGAGGTGTTTCGCAACCACCTGCCGTATGCCAACGAAGGCATCGCGCAAGCGGTGGCAGTGGTCGACGGCACGCCGCGGCTGTATGCCTACCGGGCGCTGAGCCGGTATCCGCTGGTGGTGGAAGCGGGGCTGTCGCGCGAGTCGATCATCGCGCCGTGGCGGCATGACATGATCAAGTCGATTGGCGTACTGCTGGTCTTGCTCCTGGGCTTGGCGGTATTCGGCTGGGTGGTGCTGCGCCAGCTGCGCGAACGGATTGCCATCGAACGCGCTCTGCACCAGGCGCACCAGACCCTCAAGGACCTGGCCCTGACCGACAGCCTGACCGGTTTGGGCAACCGCCGGCGACTCGATGCGGTGTTCGAAGCTGAAGTCGGCCGGGCACGTCGGCAAGGCTACCCGCTGGCCTTGGTCATGATGGATCTGGATTACTTCAAGGCTTATAACGACCGCTACGGCCATCCGGCAGGCGACCAATGCCTGCGCCGGGTTGGCGAATTATTACGGCACATGTTGAAGCGCCCTGCGGACTTGGCGGTGCGCTATGGCGGTGAAGAGTTCACCCTGTTGTTGCCCGATACCGACGCGCAAGGTGCGGTGTTGATCGTGCAAGAGACGCTGCACATGCTGCGCCGCTTGGGTATTGAGCACGCCGGCAGCCCGTTGGGACAGGTGTCGGCCAGTGCCGGGATTGCGGTGACTTATCCGGCCCTTGAGACGATTACCGCTGAGAGTTTGATGGCGGTGGCTGATAGCGCATTGTATGAGGCCAAGCGCCAGGGTAGGGATCGCTATTGCCTGGCCGGGGCGGCTGCCGCGAGTGCATAGCCAGTGGCTTGTGGGCTGCAGTGCCGGCCTCATCGCGGGGCAAGCCCGCTCCCACGTTAACCTGCTTCATAGAGGGCTGCGTGGGAGCGGGCTTGCCCCGCGATGAGGCCGGCACTGACATTATCCGGCCAGAATCATGCGCATGGCGCAGCGCCCAACCAGCCCAAGGCGCCGTTCTTCCTCCAAGATCCCTAGCAACCGCTCGCCCAACTGCTCCTGGCTAATCACGGCAAAACCAAGCCGCTGGTAAAACGGCGCATTCCAAGGCACCTGCGCAAAAGTGGTCAAGGTCACCTCTGCACAACCCATCCCTCGAGCCGCACCAATCGCTTGGGCAATCAACCCACGGCCAAGCCCTTGGCCCTGCGCTTGCTGAGCAACGGACACTTCATGAATATGCAGCGCATCACCCTCCAGACGGGCGCAGAGAAACCCCATTACCCGTTCGTGCTCATCGACTGCCACCCAGCTTGCCTGGGCCTGAACGAACAGCTGATGCTCGAATTCGCCCAGCACCTCACCTGCCGCCAGCCAGGCCAAGCTAGGCACGCTGAGAAATGCCTGGGCTGCCGAACGCTCGATGCTCGGCAGCAGCGGGATATCCCCGGCTAGGGTAGGGCGAATACGCATAGGGCGGTCATCGGCATGCAAAGCGGCAAGTCTGAGAGCTGGCGGAGTAGGGAGCAAGGGAGGGCTTGCAAGTTAACTGTTATAACGTAACATTTGAGGCTGCCCACTTTCTCAGGATCAACCACTGTGATTCGCAGAAACCCCTCCGGCCACCTCCCAGAAATCGCTGAGTCGGCCTACATCGACCAAACCGCGATCATCTGCGGCAAGGTGGTGATCAAGGACAACGTGTTCGTTGGCCCCTACGCCGTGATCCGCGCCGATGAAGTCGACGCCAGCGGTGATATGCAGCCGATCGTCATCGGCGCCAATTCCAATATCCAGGATGGCGTGGTGATCCACTCCAAGTCAGGCGCCGCGGTAAGCATTGGTGAATACACCTCGATTGCCCACCGCTCGATCGTCCATGGCCCCTGCACGGTGGGTGATCGGGTATTCATCGGCTTCAACAGCGTGTTGTTCAACTGCCGCGTGGGCAATGGCAGCGTGGTGCGGCACAACTCGGTGGTCGATGGCAGGGATTTGCCCGAACGCTTCTACGTGCCGCCCACCGAGCACATTGGCCCCCACACCGATTTGCAGGGTTACCCGCCGGTCAGCGTTTCGGCCTCGGAGTTCTCCGAAGACGTCGCGCGCACCAATATCGATCTGGTCCAGGGCTACAAGGCCTTGCAGAACGAGTTTTGAGCATGGCCGACTTGCTCATACGCAATGCCCGGGTGGTCAATGAAGGGCGTGAGTTCGACGCCGATCTGCTGGTCGCCCACGGGCGCATCGAAAAAATCGCCGCGAGCATCGACAACGCCCAGGCGCGCATCGAACTCGACGCCGATGGCCGCTGGCTGGTGCCGGGCATGATCGATGACCAGGTGCACTTTCGTGAGCCAGGCGCTGCACACAAAGGCTCCATTGCCAGCGAGTCGCGCGCCGCAGTGGCCGGCGGCATTACCAGTTTCATGGACATGCCCAACACCCATCCGCCCACCCTGACCCTGGCAGCGCTGGCCGACAAGCAGCGCCGCGCGGCGGCGACTTCGCGTGCCAACTATGGTTTTCACTTTGGTGTCAGCCGCGACAACCTTGAAACCATCGCCGCGCTCGACCCTCGCGCGGTCGCCGGGATCAAGGTGTTCATGGGTGCATCGACCGGCGACATGCTGGTGGATGACCCTCAGGTACTGGAAAAGCTGTTCAGCTGTGCCCCCACTATCCTGCTCGCCCACTGCGAGCACACCCCCAGCATCCTTGCCAACCAGGCGCGCTGGCAGCAGCGCCATGGCACGTTCATCCCGCCCGCCGCGCACCCACAGATTCGCGACGCCCAGGCGTGCCATCGCTCCTCGAAGCTGGCCGTCGAACTGGCCCGGCGTTTCGGCACTCGGCTGCATGTCTTGCACCTGACCACAGCCCGCGAACTGGCGTTGTTCGAGCCAGGCCCGGTGACCGGCAAGCGCATCACCGCCGAGGTCTGCCTGCACCATTTGCTGTTCGACGACAGCGACTACTCAGTGCTTGGCCACCTGATCAAGTGCAATCCAGCGATCAAGTCGCGCGCCGAGCGCGACGCCTTGCGTCAGGCGCTGGCCAGCGATCTCATCGATGTGATCGGCACCGACCATGCACCGCACAGCCTGGAAGAAAAACAGCGCGATTACCTCCAGGCACCGTCCGGGCTGCCATTGGTCCAGCACGCCTTGCCGGCCGCCTTGGAGCTGGTCAGCGAAGGGGTATTGAGCCTGAGCCAGATGGTCAGCAAGACCAGCCATGCAGTAGCGGACTTGTTCGCCATTCGTGAGCGCGGCTACCTGCGTGAGGGCTACTGGGCGGATTTTGCGCTGGTCGAGCGTCTGGCCCAGCCCCTGCCAGCCAGCGCGCAACCGATACTTGCCCACTGCGGCTGGACCCCCTTTGCCCAGCGCAGCTTTCGCCATGCCGTGCGCAGCACCGTGGTGTCGGGGCAGTTGGCTTGGCACCAGGGCCAGGTGATAGACAGCTGCCAGGGGCTACCGTTGATGTTTGAACGATGAAGGAAGCACCGCCATGACCGAACAAGAGTTACTCAAGCAAAGCCCAGCGGCCTACATGAACGAGCCGCAGCGCCAGTTTTTTCGCACATTGCTGATAAGCCAGCGTAGCGAACTGCAGCAGCGCATCGAGCAAGAGTTTCGCGCCTTGCGCGAACAGGAAGTGCTCAGCGACCCCGCCGACATTGGCAGTGCCGAGGAGGAGCGGCACTGGCAATTGCGCTCGCTGGAGCGCGAGAAGAAGCTGCTGGACAAGATCGACCAGGCCCTTGAGCGCCTAGCCCGTGGTGAGTATGGCTGGTGCGAGGAAACCGGCGAGCCGATCGGCCTGCGCCGCTTGCTGTTGCGGCCGACCGCCACCTTGTGCATTGAAGCCAAGGAGCGCCAGGAAATGAAGGAAAAGCACCAGCGGGACGGCGCCTGAGCCGCCCCGCGCTGGCGTTCAGTCTGTCCCCAGCTCACGCACCTGCCAGCGCACCGCGCTGACGCCTTTTTCCAGACTGACTCGGCCGACCAGCCGCTCCAGTTGAGCCGTGGCTTGCGGATTGCCCAGCAGTTCGGCGCGCACTTCCAGGCGGCTGGCGTCAGGCAGATCCTCGCTGTGCAGCGACTGCAAGCGCAGGCCAGGGTCGCTGAGGCTGTGCAGCATCAGGCTGCGCACCTGGATCTCGTCCTCGGCGCGGCAAACGATACGCACCTCGAAGCGCTGCTCGACCTCGCTGGCCGGCAACACTTCCTGGTGATCCAGGCGTTGGGCGATATCGCGCAGCAAAATGTTGGCGCAGAGCACCACCAGGCTGCCCACCGCTGCCTCCAATAGCAGCCCAACGCTGCACAGCACGCCGACAGCGGCGGTGCACCAGAGGGTCGCGGCAGTATTGAGCCCGCGTACGTTCAAGCCGTCGCGCATGATTACGCCGCCGCCGAGAAAACCGATACCCGACACCACATAAGCGGCGATCCGCGAGGCATCGGTCGGGGCCATGCCCGGCACTGCCTGGGTCATCAGCACGAACAGGCAAGCGCCGGTGCTGACCAGCGCATTGGTGCGCAGGCCGGTCAGGCGTTGACGCAGTTGTCGCTCAGCGCCGATCAAGGCACCGAGCAGCAGGGCTACGCTGACGCGCAGTAGAAAGACTTTCCAATCCATAGCAAACCTCGTTGCACGGGCAATCGCCCGTACGAGCACCATCGGCAGATGGCACGTTGAAAAATGAGAATGCGCAGGACCACAGCAACCATCGCCCATCGGGCGGCGGTGTAGAGAAGAGGGGGGAGGGAGCATTGACCCGTTTGGGCCGTGCTGAACCACCGTCTACCAAGTTTGGCGAGACAGTGGCAGAAATACTGCCGGACTAGCTCGCCGTGTGGACCTGTCGCAATCGACTGGGGCTACTGTCCAATGCAGGACTCCTGTGCGGGGATGCGTAATTGCGCGGCGGACCTTACCCCTGGCACGGGGCAAGGTCAACGACAGAAAGATGACAATTGCGTCATCGAGGCGTTTGCTTGATCAGGCTGGGCTGATCCCTACCGGCTGCGGTGGTAATCTTGCGCCTTTGGTCATCTACTGCGGATTTTCCCATGCTGTTCAATCTCGCCATCCTCTTCGCCACCCTGCTGGCCATGGAAGGCGTCGGCACCTTGGCGCACAAGTACATCATGCATGGCTGGGGCTGGTGGTTGCACCGCTCGCACCATCAGCCGCAGCTGGGCATGCTGGAAACCAACGACGTCTACCTGGTGGCGCTGGCCTTGATTGCGACCGGCCTGGTGGCGCTGGGCAAGGCCGGGCATGCGCCATTGCAGTGGGTCGGCGGCGGGGTAGCGGGTTATGGCCTGCTGTATGTGCTGGCCCATGACGGCTGGTTTCACCGGCATTGGCCGCGCAAGCTGCGCCCAGCCAATCGATACCTGAAGCGACTGCACCGGGCGCACCGGCTACACCATGCGGTTAAGGGGCGCCAGGGCTGCGTGTCGTTCGGGTTTTTCTATGCACCGCCCTTGGCCGTGCTCAAGCGCCAATTGCGTGCACGGCGTACGCACATCGAGCGCTGAGGCAGCGGGCCTCATCCCGGATCAAGCCCGCCCCTGCAAAGGTCAATCTTCAGCGGTACGCCCAGAACCCGCCGCGCCCGGCTCTAGCGTGTGGCCCCGACTCACCCACCAGCCAAACCCCGCCGCGGTGAAGAACATCAGCAAGCTATAGATCGCCGCTGGCACTGCCATGGTGGCGTTATTGAGCAGCGACGGGCTCAAGGCCAGGGCAATGGCCAAGGTGCCGTTGTGAATACCAATCTCCATGCCAATGGCAATCGCCTGGCGCTTGGGGATGTTCAACAAGCGCGGCACCCAGTAGCCCACGCCCAGGCTGAGCAGGTTGAACAATAGCGCAGCGCCGCCGACGATCGGCGCGTACTCGACCACGGTCTGCCAATCCTTGGCCAGCGCCAGGACGATGGTGAACGCCAGAAACAGCGCCGCCACCAGCTTCATCGGTTTCTCCATGCGCGCGGCAAAGCCCGGCGCCCAGCGGCGGATCATCATGCCCAGCGCCACCGGCAGCAAGACGATGGCGAACACTTGCATGACCTTGGCAAATTGCAGCGGAATGGCCTGGTCTGACTCCATGAACCAGATCAGCGACAGATTGACCAGCAGCGGCATGGTCAGGATCGCGATCAGCGAGTTGACCGCGGTCAAGGTGATGTTCAGCGCCACATCGCCGTGGGCCAGGTGGCTGAACAGGTTAGCCGTAGTGCCGCCGGGCGAGGCTGCCAACAGCATCAGGCCGACCGCCAGTGCCGACTCCAGGCCAAAGCCATTGGCGATCAGGAAACATACCAACGGCAGCAGCAGGATCTGGCAAGCCAGGCCAATCACTACCGGCTTGGGGTACTTCACCACCCGGGCGAAGTCAGCCAAGGTCAGCGACAAGCCAAGCCCGAGCATGATGATGCCCAAGGCGATAGGCAAGACGGCGGTAAGCAAGGGTGAGGCGGTCATGGGCACTGTCTCGAGCAAAGTAGTGCCAGCAGTGTAGGTGGCGCCCGAACGATAGCTAATCGCACTGGGCCAGGTCTTGGTAAAGTTTTGTTACTGCGCCTGTGGCCAAAGCACCGCTACAGCGGCTCTGCGCCGCGTTGCTTACTGGCGGCGGGCGCAGTAGGATTCGCGCTTTTGCCGAGGATTAGCCTGTCATGCCGTTCCAGCAAGGTCTGCTTGCCACCCCGGTGCCGGCGCACGCCCGTCACCTGTTCTTCACCTTGCACGCAAGCCAGGCGCTGCCTGCGGTGCTTGACGCTTTGCTGACGCAAGTCGATGGCCAGCAACTGATCGTCGGCATCGGCGCGCCGCTGGCCAAGGCCCTGGGCCGCGAAGTCCCGGGGCTACGCAGCTTCCCGCAACTGGACGCGGCGGTCGAGAACCCTAGCACCCAGCACGCCCTGTGGCTGTGGCTGCGCGGTGCTGAGCGCGGTGAGCTGTTCCTGCGCGCGCAGGCCTTGGAACAACTGCTGGCACCGGCCTTGCGCCTGGTAGACAGTGTCGATGGCTTCCTGCACCGCGGCGGTCACGACCTGACCGGCTATGAGGACGGTACTGAGAACCCGGTCGAGCAAGCGGCAGTAGACGCGGCAATCGTTGCCGGCGAGCAGCCAGGCCTGAGCGGTTCGAGCTTTGCTGCCTTCCAGCTGTGGAAGCATGACCTGAACTACTTCAAGTCGCTGCCGCAGGCTGAGCAAGACAACATCATTGGCCGCCGTCTCAGCGACAACGAAGAGCTGGACGATGCGCCAGAGTCGGCACACGTCAAACGTACCGCTCAGGAGAGCTTCGACCCTGAAGCCTTCATGGTCAGGCGCTCGGTCGCCTGGACCGATGAGCGTGGCGCGGGCCTGGCGTTCGTTGCCCTGGGGCATAGCTTCGACGCTTTCGAGGTGCAGCTGCGCCGCATGAGCGGCTTGGAAGACGGCGTGATCGACGGCCTGTACCGCTTCAGCCGGCCACTGACCGGCGGTTACTACTGGTGCCCACCGCTCAATGCCGGCGGCCTGGACTTGAGCTTGCTGCTGCAAGCCTGAAGCTAACATCCAGATACAGAATCACCCACCGGTGCAGGGTGGAGCGGCTAGCCTTGAAAGTTTCCGATTCATGACGGGAGCTTTTCTATGTACGGTCGTCGTGATGTCCTACGCACTGGTGCGGCTTTAGGCCTATTGGTTGCCAGCCCTTGGCTACGCGCTGAAGCCGCCAACGGCATGCTCACCCGCAAGGTCCCGGCAACCGGTGAAGCCTTGCCGGTCATCGGCGCTGGCACCTCTGGCAGCTTTGAGGTCGAGGCTGGCTCTGCGCAGTACCAGCAGCTCAAGCAGGTGCTCAAGGCGTTTTTCGACGGTGGCGGCAAGGTCATCGATACCTCGCCCAACTACGGCGGCGCCGATGCCATTCTCGGCCAGTTGCTGGAGGAGGGCGGCTGGCACCGCCAGTGCTTCATCGCCACCAAGATCGCCGCCGACAGCGCCGCTGCCGCCCAGGAGCAGTGGGCCGGCACGCTCAGGAGCCTGCGCACCGACAAGGTCGATTTGCTGCAGATCCACAACCTGCGAGACTGGCAACGGCAACTGCCATACGCCCGCGAGCTCAAGGCCCAGGGCAAGACCCGCTATATCGGCATTACCCACTACCTGGCCAGCGGCCAGGATGATGTCGAGCGGATTGTGCGCAGCGAGAAGCTCGATTTCATCCAGATCAACTATTCGGTCAACTCGCCTGAGGCGGCGAAAAGCCTGCTACCGCTGTGCCAGGACAAGGGCGTGGCGGTGCTGATCAACCGTGCCTTCGATGACGGCCGGCTGTTCGCCAAGGTCAAGGATCAACCGTTGCCGGGCTGGGCGGCAGAGGCCGGGGTTAGCAGCTGGGCGCAGTTGTTCCTGAAGTTCGCCATCAGCCATCCGGCCGTGACGGCGGTGATCCCCGCGACCAGTCGCCCGGACCGTCAGCTCGATCAACTCAAAGCCGGCAGTGGCGCGTTACTCAGCCAGACGCAGCAGCAAGCGCTGATCGAGCAGTTCGCCTGAGCCGATGAGCAACTGGCGGCGGCGCCTGGATCAAGGGCTTAACCTTAAGCCCGACGAGGGCCCGGCGGTGATCGCCGGCCTGGCCTTGTTCTACCTGCTGTTCACCGGTTACTTCATGCTGCGGCCGGTACGCGAGACCATGGGCGTGGCCGGCGGGGTGGACAACCTGCAATGGCTGTTCACTGGCACCTTCGTGGTGACACTGATCTGCCTGCCGCTGTTCGGCTGGCTGGCTTCGCGGGTCAAACGGCGGCGGATCCTGCCTTGGACGTATGCCTTCTTCGCCAGCAACCTGCTGCTATTTGCCGTGCTGTTTGCCCGCGACCCTGACGATATCTGGCAGGCGCGGGCTTTTTACATCTGGCTGTCGGTGTTCAACCTGCTGGCCATATCCCTGGCCTGGAGCGTGTTGGCTGACCTGTTTTCCAGCGAACAAGGCAAGCGACTGTTCGGCCTGCTGGCGGCCGGCGCCAGCTTTGGCGGCTTGACCGGTCCGGTGCTCGGCACCTTGCTGGTGGCGCCGCTGGGGCATGCTGGGCTGCTGGTCCTGGCATGTCTGTTGCTGCTTGGTAGCATCGGCGCCACGCTCTACCTGCAGCACTGGCGTGACCGCCATCCGTTGCCGGCGATGAGTGAGCATCCGGCCTCCAAGCCCTTGGGTGGCAATCCGTTCGCCGGCGCTACTGCGGTGCTGCGCTCGCCCTATTTACTGGGCATCGCACTGTTCGTGGTGCTGTTGGCCAGTGTCAGTACGTTTTTGTACTTCGAACAGGCACGCATCGTCAGTGAAACGTTCTCTGACCGGACCCGGCAAACCCAGGTGTTTGGCCTGATCGACAGCGTGGTGCAGGCGCTGGCCATACTGACCCAGGTATTTATCACCGGCCGGCTGGCCCGGCGCCTTGGGGTCGGCGTGCTCTTGGTGGCAGTACCGCTGGTGATGGCGGCCGGTTTCCTCTGGCTGGCCGTGGCGCCGGTGTTTGCTGTGTTCGTGGTGGTGATGGTGGTACGCCGCGCCGGTGAATACGCCTTGGTTCGCCCTGGGCGGGAAATGCTGTTTACCGTGTTACCTGCTGAAGACAAGTACAAAGCCAAGAACTTCATCGACACCGTGGTCTATCGCGGTGGCGATGCCTTGAGTGGCTGGGTCAAGCGTGCGCTGGATGTGATGGGCGACCACCCACAGCTGGCCATGCTGATCGGTGCGGCGATTGCCCTGGGTTGGGCGGTTACCGGTGGTTGGCTGGGTCGCCGTCAGCGGGGGCTGGAGGAGCGAAACTGAAATGCGGCCTTGGGGCCGCTGTGCGGCCCCAATACAGGCGACCCAGCAGTTCGGTAATACCCTGGGGTAGCCGCCGTATGGGCCTTGAATACCCGCTGAAAATGGCTCTGATCAGCGAAACCCAGGCGGTAGGCCACCTCGGCAAGTTCCTCACCTTGGCGAAGTAGCTGCCGCGCCCGGTTGATCCGGGCGTTGAGCAGATAAGCGTGGGGCGTAAAACCGGTGGCTGCACGGAAGGCGCGAATCAGCTGATAGCGCCCAAGGTCGGCTTGGCGTGCCAGCGAGTCCAAGCTCAACTCGGCCAACTCCGCCTGATCGATATGCTCAATCAGTTGGCCAAGAACAGACTGCCTAAGCGGTGCAAGGGCGACCGCCTCCAGAGCAGGGTATGCACTGAAATCATGATCCCCCATGAACGTCACCAGCGCTGCGTGCTTCTCGGCAACCCCGGCGTCTGAGAACAACAGCGCATTGAGCTGACAAAAGTGCTGGTAAAGCGCCACTGAGCGGACGATGCGCGCCGGTTCACCCGCATCAGCCGCTGGCATGCCCATCTCCAGGCGCAGCTGCTGCAACCATTGGGCATCCAGGTGCAGCATCTGGTAACTCCAGGCCGCACCCGGTTCCGGGTTGCAAGCATGCACCCGCTGCGCCGGCACCAGCACCAGAGTGCCTGGCGCCAGGCGCACTTGCCGTTTGCCGGCACCGCTGAAACGGCTAAAACCCTCATCGACCGCACCAATGGAAAACGTGGGGTGGCTATGGGCCTTGTAACAGGCGCGGCTATGACAAGCGCGGCGGCTTTCGACGAAGGGCAGGGCGGGGTCATGCCAGATTTCACTGCTCTCGCAATGCATGGGCTGTCTCGGGTGTCAGCGGAGCTTGCAGTCTAACCTGTGGCCCACTGTTGCGGTCATTTACCCCATGGCTGTGCTTGACGCCGGCAGGCCAGGGCGGCGAGGCTGGCCCGGTCGCAACGGAGAACAATAATGGACCTGTCGAGCCTGCTGCTTTTCATCCCCGCCTGCTTTGCCCTGAACATGGCACCTGGCCCCAACAACCTCTTGTCCCTGCACAATGCCAGCCGTTATGGCCTGCGCACTGCCTGTGTGGCCGGCGCTGGGCGGATTCTTGCCTTCAGCGGCATGATCACCCTGGCGGCAATGGGCCTGGCGGTGGTGCTGCACACCAGCGAATACCTGTTTCTGAGCATCAAGGTGATTGGCGCGGCTTACCTGTTCTACATCGCCTGGCAACTGTGGCGGGCACCGGTTGGTGAGGCGCAACTGGCGGGCGATCACCCGCGCGGCACCTGGCGCCTGGCGCGCCAGGAGTTCTGGGTGGCAGCGGGTAATCCGAAGGCGATTTTGCTGTTCACCGCCTTTTTGCCGCAGTTCGTTTCGATGAACAGCGCCATGCCGGTCAGTGAACAGTTCCTCTGGCTGGGCGGGCTGTTCCTGCTGTTGGAGTGGGCGGCAATCGCGATCTATGCGGGGCTGGGCGCTTACCTGCAGCGCTGGTTCAATCGGCCTGGACCACGACGGGTATTCAACCGGGTCAGTGCTTCGCTGCTTGGTTGTGCCGGGTTAGGGTTGCTGGCAGCGCGGCGCTAGGCTTCATCAATCGCGGTAGAACACCTGCACCAGGTGATAGCCAAACTTGGACTTGATCGGCCCGTGGATCTCTCGCAGGGCTTTCTTGAAGATCACCTGGTCGATCGCGCCGACCATCTGCCCTGGGCGCACTTCACCCAGATCGCCGCCGCGCTTGCCCGACGGGCAGGTGGAAAACTTCTTGGCCAGCACGTCGAAGGCCTCGCCCTTGGCGATGCGCTGCTTGAGCTGTTCGGCCTCGGCAGCAGTCTTGACCAGGATGTGACGGGCTTGAGCTTTCATGGGACACCTGTGTATCGGGCAAAAAAGGGCGTCATTATGCCTGATCGCGTAGCTCTGCGCGGTCGCGGAATTGCTCCAGCGCTTCAGGATTGGCCAGGGCATCGGTATTTTTCACAGGCTGGCCGTGGACCACATTGCGAATCGCCAACTCCACCAGCTTGCCGCTGATGGTCCGCGGAATATCGTTGACCTGGGCGATCACCGCCGGTACGTGGCGCGGCGTGGTGTACTGGCGAATCACCTGGCGGATACGTTGGCGCAGGGCGTCATCCAGTTGCAGCCCCTCGCGCAGGCGCACGAACAGCACCACGCGCACATCGTTGTGCCACTGCTGGCCAATGGCGACGCTCTCGACCACTTCTTCGACCTTCTCTACCTGCCGGTAGATCTCTGCCGTGCCAATGCGCACCCCGCCCGGGTTGAGCACTGCATCGGAGCGGCCATGGATTATCAGGCCACCTGTGGCACTTTGCTCGGCATAGTCGCCCTGGGCCCAGACCCCGGCAAACTGGCTGAAATACGCCTGTTGGTAGCGGCTGCCATCGGTATCGCCCCAGAACCCCAGCGGCATCGAGGGGAAGTTGCGCGTGCACACCAGCTCGCCTTTCTCGTCGATCAGCGGCTGGCCGTGCTCGTCCCACACCTCCACGGCCATGCCGAGGCCTTTGCACTGAATCTCGCCACGGCGCACTGGCAGTAACGGATTCCCCAGGACAAAGCAGGAGACGATATCGGTGCCGCCAGACATCGAAGCCAGGCACACGTCGGCCTTGATCTGGCGATAGACGTAGTCGTAGCTGTGTGGCGACAGCGGCGAGCCGGTCGAGAGGATCAGGCGCAGGCTGTCCAGGCGATGGCTGGTGGCCGGCTGCAGGCCTTCTTGCTCCAGCGCGGCCAGGTACTTGGCACTGGTGCCGAACGCGGTGACCTGCTCGCTATCGATCAGGTCGAGCAGGCGTTCGGCGCTTGGATGAAATGGCGAGCCGTCGTAGAGCACGATCGTTGCGCCAACGGCTAAAGCGCTGGCCAGCCAGTTCCACATCATCCAGCCGCAGGTGGTGTAGTAGAACAGGACGTCGTCGGCCTTCAAGTCGTTATGCAGGCCATGTTCCTTGAGGTGCTGCAACAACACACCGCCAGCGCGATGGACGATGCACTTGGGCACGCCGGTGGTGCCGCTGGAGTAGAGGATGTACAGCGGATGGTCGAAGGCCAGCGCAGTGAACTGCGGTTCGCCCTCGGCCTGGTAGAACGCATTCCACAGGCTGACGTTGGGCGCGACAAATTCCTCGGCTTGGGTATGGCTGCGGGTATAGGGCACGATCAGCAAGTGCTCAAGGCCTGGCAGCTGGCTGACCACTTGGTTGATCTTGTCCACCTGGTCGATGCGCTTGCCGGCGTATTCGTAGCCGGCGCAGGCAATCAGGAGTTTCGGCTCGATCTGGCCGAAGCGATCGATGATGCCGTGCAGGCCGAATTCGGGTGAGGAGCTGGACCAGACCGCGCCGATACTGGCGCAGGCGAGCATGGCCACCAACGTTTCCCAGGTATTGGGCATGACCGCAGCAACCCTGTCACCGGCCTGGATGCCACACGCGCTCAAGGCACGTTGGAAACCGGCCACCTGGGCGGCCAGTTGGCTGTGGGTGAACCCCTGGCGTTTGCCATCTTCACGCACGGCAATAACCGCCGGGCGGTCGTCGCGGCGCTGTAGCAGGTGTTCGGCGTAGTTGAGGGTGGCGCCAGGGAACCAGCGCGCATCGGGCATCAGCGGGCCTTCTTCGAGTACCTGGCTGGCGGGGGATTGCCACTGTACATGGAAGTACTCCGCCAGGGTCTGCCAGAAGGCTGCGCGGTGCTCGATGCTCCAGCGGTGCAGGGCGGGGTAATCGTTGAGCTGCAGATTGAAACGCAGGTTGACCCGGCGGCGGAAGGCATCCATCCGGCTGGCCTCGATCCGCGCCGTGGAGGGGCGCCAGAGCACATCGTTCATGCCGAAATCTCCGCAAAGGCGTGTAGGCACGGGCAGGCCCGGGCCTACAGGGGCACTATTACTCCACTTTAGCTGTTTCTACCTTTTCGGACGCCGACCAAATGCGATAACGCACCTCAACACCTTTGGGCACGTAGACCACCACCGGCAGCTTGCTGTTGTAGCGCAGCATGAAGCCTTCACCGATTACCGGCACGAAGGCCTTGGTTTTCTTGCCATCCGGGCAGGCCATCAGGGTGCTGGCTGGCCCGCCGACTTTGTCCAGCCGGTAATAGCTGTAGCCCCAGCCTTCCAGGGTTTTTTCTTCCAAGGTTCCGGCCAGACGCTGACGATTGCAGTCTACCTCAAGGGTTTTGCCAGCCAGGATCTCCAGCTTGTGGGCCGATTCATCAGCCTGCGCGGGCAGGTGGATGACCTGGCGGGTGAAGCCTTTTTCCGCCTCAGGATAGGGCGCGACGTCCTTGAGCGTGGCCGCCATTGCCGGAACGGCGGCGGCCAGGGTCAGGGAAAAGATCGCGGTCAGTGGGAATGGGCGCATGCGGCCTCCTTGCAAGTGAACGAATGCAAGACCTCGCCAGGCCCACCGCCAACCCTCACTGGGCCAGCCAGCCACCATCGACGTTCCAGGCGGCGCCGCGGACCTGGCTTGCGGCCTCGCTGCACAGGAACAATACCAGCTCACCCAGATGCTGGGGGGTGACGAATGCCAAAGAAGGTTGTTTTTCGGCGAGCAAATCGTGCTGCGCTTGCTGCGGATCAGCCCCGGCCGCGGCGCGATCGTCGATCTGCTTCTGCACCAGCGGTGTCAACACCCAACCTGGGCAGATGGCGTTGCAGGTGACATTGCTGGTAGCGGTTTCCAGCCCCACCACCTTGGTTAGGCCGATCACGCCGTGCTTGGCGGCTACATAAGCGGCCTTGCCAGTAGAGCCCACCAAGCCATGCACCGAAGCGATATTGATGATCCGCCCCCAGTTGCGCGCACGCATGCCGGGCAAGGCCAGCCGCGTGCCATGAAAGACCGCCGAGAGGTTCAGGGCGATGATCTTGTCCCAGCTTTCGAGCGCAAAGTGCTCGACCGGGGCGACGTGCTGGATACCCGCGTTGTTGACCAGGATATCGACACCGCCAAAGTCGCGCTCAGCCAGGGCGAACAGGTCTTCAATCTGCGTGACCTGGGACAAGTCCGCCGGGTGGTGGGCAACCTTCACCCCGTGGCGGGCGATCTCGGCCAGTGCCGGCGCCGGATCGCCAAAGCCGTTGAGGATAATGTTCGCCCCAGCGCCTGCCAGTACCTGGGCAATGCCCAGGCCGATGCCGCTGGTGGAACCGGTGACGAGTGCAGTTTTGCCAGTCAGTGTCATGCAAAAGCTCCTTAGACGATGCCGGTGGCGTAGAAGGTCGCGATGACCACGAAAACCGCCAGGGTCTTGATCAGGGTAATCCCAAAAATATCTTTGTAGGCTTCGCGGTGGGTCAGGCCGGTGACCGCCAGCAACGTGATCACCGCGCCGTTGTGCGGCAGGGTGTCCATGCCGCCACTGGCCATCGCCGCCACCCGGTGCAGCACTTCAAGCGGGATGTTGGCGGCGTTGGCCGCTGCGATGAAACTGTCGCCCATCGCCGCCAGGGCAATACTCATCCCGCCTGATGCCGAGCCAGTGATGCCCGCCAGCAAGGTCACGGTGATGGCTTCGTTGACCAGCGGATTAGGGATGCCGCGTAGCGCATCGGCCAGCACCAAGAAGCCCGGCAGCGAGGCGATCACCGCACCGAAGCCGTATTCCGATGCGGTGTTCATGGCAGCGAGCAAGGCGCCGCTGACAGCGCTTTTGCTGCCCTCGGCCAAGCGCTGGCGGATTGCGCCGAAGGCGCACACCAGCACCATCAAGATGCCCACCAGCAAGGCCGCCTGCACCGCCCAGATCGCGGTCAGCTTGGCCACGTCGCTCTGCACTGGCGCGGCCATCCCCGGCAGTTGCAGGCTATGGCTGCTGCCGTACCACTGGGGGATCCAGTGGGTGAACAGCAGGTTCATCACCCCCACCAGCAGCAGTGGGGCGAGTGCCAGCAGTGGATTGGGCAGGGCCAGGTCGTCAGCGGTTTCTGGCTCATTGCGCAGTTCGCTGCCATAGCCTTCGCCAGCGCGCTGAGCCTTGTTGCGTTGGCGCTGCAGGTAGAGCATGCCGGTACAGAACACGAAGATTGTGCCAATCAAGCCCAGCCAGGGCGCGGCCCAGGCCGTGGTGTTGAAGAAGGTGCTGGGGATGATGTTCTGGATTTGTGGCGTGCCGGGCAGGGCATCCATGGTGAAGGAGAACGCACCCAGGGCAATGGTCGCCGGGATCAGGCGCTTAGGGATATTGCTCTGGCGGAACATTTCCGCAGCGAACGGGTACACCGCGAACACCACCACGAACAGCGACACACCGCCGTAGGTGAGCAGGGCGCAGACCAGCACGATCACCAGCATGGCCTGGCGGGTGCCAAGCAGGCGGATGGCGGCGGCAACGATCGAGCGCGAGAAGCCAGACAGCTCGATCAGCTTGCCGAACACCGCGCCGAGCAGAAATACCGGGAAGTACAGTTTGATGAAGCCGACCATTTTTTCCATGAACACGCCGGTGAAAGCGGGGGCAACAGCAGAAGGGTCGGTGAGCAGCACCGCGCCGAGGGCGGCGATGGGGGCGAAGAGGATTACGCTGTAGCCGCGGTAGGCGGCGAGCATCAGCAGCGCGAGGGCTGCCAAGGCGATGAGCACAGTCATCGGGTCTATCTCCTGGGTGAATCTTGTTTTTATGGGTTTGGAGGGGATAGCGGGAATCGTGCCAGTTGATTAAGTGATTGATTTATATGCGTTTATCTTTGAGCTCAGGAATATATGTCTCTGATTTGAGATTGTTGGGGCTGCTTTGCAGCCCATCGCAGCGGTTCGGCGCCCCGACAAGCCAGCTCCTACAGGTACAGCGGCGTTCTTGACTATCTCGCAATACCCGTAGGAGCCGGCTTGTCGGGGCGCCGAACCGCTGCGATGTGCCGCAAAGCGACCCAACTCTGCGGTCTCTAACTATAGATCGCTAATCTCATTATTGAGACAATACCCCCAGCGCGACCATCTTCTTGTACAACGTCGACCGTCCCACCCCCAGGCTCTGCGCCGTTTGCGGCACATTTCCAGCACAACGCGCCAAGGCCTCGACAATCACCTTACGCTCAAACTGCTCACACGCTTCGCGCAGATTCATCGCAACCGGCGCCCCTTCTACAGCCAGCAGAGGGCCTAGCGCTTCCTGCAAATCACTCAACCCCAAGCGCGGCTGATCCGCCAACAGCGTGGCCCGCTCCAGCACGTTACGCAGCTCACGAATATTGCCCGGCCAGGCATGGCGCATCAGCAAGGCCTGCGCCTCATCTTCAAGCTCATACTGACTGCCCAAATCCGCCAGAATCGCCTCACACAGTGCCGGCAGGTCATCCAGACGCTCACGCAGCGGCGGTACCTGGATCGGCAGCACGTTCAGCCGGTAGTACAAATCCGCGCGGAACCGGCCTTCGGCCATGGCCGCCTGCAGGTCGATGGAGGTTGCAGCGATAATTCGCACATCGCTGCGCAGCATCTGGTTGGAACCAACCGGCTCGTACTCTTTCTCTTGCAGCACTCGCAGCAGCTTGCTCTGCAATGCCAGCGGCATATCGCCGATCTCATCGAGAAACAGCGTGCCGCCTTCGGCCAATTGCAGCTTGCCGGACCGGCCCTTGCGCTCGGCACCGGTAAAGGCGCCCGGCGCGGTGCCAAAGAACTCGGCCTCAAGCAGCGTTTCAGGAATCGCGGCGCTGTTGATGCTGACAAAGGCCTTGTGCGCCCTGGCCGAGGCGGCGTGGATGGCGTGGGCCAGCAGCTCCTTGCCGGTGCCGGTTTCACCCAGCAGCAACACCGGCGAATCACTGTTGGCGCCACGCCGGGCACGGCGTTTGGCTTCAAGGCTGGCTGGGCTGGTGCCGACGAACTGGGCGAAGGTGTACTTGGCCTGGCGCGCACGCAACTGCGAACGGGTCGAAGCCAGTTCCTGCTGCATGCTCGAATAACGCTTGAGCAGCGGTGACAAGCTGCGCAGTTCATCGAACAAGGCAAAGCCAATCGCCCCGATCAGCTTGCCCTGGTCGTCATGAATCGGCAGGCGCATGACCACCAAGGGTTCATTGGGCGTATCGAGCATATCCAGCAGGATCGGCTTGCCATCGCTGACCACCTCGCGCATCAGGCTACCGGGAATCACCGCCTCGCACGGCTGGCCGATGGCAGTGGCGGCGTCCGGCAGGCCAAAGCGGCGGGCGTAGCGCTCGTTCATCCAGACAATGCGCGCCTGGCGGTCGACGATCACCGTGCCTTCGCTGGACTGCTCGATGATCTCGAACAGCGAACGGATCGCCAACTGGCGTACTTGGGGATAGTCCTTGAGGCTGTCGCTGTCGTGCATGGGGATGCCTGGATAGGTGGAGCATGATTAAAGGTTTGTCAGTCGTAGCGGGTTGGCTGTTTCGCGGGCAAGCCCGCTCCAACAGGGAGCGCAGCGATCCGCTTGCCAGTGCTGAGCCTGTTACCTGCGCGGGTCGAACGCCTCGCGCAGGGCATCACCCATGAATACCAGCAACGAGAGGATCAAGGCCAGGGCAAAGAACGCGGTGAAGCCTAGCCAAGGCGCCTCCAGATGCTGCTTGCCCTGGGTCACCAACTCGCCCAGCGAGGCGCTGCCAGCAGGCATGCCGAAGCCGAGGAAATCCAGGGCGGTGAGGGTGGTGATGGCGCCTGTGAGCATGAACGGGATGAGCGTCAGGGTGGCATTCATAGCATTGGGCAGGATATGCCGCAGCATGATCTGGGTGTCTGCCAGGCCCAGCGCGCGGGCCGCCTTGACGTACTCAAGGTTGCGCCCGCGCAAGAACTCTGCACGCACCACATCGACCAGGGTCAGCCAGGAAAACAACGCCATGATCCCCAGCAGCCACCAGAAATCCGGCTCGACAAAGCCGCTGAGGATGATCAGCAAATACAGCACCGGCAACCCCGACCAGACCTCCAGCAAGCGCTGCCCAAGCAAGTCGACCCAACCGCCGTGATAGCCCTGCAAGGCGCCGGCCAGCAGCCCGATCAGCACACTGACGACCGTCAGGGCGAAGGCGAACAGCAGCGATACCCGCGTACCATAAAGCACCCGCGCCAGCACATCGCGTCCCTGATCATCGGTGCCCAGCCAGTTTGTGCTGGTGGGCGGGCTGGGTGTCGGCACTTGCAGGTCGTAGTTGGGGGTATCGGCACTGAACGGGATCGGGGCAAACAACATCCAGCCACCCTGGCCCTCGATCAGCTCGTGTACGTATTGGCTGCGATAGTCCGGCTGGAACGGCAATTGCCCGCCAAACGCCTGCTCGGTGTAACGCTTGAGCGCCGGTACGTATAGCTCACCCTTGTACGACAGCAGCAGCGGTTTGTCGTTGGCCACCAGCTCAGCGCCCAGGCTCAGCAGTAACAGCCCGGCAAACAGCCACAGGGAAATCCAGCCGCGACGATTGTCGCGAAAGCGTTGCAGGCGGCGCCGCGAGACAGGCGAGAGCATCAGTGCGCCCTCGTGTCGAAGTCGATACGCGGATCGAGCAGGGTGTAGCACAGGTCACCGATCAAGCGAATCAGCAGCCCGGCCAGGGTAAAGATGAACAGCGTGCCGAACACCACCGGATAGTCGCGTGATACAGCGGCCTCGTAGCTCATCCGCCCCAGGCCGTCGAGCGAGAAGATCACTTCGATCAGCAAGGAGCCGGCGAAAAACACTGTGATCAGCGCCTGCGGCACCCCAGCCACCACCAGCAGCATCGCATTGCGCAGTACATGCCCATACAGCACCCGCCGCTCGCTCAGGCCCTTGGCGCGTGCGGTGACCACGTACTGACGGGAAATCTCGTCGAGAAAGGCATTTTTGGTCAGCAGGGTCAGCGTAGCGAAGCCGCCGATCACCAACGCGCCGACGGGCAGCACCAAGTGCCAGAAGTAATCCGCGACTTTGCCCAGCAGGCTCAGCTGGTCGAAGTTTTCCGAGACCAGCCCGCGCACCGGGAACCAGTTCAGCGACGTGCCGCCCGCGAACAGCACGATCAACAGCAAGGCGAACAGGAACGAGGGCAGGGCATAGCCAATCACGATCAGCGCACTGCTCCAGGCGTCGAACCGACTGCCGTGGTGCACGGCTTTGCGAATGCCCAGGGGGATGGATACCAGGTAGGTGATCAGCGTTGCCCAAAAGCCCAGCGACAGGGTCACTGGGAGTTTTTCCAGGATCAGGTCAGTGACCTTGGCGCCGCGAAAGAAGCTGCTGCCAAAGTCGAGCCTGGCGTACTGGCCGAGCATCAACCAGAGACGTTCCGGGGCGCTCTTGTCGAAACCGTACTGACGCTTGATCTCTTCGATCAGCTTCGGGTCCAGCCCGCGTGTCGCCCGCGATTCACCCTGGACCGTCTCGACCCGTGCCCCAGGTGCGCCACCGCCAATTCCTTGCAGACGCGCGACTGCTTGCTCCACGGGGCCACCGGGCGCTGCCTGGACGATGGCGAAGTTGACCAGCAGGATCGCCAGCAAGGTGGGAATGATCAACAACAGCCGGCGCAGGATGTAGCTCGTCATGGCGAAGTCTTCCGGCGCTCGGCCATCTGTTCGTTGGTCAGGGCGGTGGGGCTGATTTCCCACCAGGTATCCAGGCCTTCGTCATAGCTCGCTTGCACCTTGGGCAGGCCGAAGCGATTCCACCACACAGTCGAGCTGCCGGGCGGGTAGTAGTTGGGGATCCAGTAGTAGTTCCATTGCAGCACCCGGTCCAAGGCGTGGGCGTAGCGCAGCATGCTCGCCTGGCTGTCAGCCCGCACCAGGCCATCGAGCAGGGTATCCACGGCAGGGTCCTTGAGCACCATCAGGTTGTTCGAGCCCGGGTCGTTGGCCGATGCCGAGCCAAAGTAGTTGTATAGCTCAGCGCCCGGCGACAGGGTGACTGGGTAGCCGGTGACGATCATGTCGTAGTCGCGTGCCATCACCCGGTTGATGTATTGCGCCGAGTCGACGTTGCGAATGTTCAGGGTGATACCGATCTGTGCCAGGTTGCGCTTCCACGGCAGCAACAACCGCTCAAGGCCAGACTGGCCGTTGAGGAAGGTGAACTCCAGGGGCTCGCCCTGGGCGTTCACCAGGCGATCCCCCTCGGGCTGCCAACCCGCGCTTTGCAGCAGTTGCAACGCTTGCAACTGCTGCGGGCGGATGATCCCGGAGGCATCGGTGACCGGGGCGCTGAAGACTGTGCTGAACACCTCATCCGGCACCTGGCCGCGCAACGGTTCCAGCAGCTTGAGCTCTTCGCCATCCGGCAGTTGCCGCGCGGCCAGTGGGGTATTGGAGAACACGCTCTGCTGGCGGATGTACATACCGCGCATCATCTGCCGGTTGCTCCATTCGAAATCCCAGAGCATGGCCAGCGCCTGACGGGTGCGGCGGTCCTTGAACATGGCGTGGTCCAGGTTGAACACAAAGCCCTGGGCGGTCTGTGGCTTGGCAGGCCCCAGGTGTGCACGCTGCAAGCGGCCATCGTCGAGCTGCGCGCCGTTGTAGCCAATGGTGTAGGCGGTGGCGGAGAACTCGCGGTTGTAATCGTAGCCACCGCCGCGCAATACCTGGCGCGCGACTTCGGTATCGCCGAAAAACTCGATGCGGATACGTTCGAAGTTATAGCGCCCACGGCTGACCGGCAGGTCTTTGGCCCACCAATTGGCATTGCGCTCAAACGTAATGCTGCGCCCGTTATCGATCCGGCCGATACGATAAGGCCCACTGCCAACGGGTTTGCTGAAGCCTGCGCCACTGGCAAAGTCACGCTCTTGCCAATCGTGCTCGGGCAAAACTGGCAGACTGGCCAGATCCAAGGGCAGGGTACGGCCATGAGGCTGCTTGAAGTCAAAGCGCACCCGCTGCGGGCTTTCTACCGTGACCTTGGCGACTTCAGCGAATTGGGTGCGGAATTTAAGGCTGCCCTTGCTCATCAGCAGCTCGAAGGTAAAACGCACATCCTCGGCACGCACCGGCTTGCCATCGGCAAAGGTCGCGCGCGGATCGAGGTCAAAGCGCAACCAGGCATCGTCCGGTCCACGCTCCATGCGGCGGGCGATCAGCCCATAAACGGTGTAAGGCTCATCGAACGAACGCACTGCCAGTGGTGCATACAGCCAGCCATCGACTTCACTGACGCCAGTGCCCTTGTCGATGTAAGGCAAGATATGGTCGAACTGACCAATCTCGATCGCCGAGCGGCGTAGGGAGCCGCCCTTGGGGGCATCGGGATTGACGTAATCGAAGTGGCGGAACGCTTCGGCGTAGCGGGGGGCTTCGCCATAGACCGTGAGTGCGTGGGAAGCACCCGCATAGGCGCTGGACGACTGCACCAGCAGACAGGCCAGCAACCCGCGCCAGGCGCATTTCCCCAAACGACTCAGCACCTTGTAGGAGCGGGCTAGCTCCGCGATAGCGTCAGCAACGTCACCACAGTTAGCTGCCAGATCACCCTCGACCGAGCACCTCACCCCCACAGGCTGCCTAGCGTTCCTGAGGAACAATCGCCGATCAGTCCTGGCGGCTGGTCACTTCAAGCAGGTGGTAACCGAACTGAGTCTTGACCGGACCTTGCACGACGTTGATCGGCGCGCTGAACACCACGGTGTCGAATTCCTTGACCATCTGGCCTGGGCCGAACGAGCCCAGGTCACCGCCTTGGCGGCTGGACGGGCAGGTCGAGTTGGCTTTGGCGACTTCGGCGAAATCGGCACCCGCTTCGATCTGGGCTTTGAGTTCGTTGCACTTGTCTTCGCTGGTAACCAGGATGTGACGGGCAGTGGCGCGGGCCATGGGGTAACTCCTTGTGAGAAAAGGCACAGGGTAGCCTAATCGCTGCGTTTTGACAGCTGGGCTGTGGTGCGGACCTAGCATTTTTGCCAGTTGTTGGTTTTGGGGCGCGGCGTCAGATTGGCCGTTAGAGCACCGCCGCTCTTCGCCCAGGAAACGCTGCCATGACCGACCTGAATATTTTCGATGAGATGTACCGAAAGAAGGTAGAAGCTGCCAACAATCCGACAACTGCCCAACCCACGCCAACCCCAGTTGTGGTGCCCTCCGTTGAACCCTCGCAACCAGACAGTGCGCCTAAAATTGAAGGGAGGATGCACTTCGGCCTGAGATTCCTGGAGGCTGAGCGCTCCCATCGGTTGCTAGAGGGGGAAGCAGCAATCGAAACAATGAAGTCGACCTATGCTTCAGTTGTAGCAAGACAGGCGACTAACCGCGCGATGGTATCCACCCAGCAGGAGCCAGACGGTTTCGGGCCGGCGGTACCGACAGTTTTTGTCTTGATCGGTACTGACGACAACCCGGTTGTCGGGCTCAATCTGGCCGGTGTGCTGGGGCGCCACCTCGATCCCGATACTAACCAAGCAGTCATGGGATTACAGGTGGCTCTCAGACCGTTCGAAGGCCGGTCGACCCAGCACACTTACCAGCTGTTCTGGCATGAAGCAGGCATCGTCAATCCTGCTCCGGTATTGACTGTGCCGGTCCGGGCTGGGCAAGAACAGGAAACTATTCTGGCGGTTATTCCGGCAGCCGCTGCGGTAGTCGGTAACGGGTTGTGGTATCTCAGAGTCACCACTGCCGGCGTTGGCAACCCAGTTGAAACTGTACCGCTCGATGTGTTCTATAAGGACACTGTGCCCGGCGGAGTCGACGAGAGTCCTGCTGCAACGCACCCGGGCTTACTGGCGCCCACACTGACGCTTCCGCCGCAGCTGGTACCCGAGTCACAGATTGCCGTCACCATTGCGCCGTATGTGAATCTAACTGCCGGCGATGTCATCAGTCTGTTCATCGGCAACGTCGTGATCAGCCATACGGTGTTGGCAAGCCAAGTCATTGCGGGCCAACCGTTGGTACTGATGGTCTCCAGCACTGCGCTGGAACCTATCCAGAGTCTGGACACGGTAACGGTGTTCTGGAGAGTGGTAGACCTGGTGCTCAACCCTCAGCTCAAACCATCCCTATCAACACTGCTCAGGCCCAATTTCAGCGATGGACGACTTGGCGTCCCGCTGCTGCTGATCGACAACGTGCGGCAGGATACGGAAATTCATCTGGACGAGCTTGGCAGGCTAGATCTTGAGGTACGCATTCGCGCGACCAGCCCACCGTTTTTGATTTCAGACCAAATCGTCACCAGCTATGAAATCACCTCCAGCGATGGGCAATCGGTCCGAAGCGGAAACTTACCCATCTTGCCAGTCGGTGACGCGGAGGGCGGGGACCTTAAAAGTGCAATCCCCAATGCTGATCTACTGCTTGGTGCCGCAGGTCAGTTGTGGGTCAGCTATGTGCAGTTACGCAACGGGGTTCAGATCGATCGTTCGCCGCGCATCAGCCGATTTATCAGAGCTGCGGTTCGTCGTCTACCGGCGCCCGTAGTAAGCGAAGCCAGGGGGCTGTTGCTAGATGCCAATCTGCCTGAACTGACGGTCGAGCTGCGCTGGCCAGCGATCAGTCTGGAGGATAGGGTTACAGTCGTGCTCGATGGCACTACGGCGACTAACCGGAGCTTCCAGAATACATTTGCATTTCCCATCGATAGCCGGGATGTCGAGAGCGGAGTCAAAGTTGTAAGGCTCAATGCGTCTGGAATGTTGGCTGAGGTGGATGGCGGACGATTGACTGTAAGCTACCGAGTGCAGCTAGGCGAGGCGGAGCCGGTGTCGTCAGCAGCGCTTAACTTGCTGGTGGGTGATCAAGTGGCATTGCTACCCGCTCCGTTAGTGCAGGGGCTGAGCCAGAACAGAACCTTACCTTCCACTAGCAGCGCTACCGTCACGATCACCTACGACGGCATGAGCTCGGAGGATTATGTAAGCCTGGTGTTGGTACCGTCGACGAGTGCAACTCATACCATCGAACAGTCCGGCTCTACCACGCCGGTGTCGATCACCGTTAAGCAAGATGTCGTTGCCAGCTGGCTGAATGAAGTGGTGCAGGTCTTCTACACAGTGAGGGATCGCAACGGCCGCGTACGTCTATCGCAGCAAGAGACGATGATCGTTGCCGACCCTCAACCGTTGAACCTGGTGCGCCCAGAGTCGCCGCTTGCTGTCGGTGGGCTGCTCGCTCCAGCCGTGATTCCAGAGATACCCGGTGCAACCTTTACCGTGAATTTCCCCGGGATGCTCCCGCTGGATCAAGTGCAATTATTGGTGAGCGGTGTTGGTTCACATGCCAGCGCAGTTCAAACCGTCAGCCGTCCTGGGCCGCTCACGTTTGTTGTTCCTCGAAACGTCATTTTGTCCAGTCTACTGAAGACCGTGCGGGTCTATTACACCTTGACTCGAAACGGGCAAGCTCCTCAGCATTCAGCCCAATTAGACTTATTGGTCAACCCACCGCTGATGGTGGATCAACGTCCGCTGGTGCTTAATGGCATTTCTGTAAAAATGCCAACTTGGACAAGAACCGGGGCGGACTCTATTAATAACACCGCCGTTAGGGCCGCGACTGGTGGACAAGCACCCTACACCTACAGTTCTAGCAATCCTGCGGTTGCCTCAGTGACTTCTACCGGGCGCGTGGTCGGGGAAAGGAATGGAAGTGCAACCATCACTATTGCAGATGCAAGAGGAACACGGGTTTCCTATCAGGTGCAGGTGAGTAACGTCTACACTCTGGTAGTCAACACCGGCAAGCTTAGTGATGCTCAGTTCAATACCTGGCTGAGACAGACGGGTGTGCATGTTAGCCAGCCAATGAGCTCTGACATCACTCGAGTGTATGGCGCCATGCAGCTGAGGCAATATACCTGGTTAAGCGTTCCTCCAAATAGTCCGCGATATTGGTGGTTCTTTCACACAACCATTCGCTCCAGCGCTGCCTGGGGCGCTGATGGTGGCCCACACCAGCGCTTGAATGGAGTCTGCGCGAGGCTGTACAACGCCTAAATGCAGCTAAGCAGCACCCGCAACCGCCCGACAGCAGTGCGGGTGCTTTTGGCCCAAGGCTCAAGCACCCTGGCGGGCGAGTTTGCTCGCTGCAGTTGTGAGAAGTTGCGCTGTTTTGTCCCAACCCAAACAACCATCAGTGATGGACACACCGTATTTCAACGGTGTTTTGCCCAACGCCTGGCACCCATCGAACAAATGCCCCTCAAGCATCACCCCCACCAACGACGTATCGCCTGCTAAGCGTTGCGCCAGCACCTGTTCGAACACCGCCGGCTGCCTTTCCGGATCCTTGCCACTGTTGGCATGGCTGCAGTCCACCATGATTCGCGCCGCCAGACCGACCTTGGCCAAGCCAATGCGTGCCTGAGCCACGCTATCGGCATCGTAGTTCGGCCCTTTGTGGCCACCGCGCAGCACCAGGTGCGTATCAGGATTGCCCAGCGTCTCGATGATCGCCGGGTAGCCTTGCGCATCCATCCCGAAGTGGCGATGCGGGTGCGCCGCGCTGCGCATGGCATCGCAAGCAATGCCAATACCGCCATCGGTGCCATTCTTGAAGCCCACTGGCAACTCAAGCCCACTGACCATCTCGCGGTGAATCTGCGATTCGGTAGTGCGCGCACCAATCGCGGCCCAGCTCAGCAGGTCATCGAAGTAGCCAGCGGCCATCGGTTGCAGCAATTCGGTGGCAATCGGCAACCCGCGTTCGAGCATGTTCAGCATCAAGCCACGGCAGAGGGCGATACCGGCGTGCATGTCGTCGCTGCCATCGAGGTGCGGATCGTAGGCCAGGCCTTTCCAGCCGACCGTGGTGCGCGGTTTTTCCACGTAGGCGCGCATCACCAGCAGCAACTGGTCATCGACCTCACGGCTCAAGGCGGCGAGGCGGTCAGCGTATTCCAGGGCTGAACGTGGGTCGTGGATCGAGCAGGGGCCAACGACGACCAGCAGGCGCGAATCGCGGCCGTCAAGAATATTGCGGATGGCCTGGCGGTGCCGCTGCACTTGCTGGGCGAGTTCGCTGGATAGCGGCATCTGCTGCTTGAGCAGGTGTGGGCTGGGTAGGCGCTGGCTGACGGTGGTGTTGGCAGCTTGCGGTTGGGTCAGGGCGAGGTTGGAGGCTTGCATGGCGTAATGTTCCCTGGGCGGACGGCGGGTTGATGCCCGCGCAGTCGGCCCTATCGAGGTGTTCGACAGATCGTCAAATGGGGTTGTTGTGCGGCATTGCCACCACGAATCGACCGAACGGAGGCGGCAGGCTGGCCCGAACGGGATTGGCTAAATCGCCAGGCGTAGGTGCTTGGGTAGGCGTAGGTGGCGTAGTTCATCGATCTGTCCTCAGGTGCAATCTGTGTGTTTTCAAAGGTCTGGAAAAGCAAAACCCCCGGTCGGGGAGCCGACCGGGGGTTGAGTATTCTCGTATTCGGCGGCCCCTCGAAGAGTGGGCGCCGTTGGGGTATCAGCGGCGCCTAGTGGCTAAACCAATACCCAAAATAAAAGCTGGCAACAGACGAGCAGCCGACAACGGCCAGCACGCGGCGCAGGATGCGAGCGGTGTGGTTGGCGTGGTCGTGGATGCTGTGGGTCATGTTGCTCTCCAGTGAATGAGCCCGAGCTTACTGCACCTGTAACAAGGTGTTCAATGGATAAATGCTATCGGCGCAATGATTTTTCTGACACACCATTGCTCTCAAAACCAGCAAGGCCCGCTGTAGGAGCGGGCTTGCCCGCGAACAGACCCTAAGGTTCACCGCCGCAGATAAGCACTGAAATCGATATCCCCAGCACTGAGAATCGCCTGCACCCGATTGTGCACATTGAGCTTGCGCAAAATCGCCGACACATGCGCCTTGACCGTGGTCTCGGCGATATCCAGGTTGTAGGCGATCTGCTTGTTCGACTCGCCCTTGGTCATCCGCTCGAGCACCAGCAGTTGCTTGCGCGTCAGCGCCTGCAGCAGCTCCGGGGCAAAGCCATGGTGCTCGCTGGTCGCACGGCGGCTGCCCGGTTTCTGGGTGCGGATGATGTCCGGTGGCAGGTAGACGTTGCCGTTGAGAATCTGCTCGATCGCCTCGGTCATCTGCGAGCGCGGCGAGGACTTGGTGATAAAACCTACCGCACCATAGGTGATCGCCTGCAACACCACTTGCTTGTCCTGTTCGGCTGACACGATCACCACCGGAATGGTCGGGGCTTCGTTGCGCAGGTTCATCAACCCGCCCAGCCCATGCATGCCCGGCATGTTCAGATCCAGCAGGATCAAGTCCAAATCATCGTGTTCACCGGTCAGGGCCAGGGCGCTGTCGAGGTCTGCGGTCTCCATCACTTCGCTACCGGGAAAGCCATCGGCGATCACATTGTGGATGGCCTCGCGAAACAACGGGTGATCGTCGGCAATGAGGATCTTGTACATGGCTGTGCACCTTATTGTTGTATGTGTGCTCGCACGCAAGGGGCAGTTCGCTAGGCAGCCCTTGTTATGCCGCTATTAAGAGCCGGTAGCAAGGCTTTGTGAATGCGACCATCGCCAGGCAAACCAGTACCAAAGTAGTAGAGGGTGGCAGGCGCGCTGCTTCTAGCATGGGGCGATACCTTCGCGCAGGAGCAGCACCCATGGCCATTTTGCTGGTGGACGATCATCCGCTGCTGCGCATCGGCCTGGCGGCAACCTTGGCCGATGGGATGCCCGAGATGCAGGTGCTGCAAGCCGACAGTGGCGAGGCGGCCCTGGCCCAGGTCCAGGCCCAGGTGCCAGGGCTGGTGATCATGGACTTCGATTTGCCCGGCATCAGCGGATTGGAAACTACCAAGCGACTGCGCCAGCGCCTGCCGCAGCTACGCGTGTTGTTTTTCAGTGAACACACCGAGCTTGGCGTGGTACGTCAGGCCCTGGAAGCGGGGGCGTGCGGGTTCTTGTCCAAGCAGGTGGCTCCGCAAGTGTTGCTTGAAGCGGTGCAGCGAACCATGGCTGGGCATGCCTATATCGAGCAAGCCCTGGCGACCGCGCTGGCTTGCCAGCCGCGTCAGCATGGGCAGGACCGTTTGCAGGGATTGACCCAGCGCGAAACGGAGATTTTCCTGATGCTGGCCAAGGGCACGGCGGTGCGCACTATCGCCGAGCAGCTGTGTATCAGCAGCAAGACCGTGTCTAATCACCTGACTTTACTCAAGAGCAAATTGCAGGTCAGTTGCCAGGCGGAGCTGGTGCACCTGGCCATCGAGGCGGGGTTGCTGCGGGTTGCCGCCTGAGGGGGTTCAATACAGGCCTCTTCGCGGGCAAGCCCGCTCCTACAGGCTCAGCGCCAGCGCCAAGATCAGCGCGGTACCTGTGGGAGACCGTGTCCAATCACCTGACCTTGCTCAAGAGCAAATTGCAGGTCAGTTGCCAGGCGGAGCTGGTGCACCTGGCCATCGAGGCAGGGTTGCTGCGGGTTGCCGCCTGAGGGGGTTCAATACAGGCCTCTTCGCGGGCAAGCCCGCTCCTACAGGCTCAGCGCCAGCTCCAGGATCAGCGCGGTACCTGTGGGAGCGGGCTTGCCCGCGAAGAGGCCGCAACTGACACAACCACACCGCTTCACTGCCAAGAGTCTGGACAGCCCTGGCAACCTTCCATATTGCTGTCCTGGAAATTCGCATAATGCTGCCGCGTCCCGCGCAGGTCGGCATTCTCAAGGTTGCTCTCGCCAAACTTGGCCTCCTGCAAATTGGCATCGGCCAGGCTCGCACCCTTGAGGTCAGCCTTGCTCAGCCAGGTCATTTCCAGGTCAGCCGCCTTCAGCGAGGTGCCATGCAGCTTGGCCCCCGACAGCCTGGCGAACTCCAGGTAGGCCGCAGACAAGTCGGCTTTTTCGAAGTTGGCACCCTGGGCAAACATGCCCCAGGCCTGGACCGCGACCAGTGTCGCACCTTGCAGCTGGGCCAGGCGCAGGTTGCTCTGTTGCAGGCTGGCACGGGTCAGGTTGGCGCCGCGCAGATCGGCTTTTTCCAGATTGGCCAGATCAAGCCGGGCGTGGCGTAGATTGGCCTCGCGCAGGTCAGCGCCGGACAGGTCCATCTTGCGCAGGTCCTGGTTGTTCAAGTCGGCGCCACGCAGGTTGGCGTTGGGGCATTTGCTTTCTGCGGCGATGACGCAGCCATTGATCGTCAGCGGCACGTCGGCCTGATCGTCGGCGAAGGCGCTGGGGAGCAGTAGCAGCAGGGCCAGTGGCAGGTAGTTCATGACAGGCTCCAGGCTTACAAATGTGCAGGAGCGGCGGTGCGCCGCTCCTGCAGGGGAGATGGAAATGGGCGATCTAGGTCAGCGCCGAGCGGTCTTGGTGTCCCACGCAGGGATCTTGAACACCCAGAACGATCCGCCCTGCGCCACGGGCTTGGTCAGCTCGGCCATGTCGCCACCCCACAGCGGCACCGCGCCGCCGTAGCCTACGGTCACACCGATGTACTGCTCACCATCCTGCTCCCAAGTGATAGGCGGGGAGACGATGCCGCTGCCGGTCTGGAATTTCCACAGCTCATCGCCAGTCTTGGCGTTGAAGGCCTTGAAGTAGCCGTCACCGGTGCCGGTGAACACCAGGTTGCCCTTGGTTGCCAGCACCCCGGCCCACAGCGGCAAGCGCTCCTTGTGCTCCCAGACCATCTTGCCGGTGGTAGGGTCCATGGCACGCAGCGAGCCTACATGGTCCTCGTACATGCGCTTGATCCGAAAGCCCATGCCCAAGTACGCCGAGCCCTTCTTATAGTTGACCTCTTCGGTCCAATACTCTTCTTTCCACTGGTTGGACGGTACATAGAACAGGCCGGTGTCCTGGCTGTACGCCATGGGGTTCCAGTTCTTGCCGCCGAGGAACGGCGGCGACACTTCCACGGGCTTGCCCTTGGTCTGCCCAGGCTCCGGCTTGGCCGGGCGCTGACCTTCGTTTTCTACCGGGCGGCCGGTTTTCAGGTCGATATGACTGGCCCAGGTGATGTTGTCGGCGAACGGGAAGGCGTTTTTCAGCTTGCCGTTGCTGCGGTCGACCACATAGAAAAAGCCGTTGCGGTCGGCGTGGGCAGTGGCCTTGAACTGCTTGCCGTCCTTGTCCTTGTAGTCGAACAGCACCAGCTCGTTGTTGCCGGAGAAGTCCCAGGCATCGTTGGGGGTGTGCTGGTAGAACCACTTGACCTCACCGGTGGTGGGATCGACGCCGACCTGGCCTGAGGTGTAAAGGCTGTCGTAGTCGTGCGGGTTGCCGTCCTTGGAAGTGCGCGCCCAGGTGTTCCAAGGCCCGGGGTTACCGGCGCCGACGATGATGGTATTGGTTTCGGCATCGAAACTGGCGCTCTGCCAAGGCGCGCCGCCACCATGGCTCCAAGCCTCGACCTTGCCAGTCTCGGTGCTCGGATCGTCGGGCCAGGACGGCGCCTTGACGTCGCCGGTGGGGGTGCTGTCCTTACCATTGAGGCGGCCCATGTGGCCTTCGACGAAGGGCCGCATCCATACCTCTTCACCGGTGTCCGGGTCACGCGCATACAGCTGGCCGACTACACCGAACTCATCGCCGGAACTGCCATGGATCAACAGCACCTTGCCGCTCTTCTGGTCTTTGACGATGGTCGGGGCGCCGGTCATGGTGTAGCCGGCGCTGTGGTCGCCGAACTTCTTGTTCCACACCACCTTGCCGGTGTCCTTGTTCAGCGCCACCAGACGCGCATCGAGGGTGCCGAAATAGATCTTGTCGCCATAGATGGCCGCGCCGCGGTTGACCACGTCACAGCAGGGGCGAATGTTGTCTGGCAGGCGGTGGTTGTAGGTCCACAGGCGCTTGCCGGTCTTGGCGTCGAGGGCAAATACCCGCGAGTAGGAGCCGGTGACGTAGATCACCCCGTCGTTGACGATGGCCTGGGACTCCTGGCCGCGCTGCTTCTCGTCGCCAAAGGAGAACGACCAGGCTGGCGTGAGCTTGAACACGTTGTGGTCGTTGACCTGCGCCAGTGGGCTCCAGCGCTGGGCGTTGGTCCCCATGCCGTACTGCAGCACGTTGTTGGTGGTCTTGTGGTCGTCGGCGATGTCTTCCCAGGTGACCGGCTTGGCCTGGGCGGTACCGCCAATGGCCAGGCTCGCCAGCAGCAGGGCAGCAGAAATGGGCGAAAGCATGGCGGGTAACGTTCTTGTTGTCATGGTGGAGTTCCCAGTGAGGTTGTGGCCTGCATAGCCTGGAACGCCACCGCTCGGCGAGATACGGAAATCTTCCCGGCCATTACGGGAAAACTTCCCAGGGCGGGCATGATTTGGCATTGCCCCGCACGGGCTACGACCAAGGGAGGAGGGCGCGGCCACCAAAGCAGCATGGGGGCCGCCCTGGCCGCTTTCTAGGATGCTCCAACCGCCTCGCTCTCAGAGGTGGCGCGTGCACTCTCTGAAGTCGAGGCCAGAACAATGACAATCGTGAAAAACGCCTGCAAATCCACCCTGCTGATGCTTGGCCTGTGCGCTGCCGGCGCTGCCAGCGCCCATGGCAACGTCACCCCAACGGCCGTCAATACCGAAGGGCTGGAGCCGCTTGGCAGCGAATGGCGCGCCGAGAACCCGTATCGCGACAGCAAGGATCACGACAAGGCGGTGTCCATTGGTGCGTCGGCGTATAACCAGAACTGCGCGGCATGCCACGGCCTGGAGGCCAAGTCGGGCGGGATTGCCCCGGACTTGCGCATGCTCGATGAAGGCGCGGCGGGAGATGAATGGTTTGTCGAGCGCGTGCGCAATGGCGCGGTGCGCGATGGGCGGGTGTATATGCCCAAGATGGCGGATTTTCTCAGCCAGGAGGCATTGTGGGCGGTGCGTACCTACCTGGACAGTGTGCATGTGACGGAATGATCGCATCAGGGCCGGCCTCATCGCGGGACAAGCCCGCTCCCACAGCGGGTAGGCGCGGGCCGGCCCCGCAATGAGGCCGGCAGGTGTTGCGCCTACAACGGATAGTTCTTCAGTTCCCGCGCAATCAGCATCCGTTGAATCTCGCTTGACCCTTCATAAATCTGGGTAATCCGCGCATCCCGGTAATAGCGCTCCACCGGGTAGTCCTCCAGATAGCCATAGCCACCATGCACCTGAATCGCCATCGAGCACACCCGTTCAGCCATCTCCGAGGCGAACAGCTTGGCCTGCGAGGCCTCCGACAAGCACGGCTTGCCGGCACTGCGCAGGCGCGCTGCATGCAGGATCAACAGGCGCGTGGCATTGATCTGCACCTGCATGTCCGCCAAGAGGTTGGCAATGCTCTGGTGCTCATTGATCGGCTTGCCGAACTGGATGCGATCACGTGAGTAGACCAGCGCTGCTTCAAAGGCGGCGCGGGCAATACCCAATGCTTGCGCAGCGATGCCGATGCGCCCGCCTTCCAGGTTGGACAGGGCAATCGCCAGCCCCTTGCCGCGCTCGCCGAGCAGGTTGGCGGCGGCAATGCGGCAGTTGTCCAACGTCACCGCGCAGGTGTCGGAGGCGCGAATGCCCATCTTGTGCTCGCTGCGATCAACCTTGAAGCCAGGGTTGTCGGTGGGCACCAGGAAGGCTGACAGGCCCTTCTTGCCAAGCTCCGGGTCCGTTACCGCGAACACAATCGCCAACCCGGCGCGGCGGGCATTGCTGACAAACTGCTTGGCGCCGTTGATCACCCACTGGCCATCCACCAGCTCGGCGCGGGTGCGCAGGTTGTGCGCCTCGGAACCCGCCTGGGGTTCGGTCAGGCAGAAGCAACCAATGACTTCGCCACTGGCCAGGCGTGGCAGCCAGGTCTGTTGCTGTTCAGGCGTGCCGTAGGCGAGCAGCGGCCCGCAGCCGACCGAGTTGTGGATGCTCATCAAGGCGCCCGTGGCGCCGTCACCGGCGGCAATCTCTTCAACCGCCAGGGCGTAGGCGACGTAGTCGGTGTAGCTGCCGCCAAAGTCTTCCGGAACGACCATGCCCAACAGGCCTAACTCGCCCATCTTGCGCACTACGCCATCATCGATCCAGGCGGCTTTTTCCCAGGCTTGGGCATGCGGGGCGATCTCGCCACGGGCAAAGTCCCGGGCCATATCGCGGATCATGATTTGCTCTTCGCTCAGTTCCAGGTCTTGCATCTGCGTACTCCCAGCCTTACAGGCCTTCGAAGAATTGGTCGACTCGGGCCTGTTGCAGCTGCTTTAGGCTCGGTGGGTTCCAGCGGGGCTGCTTGTCCTTGTCGATAATCAGCGCGCGTACACCCTCGATGAGGTCGCCGTATTCGAACCACTGGCGATCCAGGTGCAGCTCCATGGCAAAGCAGTCTTCCAGCCCCAGATGGCGGCCACGGCGCAACATCTGCAGGGTAACCGCCATTGCCAGCGGCGAGCGGCTTTCCAGCTGGTCGGCGGTGGCCAGTGCCCATTGATGGCTGTCGCCAATGGTCACCGCTCGCAGTTGCTCGATGATGCTGGCCAGGTCGGGCTGGGCGAAGAAGTGATCGATCACTGGGCGCAGCCTGGCCAGCGGCGCGTCATCGAGGACCTGGGTGCCGAGCTTGGCCAGCAGGCCCTGGAGATCTTTCAGTGGATGCTCGCCGAAGCTGATGCGCTCCAGTGCTTGATCCAGGGCCGATAGCTTATCGCTGGCCAGGTACCAGTCGGCCAGACCGCAATACAAGGCATCGGCGGCCTGGATCTGCGCGCCACTGACGCCCAGATAAGTGCCCAGCTCGCCGGGGATGCGCGACAGGAAATAGCTGCCGCCGACATCCGGGAAGTAACCGATGGCGGTCTCCGGCATGCCTAAACGGCTGCGCTCGGTGACCACCCGCAGGTCGGCGCCCTGGGCCAGGCCCATGCCGCCACCCAAGGTGTAGCCGTCCATCAGCACCAGAACCGGCTTGCGGTAGCGGTGGATGCACTTATCGAGGGCGTACTCCTCGACGAAGAACTGTTCATGCAGCGTGCTACCGGCCTTGAAGCTGTCATACAGCGAGCGGATATCGCCGCCGGCGCAAAAGCCCTTGGGGCCTTCTCCACGCAGGACAATGGCCTGCACCTGGCTGTCATCGGCCCAGGCGTCCAAGTGCTGCTGCAGGCTGCGCACCATATCCAGGGTCAGGGCATTGAGGCCGGCGGGGCGGTTGAGGGTGAGGTGGCCAATCTGATTGCGGACTTCGGCCAAGACATGATCCGTTGCCGAAATGTGAGCATGCGCGGTCATCGCGTTCTCCCTGCTTTGTTATTGATTTTCCAAGTGAAGTCTGGAGTGCGCTGGAGGATCAGGGGATCCTGTCATGCGAATTTGCCTTGCACAATCGACAATTATGCAGGGCCTGCCTGCATTTTTACCTTAAAGGCGCGCCTTCCGGACTGGGTCTTGCCACTTTAGCCGGGTGACACGGGCGGACAAGGGATTAGTTCGCTGTGCGCCATCCACTCGCGCCCGGCCAAGGCACTGGCCAATCGCTGCCAAGGCAGCGTAGGGCAGGGCGCACGCGCTTTCGATAATCGGCCCGACACTCGTCCCTACCGATTGCGGAGCGCGCCATGCACAACAATAACAATGCCCAACGCCTTATCCTGCCGCTGCTTGGCGGCCTTGCCAGCCTGGCCCTGAGCCCAATGGCCAGCGCCGAGATCATGCTCTATGACAAGGACCAGACCACCTTTTCCACCGACGGCTACATCAACGCCTTCTACGTCAACAGCGATATCGACCGGGCTGGCGAGCAGTACGACCGCCGCCAATCGCGGGTGAAAATGGGCTTTTTGCCCAACACCCTGGGCTTCAACATGACCCGCCAGATCGACGACCTCAAGCTCGGCGGGCGCTCCTCGTTCTGGGTCACCATCAACGACAGCGAGACCAACGGCACCGACACCGCCATCGATGTGCGCCAGTTCTACGGCACCGTGGCCAACCCCGAATGGGGCGAAGTGCTGATCGGCAAGGATTTCGGCCTGTTCGCCCGTTCCAACATCCTCCTCGATGAACTGCTCGCCGGTTACGGTCAGGTCAGCGACACCCTGGGCCTGGTAGACGGCGGCGGGGTCTCGTTCGGCAACATCGGCAGCGGTTACCTACCCGTTCCCGACCTCGCAGATCACCTACCGCAGCCCGCAAATGGACGGCCTGCGCATCGCTGTGGGCATCATGGACCCGGTCGATACCAACGATGACAGCGCGGTGGGCAAGGCCTACCAGGAAAACCCGCGCACCGAGAGCGAGATCACCTACCAGTTCGACCTGGCCGGGGCGCAGATCTACAGCTGGCTCAACGGCAGCTACCAGACCTCCGACAACACCGACAGCACGGTCGAGTCGGTGACCTCCAAGGGCCTGGGCTATGGCGTGCAGGCCAAAATGGGGGCGTTTTCCCTGACCGGCTCAGGTTTCACTGCCAAAGGCATCAACCCGTTTTTCACCAACAACGCCGGCGAGGCGACCCTGCGCGAGGTCGACAGCAAGGGCTACCTGCTGCAGGGCTCGTATCGCTTGGGCAAGAACCGTCTGGCGCTGTCGTATGGCAAGACCGAGGATGATGGCAATGGCGCGGTCAATACCGGGGCCGACTATCAAACCCGCGGTATTGCCTTGTTCCACGATATCAATGACAACCTCACATTGGTCGCCGAGTACAATCAGTTCGAGATCGATGGCCATGAAGGCGATGCGCAGAACGAGGACACTGACACCTTCGCCGTGGGCGCAGTGCTGACCTGGTAGCGCGCAAGCCTTGCGCACCAAATAAGCGCCTGGCGCTTATTTAATGCCGCCGGTCAGGCCGCTAAGGAAATAAAGCGAATCCACGCTTATCGCCGTACTCCCACACTATGTACGGCGCAGCGCTGTGCATTTTCCTAAGCCTCATGAGGTTCATGACCATGGCTAACAAAGAAAGTGGCAAGTCGGGCAGTCAGGGCGGTACCAAGAACCCTGGCAATTTCGCCAATGACCGGCAGAAAGCTTCCGAAGCCGGCCGTAAAGGCGGCCAGCAATCGAGCACCACTACCGACCGCAGCGAGTCGGGCCGCAAAGGTGGCCGCTCGTAAATGAAGCACGCAGTGCCGTTTGCGCGGCACTGCGTTTTTCTTCGCAGGAGGACAGCCCATGCGCCTAGTATCTACCGTTTGCCTGTTGAGCAGCCTTGCGCTGCTTGGCGGTTGCTTTGACCGAGACACAGATCATCCGGCCGAAGACGCCGACCAAAGCAAGCCTTCACTGCAAATGCAAAAACCCGATCAACCTGCACCGCAGCCAACCCCCGGCCCTGAGCCGATCCCCCAAGACACCAAACGTCCGTAGTTGGGCAAGGAGTCAGGCATGACGGTGATGACCCGCAAGACTGGCCTGCTGGTACCGGCCCAGAGCAGCAACGTACAACAGCGCTACCTCGCCTTGCTGCAAGGCGAAAACGGCGCGCAGTGGCTCGCCGGACAGTTGCAACGGGCCGCGCAATTGCCTGATGACCTGCCTGATGATCCGCAGCAACTGGCGCAGTGGAGCGCACACGCCGCTGCTCGGGTCGCGCGTGACTACGCAACCTATCTCCAACAGCGCCGCCAGGGCGAACCCCGGCGATATTTCGCCAACCGGGCGCAGGCGCTGTGGTACTTGCAGCACGTCGCTCCGACCAAGGCGGTCGATGGCGCCTGGTTGCACGGCACCTTGCACCAGTGGCGCGACCCACGCTACCACGGCCTGATCCGCACTTATCTGGAAGAGCTGGGCGACGGCGATTCGCGCTGTAACCATGTGTTGATCTACCAGCGCCTGCTCAGTCGCCTGGGTTGCCTTGAGTCGATTGCGCTGGACGACGCCTGCTATTTACAAGGCGCTGTGCAATTGGCCTTGGGGCAGAACACCGAGCAGTTCCTGGCTGAAGTGATCGGCTACAACCTGGGCTACGAACAACCGCCGCTGCACCTGTTGATCACCACCTATGAGCTGGCTGAACTGGGTATCGACGGGCACTATTTTCAGCTCCACGTCACCATCGACAATGCCGCCAGCGGCCATGCCCAGCGCTCGATCCAGGCCCTGCTGCAACTGTGTCCGCAATCCGACACGCAGGCGTTCTACCAACGCGTGCGACACGGCTATCGCTTGAATGACCTAGGCGTTCCGGCCGCCGAGTTGATAGCCCGTTTTGACCTACAGGGCGAGCTGTTCGCAGCGCTGGAGCGCAAACGTGGATTTGGCCAGTTCATGCACTCTGACCATTGCAAGCTGCAAGGCCGTACGGTCAACCAGTGGTTGGCAGGTCCAGAGGCGATCGCTGAGTTCGTCCAAGCGATGCAAGCGCAAGGCTGGATCAAGCGCAATCAAGCGCCGGATCAGAGCCGCTTCTGGGGTTTGATTGAAGGCCCCTCGGCCGCCATGTTCGGGGTCTTCAGCGCGTACGAAAAGCAGCTCTGGTACGACTGGATCGCCGGTGACTGGCAAGGGCCCAGACCACGCCGGCTGATACCCGGCAGCTGGGAAACTGAATCATCCGTGCAACCCTTGGTGGCCGACCCTGCACCCGAGGCTATTGAAGTGCTGATCGAGCGGATGGCTGGCAACCGCCACGCATTGCCAGAAGGCCTGCTGGCCACCCAGGCTTATATCCGCGCAACCGGGCTTACCCAGGAGGGCGCGCACTGATGCAACTGTCCCAGGCGCAAATCCACGCTGATCAAGCCCTGCTCCAGCTGGGCCAACGCTTGCGCGCCGATGGCTACCGCTTTACCTGCGTCACGCCCGCCACCCATGCGCGCAACAACGCTCGCCCCGGCGCCGAGCAGGCGCACAATGTGCGCGATGTGTTTGGCTGGAGCCGACCGTTTGCTCCCTCGCTGATGTCTGCCGATGAACTGGCACTGCTACACACTGCGCAGGTTGTCGAGCAACAGGCTGAGCTGTTGCGCAGCAAGGTCCGCTGGTCGAACTTGGACGAGCTGCTGCTGGTGCACTCGGCCTATCCCACCGAGGCCAGTGATTCGGTGTTTTTCGGCCCGGACAGCTACCGCTTCGCCCAGGTCATTGGCGATCATCTACAACGCAGCCCCGAGCCGGTCCAGCACGCCGTAGATATCGGCTGCGGCGCGGGTATTGGTGCGCTGTTGATTGCCCAGGCCGCGCCCCATGCCCAAGTCAGTGCGGTCGACATCAACCCGCTGGCGCTGCGCTACACCGCGATCAATGCCGCGTTGGCCGGGCTCAGCAACGTGTCCGTCGAGCCAAGCGACCTGCTACAAGGGCTGACGGGCAGCTTCGACTTGATCGTCGCCAACCCGCCGTACATGCTCGATACCCAGCAGCGCCAATATCGTCATGGTGGCGCTGCGCTCGGCGCTGAGCTGTCGATGCGGATTATCGAGCAAGCCTGCCAACGGCTGAGCCTTGGCGGGACGTTGCTACTGTACACTGGCGTTGCCATCGTCGAAGGGCGCGATGCCCTGCTGCAAGCCGCCCGCCAACGCCTGGCGGGGCCGCGCTGGAGTTGGCTGTATCAAGAACTGGATCCGGATGTATTTGGCGAGCAACTGCTTGAGCGTGGCTATGAGCAGGTCGAGCGCATCGCCGCGGTTGCCTTGCGCGTTACCCGCATTGGCTGACGGGCCATGTACCGGCCATGTACCTTTGGCATCGAGGAGGAATACCTGTTGGTGGACCTCGCCAGCGGTCGTGTGCTGGGTTCACCCTCGCCAGCGATAGCCAGGCGCTGCCGGGAGGTCGCCGGCAGCTACTTTGCCGAAGAAATGTTTCGCTGCCAGATCGAAATCGCCTCACCGGTGTTTGCCAACCTGCACCAGGCACGCGGCTTTTTTGTTGAATACCGGCAACGCCTGAACCAAGCACTGGCCGAGGAGGGCGCTGGCCTCTACTGCGCTGCCAGCCACCCCAGCGCCCATTGGCGGCGTCAACGACCGCGGAGCTCGGCGCACTTCCAGCAGTTGTTCGACGATTATCAACAGGTAGCCAAGCGCAGTCTGTTGTCTGGCCTGCACGTGCATGTCGGCGTGCCGCCCGGCTGCGATCGCATGCAGTTGATCAACCGCGTGCTGTATTGGTTGCCGTTGCTGCTGGTCATGAGCACCTCGTCGCCGTTGTGGAGCGGGCAGAACACCGGCTACATGAGTTATCGGCGGGTGATCTGTGGCGAGTGGCCGCACATGGGCCTGCCCGAGCCCTTGGCCGACTGGGCGGCCTACCAGCGCTACCGCGCCTTGCACCAGCGCACCGGTGCCCTGGCCAAGGACGGCGCGTTCTGGTGGGCGATACGGCCGTCGCAGCGCTATCCCACGGTCGAGCTGCGCATCTGCGATGCCTGCCCGCAGTTGGACGACGCACTGGCCATCGCTGCAGTATTTCGTCACCTGGTCGAGCAGTGCGCCATGGCGCACTACAGCCCCTTGCCGCTCAGCCGTGAGCAGCACTGGATCACCCAGGAAAACTACTGGCGGGCGCTGCGCTACGGCCGCCACGGCCAGTTCCTCGGCGTTCATCAGCAACAACCGGTCACTGCCCAAGCCTGGCTGGCGCAACTGCGCAGCCAGCACCCACCGGATACCGCGGATGCCGAACGAGCCTTCATCCATGGTCTGAACATCCTCGAGCAAGGCACCAGTGCCGATCGCCAGCTCAGGTGCCTGGCACAGGCCCGTGGCGCCGGGCTGGACAGCACCAGGGCATTGCGTCAGGTGGTCGCTCAGGTGCTGGCCGAAGGCCGTAGCTGCGCCAGCGGCGCAAATCCGCTGCCATAGGGCAATACGAGTAAACCTTCGTGCCAGCGCGCAGTCAGTGCAAGTAAGAGCCCGCGACAGCGCGGGTCAAGGAGGTGGCTAATGAAACTCCTCTGCCTGCTGCGTGGCTGCCAGTGGCGCAGCACGCTCAGTGGTGAAATTGCCGGGCTACAGTGTCAATGCTGCGAACGTTGCGGCGCCTTGCGCTACTGCCAGTCTGGCCAACCCTGCCAACCCTAGGAGCTGAACGACCATGGCCCGGGCAATCTGGAAAGGCGCGATCAGCTTCGGCCTCGTGCACATCCCTGTCACCCTCAACACCGCCGTGCGTACCGAGCGGGTGGATTTCGACTGGCTGGACAAGCGCAGCATGGACCCGGTCGGCTACAAACGGGTGAACAAGGCCACCGGCAAGGAAATCGACAAGGACAACATCGTCAAGGGCGTGCAGTACGAGAAAGGCCGCTACGTGATCATCAGCGAAGAAGAAATCCGCAACGCCCGGCCGGAAGCGACCCAGACCATCGATATCTTTTCGTTCGTCGAGGCCAGTGACATTCCCTTGCAGCACTTCGATACCCCTTACTACCTGAGCCCGGACCGGCGTGGCGGCAAGGTCTATGCCTTGCTGCGCGAGACCTTGGAAAGCACCGGCAAGGTCGCCTTGGCCACGGTGGTCCTGCACACCCGGCAACACTTGGCGCTGCTGCGGCCGCTTGAGGATGCGCTGGTGATGATCACCTTGCGCTGGCCCGAGGAAGTGCGCGGTATCGATACCCTGGAGCTGGACAAGAGCGTGACCGACAGCAAGCTCGACAAGCGTGAGCTGGACATGGCCAAGCGGCTGGTGCAGGACATGAGCGGGCCGTGGAACCCTGACGAGTATCACGATGCCTTCCGCCAGACCATCATGGACCTGGTCGAAGAAAAGGCCAGCAAGGGCAAGATCAGCGTGGTGGAGAAAGCCGAAGGCGAGGGCGCCTCGAAAGGCGCCGATATCATCGACTTGACCGAGCTGCTCAAACGCAGCCTGGGTGGCAAGGGGGCGCCTGCGCCGAAGAAGAAGGCTGCACCGGCCAAAGAAACTGACAAGAAACCAGCCAAGCGCACGCGCAAAGCTTCTTGATCTGATGGGGGCTGTATCGGCCTCTTCGCGGGCAAGCCCGCTCCCACAGGGACCTAGGTGATTTCCAGTGCGCGCTGTGCTTGCGTCTTCAAAAGGACAGCGCAGACCTGAAAACACCGCGATCCCTGTGGGAGCGGGCTTGCCCGCGAAGAGGCCAGCACAGCCCCTCAACACTCACAGTTTCACAGTGATTAGGTGGTTTCCAGTGCGCGCGGTGCTTGCGTCTTCAAAAGGCAAAACGCAGACCTGAAAACACCGCGATCCCTGTGGGAGCGGGCTTGCCCGCGAAGAGGCCAGCACAGCCCCTCAACACTCACAGTTTCACAGTGATTAGGTGGATTCCAGTGCGCGTTGTGCTTGCGTCTTCAAAAGGACAACACAGACCTGAAAACACCGCGATCCCTGTGGGAGCGGGCTTGCCCGCGAAGAGGCCAGCACAGCCCCACAACACTCACAGTTTCACAGTGATCTAGGTGATTTCCAGTGCGCGCTGTGCTTGCGTCTTCAAAAGGCACAACACAGACCTGAAAACACCGCGATCCCTGTGGGAGCGGGCTTGCCCGCGAAGAGGCCAGCACAGCCCCTCAAATACTCACAGTTTCCAACCCCGCCAGATAATCCCCGAACCCTTCGCGGGCACGGCTGTCCCGCCGGCTACTGGTCGCGACACTGTGCTTCGCCGTCCAGACGATCTGCGCTCCGTGGGCCTCTAACGCTCGTACCAGGTGCACATCTTCATGTGCCGGCAACGGCGCGAACCCGCCCACTTTCGCATACGCCTTGGCGCACACGCCCAGGTTCGCCCCGTGGATATGCCGATGCCCCTCACGCGCTTCATAGCGGCTGCGATACAGCTGGCGCAACGCCGCCTTCTGCCAGGGCTGCCAACGCTCGATGTGCACGGTGCCGCACACCGCATCCGCGGCACAGGCGAGCTGCCACAACAGCCAATGACTGGGCACGCGGCTGTCGGCGTCTGTACAGGCCAACCACGAGGCGCCACGTTCAAGCATCAGCGCCGCCCCGGCACGCCGGGCAACGCCCACGTTACCCGCATCGACGGCGAGCGTGTCGACCCCATGGCGCCTCGCAACGGCGGCACTGCCGTCGCTGCAGCGATCGAGCACGACCAACACCTCGACCCGATGGCCCGCCTGCTCGGCCAGCAGAGCGGCGGCCTTGACCGATTTCAGGCATCGCCCCAGACGCCGGGCTTCGTTATGCGCCGGTATGATCACTGCAATCATTCGCACCTCTCATCCAGATCAACCACGCTGGGCTGGCACGACCAGTATTCGAGCAAAAAATCGGCCTCTTCATGGCGCAGCACGGGGTACAGCGGTAAATGCTTGGCTAGCAGGTCATGCACTTGGCGGCCATCCTGCGGGCAACCGGCAATCGGATGGCGCCAATGACAAGCCAGCAGGCCGCCGTCGTAATCAAGGCTGGCGACCGATTGCTCGATGACTTGCAGCCAATCGGTAGGGTCCAGGTAATAACCCACTTCGCTCAACACGATCAGGTCGAAGCGTTCCCCCGGCCAGTCTGCGGGCAAGTGGCCTTGTTCGACGCGGGCATGATCCACTCCGGCCAGCCGCTCACGGGCAAGGTTGACTGCGGTGGGGTCGAGGTCCTGGCACAGCAAGCTGGCACAGCGATCGGCCAGCAATACGCTGAGTTCGCCATTGGCGCAGGCCGGCTCGAACACCCGCTCGTAGCATTGGCGTGGCAGGCTGGCCATGACCAGGTCGCGCTTGCGCCGCTCGTACCAGCGGGTACGAAAGGCCCAGGGGTCATCGTTACCGGCATACAACTGGGCGAAGTACTGCGCATCAAGGCTCATAGGAATACCAATTCGAAGGGTTGCAGAAGACAATCGAGCAAGCGTTGGGGCAGCACCGCTGGCGTGTCGCCGTCAGGCTGCAACTGGCTGGCATGGGCGGCGAGTGCCTGACGCTTACGGGCCACAACGGCCTCATCCAATTGGATACGGTGCGCCCGTGGCCAAGGCAGCCGCGAGTCGTCTGGCGTTGCCCAGTGCCAGGCCCATACTGGCACCTCGGCCAACTGCGCCTTGCGTGCCAGCGCCGCTTGAGCGGCAGCACGGCCCACCGCCTCGTGATCGCAATGGCCATCGTTGCGCCAAGTGGTCAGGATCAGGTCGTCGGGCTTGAGCAACTGGTTCAGGTGATTGACCAAAAATGCTTCATCGCGGGGCAGGGCGCCGTCTTTAAGGTTCAGCCGCCGCCAGTCCAGGGTGTTCAGGTCCAGTTCCAACTGCTGCAAGGCATGGCGACTCTCCAGCGGACGATGGCGGCGTAGGCGATGCTCGGTCCACAGTGTCGAATGAGGGTGACTGCCTTCGCCATCGGTAACCGAGATCAGCACCAGCTCCTGCTCACGGCCTTTGAAGCTGGCCAGCAAGCCTCCAGCCATGAGGATTTCATCGTCCGGGTGCGGTGCCACCAGCACCAGGCGGCGGCCTGGCGGACATAGCTGCTGGGGGGCGATCCAACTGGCCCGGGCCAGGTGTGCAGAGTGTTGCCAGTCGGCCCACGGGGTGCCAGCACTGGACTGGATCAGGTTCTCGCTCATAGTTGCCAGGCTCCTGTTGGCAGCTGCGCCAGCTGTACGCCAAGGGCAGCCAGATCGCGTTCGGCATGGCTTTGCCGCAGAAAGACCGGCAGGTCGGCGCTGAGCCTGGCGAAGTGACTGTTGCGGCAGAAGGGGGTGGCGCCAAGGGCGCGGCCGACGTGGCGGATCACGCCGTCCACCGCCTGTTCGACTTGGGCGCGGGTGCGGCGTACCTGCAAACTGGCGTCGGCCGTCGGCTGCTGGTCGATCCAGCCGGCACATTGGCGTAGGGCGGCGCTGGCGCCTAGGAGCGCCGCATCCACAGCGCCAAGATGAGCCGCGGCGTGCGGCTCGGGGCTCGGCTTTGCGCAATGCGCGCGCAGATACGTGGCCAGCGCCTGCGCAGCGCCATACCAGCATGCGGCGATACCTGCGCCGCCGTGCCAGAACCCCGGGCGGGCCAGATACTGACCGGGTTGGCCCACGGCTGTGCCAAGCGAGTCATCGAAGAGGATGTCGGCGCTGGCAGTGCTGGCCATGCCCAGCGCCTGCCAATGATCCGCCGCAAGGGTCAGGCTCGGATCGGACAGGTCGATGGCCACCAGTTGCGGCTGCTTGTCCTGGTCCCAGGCAGTGATCAAGGCGCGGTCGATCTGCAAGGCACCCGAGCACCAGGCCTTGCGCCCGCGCAGACGCAGCTGGTCGCCGGCACGGTCGACGATCTCTACCCGAGCATCGGGCGGCTCAGCGGCGTACACCCCCCAGATGCCATCATCTGCCAGTTCCGGTGCACCGCATTCAGCCAGAATCGCCAGGGCGTCGGTGTGCCCTTCGAAGAGCTTGGCCAGTGCCAGGTCGCAGCCAGCGACTTGCGCCAGGATCTGCCAACGTTGCAGGGTCTGGCCCTGACCTGGCAACGGCAGCACATCCAGATGCGCGGCTTGCAACGCCCGCATCAACTGCGCCAGCTGCTCCTCGAGCAGCAGTGGCTGCTCGCGCGCGGCGAATGCTTGCAGCAGGCCTTCCAGGCGTGGCGGGGCAAGATTTGTAAAGATATTCATGTCTGCGACTCCATGCTCATGTTCTTCTTCCAGCCGCGCAGGTTCATGGCTGCCAGACAGAACTGCAGCACGATCAGCGCCCAGGCCTGGATCTGCCAGCCCCACAGCACCCACAGCACGTTGCTGGTGATAAAGCAGCAAAAACCCAGTCGCCGCCGCCCAGGCTGGCGCGAGCCAATGCACCAGGCGGCCAGTACGGTCAGGAGCATGGCGGGCCATTGCAGCAGGTCGATCCACTGCTCCATCACGTCAACCCCAGCTGCTTGCGCATCCGCGCGGTAATCATCTGGCGGGTTTTGCCTAACTGCGCCCAGGGGTCATCGACCTCGGCCAGACGCTCGCGAATGTTGCTGATAGTCCATTGATTGGCGGCCTTGAGCTGGGGCAGCTCTTCGCGCCAGATCGGCACCGAGACCGGCAGCCCTTCGCGCGCGCGCAGCGAATAGGCGCACGCGGTGGTGGCGCCTTTGCCGTTGCGCAGGTAGTCGATGAAGATCCGCCCGACGCGGTTTTTCGGCCCTGACACCGCGCTGAGCCGATCCGGAAACAGCTTGGCCAGGTAGTCGACGATGGCGTGGCTGAAGTCCTTGACCTGGTCCCAGCTGTCGCGCCGGCTCAGTGGTATGACCAGGTGCATGCCCTTGCCGCCGCTGGTCTTGAGGAACACCTGCAAACCCAGCTCATCGAGCAGGGTCAGGGTCAACTGGGTCGCCTCGACCATGGATTTCCACGGCAGCGCAGGGTCTGGGTCGAGGTCCAGAACGAACCGATCGGGCTTGTCGAAATCCTTGTCGGTGGCGTTCCAGGTGTGCAGTTCGAGCATGTTCATCTGCACCGCGCCCAGTAACGAGTCAGGCCGATTGAGGACCATCGCCGCCTGGCCAGCCTTGGCTTTTTCGTAACTGAGCACGCCTGGGATGTGCAGCTGGCCGGCATTTTTTTGAAAGAACAGCTCGCCGCTCAGCCCCTCTGGGGCGCGGACCAGCGCCACGGGGCGGTTTTTCAGCTGGGGCATGAGCCACTTGGCGACGTCAGCGTAGTACTCGGCGATCTCGCGCTTGGTCACACCCGTGGTGGCGTCGATGACCCGCTCGGGGTGGGTCAGGTGCAGGTCGCTCAAAAGCGTGTTCTCCTTGTTCTTGGCGGCTTGGTTCGCCGGGCGTTCCAGGTCGATCGACTGCGCCGGCTTGTCGTCGCGAAGGCCATGAAACACTGCATGGCGCACCACGCCGTCGCGGGTCATCTGGGCATAGGCGACCTCGGCCAGCAGCGTCGGCTTTAACCAATGCACTCCACGCGCCTCGGCGCCTGTGGGTGGCTTGGCCAGGGCGGGTTTGCCGACCTCAAGGGGTTTGAGTCGGGCATGGATACTGGCAAGGGTGGTGGCGGTAAAGCCTGTACCGACCTTGCCGGCATAGCGCAGCGCGCCGCTGTCGCTGTCATGCAGCGCCAGCAGCAAGGCGCCAAAGCCACTGCGGCTGCCCTTGGGGTCGGTGTAGCCGACGATGACGAACTCCTGGCGCTGTTGGCACTTGAGCTTTATCCAGTCATTGCTGCGCCGGCTGACGTAGGGACTGTCGAGGCGCTTGCCAATCAGCCCTTCAAGCCCCAGGCGGCAGGCACTGTCGAGCAACGACTGCACCGGCTCATCGAAATCGGCAGAAAAATTGAGTACATCGCTGCGATCTTTCTTCAACAGCTTGGCAAGCTGTTCGCGACGCGCCTGCAGCGGCGTCTGGCGCAAGTCCTGGCCATCGAAGAACGGCAGGTCGAACAGGTAATAGCTGATCTGCTCGTCGCGCTCGGTGTCGAAGGCGTTCTGCAACGCTTGAAAATCAGCCACGCCGTTGTCGCCAGTGACCACCATTTCGCCGTCCAGCCAGGCGGACTTGAGCTTGAGCTTGCGCAGGGCCTGGACCTGATGCGGCATCTTCGCGCTCCAGTCATGGCCGTTGCGGGTGAACAGGCGCACGTCATCGCCATCGATGCGGGCCAGAATCCGGTAGCCGTCGAATTTCACCTCATAGTGCCAATCGCCACTGGGTGGCGAGTCGACCAGGGTCGCCAGTTGCGGCTGCAGATGATCAGGCAACGCTGTCTTGGCTGTAGAGGTGGCGCGCTTGCGGCTGGCAGCGGGGCGCTTGGCCGGTTGGTCGGCGACCTTGGCGCGCCGGGTCACCAGCGTGCGATCACTGAGCACGCTATCGGGTTGCGCCTCGACGATGCTGTATTCGGCTTCGCTGCGCGCCTCGCCGTCATGCGACTTGACCAGCATCCACTGTTCTTTCTTGCCTGCCAGATGAGTGCGAAACAGGTTCCACACGCCGGAGAGCTTTTCTCCTTGCAAGCGAAAGCGCAGCTTGCCCTTGGCGTAGCTGGCATGCGGATCGCCTTCCGGCTCCCAAATGCCGCGGTCCCAGACGATCACATCGCCCGCCCCGTAGTGCCCCTCGGGGATATTGCCCTCGAAATCGGCGTAATCGAGCGGGTGGTCTTCGACGTGCACGGCCAGGCGCCGGACCTTCGGATCGAGTGACGGCCCCTTGGGAATGGCCCAGCTTTTCAGCGTGCCATCGAGCTCCAGGCGAAAGTCATAGTGTAGATGGCTGGCATCGTGCTTCTGGATGCAGTACTGCAAGGCATGCACCTGCTTGCCGCGCTGGCGCTTGCCCGCAGGCTCAGGGGTAGCGCTGAAGTCGCGCTTGCGTTGGTACTCCTGCAAGGGTTTGGCCATGACCAGCTCCGGGACGATTGGCGAGTCTCTAGAGGTGGGAGAGGCCGGCGCCAGACAGAGTTCAATCTGTTGACGGGCGCCACCTGGCAGAAACTCTGAATCATTGCCCGGGCTTGGCAGTCGACCGAGTGAACCCTTTGCCGGAGAACCAAGATGGCCCAGCCAGATGATCGGAAAAACCGCCCTCAGGTCGAGATCGACGACACCGAGGACCGTATGGGCAGCGTCCACGAACTGGATTTCGACGAGCGCAAGGACCAGCGCCAGGGACGCATTGGCGATGAGCGTCCGGAACGCGAAGTGGACCACCAATACCCAGCGCGGCGGGTTGCCGAGAGTGGCATGACCGGCGGTGAGGCCCTGAGCGACAGCCTGCACGAGGACAACGTCACCCTCGACGATCTGAGCCCCGACACCTTGTATGACCAGACCGGTGCCCGCGATGCCGATGAACTGGGAGACGGCGATGGCCCGGCTGATCAAACTCTGCGCGAAGTCGAGGCCAATGAGATTGGTGGTGGGATTGGCCTGGATGAAGCAGAGCTGGCCCGCTCAGCACCGCTGGACGGCGAGCCTTGGACCGATGAGGTTTCGCCGGTTGATTCGCACGATGAAGAGAAAAGGAGCTGACCATGAACGATCAACGCTGCGCCTGCCCGCACTGCAATTGCCCGGTAGACGCCAATGCTGTGCAGCAAGGAGGCAAGGCCTATTGCTGTGAAGCCTGTGCCACAGGGCATCGTAATGGTGAACGGTGCCGGATGGGTGGTTGTTCCTGCGGCAAGCCTGATCCATCTGAGCAGACCTAAGTTTTTGGGGCCGCGCTGCGGCCCTTCGCGGGCGAGCCCGCTTCCACAGGGACGGCGTGGACTTCAAAATAGGTATCTTTCTGATACGACGCTATCTTGGCTCGCCGCCGTCCCTGTGGAAGCGGGCTCGCCCGCGAAGGGCCGCAGCGCGGCCCCAACAGCCATCTCACCGGTCAGTGAGTCTGCCAGATACCATTGTTCCGCTCACAATCGTTACGCGCCTGCCCCAGGCTTGGGGTGTCGTAGTAGTAGGTGATCACCCGCGCATCCTTGGACAGGGCTGGCCGGGTCGAGGGTTGGTCACTGCCGGCGGCTTTCGGATTGGCCAGTGATTCCTGGGTCAACGGCGCGATGCAGCTGCCAACGCTGCCATCGGCGCAGCGGGCGACCTTATGCTTCTCGGTGCTGAGCATGTCCTTGCTTTCATTGCTGCATGACCAGTTGATCGCCTCGGCAGGCATGTTGCTGTAGCTGTAGCAGGTATGTCGGTCCACCGGCGTGACCGCCTCGCTGGACGAACGCGTGATCACATCGCAGGCCTCGGCCAGCACCTGGGTACTGGTCAAGCTTGCCAGCACCAACAGTAGAACAGGGACACGCATGGCTAACCTCCTGGGCCGTCGGCCCTTGTTCAGGTCTTGCGCAATGTCGCCTTGCCCTGCTGGCGCATGGCCCTGGCGCGCTTTTCCAGGACCAGATAGGCGACCACCGCCAGCAGTAGCGGAATCAAGTAGTACAAGGTGCGATAGCCAAGCAGCGCCGCCACCAGCGTACCCTGGCCCAACTGCCCATGGAGCAGGGCGAGGAACACCGCCTCGAGCACTCCCAGGCCCGCCGGAATGTGCGCCACTACACCGGCCACACAGCTGATCAGCAAAATACCCAGCACCGAGGGGTAGAACAGCTCATGCGGCAACAGCCAATGAATCAGCGCTGCCATCAAGGCCCAGTTGCTGGCCCCCAGTGCTACCTGACACAGCGCCAGGCGCAACGAGGGCAGGGTGATCTCATGCTCACGCCACTGCCAGGTACGCCGCTTGGCAAAGGCGCAGGCCAGCAGGTATCCGGTAACGATAGCCAACAGCAGAAAACCGATCAGCTGCAGCCCGGTAACGCCTACGGCCCAGCTGTCCGGCAGCTTGACCTGCCGGGAAGCGAACACCACGCCAGCGAGCAGCATGTAGCCCATCCAGTTGGTCAGCAGACCCAGGGTAAGGATCTTGGTGATGGTCGCGGTATCCAGCCCTAGCCGGCCATACAGCCGATAACGCAGGGCGACCCCACCCACCCAGGTGGTGAAATTGAGGTTGAAGGCATAGCAGACGAACGCCACCGGTAATACCTGGCGCGCCGGCAACGGGTGACCCGTGTAGGCCCGGCCGAGCAGATCGTAGCTGGCAAATACCAGATAGCTGCATAACGCCAGCACCAGGCCGATCACCAGGGTACTGGGTTTATAGGCGAGCAACGATTGGCGCACCTCGTTCCAGTCCAGATTGCGCGCCAGGGTATACAACAGCACAGGAATCAGGATCAGGATCGCCACGGTGAACAGCCGTTTGGCCCAGGTATGCCAGCGCTTGGTCTGCATCAGGTCTTACCCTCGTGAAAGTTGGCGTGGCTATCAGTGTCCGGTTGCAGCGATTGCAGGCGCTGGCGATGGGCCGGGAACCAGCCGGCGACGCGGGGGAACCAGCGGGTCAGGTGGAAACCCATGAAAATCAACGGCGCTCGCCACCAATAGCCGCGAATCATCCGCTCCAGGGTGACCGCCTTGCATTGCTGCATGGCCAGCTCGTGGAGGTGCTGGTAGAGCATCTGGTTGAAGGCGCGATCGCGAATCAGCAGATTGGCCTCCAGGTTGAGCGATAGACTCAACGGGTCGAGGTTGCTCGAGCCGACCGTCGACCACTCCTCGTCGACCAGCGCAACCTTGCCGTGCAGCGGCCGCTGGCAGTACTCGTGAATGCGCACGTTATCGCGCAGCAGGTAGTTGTAGAGCAGCCGGGACAGCGCCCGGACCCAGCGCATGTCCGGTTGCCCTTGCAGGATCAAGGTCACCTCGACCCCGCGGCGGGCGGCATTGCGCAGTTCTCGCAGTAAGCGATAGCCGGGGAAGAAGTAGGCATTGGCCACTACAATCCGCCGCTGGGCCTGGCGAAATACCTGCAGGTACTGCTGCTCGATGTCGGTACGGTGGCGGTTGTTGTCGCGCTCCACCAATACCGCACTGGCGTTGCCGGTAGGCGCTGTGACTGGCCGCACCTGGCTTGGCGGTTCCAAGACGGGTGCCAGCAGCCGTCGACTGGACGCGTGTACCTGGGCCACCACCGGCCCTGTGACTTCTACGGCGTAATCCTGCTTGGCCATCGGCCCGAATTCGCCCAAGTGGTCGAGGCAGTAGTTGATTCCGCCAATAAACGCCCGCTCGCCGTCGACCACGACGATCTTGCGGTGCAAGCGACGAAACAGGTTGGTGCGCATCCCGACCAGCCGCGGCTGCGGATCGAAAGCGTGAAAACTGACCCCCGCCTCGGTCATGGCCGCGATGAACTGATCGGTCAGGTCCGCTGTGCCGTAGCCGTCGACCGCCACTTCGACCCGCACGCCGCGCTTGGCAGCGTCGATCAGGACTTGCTGCAACTGCTGGCCGACCTTGTCCTCGAAGATGATGAAGGTTTCCAGCAGAATCTCTTCACGCGCCTGGGCCATGGCCTCGAACACGCGTGGGTAGTACTCCTCGCCATTGATCAGCAGCTGTACGCTGTTGCCGTCTGTCCAAGGGGTTTTCACAGGCTCACCTCCGCAACCAAGGGCGCATGGTCAGACAAGTGCGACCACGGGTATTTGGCCAACACCTGGGCTTTGCAGGGCATGGCGTTACGCAGGTAGATGCGGTCCAGCCGGAGTAGCGGCAGGCGTGCCGGAAAGCTGCGGGCGGGCGTGCCAAAGTGCTCGCCGAACGCCTCCACCAGCCGCTCCGATAGCAGCGCATCGGCCTTGAGCCGCCAGTCATTGAAGTCTCCGGCGACGATCACCGGCGCCTTGGCTGGCAGGCTGTCAAGAAACTCCAACAGCAAACGTACCTGGCGCTGGCGATGGGCTTCGCGCAAGCCCAAATGCACGCAGATGGCATGCACCTGCTCATGCCCAGGCACTTGCAGGCGGCAATGCAACAAACCGCGCTGCTCGTTGCCGGCAATGCTCACATCCAGGTTGTGGTATTCGCTGATGGGAAACTTCGACAGCAGCGCGTTGCCGTGGTCACCGTCGGGATACACCGCATTGCGCCCATAGGCGAACTGCGGCCACATGCTGTCGGCAAGAAATTCGTACTGCGGGGTCTGCGGCCAGGCGGCATGGCGCTCGGCATGCCGCTCGTGGCTGCCATGCACCTCCTGCAAGAACACCAGGTCAGCCCCCGTGGCCCGAACCGCTTCGCGCAACTCAGGCAGGATGAAACGCCGATTGAAGAAGGTGAAGCCCTTGTGCACGTTGATCGTCAGTACATTGAGCCGATGCACCGCTGTCTCGCTGTCGATGATCTGGCGCGGGTCGGTAAGCGTTGAGTTCACAGTTCAACCTCCGGTTCCACTCCGGGCTCGGTCACCAGCTCACCATCGAGATTGAGCTTGGCCAGCAGGCGGCGGGCGTCATAGGGCGCATGGACCTTCTGGTCGTTATCGAAATAGCAGTAGACATCTCGCGACCGCCGTTTGCGCGGCGCGTGCGCGCTGATCAGCTGGGCATCTGCCGGCTGCTCACCCTGGCTCCAGGCTTCGACGCGCATGCGCCAGCGGCGTAGGGCGCGCGAGGTATAGCCGCTGCTGTACAGCTCGACATCGCCATGCAAGCGCATATAGACGAAATCGGCGGTCAGGTCTTCGACGTAGGGCCATTTGCCGGCACTGTCGGCGACCACCAACGCGACATTGTGGGCGCGCAGCAGCTTGATGAACGACTCACAGAGAAAGCTCTCGTGGCGGATCTCGACGGCATGGCGCAACGGCGCGTCTCCCTTGACTTGGCTACCGCCATTGCCCAGCAAGCGCTCGGCGCAATGCTGGGCACAGCGCCGGGCGGCCTTGCGGTCGAACGGCAACAGCTCGAGAAACTGGCTGAAACGCTCCTCGTCATAGTGCATGTTCGGTGGAAACTGCCAAAGGATCGGCCCGAGTTTGTCGCCCAGCAGTAAGGGGCCGGAGGCGAAAAAGTTGGCCAGCGGCTGTTCGATGTCTTTAAGCCTGCGCATATGGGTGATGTAGCGCGGCCCCTTGACCGAAAACACGAAGTCCTGCGGGGTTTGCTCAGCCCAATGAAGATAGCGCTCTGGCGTTTGCAGGCTGTAGAACGAGCCATTGATCTCGATGCTGTTGACTGCCCGCGAGGCGAACGCCAGTTCGCTGTCCTGGGGCAGCCCTTCGGGGTAGAAATCTTTGCGCCAGGGGCCATAACGCCAGCCTGAAATACCGATACGGATCTCGCTCACACTGCCTCCTTCAATCCTGGAACGGGAATCAGGCGATCCTTGAGTTGCGACCTTTGCCCATCGCCCAGGGTTCAGCAGGATTTGACGAATGGCCCGGGCTTGCAGGTGTGCATGAGTTGAACTTTGCCGCGCCGGACGATTCCACCAAAGGTGGGCAATGAGTTTCATCGCTCGCCTGACATTGGAGGACACGCCGATGAAGTTCGATCGCTTCGCCCAATGGCTGGCCAACTGCACGGGACGCCCGGTTACGTTCGCCATCGCCTTGTTGATGATCTTGATCTGGGGGATCAGCGGCCCACTGTTCGACTTCAACGACACCTGGCAGCTGGTGATCAACACTTCGACCACCATCATCACCTTCTTGATGGTGTTCCTGATCCAGAACACCCAGAACCGCGAGAGCGACGAGTTGCACGTGAAGATCGACGAACTGCTGCGCACCACACGCAAGGCGCACAAGGCCCTGCTGGATCTGGAAGACATGGACCCCGCCCAGCTGCATGCCTTACGCAAGCAGTACCAGCGCATGGGCGAGCAGGGCGATCAAGCATCCGCCAAGGACACATCCGATTGAGCGTTCGCCCATCCGGGCAAGACCCGCCGACTCTGGAGGCACGCATGGCCAGGCATATCGTTCACTTCACCGGCCCGATCAACTCAAGCACCTGCGGCAACCTGATCAATACCTGCTCGCGCATCCTCCAGCAGAGTCCTGAGGTACTGCAGCTCAACATCGCCACCATGGGCGGCGAGTGCAGCTATGGCTTTACCTTGTACAACTTCCTGCGCTCGCTGCCGGTACCGGTGCATACCCACAACCTGGGCACGGTGGAGTCGATGGGCAACATCATCTTCCTTGCTGGCGCCCATCGCACGGCCTGCGCGCTGAGCAAATTCTTGTTCCATCCGTTTCATTGGACGTTGCATGGCTCGGTCGACCACGCGCGCATGGCCGAATATGCCATGAGCCTGGACTACGACCTGCGCCTGTACGCCGAGATTGTCGCCGAGCGTACCCAGGGCGCGGCCGAAGCGCTCGATGTACAGCGTTACCTGATGGCTTATCCGCGCATCCTCGGGCCCGCCGAAGCATTGGCCAGCGGCATGATCCATGCCATCGATGAGCGGCCTATCGAGGATCACGACAGCCAATGGAGCGTACATGCCTGAGCCGCTCGTCAGTTAGACGCGACCGCGATTGAGCGCGAGGGCAGCCACGAGGCTCGGAGTTAATGACGAGAACAATTCGTGCCAAGGAGACCTGATCATGCGCGCATTGACCTACCACGGTGCTGGCGACGTACGGGTCGATACCGTGCCTGATCCAGTGATTCAGGCAAATGACGATATCGTGCTGCGAGTGACCGCCACGGCCATCTGTGGCTCGGACTTGCATCTGTACCGCGGCAAGATTCCAGCGGTCGAGTCTGGCGACATCCTTGGCCATGAATTCATGGGCATCGTCGAAGAAGTAGGCAGCGACGTCACCGCGGTCAGCCCGGGCGATCGGGTGGTGATCCCGTTCGTGATTGCCTGCGGTAGCTGTTTTTTCTGCCAGCACGAGCTGTTTGCCGCATGCGAAACCACCAACACCGGTCGCGGCGCCATCCTCAACAAAAAGGCCATCCCACCGGGTGCGGCGCTGTTTGGTTACAGCCACCTGTACGGTGGCATCCCTGGCGGCCAAGCTGATTACGTGCGCGTGCCCAAGGCCAATGTCGGGCCGTTCAAGGTGCCGGGTCACCTGGCGGACGACAAGGTGCTGTTTCTCTCGGACATTTTGCCCACTGCCTGGCAGGCGGTGCTCAATGCCGAGGTCGGCCAAGGCGCATCTCTGGCGATCTTCGGCGCAGGCCCGGTTGGGCTGCTGTCGGCGGCTTGCGCGCGGATGCTGGGGGTTGAACAGATCTTCATGGTCGATGAGTGTGGTTATCGCCTCGACTACGCCCGTGATGCCTATGGCGTGATCCCTATCGACTTTTCCCACGATGATGATCCGGCCGACACCATCATTCGCCAGACCCGCGGCATGCGCGGTGTTGACGCGGTTATCGATGCCGTGGGTTTTGAAGCCAAAGGCAGTACCACCGAGTCGGTGCTCACCGCGCTCAAACTTGAAGGCAGCAGTGGCAAGGCGTTGCGCCAGAGCATGGCAGCCGTTCGTCGCGGCGGCGTGGTCAGCGTGCCTGGCGTCTACGCCGGTTTTATCCACGGTTTCTTGTTTGGCGACGCCTTCGACAAAGGCCTGACCTTCCGCATGGGGCAGACCCATGTACAGCGCTACTTGCCGGAGCTGCTCGAACATATCGAAGCCGGCCGCCTGAACCCGGAAGCCATCGTCACCCACCGCATCGCCCTGGAAGACGCGATCCGCGGCTATGAGATGTTCGATGAACAACAAGAACGCTGCCGCAAGGTGATCATGGTGCCCGGTGAGGCAGCAGACGCAGTGCTCAGCGTTCACCCTTGAGAGGATTGCATGTCACGACGCATTATCACTTCGGTCAACAGCGAGGATCTGCACCCGCCAGAACAAGGCCTGCTGTTCGAAAGCCCGCGCGAACGGCTGGAGTTCTATCGACGCGAGATCCAGTACGAGACCACGATCCTGGCCAACCGCACCGACGCCTTTCTGGCGGCGCAGTCGTTTCTGGTGATTGCCTTCATCTCGTGCATGGCCAATCTCAACCAGAAATGGGGCGGGCAATTCACCTTGATCGTGCCACCGTTTCTTGCACTGTTGGGCGCGCTCAGTTCGCTCAACGCCTGGCCAGGCATTCGCGCCGCCTACGGCATCATCGATCACTGGCACTTCAAGCAGAGCCAGCTGTTGCGCAGTGAGCCCAGCGTAGGTATGGCCTATGACGACTGGCCGCTGTTCTGCGAGACCGAATCGAGCCACCGCGGCTATCGCAAGTCGCTGATGTTCTCGATTCGCGCGCCGTGGTTGTTTCTGGTGTTTTGGGTGCTATTGGGCGGCTATTGCCTGTTTTTACAGCTCGATCCGGCCGGCAGTTAAGGGGGCGGCTTTTTGCCACCTGACCGTTCATTCACGTTGTTCGACAATCTTTTGAATTTTCACGTAAATCCCTGATCCATTGGCTTGTCATCCATGGAGAAGAGGAGGGCCCCACAGATGCCAAACCCACAGCTGTACATCATCGACTACCGGCTGCATGGCGAGCCGCGTAGCTTCATTATTCGCCTGGAGCGGATGGACAATGCCGAGGCTTGGCATTGGGCCAGTTGCGATGCCGGTATTGGCATCATTCCCAAGTTTGGGCGGGAGAAGATTCGCAAGGTCAGCCGGCCCATGGCTGAACGCTATGGAATCAGTGAGGTGAACTGGCGCCTGTCGGGCAGTAGGCCGACCCCGGTCGAGGCCTCCAGCGGCGACGATGCCCAGGCCACTTCGCCTATTGCTTGACCCTGGGGCCGCTGATTGCGGCCCCAGTCATTTTCAGCTCATGCACCGGACTCAGGATCGCTAGCCGGCACGCCGGGGCGATTTTCTTCCTCATCGGTGAGGTTCGGATCGGCATCGGGATCATCAGCGCGGTCGTTGCGCCGATCAGGTTGCAGTTCTGGCCAGTCGTCCTCGACATTGCCGCCGCCCATGTTCAGAGTCTTGTTCATAACACCTCCTTTGGGTCCGCTTTGCTGCCCGACAAGCCCGCTGCCACAGGTACAGCGCTTACCCAGAGAACAGCGCGGTACCTGTGGCAGCGGGCTCGCCCGCGAAGGGCCGCAAAACGGACCTAAATCTGAAAGCCCCTCAGCAATTGAGAACCGCTCAGCACCCTCAATGCTCCATGGCCAGTCACACGTGCCCGACCAGCGGCATCAGGTGCCGGTGTACTTGACCGCAGCGGCTGTACGCGACGAGACATTCAGCGTGCGCAACAGCGAGGACACATGAATGCGCACGGTGAACGGCGAGATATCCAACTCGCGGGCGATTTCCTTGTTGGTCTTGCCTTGGGCGATCAGGCGCAGCACGTCCTGCTGGCGCTGGGTGAGCTGTTCGACTTCGCTTTCTGCGCCCAGCGCGGGCAGCAGGCCAGAAGGCTGGTACTTGACCACGACTTCACCTTCACGGATGGCCAGGATCGCCGCGCCGAGCTCCTCGGGGGTGATGCTCTTGCCGATGAAGCCGTCGGCGCCGGCGGCCATCACCTGGCTGATCAGCTCCGGTTCATCGACCATCGAGACAATGATCAGCGAGGTGCGGCGCAACTGCTTGCGCAGCGCAGCCAACCGCTCAAGGCAGGTCAGGCCGGGGAAACGCAGGTCGAGAATCAGCGTATCCGGCGTATCGCCGTGATCGATCAGCTCCAGCACTTGGCCGAGGTTGCCCGCTTCCTCCAGGCAAGCCTGCGGTAATATCCGTTGCACGGTACGGACCATGGCTTCCCTGAATAGCGGATGGTCGTCCGCGACGATGATGCGGCAGCTCACGTCTTGTCGCTCCTGAAAACGCCCGTTGTCCGGGTCATGCTAATTTAGCACCTGCCTGCGCAGCCTTCCTGGCGCGCATGGCGCGGATGTCGACTGGCGCACAAGGATGCTTGCAATGGACTTTGACAAGAATAACGAACTGGACCAGGCCAACCTGCGCATCATCGTCGCGACCTGCGCGCTGGTCTACATGGGGTTGCTCGGCTTTCTGCCGGGGCGCACGTACCAGACCTACCTGCCGGTGTTGTACTACATCGCAGCGTTCCTGCTGGTATCGATCGGCTTTCGCCAGGCCATCGCCCATTGGCCTGGGCATTACCCGTGGCGGCGCGTGCTGGGCATGGTGCATGACTATACCGGCACCTGTTTTGGCCTGGTGGTCGGCGGCGAGGCGGCCTTGCCGCTGTATGCGGTGATGGTCTGGGTGAACCTGGGCAACGGCATGCGCTTCGGCTCGCGCTACCTGGCCATCGCCACGGTGCTGGCGCTGGCGGCGTTGCTGGTGGTGTACCAGATCACGCCGTATTGGCAGCAGCAGCCGTTCATGGTGTTGATGCTGCTGACCACCAGCACACTGATCCCGATCTATGCCCACCTGCTGCTGGAGCGCACGCGCAAGGCCTCGGAACTGGCCATGCTCGCCACCCGCGAGAAATCGCGGTTCCTTGCCCAGGCTAGCCACGACCTGCGCCAGCCCATCCATTCCATCGGCTTGTTCACCGCCTGCCTGCGCGAAGGGCAGTTGGGTGAGCAAGAACGGCGCCTGGTGGACAATATCGATCGCTCCTTGCTCAACGTCTCCCAGCTGTTTCGCTCGATTCTCGACCTGTACACACTCGACAACGGCCGGGTGCAACCCAAGTACGAAACCTTCGCTGTGCAGCCATTCTTGCGCGAGTTGCTGCGCCAGAACGCCGAAGCTGCGCGCTGGGCGGGGGTGGAGATGCGTTTGCGCGCCGGTCGGCACTGGACCTTGGCTGACCCAGGCATGCTCGCCACCATGGTGCAGAACGTGCTGTCCAACAGTTTCAAGTATGCCGCACAGCGGCCGCTGCTGATTGGCGTACGCCAGCGCGGCGATCACTTGCAGATCGAGATTCATGACCAAGGCCGCGGCATTGCCGCCGAACATCAAGACAAGGTGTTCGAGGAGTTCTACCGGATTCGCGAAATGCGCGACAAGGATGTCGAAGGGGTTGGCCTGGGCCTGGCCATCGTCAAGCGCTTGGCCCAGCTGATGGATCTGCGCGTCAGCCTGCGTTCGCGTCCGGGCCATGGTACCAGCGTGACTCTGCAGGGGCTGGCGCGGGTAGCGCCGCGGGCGGCGCATAGCGGCGTCGACCCAGCCTTGCAGGCGGGCCTGCTGACCGGGCTGCGGGTGTGCCTGGTGGAAGATGACCACAACGTATTGCAGGCCACCTCGGCCTTGCTCGGGCGCTGGGGTTGCCAGGTGCAGGCAGAAAGCTCGGCCAAGGGCCTGAGCAGTGACTGTGATGTGATCGTCGCCGATTACGACCTGGGGCCAGAGGCCACCGGGCTGGATTGCATCGACAGCCTGCGCGCACAACGCGGCAGGCAAGTGCCGGCCTTGATCATGACCGGGCACGACATTGAACGGATTCAGGCGGCAGTACATGACCGGAATATCGCTATTTTGTCCAAGCCGGTACGTCCGGCCGAACTGCGTGCAGCCCTACGGGCTTTGCGGGAGGAGCCAGCAACGCCGGTGGGTTAGACCGGCGTCGGGGCTGAAGGGGAAACGCGGACAGTGTCGCTCAGCGCAGAATCAGCGGCTGGCCTTCCTTGAGGCACGACGGCGTCGGGTCGTACAGGCCCATGCCAGCGACGGCAACGATCGCGCCGCTCGGCATCTGGCAGTCGTACTCGCCTTTGGCGGTGGTGGCGGTGAAGTAGGTCAGGGTGCTGTCGTTGCGCACGTTGGAGACCTTGGTCACCGGCACGCCGAGGGCGATTTCGGAACGCTGCTTGAGGGTGTCTTCGGTGGGTTTGACGGTCTGGCAGCCAGCCAGGGTGGCCAATGCTGCGAGGGTCAGGATTGGCTTGAGCAAGGGATGACGGGGCTTCATGGGGTGCTTCCTTGGCGTTGTTCTGATTATTCGGCCACACGCCGACCTGGCGCCGCGGGGACGGCGCATGGATAGCGGGTGAGTGGCCGGACTATAACGCCGAGGACGGGGCGCTGGGATTAGGGCAGATGTACGACATGGCGTAGTGCCGCTATTGAGCGGGGTGTCAGTTATGGCCTCTTCGCGGGCAAGCCCGCTCCCACGGGTGTTGCGCTGATCGTGTAGGCGCGGGCTTGCCCGCGAAGAGGCTAGGACATTCACGCGAGACTGACCCGCATCAACCCGCCCGCTTGAGCACCAAGGTCAGGATGTCATAGCTTGCCACCAACTCACCCAGCTGGTTGGTCACCTCGACATCCCACGCCACCACGCCTTGCGGCTGCCCCAGCGGGCTGCTCTTGCCCTGGTCGATCTTGCGCTTGCAGGTCAGCCGCGCCTGAATGGTGTCGCCAATCCCAACCGGGTTGATGAAACGCAAGGTATCCAACCCATAGTTGGCCAACACTGGCCCCTCGCCAGGCGAGACGAACAGCCCGGCGGCAGCCGACAGCACGAAGTAGCCGTGGGCGATCCGTTTGCCGAACTGCGACTGCTTGGCGGCAATCTCGTCGAAGTGCATGTAGAAGTGATCGCCCGACAGGCAACCGAAGTTGACCAGGTCGGCCTCGGTCACCGTGCGTCGATGGGTCAGCAGCGATTCGCCGATTTGCAGCTCGTCGAAATAGCGGCGGAACGGATGCACTTGGGTCTCGATCACCTCGGCGCCGCGCACATACTCGCCCGTCACCGCACTGAGCATGCTCGGCGAGCCCTGCACGGCCGCGCGTTGCAGGTAATGCTTGACCGCTCGCAGGCCGCCCAGCTCCTCACCACCCCCGGCCCGCCCTGGGCCGCCGTGCTTGAGCTGGGGCAGGGGCGATCCATGCCCGGTCGACTCCTTGGCCGCTTCACGATCCAGCACCAGCAGCCGGCCATGCCAGGCCGCCGCCAGCGGAATTGCTTTGGCGGCGACCGCGCGGTCGCCAGTGATCAGGCTCGCGACCAGGCTGCCTTTACCCCGTGCGGCCAGTGCCAAGGCTTCGTCCAGGTCGTGGTAGGTCATCAGCGTGCTGACCGGGCCAAACGCCTCGATGTCGTGCGCGCCGCCTTCGCCATGCGGGTCGCGCGCGTGCAGCAGCGTTGGCGCGAAGAAGGCCCCTTCAGCCACACCGTCACCGACCGGCGCGAAGCCATCGCTGGCGCCGAACAGCTGGTCGCAGCTGGTGAGCAGGCTGCGCACGCGCTCGCTGACGTCGCGCTGTTGATCATGCGAGGCCAGCGCGCCCATGCGCACGCCTTCCACCGAGGGATCGCCCACCACCACCTTGGCCAGGCGCTCGCGCAGGCGAGTAGCGACCGCATCGAGGTACTTGGCCGGGACGATGGCGCGGCGGATGGCGGTGCATTTCTGCCCGGCCTTGGTGGTCATCTCGCGCACCACCTCCTTGATGTACAGCTCGAACTCTTCGTCGTCCGGAGTCACGTCCGGGCCGAGAATGGCGCAGTTGAGCGAGTCGGCCTCGGCGGTGAACGGTACCGAATGGCGGATCAGGTTGGGGTTTACCCGCAGCTTGGCCGCGGTGTCGGCAGACCCGGTGAAGGTCACCACATCCTGGCCTTGCAGGCGGTCGAGCAGGTCACCGGTACTGCCGATCACCAGCTGCAGGCTGCCAGTGGGCAGCAGGCCAGACTCGTTCATCAGCCGCACCACCGCCTCGGTCAGGTAGCTGGTCGAGGTGGCCGGTTTGACGATGCACGGCATGCCCGCGAGGAAGGTCGGGGCAAATTTCTCCAGCATGCCCCAGATGGGGAAGTTGAAGGCGTTGATGTGCACCACCACGCCGGCACGCGGCACCAGGATATGGCTGCCGGCAAAGTGCCCTTGCTTGCCCAGTGCGATGGCCGGGCCTTCGTGCAGCAGATTGCCCGAAGGCAACTCGCGGCTGCCGATGCCAGCATAGGAAAACAGCGTGGCATTGCCGCCTTCGATGTCGATCCAGCTGTCGGCGCGGGTCGCGCCGCTGTGATGGGACAGGGCGTAGAGCTGTTCCTTGCGTTCGGCCAGGTACAGGGCCAGTGCCTTGAGGCGCGCAGCGCGCTGCTGGAAATCCATGGCCAGCAACTGGGCCAGGCCCTGGCTGCGAGCAAATGCCACAGCCTCGGCGAAATCAGGACGCTCTTCATGGCTGTAGGCCAGGATGTGGCCGTCCAGGGCGCTACGCAGGGCCTGGGCGCCGTGCTGGCCGATCCAGCGGCCAGCGATGAAGCTCTGCAGGGTAGGGGCGTCAGACATACTGTTCTCCAAGCGGTTGTGATGGACAGGGGCGCGGTTACCACAGCGCCAGGGTGTAGCCGATGATCAGGCGGTTCTCGTCCAGCTTGCTGGTCAGGCCGTTGCCGGAGCGGAACGTGACGTTGCGCCAACGCAGGCTGACGTCCTTGAACGGGCCGCTCTGGATGACGTAGGTAAGGTCGGTGTCGCGTTCGCGCTCGCGGCCATTGCTGAGGGTTGCGGTTTCAGCGTGGCGGCCGTCGGTGTAACGGGTCATGAAGCTCAGGCCGGGGATGCCCAAGGCGACGAAGTCGTAGTCGTAGCGCAGCTGCCAGGAGTCGATCCCGGCGCGGGTGAAGGTGTTGTAGGTGACCAGGTTGACGGTGTAGGGGTCGCCGCCATTGAGGAACGGGAAGGCGCTGTCGCCGGACATCTGCTGCCAGGTCGCGGTGAATTTATGCGCGCGCACCCCGAGGGTGAACATGGCGTTGAAGTTGCGGTTGTCGATGCGCCCGGCGCGCTCGGCGCCGTCACCGCGGCTATCGAAGTAGCGCAGGTCGCTGCGCAGGCTCAGGCCTTCGCCCAGCGCTTGGGTATGCAGCAGGCCGACATACTGCTGACGGTAGATCTCATCGAGCTTGGCATAGTAGTAGCTCAGGCTGGTCTGCGGGGTGAGTGCGTAGCTGCCACCGGCAAAGTCGAAATGATCGCTCTGCGCTGCGCCATAGCCAATATCGTCACGCCCGGACGAGTCACGCAGGTTGGCCTCGGTCAGACGCCCGGCATTGACCGTCAGCCCGTCGATTTCCTGGCTGGTCAGCAAGCCACCTTGGAAGGTCGATGACAGCAGGCGGGTGTCGTTGTACACCACCACCGGCAGGATCGGCTGCAGGGTGCCCAGGCGCAGGGTGCTCTTGGACACCCGCAGCTTGCCGGTCAGGCCAAGCTCGCTGTAATTGTCGACCGGCTCGTGGCTGTTCGGCCCATACGGCAGCAGGCCGGTGTTGCGCCGATCACGGCTGGAGTCGAGCTTGATCCCCAGCTGTCCCATGGCGTCGATGCCAACCCCCAGCGGGCCTTCGCTGAAGCCCGATTCGAAGCGCGCGGTGAAGCCTTGGCCCCATTCCTCAGCCTTGGACTGGGGGGCGTTGGCTTGGCGAAAATCGCGGTTGATGTAGTGGTTGCGCAGCTCGATACGTGCGTGGCTGTCTGCGATCAAATCCGCCATGGCGGGCGAGGGCAGGGCCAGACTGGCCAGCCAGGCCAGCGACTTGAAGCGAGTGTGGTTCATTATTGTTGTACCCGACATTCGAAGTTCAAGGTTTAGTGTTTGCTGGCGCCAACCGCGCCAATACCGGTCATGGAGCGGATGAACTGGCCCAGGTAGCGCCCACGCTCCTGCGCGGCGCGTTCAGAGCCGTCGGTGACCGAGAACGCCCAGGCGCTGAAGAACGCCAGGCTCATGGAGAACAACGCCGGGTTGCTGTAGGGGAACAGCGCTTGCTGGTTGTGCAGGACGTTGACCCACACCGCCGGGCCGAGCACCACCAGCACGATCGCCGAAATCAGCCCGGCCATGCTGCCGCACACCGCCCCCCGGGTGGTCAGGCCCTTCCAGAACATCGAGAGCAGCAGCACCGGGAAGTTGACCGAGGCCGCTACCGCCAGCACCAGGCCGGAGAGGAAGGCAATGTTCTGCGACTCGAACATCAGGCCGAGAATGATCGCCAATACGCCGATAACCAATGTCGCCAGGCGCGACACGCGCATTTCGTCCTGCTCGCTGGCCTGGCCTTTGCGCATTACACAGGCGTAAAGGTCGTGGGAGACTGCCGAGGCGCCAGACAACGCCAGACCTGCAACCACCGCCAGGATGGTGGCGAACGCCACGGCTGAGATGAAGCCGAGGAACAAGTTGCCGCCTACTGCTTGGGCCAGGTGCACGGCGATCATGTTGCCACCGCCGATGATTGCGCCGCTGGTATCGCGATAAGACGGCTCGGTGCCGACCATGACGATGGCACCGAAGCCGATGACGATCAGCAGCAGGTAGAAGTAGCCGATGAAGCCGGTGGCGTAGAACACGCTCTTGCGTGCTTCCTTGGCATCGCTGACGGTAAAGAAGCGCATCAGGATATGCGGCAGGCCGGCGGTGCCGAACATCATCCCCAAGCCTAGGGAAATCGCATCGATCGGGTTGGACAGCAAGCCGCCCGGGGCCATGATCGCCTGGCCCTTGGCATGCACCGACACGGCGCTTGCAAACATCGCCTCGGTGCTGAAGCCAAAGTGCTTGAGCACCATGAACGCCATGAAGGTCGTGCCCGACAGCAGCATCACCGCCTTGATGATCTGCACCCAGGTGGTTGCCAGCATGCCGCCGAAGGTCACGTAGAGCACCATCAGCACACCGACCAGGACCACCGCATACAGGTAGCTGATGCCAAACAGCAGTTCGATCAGCTTGCCGGCGCCGACCATTTGCGCGACCAGGTACATCAAGGCCACCGCCAGGGTGCCGAATGCCGAGGTGAGGCGCACCGGGGTTTGCGCCAGGCGGTAGGAAACCACGTCGGCGAAGGTGTACTTGCCTAGGTTGCGCAGGCGTTCGGCGATCAGGAACAGGATAATCGGCCAGCCGGCCAGCACCCCCAGGGCATACAGCAGGCCGTCGTAGCCGTTCATGAACATCATCGCCGAGATGCCCAGGAAGGACGCAGCGCTGATCATGTCGCCGGCGATCGCCAAGCCATTCTGCATGCCGGTCAGGCCACCGCCGGCAGTGTAGAAGTCGCTGGCCGAGCGGGTGCGCAAGGCGGCCCAGCGGGTCACCAGCAAGGTGAAGCAGACGAACACCATGAACATCGAGATGGCAGTCCAGTTCATTGGGCGAACTCCTGCTTGACCTTGTCGTTGAGCGGGTCGATCACGCTGTTGGCGCGGTGCATGTAGATGCCGGTAAGGGCGAAGGACAACAGCACCATCAGCACCCCGACCAGCATGCCGACACTGGTCACGCCGCCGCTCAGCGACTGACCGAGGAGGCCGGGGGCGAACGCCACCAGCAGGACGAAGCCGTAGTAGGCAGCCAGCATGATCAGGGTCAGCGAGCCGTTGAGGCGGCGTTTGCGCTGGATCAGCTGCTGGAAGTCGGGGTGATTGCTGATGCGCTCGATGTGCTCAGGGGTCATGGGAAGCGATCTCTTGGTGTTGTAATTGTTTTGGCTGAGGTCACGCGGTTAGTGCGGTGTTGCTCAGGGCCTCAGCGCGGGGCAAGCCCGCTCCTACGCAATGGATTCGATTGCGTGGGAGCCGCGATGAGGTCAACTGGATCTCACAGCTGGTCGAAATCGAGCACCACCTTGTCGCTGATCGGATAGGTCTGGCACGACAGCACATAGCCCGCCGCCACCTCGTAATCTTCCAGCGCATGGTTGCTGTCCATCTCCACCTCGCCCTCGATCACCCGGCACTTGCAGGTCGAGCAAACGCCGGCCTTGCACGAGTAGGGCAGCTCGGCGCCAATCGCGTTGCCGGCATCGAGGATGTTCTGGGTATTGCGCGGCAGGTCGAACGCCAGCGCGCGGCCATCGCTGATCACGGTGACCTGGCTGATCGCCGAATCGACCTGGCGCGCCGCCTCACGCGCGTCACGCCGCGCCTGGCTGCCGGCCGCGGCGAACAGCTCGAAGTGAATGCGCTCCTTGGCCATGCCATTGAGCTGGAGGCTGTCGCGCACGGTTTCGGTCATGGCTTGCGGGCCGCAGATGAACGCCGCATCCAGGCTCGCCACATCAATCCAGCGGGAGAACAGCTGGCCGCACTTGTCGGCGTCGATACGGCCGTTGTACAGGTCGACGTCTTGCTGCTCGCGGCTGAACACGAAGATCAGGTTGAGGCGATCCAGGTATTGGTTTTTCAGATCTTCAAGCGTGTTGCGAAACAACGCAGCGGAGCTTGAGCGGTTGCCATACAGCAAGGTGAAGCGGCTGTGCGGCTCGCTGGCCAAGGTGCTGGCGATGATCGACAGGAGCGGGGTAATGCCACTGCCAGCGGCCACGCCCAGGTAATTGCCCTGGCGGCTCGGCTCCAGCGGCACGAAGAAGCTGCCGGCGGGGGGCATCACCTCCAATTGCTGGCCCGGTTTCAGCGCTTCGTTGGCAAACGAGGAAAAGCGCCCACCGGGTACCCGCTTGACTGCCACGCGCAACTCGCCATCGTGCACCGCGCTGCAGATCGAATACGAACGGCGCACTTCTTCGTCATCCAGCTGGGTGCGCATCACCAGGTACTGGCCCTGGGTGAAGCGAAATGCCGACTGCAGGTGCGCAGGCACGTCGAAGGCGATCGATACCGCGTCGCGGGTTTCGTTGCGCACGTCTTTGATGGTCAGGCTATGAAACTGGCTCATGGTGTTCTCCACGGCTCAAATGCATTTGAAATAGTCGAAGGGCTCCAGGCACTCGCGACAGCGGTACAGCGCCTTGCAGGCGGTGGAGCCGAATTGGCTGAGCAGCTCGGTATGGCTGCTGCCACATTGCGGACAGCACACCTGCGGCGCCTGGCCGAGCAGGCTGCGCTTGTTCTGGCTGCCCTCGGGCGGGGCGATGCCGTACCGCCGCAGCCGCTCGCGGCCCTGGTCGCTGATCCAGTCGCTGCTCCAGGCCGGGGTCAATCGCCGTTCCAGGTCCGGCTCGGCGAATCCGGCTTGCTCCAGCGCCTGGCGGATGTCGCCCTCGATCACTTCGGTTGCCGGGCAGCCGGAGTACGTCGGGGTCACCACCAGGTGCAGATGGCCGGCGCGCCAGCCGAGGTCACGCACGATGCCCAGATCGACCACGCTGACCACCGGCACCTCTGGGTCCATTACCTGTTCCAGCACCGCCCAGGCCCGCGCCAGGTCATCGCCGCGAGCCGCGCGGGCGCCACGGTCGCTGGCGATCAGCTCACCAGGTCGCATCGGGATAGGCCCGTGGCAAAAACTGCATTTCGGCCAGAAGCAGGCCCAGGTGCTCGCTGTGCAGGCCCGTGCGGCCACTCAGATAGAAGGGGGTGGCCGCTTTGGGCAGCGGCAGCTCGACCGAGGCGAAGATCGCGCTGACCTGCTTGAGCCAAGCCGCGCCGACCTGCGCAGGATCTGCGCCGATGCCCGCTTCGGCCAGGCGCAGCTCGGCATCGCTGCCGGCGGCCAGTTCCACGGTGAAGCGCCACAGCAGCGCGATCGCGGTGAGCATGCGCTGGCGGCTTTCTTCGGTGCCGCCGCCCAAGCGCTGCACCCACTCGCCAGAGCGGCGCAGGTGATAGGTGACTTCCTTCAGGGCCTTGGCGGCAATGCCGGCGATGCGCGGGTCTTGCGATTGGCTCAGCCCTTGGAGCACGGCGAAATGCCAGGCGTCATAGAAGAACTGCTTGAGCATGGTCACGGCGAAATCGCCATTGGGTTGCTCGACCAGCAACAGGTTGCGATAGGCCCGCTCATCGCGGCGAAACGCCAGGGCGTCGGCGTCGCGGCCGTCGTCGCTCAGTTGGGCGGCGTATTCCAGCCAGTTGCGCGCCTGGCCGACCAAATCGAGGCCGACGTTCATCAGGGCCAGCTCTTCTTCCAGGGCCGGCGCATGGCCGCACCACTGGCACAGGCGCTGGCCCTGGATCAGGGCGCTGTCACCGAGCAGCAGCAGGTATTGGATGAGTGCTTGATTGTGCATGGCGGGCCTCACATGTGTCCGACTTCATCAGGCAGCTGGTAGAAGCTGGCATGGCGGTAGACCTTGTCGTCGGCAGGGGCGAACAGCGGGTCTTTGTCATCTGGCGAGGAGGCGGTGATCAGTGCCGAGGGCACTACCCACAGACTCACCCCTTCGCTGCGACGTGTGTACAGCTCACGGGCGTTCTCGATGGCCATGGCGGCGTCGGCGGCATGCACGCTGCCCACATGTTTATGGTTGAGGCCGTGCTTGCTGCGCACGAATACTTCGTAGAGGGTCCAGACAGACATGTTCGATCTCCGCGTCAATCGCCGCTTCAGGCGGCGTTCTTGTTCTGTTGCTTGCGTGCGTAGGCCACGGCGGCCTCGCGTACCCAGGCGCCGTCTTCGATGGCTTGGCGGCGGGTGGCGACGCGCTCCTGGTTACAGGGGCCGTTGCCTTTGATCACTTCGTAGAATTCATCCCACTGGATCTCGCCGAAGTCGTAGTGGCCGCGCGCCTCGTTCCACTTGAGGTCTGGGTCGGGGGCAGTGCAGCCAAGCAGTTCAAGCTGGGGGATGGTCTGGTCGATGAAACGCTGGCGCAGTTCGTCGTTGGTCTGGCGCTTGATCTTCCAGGCCATCGACTGGGCGCTGTTGGGCGAGTGCTCGTCGCTGGGGCCGAACATCATCAGCGCCGGCCACCAGAGGCGGTTGATCGCATCCTGGACCATGTCTTTTTGCGCTTGGGTGCCGTGGCGCATCATGGTCAGCAGCAACTCGTAGCCCTGGCGCTGGTGGAAGCTTTCTTCCTTGCAGATGCGGATCATCGCCCGCGAGTAGGGGCCGTAGGAGGTGCGCTGCAGCACCACCTGGTTGACGATCGCCGCGCCATCGACCAACCAGCCGACCGCGCCCATGTCGGCCCAGCTCAAGGTCGGGTAGTTGAAAATGCTCGAATACTTGGCCTTGCCGCTGTGCAGCTTGGCGATTTCTTCGTCGCGGTCGGCGCCGAGGGTTTCCATGGCGCTGTACAGGTACAGGCCGTGGCCGGCTTCGTCCTGGATCTTGGCCATCAGCTGCAGCTTGCGCTTGAGGCTGGGGGCACGGGTGACCCAGTTGCCTTCAGGCAGCATGCCGACGATTTCCGAATGGGCGTGTTGCGAGATCTGCCGGATCAAAGTCTGGCGGTAGGCGTCGGGCATCCAGTTCTTGGCTTCGATCTTGATCTCGGCGTCGATTTTTTCCTGGAAGGCACGCTCCTCGGGGGACATCTCCTCGAGCGACTTGATGTGCTTTACACCGGTTTCCACTAGCTGTGCGTACATGTTCTGACTCCTGCCTCAGGGCTGGGTGGGGCATGAGTCATTTATAAGCGATACAAAACACAACATCAAACATATTTCGATGTATCAAATACTAATTGTGTATCGCTTTGAAATACTGGGGCCGCTTTGCGCCCCTTCGCGGGCAAGCCCGCTCCCACAGGGATAGCGCCGCTCTCGCGGTCGGCGCCGTACCTGTGGGAGCGGGCTTGCCCGCGAAGGGGCGCAAAGCGGCCCCAAAATCTTAAGTGAACAGCATGACGGCCATTGGCCGGGGCAGGGGGACCAGCGAAGACTCAGCTAGCCAGACGTTTATCGTAAACGTGGCAAGCCTTACCTTCCGAACGCTTCAAGGTGCCGCAAGGCTTGAGCAATACCTGGGTGCTGATGCCGATGTAAGTCTTGATCTGCCGGCCCAATTCGCCAACCACCTGCTGGCGCTGCGGCTCATCCAGTGCCTGGCATTCGCCGCGCAACTCGACATGCACCTCAACGCTGTCGAGATTACCATTGCGATACAGGTGAATCTCATAAAGCTCAGAAAGCTGTTTTATTTTCAGCACCTGTTCTTCAATCTGCGTGGGGAACACGTTGACCCCACGAATGATCAGCATGTCGTCACTGCGCCCGGTGATCTTGCCAATCCGCCGCATCGGCCGCGCCGTGCCGGGCAGCAGGCGGGTGAGGTCGCGGGTGCGGTAGCGGATCATCGGCAGCGCCTCCTTGCTCAGCGAGGTGAACACCAACTCACCCAACTGGCCATCGGGCAGCACTTGACCGGTTATCGGGTCAATGATCTCCGGATAGAAGTGGTCCTCCCAGATGGTCGGGCCATCCTTGGTTTCGATGCACTCCATGGCTACCCCGGGGCCCATGATTTCCGACAGGCCATAGATATCCAGGGCATTGATACCCAGGCGCTGCTCGATGGAGCGACGCAGTTCGTCGGTCCAAGGCTCGGCACCGAAGATCCCCAGGCGCAGCTTGAGTTGATGCGGGTCGATGCCCTGGCGCTCGATCTCGTCAGCCAGGTTGAGCATGTAGGAAGGTGTGACCATGATGATGTCAGGCTGAAAATCGCGGATCAGTTGCACTTGTTTTTCAGTCTGGCCACCGGACATGGGGATGACCGTGCAGCCCAGGCGCTCGGCGCCGTAGTGCGCACCCAGGCCGCCGGTGAACAGCCCATAGCCATAGGAGACATGCACCTTGTCGCCCTTGCGCCCGCCTGCGGCGCGGATCGAACGGGCGACGACATTGGCCCAGGTGTCGATATCGTTCTGGGTATAGCCGACCACCGTCGGCTTGCCGGTAGTGCCGCTGGAGGCGTGCAGGCGCACCACTTCCTGCTGGGGCACGGCGAACATGCCGTACGGGTAGTTGTCGCGCAGGTCGTTCTTGCCGGTGAAGGGGAACTTGGCCAGATCTTCCAGTGATTTCAAGTCGTCAGGGTGCGCGCCAGACTCAGCAAAACGCTGACGGTACAGCGGCACATTGGCGTAGGCGTGGTTCAGGCTCCAGCGCAGGCGCTCCAGTTGGTGCTGGCGCAGTTGATCGACACTGGCGGTTTCCATCGGGTCCAGCAAGGCGCGTTCGGCATCGTGGTACATGTTCATGGCTTCACTCGAATTGTTCTTGTACGTAGGCGCAGAGGCCTTGAGTGTCATGCGGGCAGCATACTGCCCGTAGCAGGTTCAGTCTCAGTCCGTTGGTCCGAGGCGCTCGATGATCAGGGCAATGCCCTGGCCGACGCCGATGCACATGGTGCACAGGGCGTAGCGCCCGTCGGTTTCTTCCAGCTCGTGCAGCGCCGTGGTGACCAGCCGCGCCCCGCTCATGCCCAGCGGGTGGCCGAGGGCAATGGCGCCGCCGTTGCGGTTGACCCGCGGGTCGTCGTCCGCCAGGCCGAGCTCACGCAGCACAGCCAGGCCTTGCGCGGCGAAGGCTTCGTTGAGCTCGATGACATCCATGTCGGCCAAGGCCAGGCCGGTCAGTTCCAGCACCTTGTGGGTCGCCGGCACCGGGCCGATGCCCATGATTCGCGGCTCGACCCCCGCCGCCGCCATACCGACGATCCGGCCGCGCGCTTGCAAACCATGGCGACGGGCGGCTGCGCTGCTGGCCAGCAACAGCGCACAGGCACCGTCGTTGACGCCCGACGCATTGCCAGCGGTAACGCTGCCACCCTCGCGGAACGGTGTGCCGAGTTTGGCAAGTTGCTCCAGGGTGGTGTCGGCACGCGGATGTTCGTCATGCTCGACCAGCTTCGCCGGGCCTTTGCGCTGGGCAATCTCGACCGGCACGATCTCCTGCGCCAAACGGCCGCGCGCCTGGGCAGCAGCGGCCTTGTGCTGGCTGCGCAAGGCAAAGGCGTCCTGATCGGCGCGGGAAATAGCGAACTGGGCGGCAACGTTCTCGGCGGTCTCAGGCATCGAGTCGATGCCGTATTGGGCCTGCATCAGCTTATTGACGAATCGCCAGCCGATGGTGGTATCGAACAGCTCGGCGCCACGGCCGAACGCCTGCTCGGATTTACCCATCACAAACGGCGCGCGCGACATCGATTCGACCCCTCCTGCCAGCATCAGCCCAGCCTCCCCACAGCGCAGGGCGCGGGCAGCGCTGCCGATGGCGTCCAGCCCTGAGCCACACAGGCGATTGAGGGTGGTGCCCGGTACCGCCTGCGGCAATCCGGCGAGCAGGGTGGCCATGCGGGCCACGTTGCGGTTGTCTTCCCCGGCCTGGTTGGCGCAGCCAAGGATCACGTCATCGACAGCGCTCCAGTCCAATTGCGGGTGACGCGCCATCAGCGCCTTGATCGGCACAGCTGCAAGATCATCCGCGCGCACCGTGCTGAGGGCGCCGCCATAGCGGCCGATGGGCGTGCGCACGGCGTCGATGATCAGCGCATCGTTGCGGGTGAGGTCAGTCATCTTTGCTCTCCTGCGCCAGCACCGTGCCGCGCACTTTGTAGGATTTACCGCGGAACAGGGCAATCAGCTCACCCCGCTGGTTTTCCAGCCTGACGTCATACAGGCCGGTGCGGCCTTTGCGGCTGAGTTCGCTGGCAGTGGCAGTGAGTACATCGTGCTCAACCGCCGGGGCCAGGTAATCGATGCTGCAGCCCTGGGCCACCGTGGCTTCGTCGTAACTGTTGCAGGCGAAGGCGAACGCCGAGTCGGCCAGGGCGAACAGATAACCGCCGTGGCAGGTGCCGTGCCCTTGGATCATGTCTGCCCGAACCTGCATGCTCAGGCGCGCACGGCCCGGGCCGCTGTCGAGCAGGCGAGCGCCCATGGCCTGGGTCGCACGGTCGCGGGAGAACATCGCGTCGCTACAGGCGCGGGCCAGTTCATCGGGGGTGCGTTGGCTTTCAGTCATGCAGGTGGCCTCCTTGGGCATGCACGCGACGCAGCAGCAGGGAAGGGCGATAGCGGGTTTCGCCATAGCTGGTTTGCAGGTTTTGCAGCACGCGCAGGGTGTAGCCCAGGCCCATTTGCTCGGCCCAGGCCAGCGGGCCACACGGGTAGTTGACGCCGGCGCGCATGGCAAGATCGATATCAGCGGCTGATCCGACGCCTTGCAGCACGGCATCCGCCGCCTCGTTGGCAAGGGTTGCCACGGTTCGCAGCACCACCAGGCCTGGCAGGTCGGCAACCTCGCTCACGCTGAAACCCGCTTGTCGCAGCAGGGCAATCGCCTGGTCTTGCGCTTGGGCGGTGGTGTCCGCCGCCTTGCTGATGGCGATGCGCGCTGCGCTGGTGTAGTCCAGGGCAAGATCGACCAGCAGCAGGTTGCTCAGGCCATCTTCGCGTGCGCGCTGGCTGGCCAGGCGACCGTCGGACAGCGCCAAGGTCGCATCGCCCACGCGCAGCAGGCCATTGCCTGGACGTTCAGTGACACTGATGCCACTGGCCTTGAGCCGATGCAGCAATGGCTGCATCACACCCAGGCAACCTTCCACCACACAACGATCGATTCGCGTCGTACTCTGAAGCTCAGCTGCTGGCGGGCGCTCGGCGCCTTCGCGGTAGTCGTAGAAACCCTGGCCGCTCTTACGCCCCAGGCGGCCAGCATCGACCAGCTCTTTTTGCACCAGTGAAGGCTGGAAGCGGAAGTCGCCATAGAACGCATCGAACACCGAGCAGGTCACGGCATAGTTGACGTCGTGGCCAATCAGGTCGGTCAGCTCGAACGCGCCCATGCGAAAACCGCCAGCATCGCGCAGCAGCGCATCGAGAGTGGCGCAATCAGCCGCGCCTTCCTGGAGCAGACGCAGGCTTTCGGCGTAGAACGGCCGCGCGACCCGGTTGACGATAAAACCAGGGGTGGAACGGGCATGTACCGGCTGCTTGCCCCAGGCCTTGGCCAGTTGATACAACCGGGCAGCCAGCTGCGGATCAGTGGCAAGGCCGCTGACGACCTCGACCAGGGCCATGACCGGCGCGGGGTTGAAGAAGTGCATGCCAATTACCCGCTGCGGCCGGCGCAGCCCCGCGGCAAGGCTGGTGATCGACAGCGATGAGGTGTTGCTGGCGAGGATGCAGTCGTCAGTGCACAGCGCTTCGAGTTGGCGCAGCAAGTCCTGCTTGACCTGCAACTTTTCGACGATGGCCTCGATCACCAGCTGTGCATCGGCCAATGCTTCTATCGATTCGACCGGCTGCAGGCGAGCGCTGATCGCCCCGCGCTCGGCGGCGTCGAGCTTACCTTTGTCGACCAGCCGCCCGAGCTGCCGATCGATACCTTGCAGCGCCTGGGCCGCCGCGCCGGGGCGGTTGTCGTAGAGCTGCACCGGGTGACCGGCCTGGGCCGCCACCTGAGCGATGCCGGCGCCCATGGCACCAGCGCCGATCACTGCAACCGGGCTATTACTGTTGAGAGCACTCATGTCAGCGTCCATTGAATGCCGGCTGGCGTTTGTCCATGAACGCAGCGACGCCTTCGCGGTAGTCCTCGCTGCGCCCGGCCAGGCGCTGCAGGTCCCGCTCCAGCTCCAACTGCTGGTCGAAGCGGTTGTCGAAGCTGGCATTCAGCGCGCGCTTGATCAGGGCTAGGCCGTAGGTCGGCTGGGTTGCCAGGTGGCGTGCCAAGCTCAGGGCCTCGTCGCGCAGCGCAGCATCATCGACCACCCGGTTGATCAGCCCCCAGTGTTCGGCCTGCTCCGCGCTTAATCGCTCACCGAGTAGGGCCAACGCCTTGGCCCGGGCCATGCCGATCAGCCGCGGCAATTGCCAGGTGCCCCCAGAATCGGGCACCAGGCCGATCTTGCAGAAGGCTTGGATGAAGCTTGCCGAGCGCGCTGCCAGGACCAGATCGCAGGCCAGCGGGATATTCGCCCCGGCCCCCGCCGCCACGCCGTTGACTGCGCAGATCACCGGCATCGGTAGCTCGCGCAGGGTGCGGATCATCGGGTTGTAGAACTGCTCGATCGACTCGCCCAGGTCGGGCATTTGCGCGCCTGGTGCGACAGTGCGATCCGATAGATCTTGGCCGGCGCAGAAACCGCGGCCTTCACCCGTCAACAGCAGCACTCGCACTTGCGGGTCCTGGCGCACCTGTTTGAGGGCCTCGCGCACTTCCTTGTGCATCTGGGTATTGAAGCTATTCAGCTGGTCGGGCCGATTCAGCGAGAGGAGGGCGACACCGTCCTCGATGGAAAACAGGATGTGCTCGAAAGTCATTGCAGACTCGCTCCGTCAGTCGATGGGAAGGGGCCGATTACTGGCCCTGGAAGTGGGCCGGGCGTTTTTCCTGGAAGGCGCGAATGCCTTCGGCCCGGTCGGCGGTGCCGGCCAGCAGGGTGAACGCGTGGCGCTCAAAACGCAGGCCGGTGGCAAGGTCGGTGTCTGCGGCCTTGAGCAGCGCTTCCTTGGCCAAACGCACCGCCAGCGGCGCCTTGCGGGCAATCGCCGCGCCAATCTGCATGGCGCGCTCAACGGTCAGCTCGGGCTGGCTGACTTCACTGACCAGCCCGGCCTGCTGGGCGTGGCGGGCGCTGATCGGCTCGCCGGTCAGCACCATCTGCATCGCCAGCGGCTTGCCGACTGCGCGCAACAACCGTTGGGTGCCGCCGGCGCCGGGGATGATGCCCAGGTTGATTTCCGGCTGGCCGAAACGTGCATCTTCGCCAGCGATGACGATGTCGGCGCACATCACCAGCTCACAACCGCCACCCAGGGCGAAGCCGTTGACGGCGGCGATCAGCGGCTTGGAGAAGGCGGCGATCCGCTGCCAATGGGCGACCCGCGGGTCATTGAGGATGCCGACCAGGTCGCGCTCGGCCATCTCGCGGATGTCGGCACCGGCGGCAAACGCTTTTCGGTTGCCGGTAATTACCACCACAGCGATCGCCGGGTCGCGGTCGGCGCTGTCCAGCTCAGCGGCGAGTTCCGCGAGCAGTTCGGTATTCAGCGCATTGAGGGCTTCAGGACGTTGCAGGGTGATCAGACGGACGCCGTCCTCAGGCGCCTGCACAACGAGGTAGCGAGGCATGTTGGTTCCTCAGGCTGCACGCACGGCCTTGAGGCCGGCATTTATTGGAATTGTCTGCACGAGCAGGGGGGGCAGCACGACACCTGCTCAGGTGCGCCAAGTATATGCTCGATACGATACATAACTGCAACATCATAATTTGTTTTCCGTGTCTCGTATTGGGCTGATGCTTGTCACGCGAGTCAACCTTTACCCGCTAAGCGTCCGAAAAATAACGGCTTTATCGGCCTGTCCATCAAGCCTATGAAAGCGATACAGGAAAATCGAGATTGACGATCAGTTTTATTGTGATACATGATCGACACACATTCCGAATCATTTGGAGAGGTGTGACATGCCTTGCTATCGACTGGACGGCCTGACACCGGTAATCCACCCCACTGCCTACGTACACCCAAGCGCTGTGCTGATTGGCGACGTGATCATTGGTCCACACTGCTATGTCGGGCCATTGGCCTCACTGCGCGGCGACTTTGGCCGCATCGTGCTGGAGGAGGGCGCCAATCTTCAGGACACCTGCGTGATGCATGGCTTCCCTGGCGGCGATACGGTCATCGAGCGCAACGGGCATGTCGGCCACGGCGCGGTGCTGCACGGTTGCCGGGTAGGTGAAGACGCCCTGGTGGGCATGAACGCCGTGGTGATGGACGGCGCTTACATCGCGCCACGCTGCATCGTCGCCGCTACGGCGTTCGTCAAAGCAGGTTTCCAATGCCCTGGGCAAAGCCTGGTGGTCGGCTCACCGGCCCAGGCCAAACGCGCGCTCAGCGACCAGGAAATCGCCTGGAAGCAACGGGGGACCGCCGAATATCAGCTGCTGGCCAAGCGCTGCATGGCCACACTGGTCGAGTGCCCGCCGCTGACCGAAGTCGAAGCGCCGCGACCGCGCATGGGTGACTCGGGCTTGCGGCCAAAAGCGGAGCAGGGTGCATGAACCAAGCGTTGCCACGTAATGGCCAGGCGGGGCGGCGTGCAGGTATAGTCGGGGTTCCATCCGCTTCCAGTTCTCCCATGAGCAGCCTTGCCCCCCTTAATACGCTGATCACCCGCTTCCAGGAACAGACGCCAATCCGCGCCAGTTCGCTGATCATCACCCTGTATGGCGACGCCATCGAGCCGCATGGCGGCACGGTGTGGCTGGGCAGCCTGATCAATCTGCTCGAGCCAATCGGCATCAATGAGCGGCTGATCCGTACCTCGATCTTCCGCTTGAGCAAAGAAGGTTGGTTGACCGCCGAAAAGGTCGGCCGACGAAGCTACTACAGCCTCACCGGCACTGGCCGGCGGCGTTTCGAAAAGGCCTTCAAGCGGGTCTACAGCCCAAGCCTGCCGGCCTGGGATGGTGCCTGGACGCTGGTCTTGCTGTCGCAGCTGGAAGCCAGCAAGCGCAAGGCCGTTCGCGAAGAGCTGGAGTGGCAAGGTTATGGTGCCATTGCCCCGAACGTGCTGGGCTGCCCGCGCGCCGACCGTAGCGATCTTGCCGCAACCTTGCGTGAGCTGGATGCCACCGACGATAGCATCGTCTTTGAAACCCACACCCAGGAAGTGCTGGCCTCCAAAGCCATGCGCGCCCAGGTTCGCGAAAGCTGGCGGATCGAGGAGCTGGGCGAGCATTACAGCGAGTTCATTCGCCTGTTCCGGCCGCTGTGGCAAGCCCTCAAGGAACAGCAAGCGCTCGACGCCCAGGACTGCTTCCTGGCGCGCACGCTGCTGATCCATGAATACCGCCGGCTACTGCTGCGTGATCCCCAACTGCCAGATGAGTTGCTGCCGGGCGATTGGGAGGGCAGGGCGGCGCGCCAGCTATGCCGCAACCTGTATCGACTGGTGTGCGCCAAGGCCGAGGAGTGGCTGAACAGCGCCCTGGAGACCGCTGACGGGCCGTTGCCGGATGTCAACGAGAGCTTCTACAAGCGTTTCGGCGGCTTGGCCTGAGGCTCAGCGTACGTAGGTCGGCATCCCCCAGGCGCCGTATCTGAAACCTCGGCAGCGGTTGTAACCGTTGCGGTACCACAGCTCGAACTGCGCACCGTTCCAAACCCAGAACGATAGCGTGGAGCAGTCATCCAGGGCGCGCTTCTTTTGCCAGGAACTGATCTGGGCCATGCGCCGTTCGAATTGTGTGGCCTCAGTGGTGACCAATTGCGCAGCGTAGGGCGGCTGATCCTGCACCACCCAGTAACCGTTGGCCGTGTTGAAGCTGTTGGCCCGGCATTGCGTGGCAACCAGCACACGCTGCTCATCGAGGCGCTCCACGGTCAGTGGCAGCGCACGGGTGGGGTCTTGCAGGTCGGGGCACTGGCGAGGGCCGCTCAAGGTCTGGCGCAGGGCTTGGCGCAAGGCCGGGAGTTGCGCCAAAGCCTGGTCTTCAGGGCGATTCTCAACCAAGGGCGGGCGCTCGATAGGCGGCGCTGCGCGCCTTGGCCCTGGCACCAGCTGCTCATCCTCAGCGCCGCGACTGACCAGCGCGCCTGGCGTACCGAGCCGTTCTTGGACTTCATCCATTTTCAGCAAAACAGCCGCAGCGCCGGCATCCGAGAGCGTGCGCACAGCACCACGAGAGTCGACTACCTTGATTTGCGTGCTGCCAGGCAGCGCAGCGAGCAGGGCCAAGACCTGGTCGTGCTCGACATGAAAATCCGAAGCATCATCGCGCAGGATACCCACGACTACCTCGTCGATCACCAGTTGCACCGGCGGGACAGGGGGCTCGCCACCGAGGTTGGCGAACATCAAGGTGCCCGTGACAGCAGTGTTGGGGCCAGCCTCGCGTTGCAGCCCCAGGCTGATGCCATCGATGCCATCGCCAGGGGAGTACCCCATCGCGATGCACTGGCCAGACTTGTTGCAGGCGAGGTCCCAGTCCTTGTAGGAGAAGACCAAACCGTCATCGGGCACTGCGGCGCAGGCGAGCGTACTGAGCGCCCAAAAGGGCCAGCACAGCGATTGAAGCTTCATGGACATCCTTGTAGAGAGCGTTTCAATAGGAGTGTTTTTAAATCTTCTATAACTCAACTAAATGAATATTTAGTTGAGTTATCACTAGAACTTATAATATAGGGCAGGGCAGTACCTTAGGGGAGAACGCGCGCGGATTCAACTCTGGCCTGGGGGAATGCCTCGCGCAGGCTGGATTGGAGCCAATTGATGAACCACAGCGCATCCTCGCTTGGCGCTTGGGTCGGCGTGAGAACCTGATAACTTTCCAGCGGCACTGCCTGATCCAGGCAGCGCACCAGCGTACCTTGCTCAAGCTCGCGCTTAACCAGCACCTCGGTCGCCAGCGCGATGCCATGGCCACGTTCTGCCAGGTTGAGCACAATGTCATTGCTCATGTGCGAAGCATCGGACTTGACCCGCACACGCAGGCCATTGGCGGCAAACCAGCTGTTCCACCACGTGCCGTCATCGACGTGTATCAGCTTGTTTGCGGGCAAATCCGCAACCGTCAGCGGCCCTGGCAACTGCGCAAGGAAGCCCGGCGAGCAGACGGCAAACACTGCCGGACGAAGCAAGACCTCACGCACGCCCGATAGCTCGCCAGGCAAGCCATAGGCAATACCCAGGTCAGCTTGCCTCGCATCCACTGCGGTAAACGAGGCATTGGGCTCGATGGCGATCTTCAGGTCAGGTCGCAGCTTGCGCAGACTGTCGATCCGCGGGGTCAACCAGCGTGAAGCGAAGGCCGGCACACACAGGATGCGCAACCAACGCTGGTTATCTTGCCCGGCCAGGCGAGCACTGGCGTCGGCAACGATCTGCAGTGCCTGCGAGACGGCTTGGTAATAGTGCGCACCTGGCAACGTCAAGGTGACGCCGCGCGGGCTGCGCTCAAGCAGACGCACACCCAACCAGCCTTCCAGATTCTTCACATGGCGACCGATTGCAGGCTGAGTCACATGCAAAGCCTCTGACGCCGCCACGTAACTGCCAAGCCGCGCCGCGGCCTCGAAAGCACGGATCGCATTGAGTGGGGGAAGCCGGTCGATGGCCATGCACGCCTCGGGGTATTAGTTTTTGTATTAGTGGCAGTCAATTTATTGTTCTTTTCCGCGCCGTTCAAGTTGCTGAGACTCACGGTGGGCGCGGGCTAGCCCCGTGAAGTGTCCCACGCACAGCAAATCTTGAGGAAACCCCCATGCGGGCAACAGCAATAACAATCAAACCGTCCACTGTCTTTTCCATCCTTACGCTGGCCCTGGCAGCTACCACCGGCACCGCCCAGGCTGCCGATAGCAAGGGCCCGTGCGGCGTACCCAATCTGCACACATGCCCGCAGCCGTTCGACAAAGTGCTGCCGGCAGCCAAGGAAATGCTGACTTGGGACCAGGACACTCGGGTAGTGGGGTTCCGTAATACCTATCGCCTGTACGAAGGCGATGTATTCTCCACCCAGGGCGCCACGCCAAGTCCGTTACCAGCAGCGGATCATCTGCTCAGCGAGGTTCAATACAACCTGGAGGGCAAGCCCCGGGGTCTGGCCGACTACCTGCAAAACCAGAGCGTAACCGGGCTGTTGGTGCTAAAAGACGGCAAAATTGCCTACGAATACTACGGCAAAGGCAACACTGCCCAGACCCTATGGACTTCACGCTCAGTTGCCAAGTCGGTAGTCAGCGTGCTGGTGGGGGTAGCTATAAAAGACGGCAAGATCAAGTCGGTAGATGACAAGATCACCGCGTATATCCCCGAACTCAAAGGCACCGAGTGGCAAGATGTAACCCTGCACCAGCTGATGCAACATACCTCAGGTGTGGTCTGGGACGAGAACTACGCCTCGCCAGACTCTGATTTCTCCCACATGACCCAATGCGAGGCCAAGCCAGATCCTTACGATTGCGTGCTCAACCTGGTCAAATCGGTCAAGCGCAAGCCCGGGGTGAAGCCTGGCGAAGTCTGGTCATACAACACCGGCGGCGCCTGGCTGGTCGGCCGCGTGCTGGAGAACGCCACTGGGCAGACCATCGCCAAGTACCTGGAAAGCCAGATCTGGAGCCGCTATGGCATGCAGCAAGATGGCGTCTGGCACGCATTGGTACCGGGTAAAGTCGACATGGGCGGACACGGCTTCAATGCCACGCTGCGTGACTGGGGGCGCTTCGGCCAGTTCGTGCTCAGCGGCGGCCAATTGCCGAACGGCGAAAAGTTGCTGCCCAACGATTGGCTTGCACGCTCGACGCACTGGACTACAGCCAAAGGCTCAGTAACCAAAGCCGCACCTAATGGTCAGTACGGCTACCAATGGTGGTACAACGCACCGGCACCGGATGCAGACGCCGAACCGAAGAAGACCGCCACCAGTGAGCAAACGTTCTGGGCGCTGGGCATCTACGGGCAGACGATCGCGATCAATCCAGCTGAGCATCTGGTGATGGTGCAATGGTCGACCTGGAAGAATGCCGAGACACCAAGCTCGTTGTATGACGAACAGGCGTTGTTCGTGAACGCAGTGGGTAAGGCGCTGGATCAGAAGCAGTAGATGGCTGCGGCGTGGCTTTGAATCTGGTGGGCAACCAGGGCCACGCCTTAATACGAAACTACGCATAATGTATATTATGTTAAATAGCATATTCCCCAGCGATGACTCATGAGCGTCTAAACCACTCCTTCTTCGACAAAAACCGCTGTGCAGCCAATTTGGATAATCTCACTCTGAGCGATAACCTGACTGGTAGTCCGTCGTGCGAACAGACCTGCATGACTGATCATCCAACGACATCTCGGCACACTGTCGCGACAACCCGGCATCCATTGTTGCTCAGACGATCACGCAGCATTCAAATGCCAATGCACAGCACCCCGGATACTGAAACCCTCATCGGGAAACGAACCCCCACCAATGATCAACGAGAACAAAGGCATCCAATCGGTTGAGCGTGCGATGCTCATCCTTGAGGCCATAGCGGCATCCGGTGGTCAAATCCGGCTAGTAGATCTTGCAACGCAATCGGGCCTGCACAAGAGCACCTTGCACGGCTTGCTCAATACGCTCGCGGCGATGGGCTACATTTCTCGTCGCGGCACACACTACGCCTTGGGTCTACGCCTGCGTGATATCGCTCAGCCGTTGAACGATGCCGACGCGCTGTTAAGGGAGGCGTTCTGCCCTGCCCTGCATGCCCTCGCTGCGCGCTGTGGCGAAACCTGCTTTTTAGCCGTCCCTTGTGGAACCCGTGAGTATCTGTACATGGATGCCGTTGAGGGCAATGGCACTCTGCGCATCGCCAGCCCACGTGGACGACGTGAAGGTCTGACAACTTCGGCGATCGGTAAGATTTTCCTCGCATACGATGAAGACTTGCAGCGCAGTCTTCGCCGTGCCGGGCTGCTGCCTGCCGACCTGGGAAGTGAGTTGATGGCAATCGCTGACACCGGCTACGCCCTGGATCTTGAAGAGGCTGAACCAGGCCTCAATTGCGTAGCGCTGCCGTTACGCATGCAAGGTCGTGTCGTGGCGGCGTTAGGCGTTGCAGCGCCCGCTGCAAGGCTGCCCAAGGCTGAGTTGCGCAAGCTTGCGGTGCAATCGATGCGGGATATGTTCGACATGCTCAAACTTTAGCGTCAGCACGTCTGAAGCGTATTCCCTAGGGCGGTAAACGACAGGAACATGAGGCCTTGTCGTATTACTTAATGGAGCCCTAGATGTTCGAGATCATTTCCCAGCAAGTCATCAATCGTGCAGCATCGATGGCGCGCGAACATGGCTTTGCCGTGTGCATCAGCATAGTCGACGATGCCGGACTTCTTCGCCAATTCGTTCGCATGGATGATGCCGTGCCCGGTGCGATTGACGTCTCGATCAAAAAAGCGCGTACCGCTGCGCTGTTTCGTACCGACAGCACCGAACTGGGCGTGCAGGCGCAGCCAGGTGGCGCCATCTACTCACTCGAGGCCACCAATGGTGGCTTGATCAGTTTCGGCGGCGGCGTCGTACTTCACGATCAGCACGGTGCTGTCATTGGTGCAGTTGGCGTCGCTGGGGCCACCGTTGAAGCAGATCAACTGATCGCGTTGCATGCAGGAGGTCGTGGATGAACTCGGGCGCGCAACGCCTTCACCCTGGGGTGCTGACACTGGCGGTGGCTGCTTTTGCTATCGGTATGGCGGAATTCATCGTAGTCGGCATTTTGCCTTCTATCGCGTTCGACCTTGATGTACCTCTGGCACGTACGGGCAGCTTGGTTGGCCTGTATGCATTGGCACTTGCGGTGGGCACTCCGCTAACCGTCCTGGCGCTGGCGCGCCTGCCTCGCAAACCCGTTCTACTGGCACTGATTGGGGTGTTCTTGGGCGGTAATTTGTTGGCAGCATTGTCTACCGACTACACCTCGTTACTAGCAGGACGAATCGTCACCGCGTTTGCGCATGGCAGTTTTTTTGCCATTGGCGCTACGGTCGCCGCCAGCCTTGCCGCAAAGGAACAAGCCAGCAAAGCCATTGCAGTGATGTTTGCCGGGCTGACGCTGGCAATGGTGGTCGGTGTGCCGATCGGCAGTTTCCTGGGTAACGCGTTTGGATGGCGGCTGCCATTTTATGCTGTCGTAGTACTGGCCGGGGTAGCGTTGCTGGCCATTGCGAAATGGATGTCTGATGTCGCCAATCCTCCGGTGGGCAAGGCCTCGGTGCAATTGGCGGCCCTTCGGCACCCGGCGATTTTGGCGATGATGGCTATTACGGTATTGGGCTTTGGGGCAAGCTTTTCTGCGTTCACGTTCATCACCCCGATCCTGACCGATATCAGTGGTTTCTCAACTTCAATCGCGAATCTGTTGCTCGTGGTTTTCGGCGTGGCGACCCTGGTGGGCAACCTTGCAGGAGGTCGCTTAGCGTCCAGGATTGGTTGGCAGCCGGCATTGCGACTGATTTTGCTGTTGCTGACCTTGGTCCTCGCTGCTGTCGCGCTGTTGCTGCCTTACCCGTTGCCAATGATTATCATGCTGTTCTTCTGGGGCGCGTTGGCCTTTGGCCTGTCTCCCGCGGCGCAGGCTGGCATGCTGAGTACCGCTGAACGCTTCACGCCGCATGCACTAGCATTCGCTTCTGCGCTGAACATTTCAGCGTTCAATCTTGGCATCGCGCTGGGAGAAATCTGCGGCAGCGCGATGGTCGACAACGGCCAGTTAGCGTTCACACCTTGGGCAGGTGTCGTCATGGCCGTGTTGGCGCAGCTGCCCCTGATCTGGCTGGCCGCTATTTACCGCAAGGACTTTAGCCTTGAGCGCCCTAGCCCAACCATAAGCTGAAAATTATGCCTAGGCAGGGTTGGCTATTCGATTTGTTCTAGATTGAAGAGAGGCTCCGGCACCCACCGAATGTAGATCTAAAGCAGGAGATGATATCATTATGGCATTGCAGCGCATTTAGGTAAGAACAATGCTCACAAAACGCCATGAATACATGCTCCAGTTAACTCAGGTGCTTGGAAGCTATGCGAGTCAGGTTCAACTCGCGGCCAAAGAAGGGTATACAGACTCCGCAAAAGCGGCTGAAGACAGCCTTATTGATATTGTGAATCTCGCTTACAGCTGCAACTTCATAAACCTGAACTCAATAAAAATAAATCACCCTGGGATTGACTGGCGCGAAACTAGATATCGAACAGGTCTGCAGGTCACGGTCACTGAAGATGGCTCGAAAATCAAAGACAGCATAGACAGCGTGATTCGAAACAAAGTAGAAACTTCAAGCGAAATATGGTTCCTATTGATTACGACGAATGGGCACGGCAACACCAGAAAGCACGGAAAATACTCAGCCCGCACCATAACGATAAACGATATTGTCCGTCAAATATCGGTACTTCCGGACAAGGCCTTCTTCCTGGCGGTCGAAAGTGTAAAAGAAAAATTATCACGTTGGTTTATGCCCCATGAGAAAATACTACCCCACGTCAGAAAGCCACAGCTTTTGCTGCACCCGCCTCTGGCCTTCATTGATTACCATAATCTCCGGGACCGCATGGAGCCTAAAGACGACATACTTCAAGCTGTCACAAATCAGTTAAATGATTTTATAAGAAGCTTTAGCAACCTACCTACCCCGGTCAGAGCCATCATTGCTAAAATAGTGCATCACGCCCCTGCTCAGGATAATCGTGTAAGGCCGCTGAGGATTGAACTGACCGAGTTCTATTATCACTTGAGTGAAAAAGAACAATGCGAGCTCAATGATATGATTTTAATAATGAAGCAGAACCACCACGGCAGCATTCATCAAAGCAACCCACGATTCGCCGATGATGGCGACGATGACGGTGTAACCATACACTACGATCACCATGTCGAATTAGCGTGGTCCGTGTGCGAGCCAGACATGAACATCTATACCGCGCTAAAAAGCTTTTACTTACAACATCTCGATGCATCTAAACTATATAGCGCCTTGGAAAACGCGGCTTTTAGCGAGCTTGCAACCCCGAGTTGACGCAGGCACCTTATGAGGCTCAACCGGCGACATCCTGCATCAGCCATCGAATAAACAGTCGGGCCAATCACATCAAGCAATAGAACTCGCTAATCTCTGCAACCACCTCGCCCTTGGCATCGTACAACCGCGCTTCCGGCGTCAGTGCCATCGAGCGCGCCTCAAGAACATAGCGCTGGCCCGCCTGGAAATGCGAGTAGTTGACGGTCAGGTAGCATTGGCGAACCGTGGTGCCACCCATCAGGCTGATGCCACCGCCACCGTTCACTTCGTAATCGAACCTGACCACCAGTTCATGACGACCCGGGGTCACTTGAAAAAACCGCCCATCGCGCAGGCGCTGGTTATCCAAGCGTTCGGCCATGAGCACTCTGTCGTTGGGAAATGGCGTCGAGAAATCGACCCAGGCCATCTGCGGGTTGGCCGCCGGCATCGGCGTCTGACAACCGGCAAGCAGTGTGATCGCTAGCACCAGCATCAACCTGTTCATGACGAATACCCCCAACGGATCATCGTTTAAGAATAGCCCTGTTGGGGCTGCCCTCCCCTTGGCTATTGGCGCAACACCGCCATGAGCTGCGCGTCGTTCAAATACGCCACATTCAACCGCGTCCAAGGATTAACCCGCGCCTGCTCCGGCGCAAAGATATGCCCCGGGGCAATCATGAAACCCTTGGGCAGCAACTGCCGGGTCAGCTCCCTGGCATCGTCGACATGGGCAAATCTGGCCCACAGATACAAGCTCTGTTCAGGCCGCACGAACACCTCGGCACCGATCTCGTCGAGCCTCTGCAAACCCGCAGCGGTGGCAGCTTTAAGGCGCTCCTGAAGGCGAATCACGTGACGCAGAAAGTGCCCCTCGGTGAGGATCAAGTCCACCGTGCGCTCACACAGCTCCGAGGTGCTGGTATGCAGCAGCATTTTCAGATCGCCCAATTCATCGATGACCTCTTTGCTGCCAGCGATGAAGCCCACTCTCAGGGCCGCCGACACCGACTTGGAAAAGCTACCGACATACAGCGAGCGCTGCAGCTGATCCAAGGCCGACACCTTGATCGCCGAGGCGGGTTTGAAATCGGCCAGGGCATCATCGTCTACCAGAATGAAGTCGTGTTCTTGAGCTAACTGCACCAGCCGATGCGCCTTGCTGGGAGAGATGTCGGAGCCGGTCGGGTTATGGCCGACTGACTGAATGAAAAACAACTTGGGCTTGTGCCCGCGCAGGTGCTGCTCCAGCACATCGATGTCCGGACCATCCGCAAGCCTGGGCACCGCCAGCATACGTGCGCCTTGCAACTGCAGCTTGCCGAACAGCGGGTAATAACCTGGGTCCTCGACCAGCACGCTGTCGCCTGGGGCGATGAAGCGGCGGATGATCAGGTCCAGGGCATGGTTGGCGCCGTGGGTGGTGACGATTTGCCGCGGGCTGGCGGTGATCGCGTAGCTGGCCAGCTTCTGCGCCAGGTGTTGGCGCAAGCCGGCGTTGCCCAAGCGGTTGCCATAGCGAAACAGCGTAGTGACGCCAGTGCGCATGATCTGTCGGGTGAACTTGTCCAGGCGCATGTCCATCAACCACTCCACCGGTGGGAAGCCCTCGCCCAACGGCGAATGGCCCGGTTCGCGGACGAACTGCTGACGCATCAGCCAGATGGTGTCCATCGCCCGTGTGTAAGGCAGTGGCTCCTCCGCTTCAGCGCTGCGCGGCGCACCTTGCTTGACGAAAAAACCCTGGCCGTGACGCGCCTCCACCAGGCCCTGGGACGCCAGCGACTCATAGGCATTGATCACGGTATTTTTCGAATGACCAAACAAGCGCATGCACTCGCGCAGCGACGGCAAGCGCTCGCCCACCTGGTAGGTGCCATTGCCGATTTGCTCGACCAAGGATGCGGCCAGCTGTTCTGCGAGTGTTTGCCGCGCCATCGTCAGGTGTCCTGAAGGGGTTTTATCCAATGAGGGTACAGCTTAGGTACTGTCTGGCCAAACTGTACCTTCTTTGCCCGGACAGATCGGACTAGGGTGGCGGCAACTGACAACAATAACTGCACGAGAGCCTCCCATGAGCATCGATTCGCGCCTGCCCATGTTCCGCGCCATGACGCCCGCTGAACGCCTGAACTACCTGCAAGAAGCCCTCGACCTGCCTCAGCAAGACGCCGCCCTGCTGCGCAATGCCGGTGCGTTGCCGCTGGAGCTCGCCGACGGCATGATCGAGAACGTGATCGGCACCTTCGAATTGCCCTACGCCGTGGCCAGCAACTTCCAGATCAACGGCCGCGACGTCATCGTGCCGCTGGTGGTGGAGGAGCCGTCAGTGGTGGCCGCCGCTTCATTCATGGCCAAGCTGGCCCGCGAGGCCGGCGGTTTCCACACGTCCAGTTCGCTGCCGCTGATGCGCGCCCAGGTGCAGATCGTCGACATTGCCGATCCGTTCAATGCCCGCCTGAGCCTGCTGCGCCGCAAAGACCAGATCATCGAGCTGGCCAACCGCAAGGATCAACTGCTCAACAGCCTCGGCGGCGGTTGCCGCGATATCGAAGTGCACACCTTCGCCCAGAGCCCGCGCGGGCCCATGCTGGTCGCCCACCTGATCGTCGATGTGCGCGATGCCATGGGCGCCAACACCGTCAACACCATGGCTGAAGCGGTGGCGCCGTTGCTGGAGGAGATCACTGGCGGCAAGGTGCGGTTGCGCATCCTCTCCAACCTGGCCGACCTGCGCCTGGCCCGGGCACAGCTGCGTATCGCGCCTGAACTGCTGAGCACCAGCGCCTACTCGGGCCAAGAGGTCATCGAGGGCATCCTCGATGCCTACAACTTTGCCGTGATCGACCCCTACCGCGCCGCCACCCACAACAAGGGCATCATGAATGGTATCGACCCACTGATCGTCGCCACCGGCAACGATTGGCGCGCGGTTGAGGCCGGAGCCCATGCCTACGCCTGCCGCAATGGGCACTATGGCTCGCTGACCAGCTGGGAGAAAGACCACCAAGGCCACCTGGTCGGCACGCTGGAGATGCCGATGCCGGTCGGGCTGGTCGGTGGCGCTACCAAGACCCATCCGTTGGCGCAGCTGTCGTTGCGCATTCTCGGCGTTAAAACTGCCCAGGAGCTGGCCGAAATCGCCGTTGCCGTGGGCTTGGCGCAGAACCTCGGCGCGCTGCGGGCACTGGCCACCGAGGGCATTCAGCGTGGCCACATGGCCTTGCATGCGCGCAACATTGCCCTGTCCGCAGGCGCCAGGGGCGAGGAGATCGGCTGGCTGGTCAAGCGGATGGTCGAGGCCCGGGATGTGCGCGCCGACAAAGCGGCTGAACTGCTCAAGCACAAGCGGGCGCAGTAATGGACGCCGTACGGCTGGTCGAGGTTGGCGCACGGGATGGCCTGCAGAATGAAGCGCTGACCCTTGCGCCACAGAGTCGTGTGCAACTGCTGGAAATGTTGGCTGACGCCGGGCTGCGAACCTTGGAGGCCGGGGCATTTGTCTCGCCTCGCTGGGTGCCGCAGATGGCCGGCTCGGATCAAGTGCTCAAGGCGCTGCCGATCCGCCCTGGAGTGACCTGGACGGCGCTGGTGCCCAACCTCAAAGGCCTGGAGGCGGCAATAGCCTCCGGCTGCTGCGAGGTGGCGGTGTTTGCCGCAGCGTCAGAGGCGTTCTCGCAAAACAACCTCAACTGTTCGATCGAGCAAAGCCTGCGCCAATACCAACAGGTGCTGGTACGCGCTCGCGAGGCAGGCGTGAGGGTGCGCGGTTACGTCTCCTGTGTCATGGGATGCCCGTTCAGTGGCCCGGTCACGCCGCAGGCCGTGGCGGCCGTCAGTGCCTCGCTGTTTGCCATGGGCTGCTACGAAATCAGCCTGGGCGACACCCTCGGCAAGGGAACTCCCGCGGCGACCAAATCGTTGATCGACGCCTGCCGCCAGGTTGTGCCGGTGAGCGCATTGGCCGGGCATTTTCATGACACCTATGGCATGGCCATCGCCAATATCCATGCCGCGCTGCAGGCCGGTGTTCGCGTGTTCGACAGCTCGGTCGCAGGCCTGGGCGGTTGTCCCTACTCGCCAGGCGCCACTGGCAATGTTGCCACCGAAGAGCTGCTGTACCTGCTCGATGGCCTGGGCATGAGCCATGGCGTCGATCTGCACGGCGTGATCGCGGCGGGTGAGTTCATCAGTGCCCAGTTGGGCCGGCCAACAGCATCCAGGGTCGCCCGTGCCCTGCTCGCCCAGCGCGCCTCAGGCACAATGGCTTGAACGCGATCTCTTCACGCTGATAACAATAAAAGCCCGCAAGGGCAGTGGGAGAACATCAATGAAACCCGAACTGTTCGAAGTCTGGGGCGACACCGTAGACGGTCGCCACCTGCTCTACTCCATCGCCATTGGCGCGCTGGTTAGCCTCGGTGCGTTCTCTACCGCGCAACATTTGCTGCTCGGTTGGGTGGAGTCCGCGCAGATGGCCCGTGCCTACGCGATGCTGGTGGGAATTGTCGGCTGCCTGGTCGGCGGCGGCATCTGTGCGGCGCTGTTCAAGCCCAAGCGTAATGTCGTCGAGCAGCTGGCAGACCCGGCTTGGCGGGCGAAGATCCTGGTCGAACTGCAGAACGAATTTGGCCCACTGGGCAGTCTGGCAGACCTGCCAGCGGCAACCATTGCCGAGCTCAAGGAAATGGATCTTTATGATCTGTTCGCCGATTACGAAAAAAGCCTGCACTGCGCGCCGAGCAACGCCGATGTTGCCCCTGCCGGCGCGGTGCTTGCAGTCAGCGTCCCCGGTGGCCGCCCATGATCGCCCTGGTGATGGATCAGTTCCTGATCGCGCTGGGCATGGGCATCGTGGGCGCGGTGATTTTTGCCGGCATCGGCCTGATCTCTGGCAGCGATGAAACCACCACCCTCGCCCCCTTGACCCTGCTGGTGGTTTTACTCGGAGTGCCGGCGGCCGGGGTGCTGACGTTCTTCCTGGCCGGTGCCGTGGCCAAGCATATGACCCACGCCGTACCGACCGCGCTGCTGGGTATCCCGGGCGATACCATGGCCACGCCGTTGATGCGCGAGGCCAACTTCTTGCGCAACCTGGGCGTGCCGCATATTGCCCTGCGCAAGATGATCTCCGGTGCGGTGATCGCGGCGTTGATTGCCGTGCCTGTGGCGGTGTTGTTCGCGGTGATGCTCGCGCCGTTCGGGGACCTGATCAAGCATGCCGCGCCCTGGGTGTTCCTGCTGGCGGCAGTGGCCATCGCCTGGTTCTCCAAAGGCCGTCTGGCGGCAGTGCTGACCTTGATCCCGTTCGTCATGGTGATTGTCGGCTTGCAAAGCCTGACCGCACAGTACGGGGTCAAGCTCAGTGTCAGTTACTTTCTCGGCATCGCCATCGGCCCGCTGATCGCCGCGCTGTTCTGCCTGCTCGCCCCCTCTGAGCGAGCCAACATGCGTCGTGAGCAAGTGCGGACCTTCTCGTTGTCGCCGGATGTGAAAAGCTGGGGCGGGTTCTTCCCCAACCCACTGCGTGTTCTCGACAGCAAGCAGAGCCTGTGGACGGCGGCCACTGCCGTTGTCTCCAGTGCCACCTTCGTGTTCAGCCCGGTGGCCATGACCGTGATCATGGGCGAGGCTGTCGGCTCGCGGGTCAAGCATGTCTACCACCGCCTGACCACCGTCATCACCGCCCGCAACGGCGTCACCGAGTCGACCTACCTGGCCGAGGCGTTGATTCCGCTGATCGCCTTCGGCCTCCCGCTGAGCCCGGTTGCCGCCGGCCCTGCCGCGCCGCTGTTCAATGCGCCGCCGCGCTTTAGCGTCGATGCTGCCAGCGGCCAGGTAAACAACCTGCACACCCTGCTCAGCACCTGGGAGTTTCTCGGCTACGGGCTGTTGGCGGTGGTGGTGGCGATCCTGATCGCCTACCCCTTTACCATGAATTATGCCCACCGCGCCGCCTCCTACGTATCGCGCAAGATCAGCCATGAGGCGGTGATCGCGACCTTCGTTGGGCTGATTCTGGTGATCGGCATCTGGGAAGGCGGCCTGCTCGGGTTGCTGGTGATTGTCACCATCGGCCTGTTGGGCGGTTTCCTCTCACGCTTGCTCGGCTTCAACATCGGCGTGCAATTCATGGGTTACTACACCGCCGTACTGACCGTACCCGCCTTGATTGCCCTGACGGGCGCCTAACCCCTCCTCCCTCAAGCGCAAACACCCTCCTGCTTCGCAGCCTTGGCGCTGTGAGGGTGTTCTGCGCCCGATCGTAAAGGACATAACAATAATGAACATCCTTGCACGCGCTACACCGCCTCGCTCTACCAGCGACGTAAGCTCAATAGCCATCGGCCTGCTCTGCACCACAGCCGCACTCGGCGTTGCGGCAGACAGCCTGGTCGACGACAGCACAGCCACGCTGAACCTGCGCAATTTTTATCACAACCGCAACTTCGTCGACCCCGCATACCCCCAGGCCAAAGCCGAGGAATGGACGCAGAGCTTCATCTTCGACCTGCGTTCGGGCTTCACCCAGGGCACTGTGGGCCTTGGCGTCGACGTGCTAGGGCTGTATGCACTCAAGATCGATGGCGGCCAAGGCACGGCGGGCACGCAACTGCTGCCGGTACATGCTGACGGCAGCCCTGCAGATGATTTTGGCCGCCTGGGCGTAGCGCTCAAGGCCCGCTACAAGACCACTGAATTGAAAGTGGGTGAGTGGCTATCCCTACTGCCCATATTGCGCTCCGATGACGGCCGTTCGTTGCCACAGACCTTCCGCGGCGCTCAGCTGACGTCTCGAGAAATTGACAACCTGATCCTGTATACCGGCCAGATGCGCGGCAACAGCCCGCGCAATGACGCCAGCATGGAACGTATGTTCATGGCCGGGCGCCCGGACGCCAGCTCCGAGCGTTTCAACTTCGCTGGCGCTGAGTACCTGTTCAACGACAACGCCACACAAGTCGGCCTCTGGTATGCCCAGCTTGAGGACATTTATCAACAGCGCTACCTCAACGTGATCCACAGCCAGCCTGCCGGTGATTGGACCCTTGGCGTCAACTTCGGCTTGTTCGTCGGCGATGAACACGGCGCAGCCAAAGCCGGCCAACTGGATAACAAGACCACCTCGTTGCTACTGAGCGCGAAAATCGGTGGGCATACCGTCTACCTGGGCTTGCAGCGAGTGGCTGGTGAAACCGGCTGGATGCGGGTCAACGGCACGGCCGGCTACCCATTGGCCAATGACACCTACAACTCCAGCTACGACAGCGCCCATGAGCGTTCCTGGCAACTGCGGCACGACTTCAACTTCGTGGTACTGGGTGTGCCCGGCCTGACCCTGATGAACCGTTACTTGTCCGGTGATCATGTGCAAACCAGCGCTGGCCGGCGCGGCAAGGAATGGGGGCGGGAATCGGAGCTGGCCTACGTGGTGCAAAGCGGCCCGCTCAAAGACCTGTCGCTACGTTGGCGCAACTCCACCCTGCGCCGTGACTTCAGCAGCTACGACATCGATGAGAACCGCCTGATCGTCAACTACCCGATCAAGTTCCTCTAGCCCTGGCTCGGCGGACGCCGGCGCTTTGCAAGCACCGCCCTCAAGAAAAATTCGCAGGATGTTGTGCGCAGAATTCGCTTGAGCTACGCGCCTGCCTTGTCCAAGGTGGCCAGCCTGATAGCCATTGCCTAAAGAAAGGCTACAGGGCGTGGACGCAGGCGCACGACGATGCCTGCGTTGGGGGGCGACAGTCTTTGCGGGGGACACCGGTTGGTGCGCTGCGCAACTGTCGCCGACTCCTCCCGAATAATAAGAGAGGACAAGGAAATGCATTCCAACAGTCTGAAGCAAAGCCTCAAACAACGGCATATCACCATGATCGCGCTGGGCGGGGTGATCGGTGCGGGGCTGTTCATGGGCTCGGGCAAACTGATTGCCTCGGCCGGGCCTGCCGCGATTCTGTCGTACTTCATCGGCGGCATAGTGGTCACCTTGGTGATGTTCATGCTGGGCGAGATGGCCTGTCGCAACCCAGATGCCGGCTCGTTCTCGACCTACGCCAACACCTACCTCGGCGAATGGGCAGGCTTTGCTGTCGGCTGGTTGTACTGGTTCAAGTCGATGTTGACCATCACCTTGGAAGCAGTGCTACTAGGCGCAATCCTGAATGATTTTCTGCCAGGGCTACCGATCTGGGCAGGCGCTTTCATCATGCTGGTGACGCTGATGGCGAGTAACGCCTACTCGGTTAGATCCTTCGCCGAAGTGGAGTACTGGCTGGCGGCAATGAAGGTGGCCACAATTGTCATCTTCATGGCGCTGGGCATCTCGATTCTGCTTGGCCTGCACAACGATATCCCCTCCCCTGGCTGGGTCAACCTGACCGCTCACGACGGCTTCATGCCCAATGGCCTGTCGCCAGTCATGGCAGGTGTGGTGGTGGTGATCTTCTCGCTGGGCGGCAGTGAAATCGCCGCCGTGGCGGCCGGTGAATCGGAAAATCCACGCAAGAACGTCATTCGCGCGATCAAGAGCGTGATCCTGCGGGTGATGCTGTTCTATGTGGGCTCCGTGTCGATCCTGATCCTGTGCCTGCCTTGGACCGACACCGCCAACCTGGCCTCACCGTATGTCTCGTTGTTCACCCTGGCTGGCTTCAGCGGTGCCGCGGTGGCGATGAAGATCGTGTTGTTCATCTCGTTCATGTCGGTGATGAACTCGTTCATGTTCTCCAACTCGCGCATGCTGTTCTCGCTGAGCCAGCGTGGCCATGCGCCGAAGTTGTTCTCGCGCACTACCTCCAAAGGCGTGCCGCTGAACGCGTTGTTGCTCAGCTTGAGTATCTGCTTGTTGATTCTGACCGTGCACTTCATCAGCGGTGGTGACCTGTTCATGACCCTGGCCAAAAGCAGCGGCACGTTCGTGATGATCGTGTGGATCTTCATCATCATTGCCCACTGGGCCATGCGCTGGAAAACCCGGCATGAGCCGGTGGACCCGAGCGCGTTCCGCGCGTGGTTCTTCCCGTACGCCAACATCGTTGCGCTGTTTGCCCTGCTGGCGGTGATCGTTACCCAGGCATTCGATCCGGCCTCGCGGTTCCAGTTCTGGTTCACCACGGTGACGTCGTTGATTGTGGTGGCGGCGTATTTCGTGATGCGCAGCCGGTTGGCGGGGAAATCGGTTGGCTATGCCGGGGGCTGATTGCTAGGGCGTAGGTTGTGGGCGCTCTGGCCTCAACGCGGGGCAAGCCCGCTCTTCCCCCCTAAAGCAGCGCCGGCGACGCTCGATCTGCCAAATCAGAGGGAAGGAGTGCCAGCTCCGCTCAAGCGGGCTGCACTCTGGCGGGCAGGACGTTATGGTGAGGCTCTGGAGACCATCGCATCTGCATCGGAGGCAGTCATGACCACCCTCTTTCGCATCACCGTATTCCTGCTGGTGGTCGGTATGCTGCTGGGCGATATCCTGCTGGCCAGTGTTGGGCTGGTCGGGGTGTGCAGTCTCGCGGTGTACACCAGCATCCAGCAGGACAAGCAGGCCGCTTGCCCTGCGGAGTCTGAGTTTCTTGCCTAGTTGCCACGCTTGAGCGCAGCTCAGAGGCGGAAACGTTTCATCATGCCGCTCAAGCCAATCGACAGGCTGGCCAATTCCTGGCTTGCCGCACTGATCTGATCCGCGCCCTCGGAGGTCTGCACCGCCAGATCGCGGATGTTGAGCAAGTTGCGGTCCACCTCGCGGGCAACTTGAGCCTGCTCTTCAGTGGCGCTGGCTACCACCAGGTTGCGCTCATGGATAGTGGTTGCGCCGTTGGTGATTTCATCCAGCGCTTGCCCGGCAAGCTCAGCCACCTGCAGGGTATGACCGACCTGCTGGCTGTTGCTGTGCATCGACTCGACGACCCGCGCCGTGCCCTCGCGAATGGCATTGACCATCTCCTCGATCTCCAACGTCGAGCTCTGGGTCCGTGCCGCCAGCGCCCTGACCTCATCGGCCACTACGGCAAAGCCCCGTCCAGCTTCACCCGCCCGCGCCGCCTCGATTGCCGCATTGAGCGCCAGCAGGTTGGTCTGCCCGGCAATCGCGCCAATCACATCGAGCACCTTGCCTACCTGCTGCGATAACAATGCCAGGGCCTCGATCTGCCGCGATGCTTCATGCACATCGTGGCTCATCTTGCTGATCGAATTGATTGCCTCGCCCACCCGCTCACGCCCGCGCCGTGCGGCATCCTCCGACTGGCGGGAGATCTCAGAGGTGCTCACCGTGTTGCGCGCCACTTCTTCCACCGCAACGCTCATTTCGGTCACCGCGGTGGCGGCTTGCTGGATCTCGTCGCTCTGTCGATTGAGGTCGCCGGAGGTCTGCTGGGTAATCGCCGACATCTGTTCGCTGGCTGCCGCCAGCTGATGCGAGGAATCGCCGATCAGCCGCAGGGCATCCGTGAGACTAGCCTGCATCGCCGCCAGGGCATGCATCAGCAGGGTCGCCTCGTCACGGCCAGTGGCCTGTACGGCATGTGAGAGATCACCCTCGGCGATATTCTGCGCGACGCGGATGGCTTCGCGCAGTGGGCTGACGATACTACGCGTCAGCAGCCAGGCCAGGGCAATGGTCAGCAACAGCACCAGGCCAATGACGCTGAAAGTCAGGTACAGCGCCCGCTGGTAATCGGCGCGGGCTTGAGCGGTGTGCTGCTCGGCGGCTTCGCTGCTGAACCTGACCAGGCTGTCGTACAGCTCGCCGATGCGGTTGGAGATGTCCTGCATGGCGCCGCTGAGCATGGTCTGCATCGACGCCAACTGATTGCGCTCGGACAAGTCCTTGTACTGGTCGAGCAGCACCCGGTACTGGTCGATCAGTTGCTGCATTTCGGCAAACGCCGGTTTGCCCGCTGCCGGCAGCACTGCGCCGTAACCTTGGACGCCTTTGTCGAGCAGCCCCTTGAGCACTTCCAGGCGCGCCACGGTTGGCGCCAGCTGGGCAGGATCGCGGGCGATGGCCATACGCAGGGTGATCACCCGCAGGCCGAGCATGTGGCTGCGCACCTCGCCCAGGTAGCGAGTGCCGACGTTGGTCACCTGTTCGGTGTACACCACCGCTTCGCGCATGCTGGAGATCTTGTCGATGGAAAACAGCCCGAGCACCACCACCAGGGCGGCGATCAGGCTGAAGCTCAAGTAAGAGCGAGTGGCGATGGTGAGGTGGCGTAGTGACATGGCGACGCATCCGGGTGGCAGTAAAATGTACTACCCATTACGTTCGGCATTGATCGCGGAAGGTTTAGCGCTAACATGCGATCTGTGCTCGATAATCGAACGGCTTGTGCCTCCCGCTAGCGTGGCGCTGCGCAAGCGGCGCCAAATCTACCCTTAGGCAAAACCAATACCCACTATCGACCAAAGCAATTTCAACTCAATACACCCCCTCCTTAACCTTGCGTCATCGACTCGCCTTCACCAATCTCGCGCCAAGGAGCTCCCTCGATGACCATCACAGCCCGCCTGCTTTTCGCTACCTTGCTAGCCATTGGCCTTAGTGTGCTAAGCGGCTGTGCCAATCATCCCGAACTGCGCCCCTACAGCGCCGAAGAAACTCGCCAGTTGCAGCTCGAAGCCCTCGCCCGTCAGGGCCTGACGTTGGAACAATATGAGCAGCGCAGGGCGTCGATCCTACGCGCCGACCGTGCTGAAGCAGTTGCCGAGACCGTACAGGCCCGCCCCCCAATCAGCGGTTGATCGACTGGCAGTAGCGCGAAAAGTTGTACAAGGATAGATATTTGTACAATTATTCCGCGCATGATGGCTTAATAGCGCCACTGCTGCCGCCCTCCTCCTCGGATGATTACCGCTGCGCAGCATCGTCCCTCGGAGCCTCTCAGATGTTCATGCGCACCCGCATCCACCAGCAACTGTTGCAAAAGTCCCAGGCACACCAGACCGCCCTGGAAGGTGAGTTGGCCGCCCTGCGGGAATCGGTGGTGACCTTTGAACGGGAGATCGACGGCTATAAGCTGCGGGCGCACAAGCAATCCAGCTACAACACCGCAATCGATCGTTCGATGGCGGTGATCGAGTTTGACCTGGATGGCGTGGTGATCAACGCCAACGCAAATTTCCTCAAGGTGATGGGCTATCGCCTGGAGCAGGTGCGCGGCAAGCATCATCAGATGTTCTGCTTGCCCAGTGAAAGCCACAGTGACGGCTATCAAGCGTTCTGGTCTGAGCTCAACCGCGGCATATACAAAACAGGGCTGTTCCAGCGTGTCGACAGCCGCGGCGTCAGCATCTGGTTACAGGCCAGCTACAACCCGCTCTACGACGACCAAGGCAAACTCTATGGGGTGGTCAAGTTCGCCACCAACGTGACCCCCGATGTCGAGCAGCGCCAGGCCGAATCACACGCGGCGCTGCTGGCGTTCGAGACCTCCCGAGCGACCGATGAACATACCCAGCGCGGTGCTGCGGTGGTCCAACAGACCGTGACCGTGGTGCAGAGCATTGCCGACGAGCTTGAGCAGATGGCCAGCGGGGTCAGCGCCCTGAGCGCGCAATCCGAACAGATCGGCAGCATTGTCGATGCGATTGGCAGCATCGCCGAGCAGACCAACCTGCTGGCCCTCAACGCCGCCATCGAAGCCGCCCGTGCGGGCGAGCAAGGGCGGGGTTTTGCCGTGGTCGCTGACGAAGTGCGTAATCTTGCCCAACGGACCAGCAAGGCAACCGTGGCAATCAGTGAGGTGGTCGGGAAAAACCGCCAACTGGCTCAACAGGCGGTTGCCAGCATGCACTCCAGCACCCTGAAAACCGAGCAAGGCGTTGCCTTGGCGAACCAGGCAGGCGCGGTGATTGGCGACATCCATCAAGGCGCCCAGCAAGTGGTGCAGGTGATTGGCCAGTTTGCCCAGCGCCTGGAGCAGCGCAACACCGGCTGAGTCCTGGGCGGCTGGGCTCGCAGGTCAAGGCGCTTTGCGCAGCGCCGGCAAGCGTACCAGCGACCAGCCCGCTTGCGACTCAGCCAACGCCAACCGTACGCCATTCTGCGGTACCGTGTTCAACAAGGCCTGAGCCAGATCACCGACCATCCAGTTGGCGGTATTGGAGGCGATCACCCGGCCATCGGCGGAAATCAGCACCGCTTCGTGGTCCAGGCGCATCAGGCTGCGTACCAGCAAGCGCTCAAGGTTGTGCAACGACAAATCCAGCCCGGCGACGCCAATGAAGCGCCCCTCTACCACGATCGGCATGGTGAAGGTCAGCACATACATGTTGGTACCGTACAGATCCACGTACGGACCTTCCACCACGCTTTTGCCGGTATCGCGCGGGCGGCGGTACCAGGGCATTGCGGTGTAGTCGTAGAAGTTCTCCCGGCGACGGTCGAAGTTCGGCCGCAGAGGCAGGGTCTTGCCGCCATCAGCCAAGTACCACCATTCCAGGTGCATCTCGCGGTCGGCCAGGCAATGGGGCTCGACAATAACCCCGCCGCCACAGCCAAAGGCGCCGGTGGCCAGCAATTGCTGGTCGATGGCTGGACGCAAGGTGGCCAGGTCTTTGGCGAGCGGCTGGCGCCCTTCGGCCAGGACCCGTTGCCACAGCGCTCGGGTTTCTTCGACCAACAGGCGAACCTGGCTGAAGATGGTCCCCAGGGTGGTGTCGAGCTGTTCGGCACAGGCCGACAAGGGATCGTTATCGCTCAGGGCAAACATGGCATTACCTCACGCAGGTTTCGGCTTTCTTGTTATAGGGCGATGGCACAGCGGTAAGGGGCGTCAGTGCTCCTCGGCCTGGGCCAGCAGCTCCAGGCGCAAGCTGATCAAGCGCTTGATACCGCGGCTGACATGGGCCTCGGCCAACGCTCCAGCCAACACCGCGTCACCTGCGACCAGCGCCTGTAGAATCGCCTGGTGCTCGTGTTCGACCACGCTCACATCGCCGCCACCAGCGGCTTCCATCCACAGCAACTCCCCGACTTCCGATTGCAAGCGCATCTCGGCGTGGGTCAAACGCAACGACTGCGCGGCAGCCGCCACTTCGATATGAAAGCGCGCGTCGGCGCGGTGGCGGGCCAGGCGCGAGCCCGCCTGCCTGAGGGTTTCGATATGCTGGGCGATGCGCGCTTGCTGCTCGGGTGAGCTGCGCTTGGCTGCCAGGCGTGCTGCAGTGCCCGAAATAGCAGTTTGCTCATCGCCCAGGTCGCGCAGATCGGGGCCACTCATCTCGCGTAGGCGCTGCATCAGCAACGCCTCGGGCAACTCGACCGGGGTGCAGACGAAACTGCCGCCATTGCGACCCCGGCGTGTCTCGATCAGGCCGCGCTGACGCAGCACTACCAAAGCCTCGCGCAAGGTCACTGTGGCAACCCCCAGCTGCAGGGCCAGCTCCGACTCGCTGGGCAGTTGCTGACCCTCGGCGAACAGTCCGAGCTCGATGGCTTCGACCAGCCGCCGCGCCACCTCATCGGTACGCCCTTCCTGGCGCAGCCGGATGAACGCGGTATTTCGAGCAGTATTCAGGGCAGTCATTGCCTCTCCCTAACAAGCATTGCAAGGCGTGGCGGGGGCCTCGGCGAAAAGGTTCAGTTTCGCATCTTATAGCGAACGGCCGCCCGTCCGATACCGTTGAATTTCTCATTCTACCGGGCAAAAGGAGCTTTTCGAAGATATTGGCAAACTTCAAACATTAAGATATGGTTTCATAGGTTTAGAGATTCAGCGGGCCGCAACAGGGTTCTGCGCGACCTGCGTCAAGCGACTTCCACCAATAAGACCGACCAAGGAATACGCCATGCAAACCAAACTCCTGATCAACGGCCAGTTGGTCGAGGGCCAAGGCGAGCCCTACGCCGTATACAACCCGTCCCTGGGCGAAGTGCTGGTGCACATCCCAGAAGCCTGCACGGCCCAGGTCGACGCCGCCGTGCAAGCTGCCGACCAGGCCTTCGACAGTTGGTCGCAGACCCCGCCCAAGGAACGCGCGCAGCTGCTGCTCAAACTCGCCGATCGCATCGAAGCTGAAGCTGAGCACCTGGCCCGCCTGGAGTCGCAGAATTGCGGCAAGCCCTATCAGGCTGCGCTCAACGACGAGATTCCGGCCATTGCCGACGTATTCCGCTTCTTCGCTGGGGCCAGCCGCTGTCTGTCGGGCTCTGCCGGTGGTGAGTACCTGCCGGGGCACACCTCGATGATCCGCCGCGACCCGCTCGGCGTGGTCGCCTCGATCGCACCGTGGAACTACCCACTGATGATGGTCGCCTGGAAGCTCGCCCCTGCCCTGGCGGCTGGCAATTGCGTGGTCCTCAAACCATCCGAGCAGACCCCGCTGACCGCCCTGGCCCTGGCCGCGATCATGGCCGAGCTGTTCCCCGCTGGCGTCGTCAATGTCCTCTTTGGTCGCGGCGCCAACGTTGGCGAACCGCTGGTCAACCACCCCAAGGTGCGCCTGGTATCGCTGACCGGTTCGGTGGCCACCGGCTCGCGGATCATCTCCAGCACTGCCAGCAGCGTCAAACGCACGCATATGGAACTGGGCGGCAAGGCACCGGTACTGATCTTCGACGATGCCGACATCGACGCCGCCGTCGAGGGTATTCGCGCCTTTGGCTTCTACAACGCAGGCCAAGATTGCACCGCCGCCTGCCGCCTGTATGTGCAGCAAGGGGTCTACGAGCAGTTCGTCAGCAAGCTTGGCGAGGCGGTTGGCAGCCTGCACATGGGCCTGCAGGACGATCCTGAGACCGAATTGGGGCCGCTGATCACCCGTGAACACCTGGAACGCGTCGAAGGCTTTGTCGAACGCGCCAAGGCGCAGCCGCACATCCGCGTGATCACCGGCGGCAAGCGCGGCCCTGGGCCGGGTTTCTTCTTCGAGCCGACCGTGCTGGCCGATGCCCGCCAGGACGATGAGATCGTTCAGCGCGAGGTGTTCGGGCCAGTGCTGAGCATCACCCCGTTCACTGATGAAGCCCAGGCCCTGGCCTATGCCAACGACTCCGACTACGGCTTGGCCTCCTCGGTCTGGACCCGCGACGTCGGCCGCGCCAACCGCCTCGCTGCGCGCCTGCAATACGGCTGCACCTGGGTCAATACGCACTTCATGCTGGTCAGCGAAATGCCCCATGGCGGCATGAAGCAGTCCGGCTATGGCAAGGACATGTCCATGTACGGCCTGGAAGACTACACCTGCGTGCGCCACGTCATGTTCAAGCACTAACCCCGGTATGCGCGGCGCACCTGATCGGGGCGGCGCGCACCACCGAGCAGCACCATCACTCAAACAAACCTGATGAAAAACGCTTCAAACGCGTCCTCGACATAAAACATATAAAACCATAGGCAATATGGCATGGGTTCTGCTTTGCACCCTGCTCTAGCCTGAAACCAGCCGTCTTTGTTACTTCCCGGCACAACCGGGGTAACGGCTTACGAGGTGTGTCACCATGCTTATTACCGGCATCAAGAGCCGTCCGGTCTACGACCGGCTGCAACCCATGACAGGTGGCCTGCGCCATTTGATCGCGGGCCAGGGTAGCGGCGGTGTGGCCATGCTGCGCTTGATCGCAGACATGACCCCCGGCCAACGCCAGCACAGCACCGTGCTCTATTCCAGCGAGTCGTTCTCTGGCCACGACCACTTGCAGGCGCTGCAAGCGGCGCAGGTTGCCGACCTGCAAGCGTTCCCCAGCAACCAAGCGCTGCTCGACGCCCTGCGTGCGCAGCTCGGCGTGGCGTGCATGGGCACTCGGCTGTATCTCAGCGGCTCGGAAAGCTTCATCGGCACCGCCATGCAAGCGGCCAACGCCGTCGACCTGAACCGCGACGAAGTGCTACGCGAACACAGCGGCACCTTGGTCCGCCGAGTGTGGTGCGCGCACTGCGACACCTACACCGAAAACGTAACGCAAAGGGTCTTCAGCTGCCCGGGCTGCCAGCTCGATCTGGTGGTGCGTGACCACTATTCCCGCCGCCTGGCCGCCTTCCAGGGCATCAAGGCCGATGGCGAAGTCCCAGGCGAACTGCCCGCAGCCGAGGAGCTCGACACATGAATACCCATAACGGCACGCTCAGCGTGCGGGTTGCCCGCATCGAGCAACTGACCCCTGAGATCAAGCGCTTCACCCTGGTCGACCCGGATGGCAAGCACTTGCCAGCGTTCTCCGGCGGCAGCCATGTGGTGGTGGTAATGGAAGACGGCGACAAGACCCACCGCAATGCCTACTCGCTGATGAGCTCGCCCTACGACTCCAGCGCCTACCAGATCGCCGTACGCCGGGTCAGCGACGGTCGTGGCGGTTCACGCTACCTGCATGAGCACGTCAGCGAAGGCGCGCTGCTGCAGATCCTGCAGCCGGCCAACCTGTTCCCCCTGGCCAAGCACGCTCGTCAGCACCTGTTCATCGCTGGCGGCGTGGGCATCACCCCGGTGTATTCGCAACTCGAGGAGCTGCAGCTCAAGCAGTCGACCTTCGAGCTGCATCTGGCCGTGCGCGGCCCGCAGCACACCGCCCTGGGCCATGAACTGCAAGCGCGCTATGGCGATCGAGTGCACTTGTATGTGCAGGGCCAGGACACGCGCATGGATATCCGCACCATCCTCGCCGCTCGCCCGCTGGGCAGTCATGTCTACGTCTGTGGCCCGGACAGCATGATCGACGACACCCTCGACAGCGCCCACGCCCTGGGCTGGACCGACAGCCACATCCACTACGAGCGTTTCGTCGAGCAAGGCTCCAGCGGCCAGCCGTTCAGCGTCACCCTGGCGCGCCAGGGCGTCACCCTCGAAGTGCCGGCCGAGCAGTCGCTGCTCGAAGCCGCCGAGCAGGCCGGCTACAAGGTGCCCTACCTGTGCCGCGGCGGCGCCTGTGGCTACTGCGAGACCGAAGTCCTGCATGTCGATGGCGAGCTCGACCATCGCGACGACTGGCTCAGCGATGAAGACAAGCTGAGCAATCGCAAATTCATGCCTTGCGTATCCCGCGCCAATTGCAGCCGCCTGGTCGTAGACCTCTGAGACAGGAAAACAACAACATGACCGTATTCAAGCCTATCGAAACCTACGCCGACGTTGGCGCCGGCCACACCTACAGCAACAGCCGCGAAGCGATCCTGCGCCTGCCCTTCCCTTATCCGGAAGACCAGTACATGTACTCGATGAACGTCGAGCCGCATGTACCGTTTGGCAACGGCGCCCTGCGCGCGCAGTTCGACATCGACGAGCACTACATCTCCGAATGCCATCACCGCGCGCAGACCCTCGACAGCCAGCCAGGGGTGCACTACGCCGCCCTGCCGCACATGATGGAAGCCCAGTGGGACTTGCTCGAACTGTTGATGGAGTCGTATTCGCGGGACTTCCCCGAGCACTTCAGCCTGGAGAAGAACGGCAGCCAGTGGCACTGGGTCAACCGCCCGCTGCAAATCGACGACACCTTCACCTTCGGCGACGCCAGCACCCTGCCGATGGAGCCGATGGAGTACATCACCCGCCAGGCCCAGGGCGAGTTCATCCTCCTCGAAGAACGTGACGACACCTTGGTGATGGGCGCCGGCATGGCCACCCAGCGCGCCGACTACTCGCTGCGCTTCAACCTGGGCATGAGCTTCATGGAGTTCCACGGCCCGGTGCCCAAGTTGCACGAGATGGGCATCTTGCAGCGCGCGCTGAAGTTCCTCCTGCGCCTGCGTCCAGGCCACCCGGTGCGCCGGACCAACTGGTCGATCACGGTCAATCCGCGCCTGGAAACCTCCGCCGAAACCCTGCCGGACTGGGCGCCTGATCGCACCATCGTCACCCCAGAAAACGCCGGCGAGCTGGTCAACCTGCGGGTCGAACTGCAGCCGCTGCACCGCCTGCCGCGCAGCAACGCCGTGCTGTTCCCGGTGCGCACCTACCTGGTCAGCCTCGCGCAACTGGCCGAGTTTGCCCCGCAATGGGCCAAGCGCATGCACCGGGTGATCCGCGACCTCGACCAGGAGCTGGTGGATTACAAGGGCTTTACCCGCTACCGCGATGCCATGGTCAGCTGGCTGGCGCAATACGACGACGGCACCCCGGTCGACGAAAGCCAGCAATAAATGCAAACCCGCAGGCGCGCCGATGAGGGCGCGCCATTACCCCACGACGTGCTTCTAACAAGGGTTCACCCATGAAAACAATACGCAACGTCTTGCCCGAAAGCTGGAGCCTGGTGTTCTCTGCCGCCGGTTCCGCCTACGGGGTCGGTTTGCTTGGCCTGTGGGCCTTGCCGTTCCTGATCAGTGCAATCATTCATGACCTGCAGCTCAACGAGGCCCAGGCCGGGCTGCTGATGTCGGCAGAATTTGGCTTCACCATGCTCGCCTCGTTGCTGGTCGCGCCGTTCATGGGCCGCGCGCCACGACGCACCCTGGCCCTCCTCGGCACGGTGCTGGCGATCGCCGCCAACCTGGTCAGTGCCAATGTCGACAGCCTCTATGGCCTGGCCGCAGTCCGCTGCGTCGCGGGTATCGGCGCCGGCCTGGCCCTGGCCTGTGGCAATGCGGCGGTGTCCAGCGCCAAGCACCCTGACCGGATCGCCGGGCACATGAACGTGCTTTCGGTGGTCCTGATGATCGTGGTGATGCTCGGATACGCCAAGGTCATGGCCCTATACGGTCTGTCGGGCTTGTACTACGCCATGGCCGCGACCATGGCGGTGATGCTGTTGGCCATCCCCGCAATGGCCCAACGTGCGCCAGTGGCCGACGCTGCACCCGTGAGCCTGGGCAACGGCAAGGGCGGCGGCAATATCCTGCTCAGCCTGCCGGCGATCTGCATGATGCTGGCGATGTTCGTGTTCCAGGCCCGCGACACCATGGGCTGGGCCTTCGTCGAACGGATCGGCACGATGGTCGGCTACAGCGGCGATGAGCTGGGCGTACTGTTGTCGTTCCAGTCGTTCGTCGGCCTGATCGGTCCGCTGATCGCGGCCATGGTCGGTAAACGCTTCGGCATGAGCACCCCGGTGATCCTGGCGATCCTGCTGACCGGCGCAACCAGCCTGAGCTACGTGCTCGGCGAGCACTCCAAGACCCTCTATACCGCAGGCGTGATGACCATTTGCGTGACCTATTTCTATGCCCTGAGCTACCTGACTGGCCTGGCCGCAGCGCTGGATCGCGAAGGTCGCGTGGTAGCCGCCGCCAGCAGCTTCCTGAGCCTGGGCCTGGCGGTAGGCCCGGCGATTTCCGGTGGGCTGATCTCCCTGGGCGGCTTCACCCTCGCGGCCTGGGGAATCGGCGTGACCGTGGTGTTGACCTTGCTGCTGGTGAGCGTACCGCTGGCCAGCATTCGTCGTGAGCCTGCGCCCTTGACCCCGGCGGTAGCACTCTAGGCGACACGCTGGGGAGGAACGACACCGAGCCATTGCAGCTCGGTGTCGTTGATGGCAGATCAGAAACTGTTCTGCATCTTCAGCCCCACCACCCAAGCGTCATCCACTTCACTGACCCCGCCCGGGTTGCGCACATACTGGATGTTAGGGCGAATCACCAACCACTTGGCCACCTGCACGCCGTAGTACAGCTCGGCGTCGTACTCGTTGCCTTGCACGGGCTGATACAGCGGACTGTGGTAGTCGGTCTGACCATTGGCCTGGTTTATCGCCTTCTGATTGTTGCGATAGCGCGAGTTGGTGCTGATGCGGGCCACCCCGAAACCAATTTCATCCTCGGGCCGGGCGTCGAACAGCCCCTTGTAGGTCAGCCCGGCCTGGATGAAGTGCCCCACCTGGCTGGTCTCGCGATCCTGCACGGTGACGTTGGCGAACAGCGACAGGCCCCGTGCCCGGTCGCCCTGATGGGCCGTGACTTGCTGGCGGGCCACCAGCCAGTAGCCATATTTGCTGTCGCGGCTGGCCATCGCACTGGACAGGTCTCCCGGTACCACACGCGACTGCACGTCGGCAGCATCGGCGCTGCTGTAATAGCCGCCCACGCGGTACTCGCCTGGCAACGAATTGACGGTCGGCGTCCACAGCAGCTCGACCGGCAGGATCACCCCTTCCCCCCCACTGAAGTTCAGCTTGAAGCCATTGTTGTCTTCGAGCAGGCTGGGGTTGTGTTCATATACCCCGACCTGAATATAGAGCTGCGGCGCCAAGGCGTATTTGACCCTGGCAGCCCACTGGGAAATCGGCCAGTTGTACCAGATACCACTGCCCGCCCAGTTGCCCATCTGCGAGCCACACAAGGCCAGGTTCTGGAAGTCGCAGGGGAAGCTGTTGAAGTCTTCTCCCTCGCCAAAACGACCAACTTTGACGTTGAGCCGCTGGTCGAAATAAGACTGGCTAAGCCACATCTGGGTCAGCCGCCAGGTCTGCCCACGCCCCCAGACCTCTTGGTTGGAGGAGTACATCGGCGCACGCGGATCACTGATCCGGTCGTTACTGATATTGCGCCCTTCACGCTCAGTGATGGCCAGCTTGAAGGTCGCATCCTGCCAACCAAGGATTTTCTGCAAATCCAACTGCGCACCCAGGGTGAACTGCCCGCTCCAGCGCGCCGTGCGGTTCTGGTCATAGCCACCATGGGCGTTGTAGCCCAGCTCGCCGACGTAGTCGAGGGTCAAGTCATAACCCTGCTCGATCAGCGCCGTTCGCGTGCCGCCCCAATCGCCGGTCATGCCGGCTGCCTGCGGGTCGAAGGCCCCGGCGGCGTTGGCCTGGCCGCTGCCAGCCAGCAGCAAGGCCAGGGCCAGGGAGGCTTTGTCGAAGGCGTGCGAAGACCCCGCAAAAGAGTGAGTGTTGTACATGTTCTGCCGACCTCTGTTGTTATTGCTATGAGTGTTGGGCGCACAACTGCCCGATCACGGCATGCCTGCTGGCATGCCGCGTCGGGGAACAAACAACTACGAATCGATCAGAGCGAGGCTTGCAGCTCAGGCAATGCCTCGAACAGGTCCGCGACCAGGCCGTAATCGGCAACTTGGAAAATCGGCGCCTCTTCATCCTTGTTGATCGCAACGATCACTTTGGAATCCTTCATGCCGGCCAAGTGCTGGATCGCACCGGAGATGCCGACCGCGATGTACAGCTGCGGGGCGACGATCTTGCCGGTCTGGCCGACCTGCATGTCGTTGGGCACAAAACCTGCGTCGACCGC
>NZ_JBJDNG010000006.1:165552-384769 GCF_044900155.1 Pseudomonas sp. NPDC088890 | reverse complement strand
CGAAGGCGCGAGATGTAGATTTGCGCAGCAAATCGTAGGCCGCGCGGGCCCGGAAGGCGCCGGCGCGAAGGGACCCGAAGCGCAGCGTAGGGCCGGATGGTGGAGCGCACGGCTTTTGGTTACTTTTGGCCACGACCAAAAGTGACCCGCCGTAAGGGCGGAAAGGTGATTCAGCGTCTCCATCGCAAATGGATATACACACCAACCCCAAAACCGACCAAACCAAACACCAAACCCCAAACACCAAACACAAAATTATTTTTACGCGATCCCCCCTCAACGCCCGTCTCGTTATAGCCAATGCAACTGATTCTTGTTGTTACCAAGAACCAGCCAGCACCTATAACAGCCCGCGCGTCAGGGAGCGCCTCCGATGTCCACAGGTCCAACTCGCCCATCTCCATCTTCCCGCCGCATGGGGCAACTGTCCCTGCTCAGCTTGGCCCTGCTCGCCAGCGGCACCTGCAGCCTGCCAGCCCTGGCCGCAGAACCCACCCAGGCCAGCACCCCACGCATGGGCGACTACCGCTTCGCCATCACCCAGCAACCGCTGGTCGCCGCGATCAATGCCTTCAGCGAAGTCACCGGCTGGCAGGTCGGCTTCACCGCCGAAGTCGCCGAGGGCGTATCCTCGCCTGGCGTTCAGGGCTCGCTGCCACCCGAAGCCGCCCTCAAGCGCCTGCTGCACGGCACCGGTCTGAGCTATCGCAAAATCAGCAACGGCAATGTGGTGCTCGAACGCCAGTCGACCGGTAACGCTATCGCCCTGCAGCAGCTGACCGTCAGTGCCACCCGCAGCGCCCAGGACATTAGCCAGGTGCCAAGCACCGTCAGCGTGCAGACCCGCGAGCAACTGGACCGGCAGAACGTCAATGACATCCAGCAACTGGTCCGCTACGAGCCCGGCGTTTCCGTCGGTGGCACCGGCCAACGCAGTGGCCTGAACGGCTACAACATTCGCGGTATCGATGGCGAACGCGTCCTGACCCAGGTCGACGGCGTGTCGATCCCCGACAGCTTCTTCTACGGCCCCTACGCCCAGACCCAACGCAACTACGTCGACCCGGAGATCGTCAAACGCGTCGAAATCCTGCGCGGTCCGGCCTCGGTGCTGTACGGCAGCAATGCCATCGGCGGTGCAGTCAGCTACTTCACCCTCGACCCACAAGACATCATCAAGCCCGGCAAGGACGTCGGCGCTCGCCTCAAGACCGGCTACAGCTCGGCCGACGAGAGCTGGCTGACCTCCGCCACCGTCGCTGGCCGGCACGGCGACTTCGATGGCCTGCTGCACCTGAGCCAGCGCAATGGCCACGAGACCGAATCCTACGGCGGGCATGGCGGCAGCGGCCTGTCGCGTACCGAGGCCAACCCTGAAGACGTACGTACCACCAACGTGCTGGCCAAGCTCGGCTGGAATTACGCCGACGATGCCCGGCTGGGGTTCACCTACGAGCGCTACAAGGATGATCGCGACCAGAATGTCCTCAGCGCAGTCGGCGGCCCCTTCGGCAACGGCGTTGGCATCGGCATGTACGAGAGCCGCCTGGGCAATGACACCGTCACCCGTGAACGTTTCGGCATCAACCACGAGTTCGCCATGGATTCGCTGCTGGCCGATCACATGAAGTGGAGCCTCAACTACCAGATCGCCAAGACCGACCAGCAGACCGAAGAAATCTATGCACCCTTCGTGCGGCGCGTGCTGCGTACTCGCGAGACCACCTACAAAGATCGCCAATGGGTAGTCGATGCCCAACTGGACAAAGCCTTCAGCATCGGCGCCACTGAGCATCTGCTGACCTACGGGGCCACCTTCAAGCGCGAGCAAGTCACCGGCATGCGCACGGGCTACGGCACTTGCCTGGCATTTGGCCGCAACTGCGCCGGCGCCGGCGCAGACAGCCCGGACGATCGACTGAACGTCAGCGACTTCCCCGACCCGACCGTCAAGACCTACAGCGTGTTCGCCCAGGACGAGATCCGTTGGAACAACTGGACCTTCCTGCCCGGCGCCCGTTACGACTACACGCGCATGGAGCCGAAGATCACCCAAGCGTTCCTCGCCGGGCTGGACAGCGACAACTCGGGTGCGCCCGCCAGCATCGACGACTCGCCGAAGAAATGGCACCGCGTATCGCCCAAGTTGGGGGTGACCTATGCCTTCAACGACCACTACACCTGGTACGGCCAATACGCCGAAGGCTTCCGCACACCGACCGCCAAGTCGATGTACGGCCGCTTCGACAACCCGACCCTGGGTTATCGCGTAGAAGGCAACCCCAACCTTGAGCCCGAAAAAAGCAAGAGCTACGAGACTGGCCTGCGGGGCAACTTCGACGCCGGCAACTTCGACGTGGCGGTGTTCTACAACAAGTACCGCGATTTCATCGACGAGGATGCGGTGCAGGCCGCCGATCTGGGCCCGACCTTCAGCGCTGGCAACATCAAGCACGCGACCATCAAGGGCGCCGAGTTCAAAGGCCGCCTGAACCTCGATCACTTTGGCGCGCCGCAAGGTCTCTATACCCAGACCTCGATCGCTTACGCCCACGGTCGCAACGATGACAACGGCCAGCCGCTGAACAGTGTCAACCCGCTGACCGGTGTGTTCGGCCTGGGTTATGAGCAAGCCAACTATGGCGGCCTGCTGAGCTGGACGCTGGTCAAGCGCAAGAGCCGGGTCGACGACAGTGCCTTCTTCGCACCCGACGGCACCAGCAAGCAGTTCCGCACTCCCGGCTATGGCGTGCTGGACCTGAGCGGTTTCTACAAAGTGACCGACGACATCACCGTCAATGCCGGGCTGTACAACCTGACCGACAAGAAATACTGGCAGTGGGATTCGGTACGCGGCTATGACGGCCAGGGTGAAGCCGGCGCGACCCAGCCAGCCAATCTGGACCGCCTGACCATGCCTGGGCGCAACTTCGCCATCAACGTGGTCTGGGATATCTGACCCAATCCAGCAGCGACTTATCACGCGATACACCCGCCCCCACCTTCTTCGCGCTTCTGGTGGGCGCGGGGTCGCCCCACGCTGAGGCCACTACCGACACAACGCAGGTGAGGTTTTTTTACTGTTCTGCGTCTTCTTGTTCGTCTTGTCATTAGACACCCTATTTCCCAAGGATCGACCATGACCACCGCCACCACCGCCGAGCGCCCGAGCCTGCGCTCGCAACGCCTGAACCAGATCACCCACGCGCCCCACAGCGAGCTGGACGTGCTGGTCAAATCCCACGCGCCGTTCGACAGCCGAGAGAGCTTTGCGCGCTTCGTGGTCGCCCAGTACCTGTTCCAATCCGAACTGCAGGCGCTGTACACCGACCCGCAGCTGATCGCCATCGTCCCTGACCTGGCCGAGCGCTGCCGCGCCGAGCAAGCCCGCCTGGACCTGGCTGACCTCGACACCGAAGTCCCAGCGCCGGTAGCCGGTGCCCTGAGCAAACCGAGCCTGGGCGAGGCGATGGGCTGGATCTTCGTCTCTGAAGGCTCCAAACTGGGCGCCGCGTTCCTGATCAAACGCGCGGTGGCCCTGGAGCTGTCGGACAGCTTTGGCGCGCGGCACCTGGGCGAGCCGGCCGGCGGTCGCGCCGAGGGCTGGAAGCAGTTCACCCGCATCCTCGATGGCCTGGAGCTGTCGGCCGAAGAAGAAGCTGCTGCCGAGCGTGGCGCAGTCGCCGCCTTCGAGCGCTTCACTCAGCTGCTCAAGCACGCCTACGCTGCAGACGCGGCGCTGGCCTGATACGCTTTACCCGGCCACAGATCTTGTGGCCGGCCGTTTTTGCAGTGAGACCATGACCCGACCTGCCCGCTCGAAACTTGCCCGCCTGCTGTATGGAATCCTGGCCTACGTGAGCCTGGGGATCGGCCTGGTCGCTATCGTCATTCCTGGCCTGCCGACCACCGAGTTCATTCTCCTCGCCGCCTGGGCGGCAACTCGCAGCTCGCCGCGCTTGAGTGCTTGGCTGGAGAATCACCGGCTGTTCGGGCCGATCCTGTACAACTGGCGCAACGGCAAGGTCATCCAGCGTCGGGCCAAGATCAGCGCGACGATCAGCATGCTGCTCTGCGCCGGGGTGATGCTGACCTTCCTTGAACACCATTGGCCGGTGTTCCTGGCGATCGCCGGCATGACCCTGGGCAATCTGTGGATCTGGTCGCGGCCTGAGCGAGCAACGCCACCTGCAACGAGCTGCAACGCCCGCTGAGATTTGCGTCTGGGCGCCGGATGTACTGCAATGGGATCGATCAAGGAGGATCCTGCATGCAGCCGTTGCTCGACACCATCAGCCAAGCACTGACCCTTAACCCCGCCTCTTTGCGCTGGCAGGGCGTCGGCAGCTTGCCCTCGACCTACGCTGTCAGCGAGCTTGCCGCCGCCAGCATCGGCGCCGCCGGCCTGGCCTTGGCGCGCTTGCTTGAACAACAAACCGACAATTGCCCATTGGTGCGCGTCGACCGACGCCTAGCCTCGTTCTGGTTCGCCACCAGCCTGCGTCCACGAGGCTGGCAGCCGCCAGGGCTGTGGGATGCGATCGCTGGTGACTACGCCTGCGGCGACGGCTGGATCCGCCTGCATACCAATGCCCCTCATCACCGCGCCGCCGTCGAGCGGGTACTGGGCAGCTGCGCCAATCACAACGAGGTAGCGAGCAAGGTAGCGAGCTGGAGCGCCGACCAGCTGGAGTCTGCGCTGGTCGCTGCTGGCGGTTGCGCGGCGCGGATGCGCAGTTGGCTCGACTGGTGCGCGCATCCTCAAGGCCAGGCGGTCAATGCGCAGCCGCTGATCCTGCGCGAAACCTTCGCCAGCGATACCCCGCTGAAATGGCGTGGCACTACCCAGCGGCCATTGGCGGGGATCAAGGTACTCGACCTTACGCGCATCCTCGCCGGCCCCATCGCCACCCGCCTGCTGGCCGGCTTTGGCGCCCAGGTACTGCGAATCGATCCCCCGGGCTGGGAAGAGCCGGCAGTGGTTGCCGAAGTCACCCTGGGCAAGCGCTGCGCGCGCCTGGATCTGCGCGATCGAGCCGATCGCCTGGTGTTCGAGCGGCTGTTGGGCGATGCCGACATCCTCGTTCACGGCTATCGCGCAGATGCACTCGAGCGACTGGGCCTTGGTCATGAACGACGGCGCCAGCTCAACCCCGGGCTGATCGATGTCAGCCTCAACGCCTATGGCTGGAGTGGCCCCTGGAAAGAGCGACGCGGCTTCGACAGCCTGGTGCAGATGAGCACTGGGATTGCCCGCGAAGGCATGCGCTGGCAGCAGGCGAACCAGCCTGTGCCGCTGCCGGTACAGGCGCTGGACCATGCCACTGGCTACCTGATGGCGGCCGAGGCGATTCGCGCCCTGGGCGATCGCCTGCAGACTGCAGCAGGGAGCCGCGCACGTTTGTCACTGGCGCGTACGGCGAAACTGCTGGTCGAGCACGGGACAGTGGGGGATGACCTGCCATTGGCGGCGCAGACAGTGGATGACCTGGATCGGCATCTGGAGCAAACGCCGTGGGGACTGGCGCAGCGGCTCAAGGGGCCGTTGGCGGTGGGCGATGCCGTTTTGCGTTGGGATATCGGCGCCTGCGAGCTGGGATCGGCAGCACCACACTGGTGACCTCTACAGCGCATCACGGGCCAAGCCCGCTACAGGGTCAGCGCGGCAATTGACGATTGCATTGTTCCTGAGCGGGCTTGCCCTGCGATGCGATAACTGCAGCACCCAATGGAGTCAAAGACTCAGCAACCCCGAATACAGCGCATAGGCCGCCAACCCCGCGCCCACCAGCACCGCTGCAAAAATCAATTTCTCCCAGCGGGTAAACAGGGCCTGCCCCTGCTCATGCTTGGCCCGGGCGAACAGAATCACCCCCGGCGCATAGAGCAAGGCCGACAACAGCAGGTACTTCAGCCCCCCGGCATACAGCAGCCAGATGGCGTAAATCAGCGCCACCCCCGCAATCAACAAATCCTTGCGCCGCAGATTGGCCTGGCCTTCATAGCCCTCCCCGCGTACCGCCAGCAGTACCGCATAGGCCGCCGACCACAGGTACGGCACCAGGATCATCGACGAGGCCAGGTAAATCAGGCTGGTGTAAGTCCCTGCTGAAAACAGCGTGATCAGCAGGAACCCCTGGATCATGCAGTTGGTCAGCCACAAGGCATTGGCCGGTACCTGGTTGGCATTCTCCCGGGTCAGAAAGCGTGGCATGGTCTTGTCGCGGGCGGTGGCGAAGAGGATCTCCGCGCACAGCAGCGCCCACGACAGCAGCGCACCGAGCAGCGACACCGCCAGGCCGATGCTGATCAGCAAGGCCCCCCATGGGCCGACGATGTGTTCGAGCACCGAGGCCAACGATGGATTCTGCAACCCCGCCAGCTCAGGCTGGGTCATGACTCCCAGCGACAGCACGTTGACCAGCACCAGCAAGGCCAACACCCCAAGAAAACCGATCACCGTCGCCTTGCCCACGTCCGAGCGGCGCTGCGCTCGCCCCGAATAAACGCTGGCGCCCTCGATGCCGATGAACACGAACACCGTCACCAGCATCATGTTGCGCACCTGCTCCATCACGCTGCCGAACTGGGGGTTGCTCAGGCCCCAGATATCGCGGGTGAAGATATCGGCGCGGAAGGCAAAGGCAGCCATCACGATGAACATCAGCAGCGGCAATACCTTGGCCACCGTGGTCACCTGGTTGATGAACGCCGCTTCCTTGATCCCGCGCAGGACCAAAAAGTGCACCGCCCACAGCAGCAAAGAGGCGCAAGCGATGGCGATCGGCGTGTTGCCCTCGCCGAACACCGGAAAGTAAAAACCCAAGGTACTGAACAGCAGGACGAAGTAACCGACGTTGCCCAACCAGGCGCTGATCCAGTAACCCCACGCTGACGAAAAGCCCATGTACTCGCCAAAACCAGCCTTGGCGTAGGCATACACCCCCGAATCCAGCTCCGGCTTGCGATTGGCCAGCGTCTGGAACACGAAGGCCAAGGCCAGCATGCCCACGGCGGTAATGCCCCAGCCGATCAGCACGGCGCCGACATCGGCGCGCGCTGCCATGTTCTGCGGCAACGAGAAAATCCCACCGCCGATCATCGAGCCGACCACCAAGGCGATCAACGCGCCGAGCCGCAGTTTTTGTCCCGGCTCGCTCATGGCGCCTCCCGATCAGTACCCAGAAAAAGGCCCGCCCAGCGGCCCCGGCGGCGCAGTGTCATACCCATGTAACACCCCTTGCATTCATATATAGCGGCGGCACTTTTATATTAGACCACGTGATGAAATCTGCCGGGCTCATAACTAGCCCGTCTATGCAGCAGGCAACTAACCCTGCGGGATATGTGGATATACCCATGCCGTTGAGGATACCACCGTCTTTTTCCTGAAAAATTTGCTTCTTACTCAAAAGCGGCTAGCTTCAAAGTTCGCAGGCGAAACAGAGCGTTTGCTCTAGATGTACATGGAGGTGCCAGCGCACAAGGCCTGCGGCAGAGCTGTCGGCACTCTCCAGGAGACGCGTGAAGGATTTTTCTCACTTTACGTCGTCATGAACTGATCTACATCAGCGAATGACCCCGGCGTCAGTTTTATTCTGTCGTCAACTTTCTCCTGGTACGGAGTTGTTAAATGTCTGATTCTCCCGAAAAACTAAAACTCGGTGCACTTGTTGCACTTGTCGTCGGCTCGATGATTGGCGGCGGGATCTTCTCCTTGCCGCAAAACATGGCCGCCAGCGCCGGTGTCGGTGCCGTGCTGATCGGCTGGGCCATCACCGCGGTGGGCATGCTCACCTTGGCCTTCGTGTTCCAGACCCTGGCCAACCGTAAACCTGACCTCGATGGCGGGGTGTATGCCTACGCCAAGGCCGGTTTTGGCGACTACATGGGCTTCTCTTCAGCATGGGGTTACTGGATCAGCGCCTGGTTGGGCAACGTCGGTTACTTCGTCTTGCTGTTCAGTACTCTGGGCTACTTCTTCCCGATCTTCGGTGAGGGCAATACCCCGGCGGCGGTGATCGGCGCGTCGATCCTGCTCTGGGCAGTGCACTTTCTGGTGCTGCGCGGTATCAAGGAAGCGGCGTTCATCAACCTGGTCACCACCGTGGCCAAGGTCGTGCCGCTGGCGCTGTTCGCCCTGATCTGCCTGTTCGCCTTCAAGCTCGACGTGTTCACCGCCGACATCTGGGGCCTGGGCTCGCCAGATCTGGGCAGCGTGATGAACCAGGTGCGCAACATGATGCTGGTCACCGTCTGGGTGTTCATCGGCATCGAGGGCGCGAGCATCTTCTCCTCACGGGCAGAAAAACGCTCGGACGTGGGTAAAGCCACGGTCATCGGCTTCATCACCGTGCTGCTGTTCCTGGTGCTGGTTAACGTGCTGTCGATGGGCGTGATGACTCAACCGGAGCTGGCCAAGCTGCAGAACCCGTCGATGGCGGCCGTGCTTGAGCACGTGGTCGGCCACTGGGGTGCGGTGCTGATCAGCGTCGGCCTGATCATCTCGCTGCTGGGTGCCCTGCTGTCGTGGGTACTGCTGTGTGCGGAGATCATGTTCGCCGCCGCCAAGGACCACACCATGCCGGAGTTCCTGCGCCGCGAGAACGCCAACCATGTGCCGGCCAACGCCCTGTGGCTGACCAACGCCATGGTGCAGATCTTCCTGGTCATTACGCTGTTCTCGGCCAGCACCTACCTGTCACTGATCTACCTCGCCACCTCGATGATCCTGGTGCCTTACCTGTGGTCGGCGGCCTATGGCTTCCTCATGGCCCTGCGCGGCGAGACCTATGAACAAGCCCCCGGCGAGCGCAACAAAGACCTGATCATCGGCGCCATCGCCCTGCTCTATGCGATCTGGCTGCTGTATGCCGGCGGGGTCAAGTACCTGCTGCTGTCGGCCCTGCTGTATGCCCCTGGCGCGATCCTGTTCGCCAAGGCCAAGCGCGAACTGGGCCAACCTATTTTTACCAACGTGGAGAAGCTGATCTTCGCCGCCGTAGTCGTGGGCGCGCTGGTTGCGGCCTATGGCCTGTACGACGGATTCCTGACTCTGTAATCACTGAATTTGCATGATGGAGGCAATGAACCATGTCCACCGATAAAGTTAAGTACGGCGTCCATTCCGAAGCCGGCAAACTGCGCAAAGTGATGGTTTGCTCCCCGGGCCTTGCCCACCAGCGCCTGACCCCGAGCAACTGCGACGACCTGTTGTTCGATGACGTCATCTGGGTCAACCAGGCCAAGCGCGACCACTTCGACTTCGTCACCAAAATGCGTGAGCGCGGTATCGAAGTGCTGGAAATGCACAACCTGCTGACCGAGACCATCCAGAATCCTGAAGCGCTGAAATGGATCCTCGATCGCAAGATCACCCCAGACACCGTTGGCGTGGGCCTGACCAACGAGGTGCGCAGCTGGCTCGAAGGGCTGGAGCCACGCAAGCTGGCCGAGTTCCTGATCGGCGGCGTGGCCGGTGAAGACCTGCCCGACAGCGAAGGCGCCAGCGTGATCAAGATGTACCGCGACTACCTGGGCCACTCCAGCTTCCTCCTCGACCCGCTGCCCAACACCCAGTTCACCCGTGACACCACCTGCTGGATCTACGGTGGCGTGACCCTGAACCCGATGTACTGGCCAGCGCGCCGTCAGGAAACCCTGCTGACCAGCGCGATCTACAAGTTCCACCCCGAGTTCACCGGCGCCGACTTCGAAGTCTGGTACGGCGACCCGGACAAAGACCACGGCAAGGCCACCCTGGAAGGCGGCGACGTCATGCCGATCGGCAATGGCGTGGTGTTGATCGGCATGGGCGAGCGCACCTCGCGCCAAGCCATCGGCCAACTGGCTCAATCGCTGTTCGCCAAGGGCGCAGTGGAAAAAGTGGTGGTCGCCGGCCTGCCGAAATCTCGTGCTGCGATGCACCTGGATACGGTGTTCAGCTTCTGCGACCGCGACCTGGTCACGGTCTTCCCGGAAGTGGTCAAAGAGATCGTGCCGTTCGTCATCCGCCCAGACAGCAGCAAGCCGTATGGCATGGATGTACGTCGCGAGAACAAATCGTTCATCGAGGTGGTGGCCGAGTCGCTCAACCTCAAGCAACTGCGCGTAGTCGAAACCGGCGGCAACAGCTTCGCCGCCGAACGCGAACAGTGGGATGACGGTAACAACGTAGTGGCCGTGGAGCCTGGCGTTGTCATCGGCTACGACCGCAACACCTACACCAACACCCTGCTGCGCAAGGCCGGAGTGGAAGTCATCACCATCAGCGCCGGTGAGCTGGGCCGCGGCCGTGGCGGTGGCCACTGCATGACCTGCCCAATCATTCGCGACCCAATCGACTACTAAACGACCATTACTCCCGGCCGCGTCCACAAGACGACGGCCGGGCTGATCACCGCATTAAGGAGAATCATCATGGCGTTCAACATCCATAACCGTAACTTGCTCAGCCTGGAACACCACACAACGCGCGAGTTGCGTTACCTGCTCGACCTGTCCCGCGATCTGAAACGCGCCAAGTACACCGGTACCGAGCAGCAACACCTGAAGGGCAACAACATCGCCCTGATCTTCGAAAAGACCTCGACCCGCACCCGCTGTGCATTCGAAGTCGCCGCTTATGACCAGGGCGCCAACGTTACCTACATCGACCCCAATTCCTCGCAGATTGGCCACAAAGAGAGCATGAAGGACACCGCCCGCGTGCTCGGGCGCATGTACGACGCGATCGAGTACCGTGGCTTCAAGCAGGAAATCGTCGAGGAGTTGGCCAAGTTCGCTGGCGTACCGGTATTCAACGGCCTGACCGATGAATATCACCCGACCCAAATGATCGCCGACGTGCTGACCATGCGCGAACACAGTGACAAGCCGATCCACGACATCAGCTACGCCTACCTGGGCGACGCCCGTAACAACATGGGCAACTCGCTGCTGCTGATCGGCGCCAAGCTCGGCATGGACGTACGTATCGCCGCGCCCAAGGCACTGTGGCCACATGATGACCTGGTCGAGCGCTGCAAGAAGTACGCAGAAGAAAGCGGTGCGCGCATCACCCTCACCGAAGACCCGAAAGCAGCGGTCAAAGGCGTGGACTTCGTGCATACCGACGTCTGGGTATCGATGGGTGAGCCGGTCGAAGCCTGGGGCGAGCGTATCCAGCAACTGCTGCCCTACCAGGTCAACGCCGAGTTGATGAAAGCCACCGGCAACCCACGGGCCAAGTTCATGCACTGCCTGCCAGCGTTCCACAACTCCGACACCAAGGTCGGCAAACAGATCGCCGAGCAGTATCCGAACCTGAAGAACGGCATCGAAGTGACCGACGACGTGTTCGAGTCGCCAGCGTGCATCGCCTTCGAGCAGGCGGAGAACCGCATGCATACGATCAAAGCGATTCTGGTCTCGACCCTGGCTGACCTGTAACCCCCGAGCAGGGGGCTTTTGTGGGAGCGGGCTGGCCCCGCGATTGCGCCAGCCGCAACGACGCCATCGCGGGGCAAGCCCGCTCCCACGGGCCCGTCCCATATTCTCTCTGAAGGACACTTCATCATGCGTATCGTTGTTGCATTGGGCGGCAACGCCCTGCTACGCCGCGGCGAGCCGATGACCGCTGACAACCAGCGCGCCAATATCCGCACCGCCACCGAGCAAATCGCCAAGATCCACCCTGGTAACGAACTGGTCATCGCCCACGGCAACGGCCCGCAGGTCGGCCTGCTGTCGCTTCAGGCGCTGTCCTACAAACCCGACGAAGCCTACCCGCTGGATGTGCTCGGCGCTGAAACCGAAGGCATGATCGGCTACATGATCGAACAGGAGCTGGGCAACCTGCTGGACTTCGAAGTGCCGTTCGCCACCCTGCTGACCCAGGTCGAAGTCGACGCCAATGACCCGGCCTTCAAAGACCCGACCAAGTTCATTGGCCCGGTCTACTCCAAGGAAGACGCCGAGCGCCTGGCCAAGGAAAAAGGCTGGGTGGTCAAGGCCGACGGCGACAAGTACCGGCGAGTGGTTGCCAGCCCAAAGCCCAAGCGCATTTTCGAAATCCGCCCGATCAAGTGGCTGCTGGAAAAAAGCAGCATTGTCATCTGTGCCGGCGGCGGCGGCATTCCGACCATGTACGACGAAAATCGCAAGCTCAAGGGCATCGAAGCGGTGATCGACAAAGACCTGTGTTCGGCGCTGCTCGCCGAACAGCTGGAGGCCGACCTTTTGATCATCGCCACCGACGTGGATGCGGCCTATATTGACTGGGGCAAGCCGACGCAGAAAGCCATTGCCCAGGCGCACCCCGACGAACTCGAGCGCCTAGGCTTCGCCGCTGGTTCCATGGGGCCGAAGGTGCAGGCCGCCAGTGACTTTGCCCGTAACACTGGCAAGGTCGCGGTGATCAGCTCGCTGGAAAACATCGAGGACATCGTCAAAGGCACTGCCGGCACCCGTGTTTCCACGGCCCAGCCAGGTATCAGCTACCGTTGAATGCACTAGGCGGGTGCTCGGCACCCGCTGTTTCAACCTTCCGGAGGATTGCACTGTGGCTCAGTTCCAACCTGGTCATGTACACATCGAACGTACCGCGCTCAACACCAATGATCACAGCTACGATCTGAACATCAACTACGAGGTAGCCCAGGACCCCAGGGAAGGGCGCGGTATCCAGTTCCACATGCATGGCAGCATCGAGGGCAAGCCGGTGGACGAGAAGTTCTTTCTCGCCAAGGACCAGGTCTTGCCGAGTTTTCTCAGCCTGGCTACGCGCAAGGCCCAGAGCTACCTGCCAGCGCCGAAGAAATTCGAGTCGCTGGGATCGACGCACAAGATCTACGACCTGATGTTCGAAGACATCCGCGTCCAACTGGATGTGAAGTCTGGCGATCCGATCAAGCCTGAGCATCTGGAGTAACCCGCATCAGGGCTGCTGCGCAGCCCATCCAGGCTCCGCCACCTCGTACCCCTGCTGCTCCCGCAGGACCAAACACATCCCTTGAAGACACAAGCTGACGCAGCCTGCGATGGGCCGCGAAGCGGCCCCAGATAAGGCATACTTGCGCATCTGCTCGCCCAAAGCCCGAAACTCCCATGCGCATCCACGTCAGCTTCATCGACCGCGTCGGCATCACCCAGGAAGTCCTGGCCCTGCTCGGTGCCCGCAACCTCAACCTGGACGCCGTGGAGATGGTCCCGCCGAACGTCTACATCGACGCCCCGACCCTCAGCCCCGCAGTGCTCGAAGAGCTCCACGACGCCCTGTTCGAAGTGCACGGCGTGCAGTCGGTGGAAGTGGTCGACATCCTCCCCGGCCAGCGTCGCCATTTGCAGCTCGATGCCCTGCTCGCGGCCATGAGCGACCCAGTGCTGGCGGTGGACAGCGCCGGCAAGGTGCTGCTGGCCAACCCGGCCCTGATCGCCCTGTGCGGGCGGGAGTCGGCTGGGCGTTCGGTCGGTGAATTGTTCAAAGACCCCGACCTGCTCCAGGCGCTGCTGGACAACAACTTCCACCTGCCCATGCGCGAGATGCAGCTCGACGGCCAGAGCCTGCTGCTCGATGCCACGCCCATTACCAACGCCGGTGGCCTGCTCACCTTGTATCCGCCCAACCGCATGGGCGAACGCTTGTCAGCGCTGCACCACGATCACGCCGAAGGCTTTGACGCACTGCTCGGCGACTCCCCGGCCATCCGCACCCTCAAGGCTCGCGCCCTGCGCGTAGCGGTGCTCGATGCGCCGTTGCTGGTGCACGGCGAAACCGGCACCGGCAAGGAGCTGGTAGCCCGCGCCAGCCATGCCCTGAGCAGCCGCCATGCCGCGCCCTTCCTGGCGCTGAACTGCGCGGCACTGCCCGAGAGCCTGGCCGAGAGTGAGCTATTTGGCTACGCCCCCGGCGCGTTTACCGGCGCCCAGCGTGGTGGCAAGCCAGGGCTGATGGAACTGGCCAACCAAGGCACGGTGTTTCTCGACGAGATTGGCGAGATGTCGCCCTATCTGCAGGCCAAGCTATTGCGCTTTCTCAGCGATGGCAGCTTCCGCCGGGTAGGTGGCGATCGCGAGGTCAAGGTCGACGTGCGCATCATCAGCGCCACCCATCGCGATCTGGAACGGATGGTCGCCGAGGGCAGCTTTCGCGAAGACCTGTTCTACCGCCTCAATGTACTCAACCTGCAAGTGCCGCCGCTGCGTGAACGCGGTCAGGATATCCTGCTGCTGGCGCACTACTTCATGCAGCAAGCCTGCACCCAGATCCAGCGCCCGCCTTGCAGGCTGACACCGGGCACCCATGCCGCCCTGCTGGCCAACCCTTGGCCGGGCAATGTGCGCCAGTTGCAGAACGTGATTTTCCGCGCGGCGGCGATTTGCGAAAGCGATCTGGTGGATATTGGCGATCTGGATATCGCCGGCACTTCAGTGGCGCGCGGGCAAGAGGCCGAGGTGGGCAGCCTGGAGCAGGCGGTGGGGGAATTTGAGCGCGAGCTGTTGCAGCGCCTGTATGCCAGCTACCCCTCGACCCGGCAACTGGCGGGGCGCTTGCAGACTTCGCATACCGCGATTGCCCAGCGGCTGCGCAAGTATGGGATTCCCGGCAAGGCCTGAATCGATTGTACTGGGCTGCTTCGCAGCCCTTCGCGGGCAAGCCCGCTCCCACAGGTACGGCGCCGCTCTGAAGATAAGCGCTGTACCTGTGGGAGCGGGCTTGCCCGCGAAGGGCCGCAAAGCGGCCCCAATGCTTACCCATTCGTATCGATTTCGAAACATTGTATTGATTTCATTACAGGCACGCTGCATCCACATCTACCAAGGGTTTGATCCTAAATATCATTTGCCCAAATAAAGCTTCGTAACGATTTCATTCCAAAAAGTGCCTACACCCCTTCTTTTTTATTTATAAACAATTGATTTTTAACAACTTTTATTAGATGGCCACAATATTGCTTAGGGAATTCCCACCCAAGAGCGCGGCCCACCGCGCCCACGCCCCAGCTTCCCTGAGGAATTCCCATGAGCGAGTTGCGTTTCACCGAAGATCACGAATGGCTGCGTACTGAAGCCGATGGCAGCGTCACCGTAGGCATCACCGCCTTCGCCCAGAACGCCCTGGGTGACGTGGTCTATGTGCAACTGCCGGAGCTGCAAAGCTACGAGCAAGGTGCAGAAGCCTCTACCGTCGAATCGGTCAAAGCCGCCAGCGGCGTGTACATGCCGCTGACCGGTGAAGTAGTCGCGGTCAACCAGCAGCTTGCCGATAATCCCGAACTGGTCAACGAAGATCCGCTGGGCGAAGGCTGGTTCTTCCGCTTCATCCCCGCCGATGCCAACGCCGTGGCTGCCCTGCTTGACCGGGACGCCTACGACCGCCTGATCAAAGCCAACGCCGACGCCTGAGGAACTGCCATGACCATCAACCTCGGCACCGCCAACGAATTCATCGCCCGCCATATCGGCCCACGCAGCGCTGACGAGCACGCCATGCTCGCCACCCTGGGCTTCGACTCGCTCGAGGCGATGAGCGCCGCCGTCATCCCCGACAGCATCAAGGGCACCAGCGTCCTGGGTAGCAGCGACGGCCAGAGCGAAGCTGATGCGCTCGCCGCGCTTAAAGCCATCGCCGGCAAGAACCAACTGTTCAAGAGCCTGATCGGCCAGGGTTACTACAACACCCACACCCCGGCACCGATCCTGCGCAACCTGCTGGAAAATCCGGCCTGGTACACCGCCTACACCCCGTACCAGCCAGAAATCTCTCAAGGCCGCCTGGAAGCGCTGCTCAACTTCCAGACCCTGATCAGCGACCTGACCGGCCTGCCGATCGCCAACGCCTCCCTGCTCGACGAAGCCACCGCAGCTGCCGAGGCCATGACCTTCTGCAAACGCCTGTCGAAGAACAAGGGCAGCCATGCCTTCTTCGCTTCGGCCCATTGCCACCCGCAAACCCTCGACGTACTGCGCACCCGCGCCGAACCGCTGGGCATCGACGTGGTGGTTGGCGATGAGCGTGAACTGACCGACGTCAGCGCCTTCTTCGGCGCGCTGCTGCAATACCCGGCGAGCAATGGCGACGTGTTCGATTACCGCGAACTGGTGCAGCGTTTCCATGCGGCCAACGCCCTGGTCGCAGTCGCTGCCGACCTGCTGGCCCTGACCCTGTTGACCCCACCGGGTGAGTTCGAGGCCGACGTGGCCATCGGCAGCGCCCAGCGTTTCGGCGTGCCGCTAGGCTTCGGTGGCCCGCACGCGGCCTACTTCGCCACCCGCGACGCGTTCAAGCGCGACATGCCGGGGCGTCTGGTCGGCGTGTCGATCGACCGCTTCGGCAAGAGCGCCCTGCGCCTGGCCATGCAGACCCGCGAGCAACATATCCGCCGCGAGAAGGCCACCAGCAACATCTGCACCGCACAGGTCCTGCTGGCCAACATCGCCAGCATGTTCGCCGTGTACCACGGCCCGGCCGGCCTCAAGCGCATCGCCGAACGCACTCATGCACTGACCGCGATCCTGGCCGCAGGCCTTGAGCAACTGGGCGCCAAGGTCGTCACCCAAGCCTATTTCGATACCCTGACCCTGGCCACCGGCCAAGCGACCGCCGCCCTGCACGACAGGGCGCGCGCCCAGCGCATCAACCTGCGCCAGATCGACGCCGAGCATCTGGGCCTTTCGCTCGACGAAACCAGCACCCAGGCCGATGTCGAAACCCTCTGGCAGCTGTTCGCAGGCAACCAGCCTGTGCCTGAGTTCGCCGCCGTTGCCGCGGCCAGCGCCTCGCGCCTGCCAGCCGCGCTGCTGCGCCAATCGGCAATTCTCGAACACCCGGTATTCAACCGCTATCACAGCGAAACCGAGCTGATGCGCTACCTGCGCCGCCTGGCCGACAAGGACCTGGCGCTGGACCGCAGCATGATCCCGCTGGGCTCGTGCACCATGAAGCTCAACGCCGCCAGCGAAATGATCCCTGTGACCTGGGCCGAGTTCGGCAATCTGCACCCGTTCGCGCCTGCCGAACAGAGCCAGGGCTACCTGCAGATGACCACTGAGCTGGAAGCCATGCTCTGCGCCGCCACCGGCTACGACGCCGTGTCGCTGCAACCCAACGCCGGCTCCCAGGGCGAATACGCAGGCCTGTTGGCGATCCGTGCCTACCACCGCAGCCGCGGCGAGGCGCATCGCAATATCTGCCTGATTCCCTCCTCGGCCCACGGCACCAACCCCGCTACCGCGCACATGGCCGGTATGCGCGTGGTGGTCACCGCGTGTGACGCGCGTGGCAACGTCGACATCGACGATCTGCGCGCCAAGGCCCTCGAGCACCGCGAGCAGCTCGCGGCGATCATGATCACCTACCCATCGACCCATGGCGTGTTCGAGGAAGCAATCGGCGAGATCTGCGCGATCATCCACGACAACGGCGGCCAGGTGTACATCGATGGCGCCAACATGAACGCCATGGTCGGCCTGTGTGCCCCCGGCAAGTTCGGTGGCGACGTGTCGCACCTGAACCTGCACAAAACCTTCTGCATCCCCCACGGGGGTGGTGGCCCGGGCGTCGGCCCGATCGGCGTCAAATCGCACCTGGCGCCGTTCCTGCCAGGCCACGCCGCACTGGAAAACACTAGCGGCGCCGTTTGCGCAGCACCGTTCGGCAGCGCCAGCATTCTGCCGATCACCTGGATGTACATTCGAATGATGGGTGGTGCGGGTCTTACCCGGGCTTCGCAGATGGCCATCCTCAACGCCAACTACATCGCCCGTCGCCTGGAAGAGCACTATCCTGTGTTGTACACCGGCGGCAATGGCCTGGTAGCGCACGAATGCATCCTCGACCTGCGCCCGCTCAAGGACACCAGCGGCATCAGCGTCGATGACGTGGCCAAGCGCCTGATCGACTTCGGCTTCCACGCCCCGACCATGTCCTTCCCGGTCGCCGGCACACTGATGATCGAACCGACCGAAAGTGAGTCCAAGGAAGAACTGGACCGTTTCTGCGAGGCAATGATCAAGATTCGTGAAGAGATTCGCGCAGTCGAGACCGGCAGCCTGGACAAGGACGACAACCCGCTGAAGAACGCGCCGCACACCGCCGCTGAGCTGGTCGGCGAGTGGAACCATGGCTATAGCCGTGAGCAGGCGGTGTACCCGCTGGCGAGCCTGATCGAAGCCAAGTACTGGCCACCGGTGGGCCGCGTCGACAACGTGTTTGGTGATCGCAACCTGGTGTGCGCTTGCCCGTCGATCGAGAGCTATCAGGACGTCTGAGCCCAGGCACATGCGGGGGCTGCGCTGCAGCCCATCGCAGGCTCCGCCAGCTCCCACACCAGCAACACTCATAGCCCTGTAGGAGCGGACGTTGCCTGCGAGTGGCCGCCAAGCGGTCCTGCTGCTGCGCCAAGCCCACCGAACCGAGGAGCAAGCTAATGTCACTGAGCGTCTTCGACCTGTTCAAGATCGGCATCGGCCCCTCCAGTTCTCACACCGTTGGCCCGATGCGCGCCGCTGCGCGCTTCGCCGAAGGGCTGCGGCGCGATCACCTGTTGAGCCAAACCGTCAGTGTCAAAGCCGAGCTGTACGGCTCGCTGGGCGCCACCGGCAAAGGCCACGGCAGTGACAAGGCGGTGTTGCTCGGCCTGGAAGGCGAGCAGCCCGACACGGTCGACACCGAATCCATCCCCGCCCGCCTGCAGACAATCCGCGAAAGCGGCCAGTTGCGCCTGCTCGGCGAACAGCCGATTGGCTTCGTCGAAAAGCAGCACCTGGCGATGATCCGCAAACCGCTGGATTACCACCCCAACGGCATGATCTTTCGCGCTTTCGACGCAGCCGGATTACAAATCCGCAGCCGCGAGTACTACTCGGTCGGTGGCGGTTTCGTGGTCGACGAAGAGGCGGCTGGGCACGATCGCATCGTCGAGGACCGCACGCCACTGACCTACCCCTTCACCACCGGCAAAGAGCTGCTCGCCCATTGCAGCGCCCAGCAACTGTCGTTTAGCCAGGTGATGCTGGCCAACGAAGCCGCCTGGCGCCCGGAAAGCGAGACCCGTGCTGGCCTGCTGCGAATCTGGCAAGTGATGCAGGACTGTGTCGCGGCCGGCTGTCGCCATGAGGGCATCTTGCCGGGCGGGCTGAAGGTCAAGCGCCGGGCGCCGGCGTTGTACCGGCAACTCAGCCAGCACCCGGAGGCGAGCCTGCGCGACGCCTTGTCGGTGCTCGACTGGGTCAACCTCTATGCCCTGGCGGTCAACGAAGAAAATGCCAACGGCGGGCGCGTAGTCACCGCACCGACCAATGGCGCGGCCGGGATCATCCCGGCGGTTCTGCACTACTACATGCGCTTCGTGCCCGGTGCCAGCGACGATGGCGTAGTGCGTTTTCTGCTGACCGCCGCGGCTATCGGCATCCTGTACAAAGAAAACGCCTCGATCTCCGGCGCCGAAGTGGGCTGCCAGGGCGAGGTCGGCGTGGCGTGCTCAATGTCCGCTGGGGCGCTGTGCGAAGTGATGGGCGGCACCCCGCAGCAAGTCGAGAACGCTGCCGAAATCGGCATGGAGCACAACCTAGGCCTGACCTGCGATCCCATCGGCGGCTTGGTTCAGGTGCCCTGCATCGAGCGCAACGCCATGGGCTCGGTGAAGGCGATCAACGCCGTGCGCATGGCCTTGCGCGGTGACGGCCAGCACTTCGTCTCGCTCGACAAGGTGATCCGCACCATGCGCCAGACCGGCGCCGACATGAAAAGCAAATACAAGGAGACCGCCCGCGGCGGTCTTGCCGTCAACATCATCGAATGTTGAGCCAACAACAAATCAAGGAGTAGCTGATGTCCGAAACACTGCACAAGACCCCACTGCACGCCCTGCACGTGGAACTGGGCGCACGCATGGTGCCGTTCGCCGGCTTTGACATGCCCGTGCAGTATCCGCTCGGGGTGATGAAGGAACACCTGCACACCCGCGAACAGGCCGGCCTGTTCGATGTTTCGCACATGGGTCAGATCCGCCTGCTCGGCGCCGACGCCGCCCGTGCCCTGGAAACCCTGGTGCCGGTGGATATCGTCGACCTGCCGGTGGGTATGCAGCGCTATGCCATGTTCACCAATGAAAGCGGCGGCATCCTCGATGACCTGATGGTCGCCAACCTGGGTAACGATGAGCTGTTCCTGGTGGTCAACGCCGCCTGCAAAGAGCAGGACCTGGCCCACCTGCAACAGCACATCGGCAACCGCTGCGACGTCCAGCCGCTGTTCGAAGAGCGCGCCCTGCTCGCCCTGCAAGGCCCAGCGGCGGTCACGGTGCTGGAGCGCCTGGCACCCGAAGTGGCTGGGATGACCTTCATGCAGTTCCGTCCCATCACATTGCTCGGCCAGGACTGCTACGTCAGCCGCTCGGGCTATACCGGCGAAGACGGCTACGAGATTTCCGTGCCTGCGGCCGGTGCCGAGGCCCTGGCCCGTCGCCTGCTGGCTGAACCTGAAGTCCAGGCCATCGGCCTGGGCGCGCGCGACTCGCTGCGCCTGGAGGCCGGGCTGTGCTTGTATGGCCACGATATGAACAGCGCCACCACACCGATCGAGGCCAGCTTGCTCTGGGCCATTTCCAAAGTGCGTCGGGCCGATGGTGCGCGCGCAGGTGGCTTCCCCGGCGCCGCTGCGATCTTCGCCCAGCAGCAGCAAGGCGTGGCCCGCAAGCGTGTCGGCCTGTTGCCGCAAGAACGCACTCCGGTGCGTGAGGGCGCCGAGATTGTCGACGAGGCCGGCAACATTGTTGGCGCAGTGTGCAGCGGCGGCTTTGGCCCGACACTCGGTGCACCGCTGGCAATGGGTTATGTCGATAGCGAACATGCCGCACTCGATACCTCGCTGTATGCCCTGGTCCGGGGCAAACGAGTTGCCTTGAAAGTCAGCAAAATGCCTTTTGTCGCGCAACGTTACTATCGCGGTTGAAAGCCGTTTCGAGCAGGCGGGCAATATTCGTTTTCGAACCTGCCCAATAACTTTTGAACATGGCGCCAGCCCAGGCGCCATGCCGCCTGCAGACAAACGGGGCGGTTATCGGAAAAAGGCCGAAATCGGCGAATGGGCAGGGCTTGTTTTTGTCTTGGGAGTTGGCGTACATTCAGCTCACTGTGTTTGCATGGGTCGCAACAGTTCGTGACCTGGGCCAGTAGCTGCAATCTGCTACAACCCGTTCGACGTCTCTTACTTTCCTGCAACCCAGCCCAGTACGCTTTCGTCTATTCGATACGAAAGAAACTGTTATTACTCTCTAAAGATTCATAGGAAATAAGACAATGGCTGAGCGTCAGAACGGTACCGTCAAGTGGTTCAATGACGAAAAAGGTTACGGTTTCATCACCCCAGAGAGCGGTGCTGACCTGTTCGTTCACTTCCGTGCCATTCAAGGCAACGGTTTCAAGAGCCTGAAAGAAGGCCAGAAGGTGACTTTCGTTGCCGTCCAGGGCCAGAAAGGCATGCAGGCTGACGAAGTTCAAGCCGAAGGCTGATCTGCGTTAAAAAAGCCCCTGCATTGATCCGCAGGGGCTTTTTTATGCCTGCAATTCCATAGAATGGGCCTTTGCCATCTGGAGTTGCCCTGCATGCCCAAGCATTCCCTTTCTCCCCAGGGTGATTTCCCGCCTGTTGGCCTGGGCCGTCGCCTGGCGGCGATGTTCTATGACTTCCTGCTGTGCACCGCCCTGCTGATCGTCACTGCCGGGGTGTACAAGATGATCCAGATGGCGATCATCGGCGAGGCGCGCATGCGCGAGCTGACCGATGCCGGTGCGTTGGATGGTGATCCGCTGCTGTCGACGATCCTGGTGTTTGCGTTGTTTGGTTTTTTTGCCAAGTTCTGGACCCATGGCGGCCAGACCCTGGGCATGCAGGTGTGGGGCGTGCGCGTGCAGAACGCCGATGGCAGCGCGATCAGCCTGTGGCAGGCGCTGCTGCGTTTTGTGGTGTCGATCGCTTCGTGGCTGTGCTTGGGGATGGGGTTTGTCTGGTCGTTGATCGACAAGCGCAAGCGCAGCTGGCATGACATCTACTCCGAGACCCAACTGGTGCGGGTTCCGAAACAGAAGAAATAACCTGCCCAGTGGATCAGCCCCTGTAGGAGCTGGCTTGCCTGCGATGGGCTGCGAAGCAGCCCCAATAAATCTGGATAAGACACCAAGTCTGCGCAAGGCCTGTAATTTTTGGGGCTGCCTTGCAGCCCATCGCAGGCAAGCCAGCTCCTACAGAAAATTGCCCATGAAAAAGCCGACCCCAAGGTCGGCTTTTTCACATCGCCCAGGCCATCAGCCCGCTCGACGCAACAACCACACCCCAGCCAGCGCACAAACGCCTGCCGGTATCACCACCGCCAACAGCGGCGGGAAGCCAAATACCTGGCTGGATGGGCCAAGCAGGTCTTGGGCAATCCGGAACACAAAGCCCACCAATACACCGGTGAACACACGTTGCCCCAGGGTCACCGAACGCAGGGGGCCAAAGATGAACGAAATCGCCATCAGCACCAGCGCCGCGGTCACCGCCGGCTGCAGCACCTTGGTCCAGAACGCCAGCCAGTAGCGGGCATTGTTCAGGCCTTGGTCAGACAGGTAATGGATGTAGTCCCACAGCCCGGTAATCGACAGCGACTCAGGCGCCAGCACTACGGTATTGAGCAACTGCGGGGTTACCGATACATCCCAGCGCTCTTCCGGGGCCTTGACCACTTCGGTGTGGTCGCCACGGAAGTGGGTGGTGGTGACATCGTTGAGCACCCAGTGGTCTTCGTTGTACTTGGCCCGGCGGGCAAAGCTGGAGGTGACGATCTTGCGCTCATCGTCGAAGCGATAGCGGGTCACCCCCAACAGCAGGCCGTTAGGCTGCACCGAGTTGATGTGCACGAACTCTTCGCCCTGGCGGTGCCACATGCCGCGCTTGGAGCTCTGCGCCTCGCCACCGCCCTGTGCCAGCGAGCGCTCGGCCTGACCCTTGTTTTCGGTAACCGGGGCGACGTACTCGCCGATCAGCAGACCGACCAGCATCAGCACCAGCATCGGTTTCATGACCGCCCAGACGATCCGCCCGATCGACACGCCGGCAGCCCGCATGATGGTCAGTTCGCTGCTGCTGGCCAGGCTACCCAGGCCGATCAGGCAGCCGATCAAGGCCGCCATCGGCAGCATCTCGTAGAGCCGGCGAGGCGCGGTCATCAAGACGAAGTAACCGGCGTCGAGCACGGTGTAGGTATCGCTCAGGTCGCCCATCTCATCGATGAAGGCGAATAGCGAGGCCAGGCCAAGAATGATGCCGAGCACAGCCAGGATGGCCAGCAGCACGCTCATGCCGATATAGCGATCCAGCTTAACCATGAGCCACCCCCGCACGCCGCGCAGCACGTTTGAGGCGCATTGGCTCCCAGTACATCAGGCCCAGGCCGATCAGCAGGAACAGCCCGTGCACCCACCACATGCCCAGGGCGATCGGGAGCTTGCCCTTCTCCAGGGCGCCGCGTACGGAAATCAGCATTGTCAGGTAAGCCATGTAGAGGAGGATCGCCGGCAGCAGCTTGAGGAAGCGGCCCTGGCGAGGATTGACCCGCGACAGCGGGACTGCCAGCAAGGTCACGACAAACACCAGCAGCGGCAGCGACAGCCGCCATTGCAGCTCGGCACGCTCACGCAGGCCTTTATGGCCGATCAGCTCGGACGTGGGGATCGCTTCACGCTCGGTGACTTCTTCACTGACTTCAGGCTTGGGCAGCAGCACGCCGTAGGTGTCGTACTTGATCGCTCGGTAGTCGGCCTGGCCAGGGTTGCCGTCGTAGCGGTAGCCGTTTTCCAGGATCAGGTAACGGTTGCCGTCGGCCTGCACTTCCTGGTGGCCTTTTTCGGCAACCAGTACCGAAGGCGCGCGGTCCTTGGTCTTGTCGGCGTTAAAGCGCTTCTCGGAAATGAACACGCCAGCCAGATTGACCCGGTCATCGGACAGCTGCTCGGTGTAGGTCACCCGTGAGCCATCGCGCAGGGTCTGGAAACGCCCAGGCACCAGGGTGTCGAACTCGGTCAGGGCATCTTGCTGATTGATGATCTGCTGTACCTGCGACACACCTTGTGGCGCCAGGCTCAAGCTCAGCCAAGCGACCAGCAGGGCGACCAGGGCCGCTGGGGCCATGGTCATCGCCAGCAGGCGTTGCTGGCTCATGCCGGTGGCCGAGAGCACGGTCATCTCGCTCTCCAGGTACAACCGGCCATAAGCCAGCAGAATGCCCAGGAACAAGCCCAACGGCAGGATCAACTGCAAGAAACCCGGCAGCCGGAAGCCCATGATCAGGAACAGCACGCTCGGGTCGAGCACGCCCTGGGCGGCCTGAGCCAGGTATTTGATGAAACGCCCGCTCATGATGATCACCAGCAGCACAGCGCTGACGGCGCTCAAGGTCAGCAGGACCTCGCGGGACAGATAACGAAAGACGATCAAACCAGACACTCCTGGGTTGTCAGGGGCGAACAGCCAATTAATGGCTTCGGACAGCCAAGACCTATGCCGGTTCGCCAACGGCGAACCTCCATGTAAAGTGCGCGCATTATCCTGTGATTGACCTCGCCTGTCACTTGGCCGCGCATGACAGTACATATCGGGGTTGTCAGCGGCCTTGCCCCAGGCTCAAACTGGCAGCTTTTCCGCTGGCACGCGACCACGCGGCCAAGCCCGCTTCGAGCGCGCACCCATTGCGCCAACTCACAGATCTACGGGGTCCTGACATGGAACTGGTTGTAAAAAGCGTAGCTGCTGCATCGTTGAAAACCGCCACGCTGGTAGTAGCCGTCGGCGAGGGGCGCAAGCTCGGCAACATCGCCAAGGCCGTCGATGAGGCATCCAATGGCGCCATCTCCGCCGTGCTCAAGCGTGGCGACCTGGCTGGCAAGCCTGGCCAGACCCTGCTGCTGCACAGCCTGCCGGGCCTGAAGGCCGAGCGCGTGCTGCTGGTTGGCAGCGGCAAGGACGCCCTGGGCGATCGCAGCTGGCGCAAACTGGCCGTGAGCGTGGCCGGCGTGCTGAAGAGCCTGGGTGGCAGCGACGCGGTACTGGCCCTGGACGATATCGCCGTCACTGGCCGCGACGCGCATTACGGCAAATACCGCCTGCTGGCCGAAACCCTGCTTGACGGTGACTACCTGTTCGACCGCTTCAAGAGCCAGAAGGCCGAGCCGCGCGTGCTCAAGAAAATCACCCTGCTGGCCGACAAGGCCGGCCTGGCCGAGGTCGAGCGTGCCGTCAAGCACGCCAGCGCGATCGCCAGCGGCATGTCCTTGACCCGCGACCTGGGCAACCTGCCGCCGAACATCTGCCACCCAAGCTACCTGGCCGAACAAGCCAAGGAACTGGGCAAGGCCAACAAAGGCCTGAAGGTCGAAGTGTTCGACGAGAAGAAGATCAAAGACCTGGGCATGGGCGCGTTCTACGCCGTTGGCCAAGGCAGCGAACAGCCACCACGCTTGATCGTCATGCAATACCAGGGCGGCAAGAAGAGCGAAAAACCGTTCGTACTGGTGGGTAAAGGCATCACCTTCGACACTGGCGGCATCAGCCTCAAGCCAGGCGCCGGCATGGATGAAATGAAGTACGACATGTGCGGCGCGGCCAGCGTGTTCGGCACCCTGCGTGCGGTGCTCGAGCTCAAGCTGCCGATCAACCTGGTGTGCATCCTGGCCTGCGCCGAGAACATGCCAAGTGGCAACGCCACCCGTCCTGGCGACATCGTTACTACCATGAGCGGGCAAACCGTGGAAATCCTCAACACTGACGCCGAAGGCCGTCTGGTGCTGTGCGATGCCCTGACCTACGCCGAACGCTTCAAGCCGCAGGCGGTGATCGACATCGCCACCCTGACCGGCGCCTGCATCGTCGCCCTGGGCAGCCACACCACCGGCCTGCTGGGCAACAACGACGATCTGCTCGAGCAACTGCTCAGCGCTGGCAAGCGGGCCGACGACCGCGCCTGGCAGCTGCCGCTGTTCGACGAGTACCAGGAGCAGCTGGACAGCCCGTTCGCCGACATCGCCAACATCGGCGGACCGAAGGCCGGCACCATCACCGCGGCATGCTTCCTGTCGCGCTTTGCCAAGGCCTACAACTGGGCGCACCTGGACATCGCCGGCACCGCCTGGATCAGCGGCGGCAAGGACAAAGGCGCCACTGGCCGCCCCGTGCCCCTGCTGACCCAATACCTGCTCGACCGCGCCAACGCCTGACCCCGCACGGCGGGTGCGCCGCTCGCGGCCACCCGCCAACGGACTGAACCATGAGCCAAGTAGATTTCTATATCCTGCCCACCGACTCGCTGTCGGCGCGGCTGGATTTCGCCTGCAAGCTGTGTGAGAAAGCCTGGCGCCTCGGCCACCGGGTCTACCTGCATTGCCAGGACGGCGAACAGCGCGAACAACTCAACCAGCGTCTGTGGCACTTCAAGGGCGAGGCCTTCATCCCCCACGACCTGGCCGAGGCCCACGCCGACGCTGCAGTGGTGCTGGGTTTGGGGAGTGACGCCGGTGACCATCGCGACTTGCTGATCAACCTGGGCGGCGACGTTCCGGGGTTTGTCGAGCAGTTCGCCCGGGTGGCCGAGATCGTCGTCGAGGAGCCCAGCATTCGCCTTGCCGCACGAGAGCGGTTCCGTTTCTACCGTGAACGGGGCTATGCTCTGCAAGATCACCGCCTACAGCGACTTTAACGACGATGGACAAGCACTCTCCCCTGCCCGATTCTGCCCATCTGCTCGACGACCTGGAGTCGATCCGCGAGCTGTTGGGTGATGCCGACCTGCAACCACCACTGCTGACCGATACGGTCGAACAGATTCCCCTGCTGCTGGACGAACCCGCCGGCAATGCACCGGCTGTAGCGCAGCCGGTAGCCCCTCCCACTGCCGAAGAAGAAGACCCGCAGACTCGCCGCCAGGACACCCTGCTGCGCCTGGACGCCGAACTGCGTGCCGCTGCCCAGTTGATCATGCAAGACGTGATCAACGACTTCACCCCGCATATCGAAACCGAGATCAAGCGCCGCCTCGATGCGCGTATGGAGCGCCTGCTCAAGCGCCCCGAGTAAGCCTCAAACCTGAATGTGTCCGTTGTGACCCTATCGCGGGGCAAGCCCGCTCCCACGCCTTCTCAAAGCCAAGCCTGCGTGGGAGGAGCATCTGCTCACGCGCCTTGTCAAAGCCAAGCCTGCGTGGGAGGAGCACCTGCTCACGCGCCTTGTCAATGGGCAAGCCTGCGTGGGAGCGGGCTTGCCCCGCGATAGGGCCAGACCTACATAACAACACCCCAGCAGCTTGTCGCTTGAAACCTACGGCTCCGTTATACTTCTCGGCTTTCCCGAATTAATGCCTAAGGGTCCCGCCGCGCATGGATAAGACCTACCAGCCGCACGCCATCGAAACTTCCTGGTACAACACCTGGGAGTCCGAGAACTATTTCGCCCCACAAGGTGCAGGCGAGTCCTACACCATCATGATCCCGCCGCCGAACGTGACCGGCAGCCTGCACATGGGCCACGGTTTCAACAACGCGATCATGGACGCCCTGATCCGCTTCCGCCGCATGCAGGGTCGCGACACCCTGTGGCAGCCCGGCACCGACCACGCCGGTATCGCCACCCAGATGCTGGTCGAGCGCCAGCTCGAGGCCAAGGGCCAGAACCGTCATGACCTGGGCCGCGAGCAGTTCCTGGAGAAGGTCTGGGAGTGGAAGGAGCAGTCCGGTGGCAACATCAGCCGGCAGATCCGCCGCCTGGGTTCGTCGGTCGACTGGAGCCGCGAGCGTTTCACCATGGACGACGGCCTGTCCGACGCGGTCAAGGAAGCCTTCGTCCGCCTGCACGAAGACGGCCTGATCTACCGCGGCAAGCGCCTGGTCAACTGGGACACCAAGCTGCACACCGCCATCTCTGACCTGGAAGTGGAAAACCACGACGAGAAAGGTCACCTGTGGAACCTGCGCTACCCGCTGGCCGACGGCGCCAAGACCGCCGATGGCAAGGACTACCTGGTCGTCGCCACCACCCGTCCGGAAACCCTGCTGGGTGACGCTGCGGTCGCGGTCAACCCGAATGACGAGCGCTACCAGGCCCTGATCGGCAAGTTCGTCAAGCTGCCGCTGGTCGGCCGCCTGATCCCGATCATCGGCGACGATTACTGCGACCCGGAATTCGGCACCGGCTGCGTGAAGATCACCCCAGCCCACGACTTCAACGACTACGAAGTCGGCAAGCGCCATAACCTGCCGCTGCTGAACATCTTCGACAAGAACGCCCTGGTACTGGCCAGTGCCCAGGCCTTCAACCTCGACGGCAGCGTCAACGAGCAGATCGACACCAGCCTGCCGGCGCAATACGCCGGCCTCGACCGCTTCGTTGCCCGCAAGCAGATCGTTGCCGATCTCGATGCCCAGGGCCTGCTGGTCAGCGTCGATGACCACGCGCTGAAAGTGCCGAAAGGCGATCGCTCCGGCACCGTCATCGAGCCGTGGCTGACCGACCAATGGTATGTCTCCACCAAGCCGCTGGCAGAACCTGCCATCGCCGCTGTGGAAGACGGTCGCATCCAGTTCGTGCCCAAGCAGTACGAAAACATGTACTTCTCGTGGATGCGTGACATTCAGGACTGGTGCATCAGCCGTCAGCTGTGGTGGGGCCACCGGATCCCGGCGTGGTACGACGAGGCCGGCCAGGTCTACGTTGGCCGCAACGAGGAAGAAGTACGCGCCAAGCACAACCTGGGCAGCGACGTAGTCCTGCGCCAGGACGACGACGTGCTCGACACCTGGTTCAGTTCCGGCCTGTGGACCTTCTCCACCCTCGGCTGGCCAGAGCAGACCGAGTTCCTGAAGAAATTCCACTCCACCGACGTGCTGGTCACCGGTTTCGACATCATCTTCTTCTGGGTCGCCCGGATGATCATGCTGACCATGCACCTGGTGAAGAACGAAGACGGCACCCCGCAGGTTCCGTTCAAGACCGTCTACGTCCACGGCCTGGTGCGCGACGGCCAAGGCCAGAAGATGTCCAAGTCCAAGGGCAACGTGCTTGACCCGCTGGACATCGTCGATGGCATCACCCTCGAGGCCCTGCTGGAAAAACGCACCAGCGGCATGATGCAGCCCAAGCTTGCCGAGAAGATCGCCAAGCAGACCAAGGCCGAGTTCCCCGAAGGCATCGCCAGCTACGGCACCGACGCCCTGCGCTTCACCTTCTGCTCGCTGGCGTCCACCGGTCGCGACATCAAGTTCGATATGGGCCGCGTCGAAGGCTACCGCAACTTCTGCAACAAGATCTGGAACGCCGCCCGCTACGTGCTGGACAAAGGCGAAGACTGCGGGCAGAACGGCGAGGCCTACGAGCTGTCGCTGGCCGACCGCTGGATCATCTCGCAGTTGCAGCGCACTGAAGCCGAAGTCACCCGGCAGCTCGAGCAGTTCCGCTTCGACCTGGCCAGCCAGGCGCTGTACGAGTTCATCTGGAACCAGTACTGCGACTGGTACCTGGAGCTGTCCAAGCCGGTACTATGGGACGAAAACGCCCCGGTCGAGCGCGCCCGCGGCACCCGTCGCACGCTGGTACGCGTGCTGGAAGTGGCCCTGCGCCTGGCACACCCGTTCATGCCGTTCATCACCGAAGAGATCTGGCAGCGCATCGCGCCGCTGGCAGGCATCGACGGCAAGACCATCATGCTGCAACCGTGGCCCGTGGCCAATGACAGCCGCATCGACGTAGCGGCCGAAGGTGACATCGAGTGGCTGCAACAGCTGATGGTCGGTCTGCGTAACATTCGCGCCGAGATGAACATTGGCCCAGGCAAACCGCTGCCGCTGTTCCTCAAGAACGCCAATGCCGACGACCAGCGTCGCTTGCAAGAAAACGAAGCGCTGCTCAAGAAGCTGGCCAAGGTCGAGTCGTTCACCGTGCTCGGCGAACAGGACGAAGCGCCACTGTCGGCCACCGCACTGGTTGGCGATCTGCAGGTGCTGGTGCCAATGGCCGGCCTGATCGACAAGGACGCCGAGCTGGCTCGCCTGAACAAGGAAATCCAGCGTCTGCAAGGTGAAGTGCAACGGGTTGGCGGCAAGCTGTCCAACGCCGCCTTCGTCGACAAGGCACCGCCTGCGGTAATCGACAAGGAACGCGCCAAGCTGGCTGAAGCCGAGCAGGCGCTGGCCAACTTCACCGAGCAGCATGCGCGGATTGCCGCGCTCTAAACCTCAGTGAAGCCATCGCGGGGCAACCCTGCCCCCACGCCCCCGCTCCGGTATTGGAGTGCAGGCGTGGGTGCGGGCTTGCCCCGCGATGCTTTACACAGGACACCCCTATGACCGACAAACCCACCCTGCACCCGCGCAACCGCCACCAGGGCCGCTATGACTTCCCCAGCCTGATCAAGGCACACCCGGACCTGGCCCGCTTCACCATCACCAACCCCTACGGCAAGCCCAGCATCGACTTCGCCAACCCTGAAGCGGTACGGGTGTTCAACCGCGCGCTGCTCAAGGCCCAGTACGGCATCCAGCACTGGGACATCCCGGCCGACTACCTGTGCCCACCGATTCCAGGCCGCGCCGACTACATCCACGTACTGGCCGACCTGCTTGCTGAAGACAATGCCGGCGAGATCCCGCGTGGCGCCCAGGTACGTGCCCTGGACGTTGGCGTAGGTGCCAACTGCATCTACCCGCTGCTCGGCCACAGCGACTACCGCTGGCGCTTCCTCGGCTCGGACATCGACCCCATAGCCCTGGCCTCGGCTAAAGCCATTGTCCAGGCCAACGGTCTCAATAAAGCCATCAGCCTGCGCCAGCAGAGCAACAGCAAGCACATCCTCAGCGGCTTGCTGCAGGCCGACGAACGCTTCGATATCACCCTGAGCAACCCACCCTTCCACAGCTCGCGCGACGAAGCCACCCGCGGCAGTCAACGCAAGTGGAAAAACCTCGGCAAGCAGGACCCCAAGCGCAAGTTGCCGGTGCTCAATTTTGGTGGGCAGAACAATGAGCTGTGGTGCGAAGGCGGCGAGATTCGCTTCGTCACGCAGTTGATCGCCGAGAGCGCTGCCTGCGGCCAACAAGTGCTGTGGTTCACCAGCCTGGTGTCCAAAGCGAGCAATCTGCCAGGCATCGAAGCGGCCCTGAAGAAAGCTGCCGCCAAAGCGGTGCGGGTCATCGACATGGGCCAGGGCCAAAAGCAGAGCCGCATGGTGGCCTGGAGCTTTCACGACGATGCCGCGCGCCAGGCCTGGCATGCCCAGCGCCTGGGTAAAACGCAGGCGTAAAAAAACCGCGTCCGGGCAAGCCGGGCGCGGTTTTACGCAAGCGTCGACAATTACTTGTTGACGGCGTCGGTCAGGACCTTGGCAGGTACGAACTTGACGACTTTCTTGGCAGCGATTTCGATGGCAGCGCCAGTCGAAGGGTTGCGGCCGGTACGGGCAGGACGCTCGGTGACTTTCAGCTTGCCGATGCCTGGCAGGGTGATCTCAGCGCCGTTTTCCAGCTGGTCAGCAACGATCTGGCCCAGTTGCTCCAGAGCATTGCGAGCGGTGGTTTTTGGCGCGTCGATTGCTTCGGCGATGTCGGCAATCAGTTGGTCTTTGGTCAGTGCCATTGTGGTGTTCCTTCCCTAAAAATTCAGAGGTTATGCAGCGTGCTACGTCGTTATCGGGCCAGCCCGAAACTGTCCGGCGGGCCGCGCCAATCGCGTATGTAGATACGAAAATCGGCGTTTGGTTCGACACGACGCAAGCGATCTGCCAGCAATGCGCCATTCAAGGGGCGCAAGACCGCGCAAAGCTACCACAGGAATAGATAAATATCCGCTGCCAGCTTGGTTTTTATGCAGGTTTTTCGGGGGCTTACCCCGAAAACGCAAAAAATCGAACAAAAAACGAACAACCGCCATTTACGCCAACTTCTGGCCACTGCATCACCCAATCTCTGGGTTAAACTGATCGACTTTGCACAGCGCACCCTTGGCCATCGCCACGCGTGCTCCAACCTCCGAGATTTCCATGCCAATCCGTCATTGCATCGTTCACCTGATCGACAAGAAGCCTGATGGCAGCCCCGCCGTGCTGCATGCACGGGATAACGAGCTGGGCGCATCGGACGCCATCGAAAACCTGCTGGCCGACCTCAACGACAGCTACAACGCCAAGCAAGGCAAGGCGTGGGGCTTGTTCCACGGCGAATCCGGCGCCTACCCGTTCAGTGGCTGGCTCAAGCAGTACCTGAGTGAAGAAAAAGACTTCACCGCCTTCAGCCGGATCGCGGTCGAGCACCTGCAAAAACTGATGGAAGAGTCCAACCTCTCCACCGGTGGCCATGTGCTGTTCGCTCACTACCAGCAAGGCATGACCGAGTACCTGGCCATCGCCCTGCTGCACCACAGCGACGGCGTGGCGGTCAACGCCGAGCTCGACGTGACCCCCTCTCGCCATCTGGACCTGGGCCAACTGCACCTGGCGGCGCGGATCAACCTGTCCGAATGGCAGAACAACCAGGCTTCCAAACAGTACATCTCGTTCATCAAGGGCAAGAACGGCAAGAAGGTCTCGGAGTACTTCCGCGACTTCATCGGCTGCCAGGAGGGCGTCGATGGCCCCGGCGAGACCCGCACCCTGCTCAAGGCGTTCAGCGACTTCGTCGAAAGCGAGGACCTGCCTGAGGAGTCGGCGCGCGAGAAGACCCAGACCCTGGTCGACTACGCCACCAGCCAGACCAAGATGGGCGAGCCGGTCACCTTGGAAGAGCTTTCCAGCCTGATCGACGAAGACCGCCCCAAGGCGTTCTACGATCACATCCGCAACAAAGACTACGGCCTGTCGCCGGAAATTCCAGCCGATAAGCGCACGCTCAACCAATTCCGCCGCTTCACCGGGCGCGCCGAGGGCCTGTCGATCAGCTTCGAGGCTCACCTGCTGGGTTCGAAAGTGGAATATGACGAAGAAGCGGGCACGCTGATCATCAAGGGCCTGCCGACCCAGCTGATCGATCAGCTCAAGCGTCGCACCGACTAAGACCTGGCCAGGAGGCCACCAGGGCCTCCTTGGCAGATTTGCGCAGCTTCTTCACCAGGCGCTCCTGGCGCAGTGCTTCGGCCTTGTCTGGCCATTGCTCGACATACACCAGCGCCTGCGCCGGGCTGGTCTTGAAGTAGCGCGCGCCCTGGCCTTTCTGGTGCTTGAGAAAACGTCGCTGTGGATCATCGCTGATACCGCAGTACAGCGAACCATTGGCGGCGCGCACCAGGTAGACGTACCAGGGCTTGGCGGACGGGGGGATGCCGGGCTGGGGGATAGCAGTCTCGCTCACGGTTGTATTCAAGCCAACGGGAAGGCGTCAAGCTTACCCGCTCAACGCGCCTGCTGAAACGCCCGCAAACCCTTGAACGCCTGTTGGCGAACCTTGTTCTGCAACATCGGCGACCAGCCCAGCAGCACCCCTGGCATGCCCAGGGCCTGGCGCGACCAACGCCACAGGTCGAAGCTGTCGTGGTGCTGGCTGATCAAGCCGTCGCGAATGACGAAGCGGGCCTGGATATCGTTGATCACCACCCGGCCGGTCTGGCTGAACAGGTAGGTAGCCACCCAATGCGCGCAGCCGCTGTCCTGGTTGGCGCGTACTTGATCGAAGGTCAGGCTGAAATCCTTGGCGCGCGTGGTGAGCAGACGCCACATGTCGCCGGCATCCTGGCCGCGCAAGGTGCCGAAGACCGGGTCGCTGAACTCGACATCAGCGCTGTAGCAGGCCACCATCGCTTCGGCATCGAGGCGCTGGAAGGCCTGGTAGAAGCGGGTGATCAGGGCTTGGTTGGCGTCGCTCATGGGGGTGTCCGTCCTGGGGCTCAAGAGCTGAACGATAATCTGCGTTGCGGCGCAATGCCATGCCCATTTGTGTCATGAATGGATGCTGCGTCGAGCGATCGCCGGACAAGCACGCCCTACGTGGGAGCGGGCTTGTCCCGCGATAAAGCCGGCACCGACAACCGCTAAACCCGCTCGCTGACCACTTGCACATGCTGCGCACGCCCGGCTTTCAGGCCAAATACAATCGCCCCGGTACCCAGTACGGCAAAGATCCACCCCACCGCCGCCCAGCCGCCGGTCAGATCATGCACCAGGCCCACCGCGAACGGCCCCATCGAGGCCAAGGTGTAACCCACGCCTTGGGCCATGCTCGACAGGTTGGCGGCAACGTGCGCATCTTTCGAGCGCAGCACGATCAGCGTCAGCGCCAAGGCAAAAGTACCGCCCTGCCCCAGGCCCAACAGCACCGCCCAGCCCCACAGCCCTGACAGCGGCGCATACAGGCAGCCGAACAGGCCCGCCAAGGTCACCAACATGACGATCACGATGGCCAACCGCTGATCCTTGCCACGCGTCGCCAGCCACGGCGCACTCAGCGAACTGATCAGCTGCACGATCACCGATCCCGACAGCACCAACCCGGCCTCGGTAGGGCTCAGGCCACGACCGATCAGGATCGACGGCAACCAACCGAAGACGATGTACGCCAGCGACGATTGCAGGCCCATGTACAGCGTGACCTGCCAGGCCAGCGGGTCGCGCCACAGGCCGCGCACCTTGTAGGCCACCTTGTGGGCGCCATGGCCCTGGCGTGCCTGCGGTAACCAGACCAGCATGGCCAACAACGCCGGGACCATCCAGAAGCCCAGGCCCATTGCCCAGCTCCCGGAAAAATGCTGGCTCAACGGCACCGTGGCACCGGCGGCCATGGCCGCGCCCAGGCACAGCGCCATGGTGTAGACGCCGGTCAGTGTCCCGGCCTGCTGAGGGAAATCGCGCTTGACGATGCCAGGCAGCAATACCCCGATAATGCCGATGCTGGCGCCGGCCATCAGGCTGCCGAGGAACACCCCGATCGCGCCAAAAGCGCTGCGTACTACAATCCCCAAGGCCAAGGTCAGGAGAATGCCAAGGATCACCCGCTCGCTGCCAAAGCGGCGTGCCAGCACAGGTGCCAGCGGCGCGAACAGGCCCAGGCACAGCACCGGTAAGGTGGTCAGCAAACCTGCTGCCGAAGCACTCAGACCGAGCCCCTCGGACACCTGCCCTAGCACCGGCGCCATGCTCGACAAGGCCGGGCGCAGGTTCAGGGCCACTAGGACCAGGCCCAACAGCAGGAGCCAGGGGCGCCGCAGCACCACCGGTTGCTGTTGAACCTGCTCATCATCGGCCTCGGCGTCGATCAGCAGTTCATCGAGTTCCGGCTCATGGGCAGGGGAAGTGCGCGTCAGTTGTTCGGCCATGGGGCTTCTCGTTTTCAGGATTCGATAAGGGTCCGGCTCAGGCGCTTGGCCCGCTCCGGATCACGTTGCTCGATGGCGTCGAGGATCTGCTCATGCAGGTCGAACACCGACTGGCAGCGGGGGACGGCGCTCATATTGCGCTGCAACGCTGCCGCGACCACGCCAGAGAAATAGCGGTACAGCTCACTTAGCGCTGGGTTGTGCGCAGCGTCGACCAGGCGCTGGTGGAACACCAGGTCACAGGCGATGTAAGCGTCGAGGTCGGCATGAAAATGCGCCTCGCTGCCCTTGAGCGCCTCGCGCAGACCTTGCAAATCCGCTTCGCTGCGGCGCAGGGCCGCCAGGCCAATAGCTTCGGCCTCCAGAATATGCCGCGTCTCACGGGCCTGCTCCGGCGTGCAGCGGGACATCGCCTGCACAGCCTGCAATGGGTCTTGGGCGGTGCGCAGGTAGCTGCCATCGCCCTGGCGAATTTCCACCAAGCCACTGAACGCCAACACCCGCATCGCCTCGCGCACGGTATTGCGGCTGATGCCCAGCTCGGCGGCCAACTCAGGTTCGGTCGGCAGACGTTGACCCACCGTCCATACGCCGTCGAGGATGCGTTCACGCAGTTGCTCCACGGCCATTTCCACCAAGGAGCGACGGACTAATTCAGTTGCCATGCCCACTCACCCAATCATCCTACGAATTTTTACAGTCTACTCCAGCACACTAACCACTGAAAACCACCTGGTAATTTTGCTAGTTGCGCGGCCGGAAGGGCTTTGTGACGCTTCGCCTACCGTTCGTCAGCGAGAAATGAGTGATGCGTGACCACAGAGGCCTGGCCATAGTGATTGCTTTGGTGGCCGTGACCGCGCTGGTGTTCAGCGTGGTGATCCAAGGCCAACCCGCACAGACAAGGTCGCCGAAAACGCTATTCATCGGCATGGATGGCGCTGAGCTTGAGCGATGAAATGAAGGCGGGACAAAGGCAGTAACAACCCTACCGGCCGTTAACAGGCCGGTAGGTAGAGCGGGCGCGCGATCAGCTCAAGGCATCGATCAGCGCCTGGTTCATTTCCGGCGTGCCGATGGTGATCCGCAGGAACTGGGCGATGCGCGCTTGCTTGAAGTGCCGCACGATCACGCCTTGCTCGCGCAAACGTGCCGCAAGTTCTGCTGCGTCCTGCTGCGGATGACGGGCGAAAATGAAGTTGGCCGCCGATGGCAACACTTCGAAGCCTTTGCCCTGCAATTGCTCGACCAGCAGTTCGCGGCTGTCGATCACCTTGCGGCAGGTTTGTTCGAAATAAGCACGGTCTTCGAACGCTGCCGCCGCACCGACAATCGCCATGCGATCGAGCGGATAGGAGTTGAAGCTGTTCTTGATCCGCTCCAGCGCATCGATCAGGTCCGGGTGGCCAACCGCCAGACCAACCCGCAGGCCTGCCAGCGAACGCGACTTGGACAGGGTCTGGGTGACCAGCAGGTTGTCGTAGCGGTCGACCAGACTGATGGCAGTCTCGCCGCCAAAATCGATGTAGGCCTCATCGACCACCACTACCGAGTCGGGATTGGCCTGCAGCAGCTGCTCAACCACTGCCAGCGGCATCAAGCATCCGGTTGGCGCGTTGGGGTTGGGGAAGATGATCCCGGCGTTGGGCTTTTTGTAGTCCTCAATGCGGATCTGGAACTGCTCATCCAGTGGCACCTGCTCGAAGGGGATGCCATACAAGCCGCAGTAAACTGGATAGAAGCTGTAGCTGACATCGGGGAACAACAGCGGCGCGCCGTGCTGGAACAGGCCGTGGAAGATGTGCGCGAGCACCTCGTCCGAACCGTTACCGACGAACACCTGCTGCGGTTTGACCCCATAGTACTCGGCGACCGCCTGCTTGAGCCGGTCGCCATTAGGGTCCGGGTACAGGCGCAGGTTGTCGTTCAACTCACCACGCATGGCCTCCAGCGCCTTGGGCGATGGGCCGTACGGGTTCTCGTTGGTGTTGAGCTTGACCAGCTTGGTCAGCTTCGGCTGCTCGCCCGGCACGTAAGGCACCAGGTCCTTGACGAAGGGGCTCCAGAATTTACTCATGCTCAGTTCCCCTTCTTGTCGGCAAGGATGCGGTATTCGGCGCTACGGGCGTGGGCAGTCAGCGACTCGCCACGGGCCAGCACCGAAGCCGTCTGGCCAAGCTCGGATGCGCCCTGCTCGGAGCAGAAGATGATCGATGAACGCTTCTGGAAGTCATACACCCCCAGCGGCGAGGAAAAGCGCGCAGTGCCGGAAGTTGGCAGGACGTGGTTGGGGCCTGCGCAGTAGTCGCCCAGGGCTTCGCTGGTGTGACGGCCCATGAAGATCGCGCCGGCATGGCGGATCTGCGGCAGCCAGGCCTGCGGGTCGGCCACCGACAGCTCCAGGTGCTCAGGCGCGATGCGGTTGGCCACTTCAATCGCCTGCTGCATGTCGCGCACTTGAATCAGCGCGCCACGGCCGTTGATCGATTTCTCGATGATCTCGGCGCGCTCCATGGTCGGCATCAGTTTGTCGATGCTCGCCGCCACGCGGTCAAGGAACTCGCCATCGGGGCTAACCAGAATGGCCTGGGCGTCTTCATCGTGCTCGGCCTGGGAGAACAGGTCCATGGCGATCCAGTCCGGATCGGTCTGGCCATCGCAGACCACGAGAATTTCCGACGGGCCGGCAATCATGTCGATACCGACCTGGCCGAACACATGCCGTTTGGCGGTGGCGACATAGATGTTACCGGGGCCAACGATCTTGTCGACCTGCGGCACGCTCTCGGTGCCATAGGCCAGCGCCGCTACCGCTTGGGCGCCGCCGACGGTGAACACCCGGTCGACGCCGGCGATGCAGGCCGCAGCCAGCACCAGCTCATTGAGTTCACCGCGCGGGGTCGGCACCACCATCACCACTTCGGCAACGCCTGCAACCTTGGCCGGGATGGCGTTCATCAGCACCGACGAGGGGTACGAAGCCTTGCCACCTGGCACGTACAAGCCTGCGCGGTCCAGCGGCGTGACTTTCTGGCCGAGCACAGTGCCGTCAGCTTCGGTGTACTGCCAGGAGTCCTGCTTCTGCCGCTCGTGGTACATACGCACGCGATCGGCGGCCTTTTCCAGTGCTTGGCGCTGGGCCGGGGTAATGCGGGTCAGGGCCAGCTCCAGGCGCTCGCGGCCAAGGATCAGGTCATCGATGGAGGAGGCATCGACCCCGTCGAAACGCTGGGTGAACTCCACCAGCGCGGCGTCACCGCGTTCGCGCACCGCCTTGATGATGTCGAGCACACGCTGGTTGACCGCGTCATCGGACACACTCTCCCAGCTCAGCAGATGATCCAGATGTCGGGCGAAATCCGGATCAGCGGCGTTGAGACGGGCAATAGCAGTGGACACGGTCATGGCGAGGGCCTCGATTATTAGCGAATGCTCAGGCGCCCTAGGCTACCAGTCGATCCGCGCGGGCACCTGAGAAAAATTGGCTATGACGCGGATAGACGGGCGCGACAGCGAAGGTCGCGCGCAGGAATCAGCCGCGGTGTCGCGATTCGACCGCTTTGCGCAGCGTGTCGATCAGTGCCTGGATGCGTGCGTGCTGCATCTTCATGGAGGCTTTGTTGACGACCAGGCGCGAGCTTACCGTGGCGATCAGGTCCTGGGGCTCCAGGCCGTTGGCACGCAGGGTATTACCGGTGTCGACCACGTCGATGATCTTGTCGGCGAGGTTGATCAGCGGGGCCAGCTCCATCGAACCGTACAGCTTGATGATATCGACCTGCCGGCCCTGCTCGGCGTAGTAGCGCTTGGCTACGTTGACGAACTTGGTGGCCACACGCAGACGGCCCTTGGGCTCGGGCGCACCGACCACGCCAGCGGTCATCAGCTTGCAGCGGGCGATTTGCAGGTCCAGCGGCTCGTACAGACCCTGGCCACCGTACTCCATGAGCACGTCCTTACCGGCCACCCCGAGGTCGGCGGCACCATGCTCGACATAGGTCGGCACGTCGGTGGCGCGCACGATCAGCAGGCGCACGTCGTCCTGGGTCGTGGGGATGATCAGCTTGCGGCTCTTGTCCGGATTCTCGGTCGGCACGATACCGGCCTCAGCCAGCAATGGCAGGGTATCGTCGAGGATTCGGCCTTTGGATAGCGCGATGGTCAACATGGAAAACGTCGGTCCTTAAGCGGCTATAGCCAGCCAGGTCGGTGACCTGGCTGCTTGAAATTCGGTAGGCGCATCCCTGCGCCTGTCACAGATTAACCCGGAACGCGGCGGATCTTGGCGCCGAGCATCTGCAGTTTTTCCTCGATGCACTCATAACCACGGTCGATGTGGTAGATGCGATCGATCAGGGTATCGCCTTCGGCGACCAGGGCCGACAGTACCAGGCTGGCGGAAGCGCGCAGGTCGGTAGCCATCACCGGTGCACCCTTGAGCGCTGGCACGCCAGTGACGATGGCGGTGTTGCCCTCGACCTGGATGTGGGCGCCCATGCGGTGCATTTCATAGACGTGCATGAAGCGGTTTTCGAAGATTGTCTCGATCACTGCGCCCGTGCCTTCGGCAATGGCGTTGAGCGAGATGAACTGCGCCTGCATGTCGGTTGGGAACGCTGGGTACGGCGCGGTGCGCAGGTTGACGGCTTTCGGCCGCTTGCCGTGCATGTTCAGCTCGATCCAGTCTTCACCGGTGGTGATGTCGGCGCCAGCTTCCTTGAGTTTCTCAAGGACCGCTTCGAGGATGGTCGGATCGGTGTCCTTGACCTTGACCCGGCCGCCAGTGACCGCAGCGGCCACCAGGTAGGTGCCGGTTTCAATACGGTCAGGCATGACCCGGTAGGTGGCCGGGTGCAGGCGCTCGACGCCATCGATGGTGATGGTGTCGGTGCCAGCGCCCTGGACGTTGGCGCCCATGGCGATCAGGAAGTTGGCCAGGTCGACCACTTCCGGCTCGCGCGCGGCGTTCTGCAGCACGCTGCGCCCCTTGGCCAGGGCGGCGGCCATCATGATGTTCTCGGTACCGGTGACGCTGACGGTATCGAAGAAGAAGTGCGCGCCACGCAGGCCGCCTTCAGGCGCCTTGGCCTTGATATAGCCGCCTTCGACTTCGATCTTCGCGCCCATGGCTTCCAGGCCGCGGATGTGCAGGTCGACCGGACGCGAGCCAATCGCGCAACCGCCAGGCAGGGCCACTTCGGCCTCGCCGAAACGGGCGACCATCGGGCCCAGCACCAGGATCGAGGCGCGCATGGTCTTCACCAGCTCGTACGGCGCGACCAGGGTCTTGATGGTGCGTGGATCGATTTCCACCGCCAGCTTCTCGTCGATCACCGGCTCAATGCCCATGCGACCGAACAGCTCGATCATGGTGGTGATGTCGTGCAGGTGCGGCAGGTTGGCGACGGTGACCGGGCCATCGGCCAGCAGAGTCGCTGCAAGAATCGGCAGGGCGGCGTTCTTCGCCCCGGAAATACGGATCTCGCCATCAAGACGAGCGCCGCCAGTAATAATCAGTTTGTCCATAGGAATCTCGCCGCCAAGTAGGCTCAGGTGCGCTCAGCCCAGGCTGCGCTGCTGAAAAATTTCATGGTTACCGCGTGGATACTGCCATCGGCAATCCACGGATTCAGGTGAGCATAGATCGCCTGCTGACGCTTTACCGGGCTCTGGCCGGCCAGCTCGTCGCTGATCACGTTCAACTGGAAGTTGCAGCCTTCACCCTCAACTTCGACTCGGGTTCCCGGCAATTTCTCTTCAAGAAAACTCTTAACTTCTACGGCCTGCATGCTCAACCTCAATCGGCGCCCTGTGCGCGCGGGTCGGCCATCATACAAAAAAGCCCCTCGCCTGCGAAGCCCATGAACGGACACGCTGACCGAGGGGCCTTTCACCTTGTCGGGCAATCAGCCCGCCAATACTTCATCCAGGTCATAGACCTCGGCGATTTCGCGCATGTCATCGGGCATGCCGCGCAGCTCCCAGGACTTGCCAGCCGCCTGGGCGTCACGCATGAACGCCAGTAGCAGGGACAAGCCAACGCTGCTGGACTTGACCACTTGCGAGCAGTCCAGGACCAGGCGTTGCTCGCCACTGGCGACGATCAGCGCCTTGCCTTCCTTGCGCAGGGCCGGGCCGCTGCGATAGTCCAGCACCCCGGCCAGGCGCAGAACGCCTGGTTCGGTCATGCTCACGCCGGCTTCACTCATTTGACCGTCTTCTCCGGCGAGCTGTCGGCAGTTTCCTTGGCCTTGGCGACTTCGCCGGCCCAGCCGTCGATGGTCTTGTCCAGATTGTTGCCGTTGCGCGACATGGCATCGGCGAACTGGTCACGGAACAGCTTGCCAATGTTGATGCCATTGACGATGACGTTACGCACTTTCCATTCGCCGCCCAGCTTGACCATGGTGTACTGCACGGGATAGACCGCGCCATTGTTGCCAGTGACCTTCATGCCAACGCTGGTGCGGTCACCCTCTTCACTCTTGGCCGGGTCGACGGTGATGCCCTGGTTGTTGTATTCGAGCAAGGCGTTGCCATAGAACTGCATCAGGCTGCGCTTGAAGTTTTCCTGGAAGCGCTGCATCTGCTCAGGCGTGGCCTTGCGCGAGTACTTGACGGTCATGATGCTCTTGGAGATGCCGTCAGCATCGACTACCGGGCCAAGGTTGCTGTTGAGCGCATCGTAGAAGGCCTGGGGGCTGGCCTTGTACTGCTCCTTGTTGGCCTTCAGATCGCTCAGCAGTTGATTGGTGGTGGTCTGGATCACCTCACGGGCAGACTGCCCGGGGGCAGCCAGGGCCAGCAGGGGGAAGGCCGCCAGCAGGACCAACAGGCCGCGTCGCAGGATCGAGATCATGGAAACTCCTTAATTAGCTGGATTAGCTGGGGTGGCTTCTTTCGGTTCTTTGCCAACCGTATTGAGCAGGAACTTGCCAATCAGATCTTCCAGGACCAGCGCCGACTGGGTGTCATGGATAGTGCTGTCGTCTTTGAGCACCTCTTCTTCACCGCCCACGCTGATACCGATGTACTTCTCACCGAGCAAACCTGCGGTCAGGATCGAGGCAGTGGAGTCGACTGGCAGGTTGTCGACATTTTTGTCCAGCTGCAGGGTAACCCGACCGGTATAGGAATCACGGTCCAGATCGATGGCCGTGACCTTGCCGATGGTCACACCGGCCATGGTCACTTTAGCTCTGACCGTCAAACCGGCGATATTGTCGAAGTAGGCATAAACTTTATAGGTATCGCTGCTCGGGCTGGCGGACAGCCCGCTGACACGCAGGGCCAGCAGCAGCAACGCCAGGATCCCGGCCAGGAGGAACAGGCCGACACCGATTTCCAGGGTGCGGTTTTGCATCAGAAATCTCCAAACATCAAGGCGGTCAGAATAAAGTCCAGACCCAGGACTGCCAACGAGGCATAGACCACGGTCTTGGTGGTGGCACGGCTGATCCCTTCTGAGGTGGGCTCGCAGTCATACCCCTGGAATACGGCAATCCAGGTCACGACGAAGGCGAACACCAGGCTTTTCACCAGGCCGTTGAGCACGTCGTCGGTAAAGGAAACGCTGTTTTGCATGTTGGCCCAGAACGAACCCTCGTAGACGCCCAGCCAGTCGACCGCGACCCACGAACCACCCCAGATGCCGACCACGCTGAACAGCAGCGCCAGCAACGGCAGCGAGATGAAGCCAGCCCACAGGCGTGGCGCAACGATGTACTTGAGCGGGTCGACGCCAATCATTTCAAGGCTCGACAGCTGCTCGGTGGACTTCATGTTGCCGATTTCGGCAGTCAGCGCAGAACCGGCACGCCCGGCGAACAGCAAGGCGGTGACCACCGGCCCCAGCTCGCGCAGCAAGGTCAGCGCAACCATCTGCCCTACCGCTTGCTCGGAGCCGTACTTGGTCAGGATGCTGTAGCCCTGCAGCGCCAGCACCATGCCGATGAACACGCCGGATACGACGATGATCGCCAGCGACAGCACGCCCACCGAATACAGCTGCTTGACCAGCAGTTGGAAGCCGCCGCCAATGCCGCCACGACCAATCAGCGAATGAAACAAGAACAGGCAAGAGCGCCCCAGCACCGCCACCACATCGATGGCCGAGCGCCCGAGCAGGCGGATTCGTTCGAGTAAGGATCTTCTGCGCATCAACGCGTCCCCAGCAGATCGGCGCGGTAGTCAGGCGCAGGAAAGTGGAAAGGTACCGGCCCGTCAGGGTCGCCCTTCATGAATTGACGGATGCGCGGATTGTCCGAGCCCATCAGTTCGTCCGGCGTGCCCTGCCCCAGCACCTGGCCATCACCGACCACGTAGATATAGTCGGCAATGCTCGCGGTCTCGGCCAGGTCATGGGAAACGACGATGCTGGTGATGCCCAGGGCATCGTTGAGCAGGCGGATCAGGCGCACCAATACGCCCATGGCGATCGGGTCCTGGCCGACGAACGGCTCGTCGTACATGAGAATCTGCGGATCCAGGGCAATGGCCCGGGCCAGGGCCACCCGGCGCTTCATGCCACCGGACAGTTCATCGGGCATCAGGTCGATGGCGCCGCGCAAGCCCACGGCCTGCAGCTTCATCAGGACGATATCGCGGATCATCTCTTCCGACAGCTGGGTATGCACCCGCAGCGGGAAGGCGACGTTCTCGAACACATCGAGGTCAGTGAACAGCGCACCGCTCTGGAACAGCACGCCCATCTGCTTGCGCGCATCGAACAGATCGCCGCGCGACAGGCTCGGCAGGTTCTGCCCGGCCACCCAGACTTCGCCACTCGAAGGCCGCAGTTGCGCGCCCATCAGGCGCAACAGGGTGGTCTTGCCGCACCCCGATGGCCCCATGATGCCAGTGACCTTGCCGCGCGGGATGCGGATGTCGACATTGCTGAAAATGCTGCGCGAACCGCGCTTGAAGGTAAGGCCCTTCAACTCGACCGCGTAGGCGCTATCCACACTCATCTAGACTCCTTGCAAAACAGCCTCGTCTTAATGGACGCCTGCCTTCATCGTGAAGGCACACGCGCCCCCCGCGGGCCGAATAGCGGCGAACTATAGCACCGCAGACAGGCCCGCCCCAAGGCCATCCACGCAGTGGTTCAGGCCAGCGACAGGCTTGTGCAACATCCGTATGACAATCGAAGGATGAGCCTTTCGCACATTACCGCTATAATCGCCGCCTTTTCATCAGGCATTGCTTCCCGAACATGAGCCAATCCAGCGAGCTGATCCAATCCGCCCAGCGCACCTTGCGCCTGGAACTCGAGGCCGTCGAGGGCCTGCTGGCCCGCATCGACGCCAATTTCGTCAAGGCCTGCGAGCTGATCCTGGCCAGCAAAGGCCGGGTCGTGGTGGTCGGCATGGGCAAGTCCGGGCATATCGGCAACAAAATTGCTGCCACCCTTGCCAGTACCGGCACGCCGTCGTTCTTCGTCCACCCGGCCGAAGCCAGCCATGGCGACATGGGCATGATCACCCGCGACGATGTCATCTTGGCCCTGTCCAATTCCGGCAGCACTGCTGAAATCGTCACCCTGCTGCCGTTGATCAAGCGCCTGGGCATCCAGCTGATCAGCCTCACCGGCAACCCTGACTCGCCGCTGGCCCAGGCCGCCGAGGTCAACCTCGACGCCCGAGTCGAGCAGGAAGCCTGCCCGTTGAACCTGGCGCCAACCTCATCGACCACCGCTGCCCTGGTGCTGGGCGATGCGCTGGCGATCGCCCTGCTTGAGGCGCGTGGCTTCTCCGCCGAGGACTTCGCCTTCTCGCACCCTGGTGGCGCGCTTGGCCGGCGCCTGCTGCTGAAGGTCGAGAACGTCATGCACTCGGGCGACGAACTGCCCCAGGTGCAACGCGGCACCCTGCTCAAGGAAGCGCTCCTCGAAATGTCCCGCAAAGGTTTGGGCATGACTGTGGTCGTCGAAAGTGACGGCACACTGGCCGGGGTCTTCACTGACGGTGACTTGCGCCGCAGCCTGGACCGCAACATTGACGTGCACACCACGCTGATCGACGACGTCATGACCGTGCACGGCAAGACCGCCCGTGCCGAGATGCTCGCCGCCGAGGCCTTGAAAATCATGGAAGACCACGAGATCGGCGCGCTGGTCGTGGTCGATCAGGATGACCGCCCAACCGGCGCCCTGAACATGCACGACCTGTTGCGCGCTGGAGTAATGTGAATGAGCCATGATCTGCTGCAACGCGGCAAAGCCATCAAGCTGGCGGTGTTTGACGTCGATGGCGTATTGACCGACGGGCGCCTGTACTTCCTCGAAGACGGCAGCGAATTCAAGACTTTCAACACCCTCGACGGCCAGGGCATCAAGATGCTCATGAACTCGGGCGTGACCACCGCGATCATCAGTGGCCGCAAGACCCCAGTGGTCGAGCGCCGCGCCAAGAACCTGGGTATCCCCCACCTGTATCAGGGCCGAGAAGATAAACTGGTGGTTCTCGACGGCCTTCTGGCAGAACTGGGCCTAAGCTATGAACAGGTCGCCTATTTGGGCGATGACCTGCCTGACCTGCCGGTGATCCGTCGGGTAGCCTTGGGCATGGCCGTGGCCAACGCCGCACCGTTCGTTCGCCAGCACGCCCATGGCGTGACCCAGGCGCGCGGTGGCGAAGGCGCCGCCCGCGAGTTCTGTGAACTGATCATGCAGGCCCAGGGCACCCTGGACGCTGCCAACGCCAATTACCTGTAAGGCCGCACATGTTCAGCAAGAAAGCCAAAAACATCGCACTGTTCAGCGTGATCGCCGCGCTGCTGGTGGCGGTCGGCTACTGGAACATCAGCCCCGAGAGCTTTCTCGACAAGCCGGTGACCCAGGTCGATGAAAACGCCATCGACTATTACGCGATCAACGCCCATAGCGTGCAGTTCCTGCCTGACGGCAAGATGCAGTACGAAATGACTGCCGACAAGGTCGAGCACCTCAAGGCCAGCGAAGTCACCTTGGTGACCACCCCAGACCTGCACATGTACCGTGGCACCGCCTACCCGTGGCATGTGCAGAGCGTGCGCGCCGAGGTCAATCCGGATGGCAGCGAGGTCGAACTGATCGACCAGGTTCGAGTGGCCCGCACTGACGAAAAGCAGCGCGAGACCATCATCACCACCACCCGCATGACGGTGTTCCCGCAGAAGCAATATGCGCAGACCGAGCAAGCCGTTAGAATCGACGGCGCCGGTGGCACAACTACGGGCAAAGGAATGAAAGCGTATTTGAAAGACGGCAGGATGGACCTGCTGTCCAACGTAAGAGGACAGTATGAGGCTCGTTAAAACCCTCCCCTTTTTGCTCAGCCTGAGCGCAGCACTGGGAAGCGCGAGCGCCTTGGCCCTGCCGAACGATCGTGACCAGCCAATTCGTATCCAGGCCGACGACGCTCACCTGGATGACAAGCAAGGCGTAGCTACCTACAAGGGCGATGTGATCATCACCCAAGGCTCGATGATGATCAAAGGCAACACCGTGACCATGACCCGTGCCGCCAATGGCGACATCGACGTGGTGACCTCGGTGGGCAACCTGGCCTACTTCGAACAGCAGCAGAGCGCCGCCAAGCCCGACAAAATGAAAGGCTGGGCTGTGACCATCCAGTACCAGGCGCAGAAAGACACGGTGATCCTCACCGACCGCGCCAAGGTCGAGAACGAAGGCAACACCACCGAAGGCGAGAAGATCGTCTACAACACCAAGTCCCAGGTGGCGACCGCTGGCCGTGGCGGCAACGTGTCCACGCCACGTCAGCGTATCGACATGGTGATCCAGCCGAAGAAGAAGGCCGAGTAAATGGCAACCCTCAAAGCCCAGCACCTGGCCAAGAGCTACAAGGGCCGCCAGGTGGTTCGCGATGTCAGTCTGTCGATCGACAGCGGCCAGATCGTCGGTCTGCTGGGGCCTAACGGCGCCGGCAAGACCACCTGCTTCTACATGATCGTCGGCCTGGTCCAGGCCGACCAGGGCCGCGTGCTGATCGACAGCAACGATGTCAGCCATCAACCCATGCACGGTCGCGCACGCGCCGGCATTGGCTACCTGCCGCAGGAAGCCTCGATCTTCCGCAAGCTGTCGGTGGCCGACAACATCATGGCCATTCTCGAGACCCGTAAGGAACTCGACCGTGATGGCCGGCGCAAGGAGCTGGAAAGCCTGCTGCAGGAATTCCACATCAGCCACATCCGCGACAACCTCGGCATGAGCCTTTCCGGTGGCGAACGTCGCCGGGTCGAGATTGCTCGCGCCTTGGCCACCGCGCCGAAGTTCATCCTGCTCGATGAACCCTTCGCCGGTGTCGACCCGATTTCCGTGGGCGACATCAAGCAGATCATCCACCACCTCAAGGCTAAGGGTATCGGTGTACTGATCACCGACCACAACGTCCGCGAGACCTTGGATATCTGTGAAACCGCGTACATCGTCAACGATGGCCAACTGATCGCCGAAGGCGATGCCGAGACCATCCTGGCCAACGATCTGGTCAAGGAAGTTTACCTGGGTCACGAGTTCCGACTCTGACGCCCAGGCTTGCCTGAGCACTGTCAGACGGCCAGTAAAACGGCCTCTGCCCGGCTTAAGTGCTACAGTGCTCTAGGCAAACGCTACAAATTAAGGCATATAACTTGCTTGAAATTGGCGCCGCGGCGCCCTTCGTGTAGTGGATGGCGCATGCGCGCCGGCGAACAAGGTATTAAGCCCCAGCCATGAAACCATCGCTCGTCCTAAAAATGGGCCAGCAACTGACGATGACCCCTCAGTTGCAACAGGCCATTCGTCTGCTTCAGCTCTCCACCCTGGACCTTCAACAGGAAATCCAGGAGGCGCTGGAATCCAACCCGATGCTCGAACGTCAGGAAGACGGCGAGGACTTCGACAACAGCGACCCGATGGCCGATAACGCCGAGAGCAAGCCGGCTGCCGAAGCTCAGGACAACAGTTTCCAGGAAAGCACCGTCTCCACTGAAAATCTCGAGGACGGCGAATGGAGCGAGCGCATCCCCAACGAATTACCGGTCGACACCGCCTGGGAAGATATCTACCAGACCAGTGCCAGCAGCCTGCCCAGCAACGATGACGACGAGTGGGATTTCACCACCCGCACCTCTGCTGGCGAAAGCCTGCAAAGCCACCTGCTGTGGCAACTGAACCTGGCGCCGATGTCCGACACCGACCGCCTGATCGCAGTCACCCTGATCGACAGCATCAACCAGCAGGGCTACCTGGAAGACACCCTCGAGGAAATCTGCGCAGGGTTCGACCCGGAGCTGGATATCGAGCTCGATGAGGTCGAGGCAGTTCTGCACCGCATCCAACAGTTCGAGCCAGCCGGCGTCGCCGCGCGCACCCTGGGCGAATGCCTGCTGCTGCAACTGCGCCAACTGCCCGGCAACACGCCGTGGATGGCCGAGGCCCAGCGCCTGGTCAGCGACTTCATCGACCTGCTCGGCAGCCGCGACTACAGCCAGCTGATGCGCCGCATGAAGCTCAAGGAAGACGAGCTGCGCCAGGTCATCGAACTGGTACAGACCCTCAACCCACGCCCAGGCTCGCAGATCGAATCCAGCGAACCTGAGTACGTGGTGCCCGACGTGATCGTGCGCAAGGACAGCGAGCGCTGGCTGGTCGAACTGAACCAGGAAGCCATCCCACGCCTGCGGGTCAACCCGCAGTACGCAGGCTTTGTGCGCCGCGCCGACACCAGCGCCGACAACACCTTCATGCGCAATCAGCTGCAGGAAGCGCGCTGGTTCATCAAGAGCCTGCAAAGCCGCAACGAGACCCTGATGAAGGTCGCCACGCAGATCGTCGAGCATCAGCGCGGTTTCCTCGACCATGGCGACGAGGCAATGAAGCCGTTGGTTCTGCATGACATCGCCGAAGCGGTGGGCATGCACGAATCGACGATTTCCCGGGTTACCACGCAGAAATACATGCACACCCCGCGTGGCATCTACGAACTGAAATACTTTTTCTCAAGCCACGTGAGCACCGCCGAAGGCGGCGAATGCTCGTCTACGGCGATCCGCGCGATCATCAAGAAATTGGTTGCGGCGGAAAATCAGAAAAAGCCATTGAGTGACAGCAAGATCGCTGGTTTACTGGAGGCACAAGGCATCCAGGTAGCCCGTCGCACCGTCGCCAAGTACCGCGAGTCGCTCGGCATCGCACCGTCGAGTGAACGCAAGCGACTGATGTAGCCCCGGGATGTGCCACAGCGTTTGTGTGGCAGGTGCAATACCTGCCTCTTTATGCACGGGCAACAAAGGAGAAGCTGTATGCAAGTCAACATCAGTGGACAGCATGTAGAAGTTACCCAACCTCTTCGCGAGTATGTGCTTGAAAAGCTCGCCCGCGTGGAGGGTCACTTCGACAAGATCACCAACGTGACGGTGATCATGAAGGTTGAAAAGCTTCAGCAGAAAATTGAAGCGACCCTGCAGATTCCGGGCGGCGAAGTGGTTGCCAATGCCGAACACCAAGACATGTATGCAGCGATCGATGCTCTGGCTGACAAGCTCGACCGCCAATTGAAAAAACATAAGGAAAAACAGCAAAGCCTGCTGCAAGGTGCAGCCGCCCGCTGATCCCCCTCATCCATGATCCGACTTGAAACCATCCTGACCCCCGGCCGTTCCCTCGTGAACGTGCCGGGCGGCAGTAAAAAGCGCGCCCTGGAAAAGGTCGCCAACGTGATTGCCGAGCAAATCCCCGAGCTGGAGATGCAGGACGTCTTCGAGAAGCTTATCGCCCGCGAAAAGCTTGGCTCCACCGGATTTGGCAATGGCATCGCCATTCCTCACTGCCGCCTTGAAGGCTGCACGGCGCCGGTCAGTGCGCTGCTGCACCTGGATGCTCCCATCGACTACGATGCCATCGATGGTGCGCCAGTGGACTTGCTGTTCGTCCTGCTGGTACCCGAAGCTGCCACCGATGCCCACCTTGAGCTGCTGCGCCAGATTGCCAGCATGCTTGATCGCGAGGACGTTCGTAAGCGCCTGCGTGACGCTAAGAGCAACGAGGCCCTCTACCAGGTCGTCCTGGACGTACAAAACGGGAGCTGAACATGCGCCTGATCATCGTCAGCGGCCGTTCCGGTTCCGGCAAGAGCACTGCCCTTGCCGTGCTGGAAGACAACGGCTATTACTGCATCGACAACCTACCCGCCGGGTTGCTGCCGCAGCTGGCGGAAAATGCGCTGATCAATACCGAACTGATGCAACCCAAGGTTGCCGTGTCGATCGACGCGCGTAACCTGCCCAGCCATCTGTCGCGCTTCCCAGAGTTGCTCGAAGAGGCGCGCGCGCGGCACATTCAGTGCGACGTACTGTATCTGGATGCCGACGAAGACACGCTGCTCAAGCGCTTCTCCGAGACCCGCAGACGCCACCCGCTGACCAACGCCGATCGCTCCCTGGCTGAAGCGATCCGGGTTGAAAGCGAACTGCTCGGGCCGATCGCCGACCTGGCTGACCTGAAGATCGACACCACCAATCTCAACCTTTACCAACTGCGTGACTCGATCAAGCTGCGCCTGCTCAACCAACCCGAGCCTGGCACGGCTTTTTTGGTTGAATCCTTTGGCTTCAAGCGGGGCATGCCGGTCGATGCCGACCTGGTATTCGATGTGCGCTGCCTGCCTAACCCCTACTGGAAGCCAGAGCTGCGTGAGCATTCCGGTCTTGAACAGCCGGTGATCGATTATCTGGCCGCACAGCCCGATGTCGAGGAGATGTACCAGGATATCTCCAGCTACTTGCTCAAATGGCTGCCACGCTTCGCCGCCAGCAACCGCGCCTATGTCACTATCGCTATCGGCTGCACGGGTGGTCATCACCGCTCGGTGTACCTGACCGAACGCCTCGGCCAGTCGCTGCAGCAAACCCTGAAAAACGTCCAGGTCCGCCACCGCGACCTCTAGCCCACAGGATCCACCCAACGATGCCCGCCCGCGAAATCACCATCATCAACAAGCTGGGGCTCCATGCCCGAGCGGCGGCAAAGTTCGTCGGCGTGGCCGGGCGCTACCCGTGCCAGGTGAGGGTTGGCCGCGCGCCAGACAAACTGGTTGATGGCAAAAGCATCATGGCCGTGATGATGCTCGCCGCAGGTAAAGGCACCCAGGTGCACCTGCACACCGAGGGTGAGCAAGACCACGATGCCCTGGAAGCGCTGGTGGCGCTGATCAACAACTATTTCGACGAAGGCGAGTAAGTCGCTGAAGAACCTCGGGGCCGCAAAGCGGCCCCGAAAACCAAATCACGCCATCGCCGTATCCATCACCATCATCAGGCAGAAGCCAATACACAGCCCCAAACTGGCCAGACGATGATGGCCATTGCTGCGCGATTCCGGAATGATCTCCTGGGTCACCACCAGCAACATCGCCCCCGCCGCGCAGGCCAGCCCCAACGGCAACAGCAGTTCAGCGACATTGACCAGCCAGGCGCAAATCACTGCGGCCAATGGCTCGACCAGCCCAGAAGCGGCGCCGATCAAAAACGCCTTGAACCGCGACATCCCCGCCCCCGCCAAGACCAAGGCGATCACCAACCCTTCAGGCACATCCTGCAAGGCGATGCCCATGGCCAGGCTGTCGGCATCGGCCATACCGCCGCCCGCCGACACACCAATGGCCATGCCTTCGGGAATGTTGTGGGCAATGATGGCGATGACGAACAACCAGATCCGCGCGGCGATCACCGGTTGATTGTCGCTGCCGACCAAGGCTTCCGGCGACGCGCCGGAGACTTTCAGGTCGACCAGAAACAGGCACAAGGCACCGAACAACAGGCCAAAACTGATCACGCCACCGGCGCCCCAAGGGCTGAAACCGATGGCCTGGGCCGCATCCAGGCCGGGGATGATCAGCGAGAATGCAGTGGCCGCCAGCATCACCCCGGCGCCAAAACCAAGCAATGTGTCAGCCAGGGCAACCGGCATGTTGCGGATGACCAACACCGGTACTGCGCCCAGCGCCGTGCCCAATGCACACAATGCGCCGCCCTCCAGGGCCCGCAGCATGCGCGGCTCCAGGTCCAGCCAGTCGATGCCACGCGCAACCAGCAGCGCGGTGCCGACCAGCAACAGCAAAGTCCCTAGCGCCAGTCGAAACAGACGCACACTGCTGACAGACATCACCTCAGAGCGCATACCGGGTCAACTCACTTCAAGGCTTCAAGGTAACGGCGTTCCACTTCAGCCCAATCGACGACGTTGTAAAACGCACCGATGTATTCCGGGCGGCGGTTCTGGTACTTGAGATAGTAAGCGTGCTCCCAGACGTCCAGGCCCAGAATCGGCGTGTTGCCGTACATCAGCGGGCTGTCCTGGTTGCCACTGCTTTCCACTACCAGCGTGTTCTCTGGGGTCACGCTCAACCAGGCCCAGCCGCTTCCGAAGCGGGTCAGGGCAGCCTTGGTGAAGGCGTCTTTGAATGCCTCGAAGCCACCCAGCTGCTCATCGATGGCCTTGGCCACCTGACCCTGTGGCAAGCCGCCGCCCTTGGGCGACATCACCGTCCAGAACAAGCTGTGGTTGGCATGACCGCCGCCCTGGTTGATCACTGCGCCCTGCAGCTTTTCCGGCAGTTGCTTGACCGCACCCACCAGTTGCTCGACCGGCCATTCGGCCCACTCGGTGCCTTCGATGGCGGCATTGAGGTTGTTGATGTAGGTCTGGTGATGCTTGCTGTGGTGAATCTCCATGGTCTGGGTATCGATGTGCGGCTCCAGCGCATCGTAGGCATAAGGCAAGGCAGGCAAGGTATGCGGCATGTCAGTGGATTCCGTAGGCTAATGGGCGATGAGTGACGTCCACCTGGGCAGCCAGCTCGCTCGCCTCAGGTGCGTGGCGATTGAGCAGGCGCTCGGTGCGCGGGTACTGGCCGTACTCGGCAATGAAGTTCAGCAGCTCGGTGTAGGTACGCCCGCTGTGACGCAGCGCTGCGTCACGCAGGGCCTGGGGCAGGCGCGCCTCCTGGCTGGCCTGGAGCAGCCGCTGATGCGCGGAGCACAAGTAATCGGCGCTCTCGTGCGGCTGGTTCAGGCGCAGGTGCAAATCGGCCAGGTTGTGGTGGGCAATGACGAAAGCGGCGACCGCTTCGTCGACGTCATGCCAGCGCTCGAGCAGCACCTGGGCCAGGGCCAGGGCTTGTAGGTAATGTTCCCGGGCATCGACCAGCTCGCCTTGTTCGAACAAGCGATTGGCGTAATCCGTGGTGCGTTTCCAGTGCTGCATGACGTGCCTCCAGGGCGACTCTGATCAGATGCCGCCAGCAGTGAGTTTTTCCGGATCGAGTAGCGCTTGGAGCTGATCGCGGGACAGGTCGGTGTGCTCCAGCGCCACATCGATGATCGGCCGACCTTGCTTGTAGGCGGTCTTGGCAATCTCGGCGGCCTTCAGGTAACCGATGATCGGGTTCAGCGCGGTAACCAGGATCGGGTTGCGCGACAGCGCTTGCTTGAGCTTGGCGTCGTTGACCTTGAAGCTGGCAATGGCCTTGTCGGCCAGCAGGCGGCTGGCGTTGGCCATCAGCTCGATGCTTTCCAACAGGTTGTGGGCGATGACCGGCAGCATCACGTTCAGCTCGAAGTTGCCTGACTGGCCGGCGACGGCGATGGTGGCGTCGTTGCCGATCACTTGCGCGGCGACCATGGCGGTGGCTTCCGGAATCACCGGATTGACCTTGCCCGGCATGATCGAGGAGCCTGGCTGCAGCGCCTCCAGCTCGATCTCACCGAGGCCAGCCAGGGGGCCGGAGTTCATCCAACGCAGGTCATTGGCGATCTTCATCAGCGCCACGGCAGTGGTCTTGAGCTGGCCAGACAGGGCGACAGCAGTGTCCTGCGAGCCGATCAGGGCGAACAGGTTGTCACCTGGGGTGAATTCGACGTGGGTCAGGCCGCTGAGCTGGCGGGCGAAACCTGCCGCGAACTGCGGGTGGGCGTTGATCCCGGTGCCCACGGCGGTGCCGCCTTGCGCCAGCGCTTGCAGGCTCGGCAGGGTGGCTTCGATATGCGCCTGGGCCGCCTTGACTTGCGCGCCCCAACCACCGAGCACCTGGCTCATGCGTACCGGCATGGCGTCCATCAGGTGGGTCCGGCCGGTCTTGACGTACTGGTGTACCTCAGCGGCCTTGGCGTCGATCACCTGGACCAGGTGGCGCAAGGCTGGCAACAGCTGTTCATGCAGGGCCAGTGCCGCGCTGACGTGGATGGTGGTGGGGATGATGTCGTTGCTGCTCTGCCCGCAGTTGACGTGGTCGTTGGCATTGACCTGCTCGCCCAGCACGCGGCTGGCCAAGGTGGCGATCACCTCGTTGGCGTTCATGTTCGAACTGGTGCCGGAGCCGGTCTGGTAGACGTCGACCGGGAAGTGCTGGATGAAGTCCTCGGCCAGCAGTTGCTCGACGGCCTTGACGATGGCCTGGCCTTGCGCCGGGGAGATCTGCTCCAGCTCGACGTTGGCCTTGGCCGCCGCGGCCTTGGCCAGCAGCAGAGCGCGGATGAACTGAGTCGGCATGCGCTGGCCGCTGATCGGGAAGTTGTCGACCGCGCGCTGGGTTTGGGCGCCGTACAGGGCCTGAACCGGCACCTGCAGCTCACCCATGCTGTCACGCTCGATACGGGTATCACTCATCATCAAATCCTTGCATCAGTTCATCGGGAGAAATCGAAGGTAGCAACACACAATTGGCCAATTGCAGGGCGTAAGGTTGCCACCTGAGGTTTTGCTCGCGGCGGTCGAGGTTGCGCAGGTCGAGCAATGGTCGCCAGGCCTGGTCCAGGCACTGGCAGCGCCAATGCCATGGCAGCATGCGATCGCAGGCGGTATCGAGCAGCAAGCGAAATGAGGTCAGGGCGACCGTCCATGGCGAGGTATCGGTGCAGCACACCAGATAGCGACCTTCGGCCAAGTAGTGCTCGATCAGACGCGGCTCGTCGGGTTCGAGGGCGCAGCGAATACGCCGGCTGAGCCAGCGCCAGTTTTCCAGGTAGGGCAACTCGTGGAGGACGGTTTTCATGAACATCATCGCCGGGTGCCTGGATAATGATATTCATTATTAAGTGATAAACAGAATCACTTCAAGTGCGGAGCGATAAACAAAAAACCCGGCGCGATGGCCGGGTTTGGTCTGACAGTCAGGGAAAGTGCGCGATTGAGCTTACCCTGCGATAGTGAACGCTCTGCTGACGCGCTCGTTTGAGCGGACGCTATCGCGGGGCAAGCCCGCTCCCACGAGCTAGACTCAGCTGCCTGCTACTGTCATGCGCTCGATCAGTACCGAGCCGCTGTGGATATTGCTGCGTGTTTCGATATCGCTGCCAATCGCTACGATTTGCTGGAACATGTCTTTCATATTGCCGGCGATAGTCACCTCCTGCACCGGGAACTGGATCTCGCCATGCTCGACCCAGAAGCCCGCCGCACCGCGAGAGTAGTCACCGGTGACCATGTTCAGGCCATGGCCCATCAGCTCAGTCACCAACAAGCCACGGCCCATGCGCCGGATCAACGCCGTCTGGTCTTCCTCGCCATGGGTAACGAACAGGTTGTGCACCCCTCCCGAGTTGGCGGTGCTGGGCAAGCCCAGCTTGCGCCCTGAGTACGTGCCCAGCAGGTAGGACACCAGCTCGCCGTTTTCGACGAACGGTTTGGCATAGGTCGCCAGACCGTCCCCATCGAAGGCAGCACTGCCCAACGCTCGCGGCAGGTGCGGACGCTCGTCGAGGGTCAGCCAGGAAGGGAACAAGCGCTGGCCAATTGCGCCTTCCAGGAACGACGACTTGCGATAAAGATTGCCGCCGGAAATCGCCCCCAGGAAACTGCCGAACAAGCCACCGGCAAGCTCTGCCGAGAACAGCACCGGCACTTCACACGTCGGCACCGGCCGCGCGCCCAGACGACTGGCCGCACGCTGCGCGGCACGCAGGCCGATGCTGCGGGGGTCGGCCAACAGCTCGCCCTGGCGGTTGACGTCGTACCAGTAATCGCGCTGCATCTGCCCGTCGCTTTCGGCGATCATCACGCAACTGAGGCTGTGCCGCGTGGAGGCATAGCCACCGATGAAGCCATGGCTGTTGCCATAGACCCGGCAACCCTGGTGGGTATTGAGGGTAGTGCCATCGGCGTTCTTGATCCGCGCATCGGCCTCGAACGCAGCCGCTTCACAGTCCAGGGCCTTTTCAATGGCTTGCTCGGGATCGATGTCCCAGTCGTGGTACAGATCAAGCTCGGGGATCTCCCGCGCCATCAGCGCGGCATCGGCCAAACCTGCGCACTCGTCCTCGGACGTGTGCTTGGCAATCGCCAGGGCCGCTGCAACCGTTTCGCGAATCGCCTCCGGGCCACTCGCCGAGGTGCTGGCCGAGCCCTTGCGCTGGCCAACATAGAGGGTGATGCCAAAGCCTTGGTCACGGTTGAACTCGACCGTTTCCACTTCGCGCTGGCGCACCGTGGTGGACAACCCCTGCTCCAGCGACACCGCGACCTCGCAAGCGCTGGCGCCTTGGCGACGCGCCTCGGCAACGATCGCTTCGACTTGCTCCTGCAATGCCGGCAGGTCCTTGGGGCCTATGCTCTGGACTGCACTCATGGTCTTCTCCACTCAAATTCTGCTTACGGCGAGGGTCATTCTACGACCGGGCCGGACAAGCGGCCCCCGACTGGTTATCATGGCGGCGTTTTCCAGCGGACTGCCACCATGGTTGATTCATACGACGACGCCTTCGACGGCGAAAAAAGCAAAACCCAGATCAAGCGCGAGCTGCATGCGCTGGTCGAACTGGGCGAGCGCCTGACCACGCTCAAGCCCGATACCCTGGCTCTACTGCCCCTGACCGATGGCCTGCGCAAAGCGCTGGCCGAATCGAGCAAGCACACCGCGCACGGCGCCCGCAAACGTCACATGTCGTTTGTCGGCAAGCTGATGCGCGACCAGGACCTTGACGCGATCCTCGCCCTGCTCGATCAGATCGACAGTTCGACCCGCCAGTACAACGAGCGTTTCCATGGCCTGGAGCGCTGGCGTGATCGCTTGGTCGACGGCACTGACGAAGACCTGGAGCGTTTCATCAACGAGTACCCCGAGGCCGACCGTCAGCACCTGCGTTCGCTGATCCGTCATGCCCAGCACGAAAAGGCCCGGAACAAACCGCCGGCCGCTGCGCGCAAGGTGTTCAAATACATCCGCGAGCTCGACGAAACCCAGCGCGGCCTGCGCTGAGCAACGTCATTTGGGGCTGCAGCGCAGCCCCAGAAATCACCCGCCGGTTCCGCCTACGGTAATCGCATCCAGTTTCAGCGTCGGCTGCCCAACCCCTACCGGCACTGACTGACCATCCTTGCCACAGGTCCCGACACCACTGTCCAGGGCCAGGTCATTGCCGACCATCGACACCCGGCTCATCGCCTCCGGACCATTGCCAATCAACGTCGCACCTTTGACGGGCGCGGTAATCTTGCCGTCTTCGATCAAGTACGCCTCGCTGGTGGAGAAGACGAACTTGCCGCTGGTGATATCGACCTGACCGCCGCCCAGGTTGGCGCAGTAGATGCCCTTCTTGACCGAAGCGATGATCTCCGCCGGATCACTCTCGCCCGCACGCATGTAGGTATTTGTCATGCGCGGCATCGGCAGGTGGGCGTAGGACTCACGCCGGCCATTACCGGTGACGGCCATGCCCATCAGACGCGCGTTGAGCTTGTCCTGCATATAGCCTTTGAGAATGCCGTTCTCGATCAACGTGGTGCACTCGGTCGGCGTGCCTTCGTCGTCGACGCTGAGCGAGCCACGGCGATCTTGCAGGGTGCCGTCATCGACGATGGTGCACAGGCTGGAGGCGACCTGCTGGCCAATCTTGCCGCTGTAGGCCGAACTGCCCTTGCGGTTGAAGTCGCCTTCCAGGCCATGCCCTACGGCTTCGTGCAGCAGTACCCCAGACCAGCCCGGCCCCAGCACCACAGGCAAGGTGCCTGCTGGCGCAGGCTGCGCTTCAAGGTTGACCAACGCCTGGCGAAGGGCCTCGCGGGCATACCCCATGACTCGCTCGTCAGTGAAGAAGCGGTAGTCGGTACGCCCGCCACCGCCCTGCCCGCCGCGCTCGCGACGGCCATTGTGCTCGACGATCACGCTGACATTGAAACGCACCAATGGGCGCACGTCGGCGGCCAGGCTGCCGTCAGCGGCAGCGACCAGGATGCGCTCCCAGACCCCAGCCATGCTCACGCTGACTTGCTGGATACGTGGATCGAGCGCACGCGTGGCGACATCGACGCGCTTGAGCAGCTCGACTTTCTCCGCCCGGCTAAGTACATCCAGTGGGTTGTTCGGCGCATACAGCGCAGCCACGTCCTGGCTGCGGAAGGCCTGCACCGTGCCGTTCTGGCCGGCGCGGGAGATCGAGCGGGCGGCACGGGCAGCCGAGGTCAGCGCTTCAAGGTTGATCGCGTTGCTGTAGGCGAAGCCGGTCTTCTCACCGGACAGGGCACGCACGCCCACGCCTTGGTCAAGGTTGAAGCTGCCTTCCTTGACGATACCGTCTTCAAGGGCCCAGGTTTCCGAGATCTGCCCTTGGAAGTACAGGTCGGCGGCATCGATGCCTGGCCCGGCCAGCTCGCCCAGCACTGATTGCAGGCTGTCGAGGGTCAGACCGCCCGGCGCCAGCAGATGATCGCTGACAGTGGTTAACATCTCGCTCATAGTCACTCCGAGGTGTGCGCAGGCCGCAAGGCGTCCTGCGAGAAAAAGCGCCGGTGCTTGATCACCGGCATCCGCGCCCGTATGGACGCTTGTTCATCGCTGTCACGTTCTGCCAGCAGGACGGCTTCGCCGTTCGCCTGCTGCGCGACGATTCGCCCCCAGGGGTCGACGATCGCCGCGTGACCGTGGGTTTCCCGGGGTCCGGGATGCGTGCCACCTTGCGCCGCAGCGAGCAGGTAGCACTGGGTTTCGATCGCCCGCGCGCGAATCAGCACCTCCCAGTGCGCCGCACCGGTCACGGCGGTAAAAGCCGCCGGCGCGGTAATCAGCTCCGCCCCGGCTGCGCGCAAGGCGCTGTACAGCTCGGGAAACCGCAGGTCGTAGCACACCGACAGGCCAACGCGTCCCACCGGCGTATCGGCAACCACCACCTGGCTGCCGTGGGCATAGTCATCGGACTCGCGATAGCGGCCGCGATTGTCCGCCACATCGACATCGAACAGGTGCAGCTTGTCATAGCGAGCGGCCACCTCACCCTGTTCGTCGATCAGCAGCGAGCAGGCATGCGACTTGGCCTCAGGCTGGCCGACCGGCGGCAACGGCAAAGTACCGGCGACAATCCATAACTTGAGGTCGCGGGCGGTGCGTTTCAACCAGGGCAGGATAGGCCCTTGCCCCAATGCCTCGGCGCGACCGATGGCTGCGGCGTCACGTCGGCCCATGGCGGCGAAGTTCTCCGGCAACACGGCCAGCCGTGCCCCGCCCTCAGCGGCTTGTTCGAGCAGGGCCTGGGCACGCTGCAGGTTGGCCAGAACGTCATCCTGGCTGACCATCTGAATCACCGCTGACTTCATCCCAGCTCCTAACGCGACTTTTCGAAAGGTTTCACAAAGGTGATTTTAGGCTCTTTCCACGGCCCCTCGACGCGATAATGCACGCTGGCAAACCGCGCTACCCGGTCACCGATCAACCGATCGACCAGGAATAATGCACCACCAATGGCCGGTGCCCCGACAATCAGCGCCGCCAGTGGCAAGTTATTGGTCACCGGCAGGGTCACTCGCAAGTTAGCGTCGACCCGATCGCGGACCATGTCCAGGGTGCCATCGAGCTCGAAGTTGCTCGACGGCCCGGTAACGGTGATCGGCTCACGGGTCACGTAGACCCCCTCGCTGCCCACCAGCAGGCCTTTGACCCGATCATAGGCCAAGCCCTTGTCGAACAGGTCGGAAAAGTCCAGGCGCAGGCGCCGGCCGATCGAGTTGAAGTTCAACAAGCCAAATACCCGCAAGGCCTGGGCACTGCCCTCGACTTCGACGAACTGACCGGTGCGCAGCGCGGCATCGAGGCTGCCGGAGTAGTTTTTCAGCCCCACTGCAGCCGGCGAGCCGGGCCAGCGCCCGTCGACATCCAGGCGAAAATCTCGGCTGGTCACCGTTGGCGCGAAGCCGAAGGCCTTGAGCACATCCGCCAGGTTCTTGCCGTCCAACCGGCCCTTGTACCAACTACCGGTAGCACCTGGATCGCCTTCCCAGCCGCCGCTGCCATCGATGTGCAGGCCTTTGATCTCGATATCGATATCATCGAAAGAAACCCCGCGCGTGGTGGGGCGCAGTTTCAACGCCCAGTTGCCGAACAGATCGTCGCCGCGGTACAGCTTGTCGATGGTCAGGTCCAGCGCGGGCACCTTACGCGGGTTGAACGTGGCCAGCGGATCGGGGCCATCCTCGCTCTGGCTTTCGGCAGGATCGGCAGGCGGTAGACGCAACGTCTGCAACTTGACCACCATCGGTTGCGCCTTGGCGTCGGGGATGCGTGCGTTGCCCATCACTTCGCGGCTGTCCAGGCGCAGGTCCCAGGCATTGGCAGCGCGGGCCAGGCGCACTACGGCCTGGTTCAAGTCCATACCGAAGGCCTTGAGCTTGCCGATGCTCAGGTCAACCCCTTGCAAGTTCTGCCGGGCACTGCCGCCAGGGTCTTGCCCGGCGAAGCGTTGCGCCTGCTGCTGCCAGGGCTCCAGGTCCAACGTGTCCAGCCGGCCGCGCACGCGCAGGCCCTGACCAGAAGGCACTTGCGCCTCGCCCGTGCCCAATAGCAGCTCACCGCGCCCCTGATCCAGCTTGTCGCCCGGCGCGGCATAAGCAAAGCGGGCAAGATCGCTGTAAGCAGCATCGAATCGTCGTTCGGCGCCCTGCAGGGTCATGCTGAAGCGGCTATCACGCGTCTGCTGGGCAGTCTTGCCAAACGGCGCCGGCAAATCGATGGCCAGCCCCTTGAGTGACGAATTGACGCTCAGGCGATTGTCCCGGCTGCCCAGGCTCAACTGCAGCTGATAAGGCAGCTCACCACTGGCTGGCAAGGTCTGTTTGAACTGCAGCCAGTCGGTCAGGGCCTTGAGCGCCACCTGGCCGGAGGCATTGATCCGGGTCTGCATCTGGCCAGGCTGACCTTCGGCGCTGATTTGCGCGCTGACCGGCTTGCCGAAGGCCTGCAAGGTGATGTCCTTGCCGCTCAGGCCTTTGTCGAAGTCGAAGCTGAAATCGCCTTTGAGCTTGTTCAGTTCCAGGGTTGGCGGTGCGACTTTCAAGCGTGCATCAGCGGTGGTGAAATCCACCCGCACTTTCGGCCGTTCGCCGCGTGCCAAGGGAATATCCAGTTTGACCTTGCCCTTGAGCGGCCCTTCGCCTTCCCAGCCCGCAAAGATCTCGCCAGTGCCGATCGGCGCTTGCTGGAGGATCTTCAGGCCGTCGCCAAGGCCGCCATCGAAGTCGCCCTCCAGATACAGATGACTGTGCTGGCCTTCTTCGACATGAGGAATGTCGACGCTGACATCGCTGACTTGGGTATCGAGCAACTGACCGCGCTGGGCCTTGATGCGCACGCCGCTGTCCTCGATCAGCACATCACCGGCAACGTGCTGCACCTGCGGCCAGCCAGGCTGGAAATCCAGCGCTGCATCGCGCACCTTGAAGAACAGGCTGATGCTGCGCGCCTCAGGCGTCGCGCCGTGGTTCAGCGAACCTTGATACTGGAAATAACCCTCATCGACCGTGCCTTTGACGATGGCGCTGCGCAGCCATTCATCGAGCGCCGGGCTGAGCACTTCAGGCAGGTACTTGGCGGTGTAGCGCCCGTCGCCTTCAGTCAAGCCGACGCGCAGATCCATGTAGTCTTCGCGCCCTTCTTCAAACAGCAGGCGGATGAGGAAGTCGCCAGCGATCTTGCCCTCCTCGCCGAGCACCTTCAGATACGGCGCGATCAAGGTGAAGCCTTCTTTGTCCAGGCGCCAGTTCAGCTGGGCGTTGGCCTTCTGGTAATGCCAGGGTTTGGCGAAGATCGGGTACAGGTGCAGCATGAAGGCATCGGTGTCCAGGCGCAGTTCACCTTGGCCCAGGTCGCCGGCGATGCTGCCACTGACATTCCCGGCCGCTGGAGCACCGTGATAGGCATCGAAACCGACTCGCTCCAGGTTGGCGGCAAACTGCAAACGCTGATCACCTTCGGCCTTGGGCCGGATATCCAAATGCACATTGCGCAAGGCACCTGTCACGTTCAGGCCATCGACTACCGCCATGACTTTTTCCGGTAGCGGTGCCAGGGCATTGATCAGCGGCGTCAGTGGGGTCAGGTTGAGGCGGTCGGCCTGGACGGACCAGGTTTCATCGGCAGGCGTCTGGCCCAACTGCTGGCGTGCTTGCAGGTGAGTTTCCCAGCGGGTCTTGCCGATGCTCGCCGCCAGCGAGTCGAGGACGACTGCATAACCCTCTTTATCGCGCTGGACCCACGCCGAAAGCGCCAGGTCTTCCAGGCTTACCGCTTTGCGCTGGCCATAGGCGCCGCGTAACTGCGGGGCATTGAGGCGAACCGCCGCCTGCTGCAATTGGCCCTTGCGCCAGTCGATCCACAGTTCGCCGCCGGCCTTGAGGGCGTTGGCCTGCCACTGGCCGAGCAAGCGTGGCGGCAACCAGCGCGCCCAATCGCTCTGCGGCAAGCTCAGGTAACCTTGCAACGAGCCCTCACGCCAAGCACTGGCGCTGGCGCGACTGCGCAGATTGACTGCCAGCGGCTGGCCGTCCGGCAAGGTGGCACGCAGGTCGACGGCCTGGCGCGAAGCGCCGGCCTGCATACCAAGGCTTACATAGGTGAGGGTCAGCGGGTCGCGCTGCCAGGGGTGCAGGGTCACCTGGCTGTCGAACACATCGATACGGCCCAGCTGCTGCAAGCGTTGCAGCGCTTGCGCAGGATCGAGCGGGCTATCGTCTTTTTTCGGCAGGCCTTCGAGCACCCAGGCGCCTTGCTCCTCCTCGCGCAGAATCAGCTGCAGGCCGCCCAGTTGAATCCGTGCCAGGCGAACTTCACGCGCCTTGAGGCTGGCCCACAGATCAGGCACCACCCGCACATCGTCCAGACGCAGGGCGTCAGCGCCCTCGCCCACTTGCAGATCACGCACGCGCAACACCGGTGCCAGGCCGCTCCAGCGCCCTTCCAGGGCACCTACGTGCACAGCCAAGCCCAAGGCCTGCTCGGCCTTGCTCTCTACATCAGCGCGGTATTCGGCTACTAGCGGTACCAGTTGCCGACCGAGGCTGACATACAGCGCCACCAGCACCGCCAACAGGGCGCACAGGCCCAGCCCCCAGCGGGTCAAGGCGCTCAGAACGCGGGTCAGACGTCCCATGGCCATGGCCCTCCAAGTCGTGCCTTAACTATGGCCCCAAGCGTGGTTTTCGCCAGCGGGCGAAGGGTTTCAGAACGCGTCAGAGGAGCACCACATCGTATTGTTCCTGGGAGTACATGGACTCGACCTGGAAGCGAATGGTTCGACCGATGAAGGCTTCAAGCTCGGCGACATTGCCCGATTCTTCATCGAGCAGGCGGTCGACCACCTTCTGATTGGCCAGCACTCGATAGCCCTCGGCCTGGTAAGCGCGCGCCTCTCGGAGGATCTCGCGGAAGATCTCGTAGCAGATGGTTTCAGGGGTTTTCAGCTTGCCGCGCCCCTGGCAGCCGGCGCATGGCTCGCACAGGACCTGCTCAAGGCTTTCACGAGTGCGCTTGCGGGTCATCTGCACCAGGCCCAACTCGGTGATGCCGATGATGTTGGTCTTGGCGTGATCACGTTCGAGCTGCTTTTCCAGGGTGCGCAGGACCTGGCGCTGATGCTCTTCGTCTTCCATGTCGATGAAGTCGATGATGATGATCCCGCCGATATTGCGCAGCCGCAGTTGCCGGGCAATGGCGGTGGCCGCCTCCAGGTTGGTCTTGAAGATGGTTTCCTCAAGGTTGCGATGACCGACGAAGGCGCCGGTATTGACGTCTATAGTAGTCATCGCCTCGGCCGGATCGACCACCAGGTAACCACCGGATTTGAGCGGTACCTTGCGCTCCAGGGCACGCTGGATTTCGTCCTCGACGCCGTACAGGTCGAAGATCGGTCGCTCGCCAGGATAATGCTCCAGACGGTCGGCGATCTCAGGCATCAGCTCGCCGACGAACTGGGTGGTCTTCTGGAAGGTTTCCCGCGAGTCGATGCGAATTTTCTCGATCTTGTGATTGACCAGGTCGCGCAGGGTCCGCAGGGCCAGGCCGAGATCTTCGTAGATGACAGTCGGCGCGCCGCAGGTCTGGATCTGGCTGCCGATCTGCTCCCACAGGCGGCGCAGGTAGCGGATGTCCTGGAGAATGTCTTCCTGGCGCGCGCCTTCGGCGGCGGTACGCAGGATGAAGCCACCGGCGTCCTTGATGTTCTCCTGCTCGACGCAGTTGCTGACCACCTGCTTGAGGCGCTCGCGCTCGGCTTCGTCTTCGATCTTCAGGGAAATACCGACATGGCTGCTACGTGGCATGTACACCAGGTAGCGCGAGGGAATCGACAGCTGGGTGGTCAGGCGAGCGCCCTTGGTGCCGATGGGGTCCTTGGTCACCTGCACCACCAAGGCCTGCCCTTCATGCACCAGCGCCGTGATGGTTTCCACCGCCGAGCCTTCGCGCTGGGAGATCTCCGAGGCATGGATGAACGCTGCGCGCTCCAGGCCGATGTCGACGAAGGCGGCCTGCATGCCTGGCAACACCCGCACCACCTTGCCCTTGTAGATGTTGCCGACGATGCCGCGGCGCTGGGTGCGCTCGACATGCACCTCTTGCAGGACACCGTTTTCCACCACTGCCACGCGCGATTCCATCGGGGTGATGTTGATCAGGATCTCTTCACTCATGGCAGGCTCTCGTCAAAGGTCTTGGATAATGATGGATCGCTGACCGATCCCTGGCTAGCGAAGCGTTCAATCCTCTGGCTGAGCCGCCGGCAGTTGCCAGCAGGCAATGGCGAATTGACCGAGCAGATCGGCGGTTTCGCTCAGGGGCAAGCCGACCACTGCCGAGTAGCTGCCGACCAGGCCGGTGACGAACACCGCGCCCAGCCCCTGGATGGCATAGCCACCGGCTTTGTCCAGCGGTTCGCCGCTGGCCCAGTAGCGGGCCGCTTCGTCGCTACTGATCGGGCGAAAGTGCACAGTGCTGCTGACACACAGGCTCAAGCAACGCTGGCCATCGTTCAGCGCTACCGCAGTGAGCACTTGATGCTCACGACCTGCAAGGTCGGCGAGCATGGCCAGGGCATGTTCACGGCTCTCAGGCTTGCCCAGGATGCGCCCATCGAGTACCACCGCTGTATCTGCACCGAGCACTACCGCCGGGCCTGACACCTGGCCAAGACCTGCGGCGGCCTTGGCCCGCGCCAAGCGCTCGACATAGGCCGGAGCAGTTTCACCAGGCAACGGGGTTTCATCGATGGGGGCACTGATCGTGGTGAACGGCACGCCGATCTGGGTCAGCAGTTCACGACGGCGCGGCGAGCCGGAGGCTAGGTACAGCGGGGTCATGGGACAGCTCCCTGTCAGTCGCGGCGTTGCCGGTCAGTGGATGTGCAAGCGGCGGCGAATATCGCGCAGGGCAAAGCTGATCCACGGCCAGAGCAAGGCACTGATGACCGCCGACCAAACCAGCGCCAGGGTCGGCAGGCGATTGCCAGTCAGTGCGCTCAACCACAGCTGGATCAGCTGGGCGATGCCGAAGATCACCAGGATCACCAGGCTCTGTTGCCACATAGGGAACATGCGCAGGCGCTGTTGCAACGACAGCACCAGGAAGGTGATCAGGGTCAGGATCAATGCGTTCTGCCCCAACAGGGTGCCATACAGCACGTCCTCGGCCAGGCCGAGGATGAATGCCGTGGTCATGCCGACCTTGTTCGGCACTGCCAGCGCCCAGAACGACACCAGCATGGCCAGCCACATCGGACGGAAGACTTCCATGAACTGCGGCATCGGCGAAACGCTGAGCAGCAGGCCAATGACGAAGGTCAGCCAGATGAACCAACCGTTCTTACTGCGCGAACTGGCCATCAATGCCTCCCAGGTTGGCTCGGCGCCACAGGCGCCGCTGCCGGATTGACGGGGGCTGCGCCCTGGGTAGCAGGTGCGGCCGGAGTTGCCGGCGCGGCACCTGTCGGCGCAGCGGGGGCCGGGGCGGCGGCGGGCGCAGTAGACGGGCTACCGCTCAGCGGAGCCGGTGTCACACCTTTACGGTCGGCTTCCTCCTGGGCGATCGCCGCCTCGGTGGCGCGCTCTTCCGGTGTACGCCGGTCACTGAACACCAGCAGCATGTAGCGGCTGCGGTTCAGCGCGGCGGTAGGGATGGCGCGGACAATGGCAAACGGCTGGCCGGAGTCGTGGATCACTTCGTTGACCGTCGCCACCGGGTAGCCTGCCGGGAAGCGCTGGCCCATGCCCGAGCTCACCAGCAGGTCGCCTTCCTTGATGTCGGCGGTATCGGCGACATGCCGCAGCTCCAGACGCTCCGGGTTACCGGTGCCACTGGCGATGGCGCGCAGACCGTTGCGGTTGACCTGCACCGGAATGCTATGGGTCGTGTCGGTCAGCAGCAGGACCCGCGAGGTATACGGCATCAACTCGACCACCTGGCCCATCAGGCCACGGGCATCGAGCACCGGCTGGCCGAGGAACACGCCGTCGCGCTCGCCCTTGTTGATCAGGATGCGGTGGGTGAAGGGATTAGGGTCGACCCCGATCAATTCGGCGACCTCGACCTTCTCATTGACCAGTGCCGAGGAGTTGAGCAGCTCACGCAGGCGCACGTTCTGCTCGGTCAGCGCGGCCAGCTTCTGCAGCCGCCCTTGCAGCAGCAGGGCCTCGGTCTTGAGCTTCTCGTTCTCGGCGGCCAACTCGGTACGGCTGCCAAACTGACTGGCGACGCCTTGCCACACGCGCTGCGGCAGGTCGGTCAGCCAATAGGATTCCATCAGCACCAGCCCCATCTGGCTGCGTACCGGTTTGAGCAAGGCAAAGCGCGAGTCGACCACCATCAGCGCGACCGACAGGACCACCAGCACCAGCAGACGAACGCCCAGCGAAGGGCCCTTGGAGAAAAGCGGTTTAATGGGCCGTTCCTCGTGGACGACGATTCAGGAGGTCATTGGACATGGAACAATGCACCGGCCTGCTGCAGGTTGACGTAAACAGCGCCCAACGGACGCCAGCCCAGCGCATACAGGTAGCACTGCACGTGCCACCTGTAAACCGGGCGATCATTACCGAACGTTGGACAACGCCGTGGATCACTCGCTGGAGAGCAGGTCCATGGCGTGTTTGTCCATCATTTCCAACGCGCGGCCGCCGCCACGGGCGACGCAGGTCAGTGGGTCTTCGGCGACGATCACCGGCAGGCCGGTTTCCTGCGCCAGCAGCTTGTCCAGGTCGCGCAGCAGGGCGCCACCACCGGTCAGCACCAGGCCGCGCTCGGCGATGTCCGAGGCCAGCTCAGGCGGCGACTGCTCCAGGGCGCTCTTGACCGCCTGAACGATGGTCGCCAGCGACTCTTGCAGGGCTTCGAGCACTTCGTTGGAGTTGAGGGTGAAGGCACGTGGCACGCCCTCGGCCAGGTTACGGCCGCGCACGTCGACTTCACGCACTTCGCCACCTGGGTAGGCGGTGCCGATTTCCTGCTTGATGCGCTCGGCGGTGGATTCGCCGATCAGGCTGCCGTAGTTACGGCGCACGTAGGTCACGATCGCTTCGTCGAAGCGGTCGCCGCCAACACGAACGGACTCGGCATAGACCACGCCATTGAGCGAGATCAGGGCGATTTCAGTGGTACCACCACCGATATCGACGACCATCGAACCACGCGCCTCTTCGACCGGCAGGCCCGCACCGATAGCGGCAGCCATGGGTTCTTCGATCAGGAACACTTCACGTGCCCCGGCGCCAAGGGCCGACTCACGGATGGCGCGGCGCTCGACCTGGGTCGATTTGCACGGCACGCAGATCAGCACACGTGGGCTGGGCTGCAGGAAGCTGTTTTCGTGGACCTTGTTGATGAAGTACTGCAACATTTTTTCACAAACGCTGAAGTCGGCGATCACGCCGTCCTTCATCGGACGAATGGCAGCAATGTTGCCAGGCGTACGGCCCAGCATGCGTTTGGCTTCGGTACCGACGGCGACGACGCTTTTCTGGTTGCCGTGGGTACGGATGGCAACAACCGAGGGCTCATTCAGGACGATACCGCGCTCACGCACGTAAATAAGGGTGTTGGCAGTACCCAGGTCGATGGAAAGATCGCTGGAAAACATGCCACGCAGTTTCTTGAACATGGGAAAGTGACCCTGGGGAAAGCGTGGGTAAAAAAGTGCGGCAAACTCTAACAATGGCAGGGATTTTGGGCAAGGAGCCAATATGTTAAATTGGCAGTTTTCCGAGCAAGCCTGCAGATGATCGCGGCCCTTTGACCGCCAAAATGCTGGCATGTTCCTGATCGCGGACCTAATCCGTTTTGTTTCCCTGGAGATCCCCAATGGCGCTTCAACGCTCCGACGTGGAAAAGATCGCCCATCTGGCCCGATTGGGCCTGAATGAAGGCGAACTGCCACGCATCACCGATGCCTTGAACAGTATTCTCGGGCTGGTCGACCAGATGCAAGCCGTCGACACCAGCGGTATCGAACCTCTGGCCCACCCCCTGGAGGCCAGCCAACGCCTGCGCCCCGACCAGGTCACTGAAAGCAATCAGCGCGATAGCTATCAGGCCATCGCCCCATCGACCGAAAACGGTCTGTACCTGGTTCCGAAAGTCATCGAGTAAGGGATAGCACCTGCCATGCATCAATTGACCCTGGCCGAGATCGCCCGCGGACTCGCCGACAAGTCGTTTTCCTCCGAAGAGCTGACCGGCGCCCTGCTGGCGCGGATCAAGCAACTCGACCCGCAACTGAACAGCTTCATCAGCGTCACCGAAGACCTGGCCCTGGGCCAGGCGCGTGCCGCCGACGCCCGCCGCGCTGCGGGTGAAGCTGGTGCGCTGTTGGGCGCGCCAATCGCCCACAAGGACCTGTTCTGCACCAACGGCGTACGCACCAGCTGCGGCTCGAAGATGCTCGACAACTTCAAGGCGCCGTATGACGCCACCGTGGTCGCCAAGCTGGCCGAAGCCGGCATGGTCACCCTGGGCAAGACCAACATGGACGAGTTCGCCATGGGTTCGGCCAACGAATCCAGCCACTATGGCCCAGTGAAGAACCCGTGGAACCTCGAGCACGTGCCTGGCGGCTCGTCGGGTGGCTCCGCCGCTGCCGTGGCTGCACGCCTGCTGCCGGTGACTACCGGCACCGACACCGGCGGCTCGATCCGCCAGCCGGCAGCGCTGACCAACCTCACCGGCCTCAAGCCGACCTACGGCCGCGTCTCGCGCTGGGGCATGATCGCCTACGCCTCGAGCCTCGACCAGGGCGGCCCGCTGGCGCGCACCGCCGAAGACTGCGCACTGCTGCTGCAAGGTATGGCCGGCTTCGACGCCAAGGACTCGACCAGCATCGATGAGCCGGTGCCGGACTACAGCGCCAACCTCAATGCGCCGCTCGAGGGCCTGCGCATCGGCCTGCCGAAAGAATATTTCGGTGCCGGCCTCGACCCACGCATCGCCGACCTGGTCCTGGCCAGCGTCAAGGAGCTGGAAAAGCTCGGCGCAGTGGTCAAGGAAATCAGCCTGCCGAACATGCAGCACGCGATCCCCGCGTACTACGTGATCGCCCCGGCGGAAGCTTCCTCCAACCTGTCGCGTTTCGATGGCGTACGCTTCGGCTACCGCTGTGAAGACCCGAAGGACCTCACCGACCTGTACAAGCGCTCGCGTGGCGAAGGCTTCGGCACCGAGGTGCAACGGCGGATCATGGTTGGTACCTACGCGCTGTCGGCCGGTTACTATGACGCCTACTACCTGAAGGCGCAGAAGATCCGCCGCCTGATCAAGAACGACTTCATGACGGCTTTCGAGCAGGTCGACCTGATCCTTGGCCCAACCACGCCGAACCCGGCCTGGAAGCTTGGCGCCAAGAGCAGCGACCCGGTCGCCGCCTACCTGGAAGACGTCTACACCATCACTGCCAACCTGGCGGGCCTGCCGGGCCTGTCGATGCCAGCCGGCTTCGTCGAAGGCCTGCCAGTGGGCGTGCAGCTGCTGGCGCCGTATTTCCAGGAAGGCCGCCTGCTCAACGTCGCGCACCGCTACCAGCAAGTCACCGACTGGCACACCCGCGCCCCCAACGGCTTCTGAGGAATTCACACATGCAATGGGAAGTTGTGATCGGGCTGGAGATTCATACCCAGCTCGCCACCCAGTCGAAGATTTTCTCCGGCAGCGCCACCACCTTCGGTTCCGAGCCGAACACCCAGGCCAGCCTGGTCGACCTGGGCATGCCTGGCGTACTGCCGGTGCTCAACCAGGAAGCCGTGCGCATGGCCTGCATGTTCGGCCTGGCCATCGATGCCGAAATCGGCCAGCGCAACGTCTTCGCGCGCAAGAACTACTTCTACCCTGACCTGCCCAAGGGCTATCAGATCAGCCAGATGGAGCTGCCGATCGTCGGCAAGGGCCACCTGGACATCGCCCTGGAAGACGGCACCATCAAGCGCGTCGGCATCACCCGTGCGCACCTTGAAGAAGATGCTGGCAAAAGCCTGCACGAAGACTTCAATGGCGCCACCGGGATCGACCTGAACCGCGCCGGCACGCCGCTGCTGGAGATCGTCTCCGAGCCGGACATGCGCAGCGCCAAGGAAGCCGTAGCCTACGTCAAGGCGATCCATGCGCTGGTGCGTTACCTGGGCATCTGCGACGGCAACATGGCCGAAGGCTCGCTGCGTTGCGACTGCAACGTCTCGATCCGGCCGAAAGGTCAGGCCGAGTTCGGCACCCGCTGCGAGATCAAGAACGTCAACTCGTTCCGCTTCATCGAGCGCGCGATCAACAGCGAGATCCAGCGCCAGATCGACCTGATCGAAGACGGCGGCAAGGTTGTCCAGGAAACCCGCCTGTACGACCCGAACAAAGACGAAACCCGCTCCATGCGCAGCAAGGAAGAAGCTAACGACTACCGTTACTTCCCCGATCCTGACCTGCTGCCGGTGGTCATCGAGAACAGCTTCCTCAAAACCGTCCGCGCCGGCCTGCCGGAGCTGCCGCCACAAAAGGTCGAGCGCTTCCAGAGCCAGTATGGCCTGTCGGCCTACGACGCCAACGTGCTGGCCTCCAGCCGTGAACAAGCGGACTACTTCGAGCAAGTGGTGAAGATTGGTGGCGACGCCAAGCTTGCCGCCAACTGGGTCATGGTCGAGCTGGGCAGCCTGCTGAACAAGCTGGGCGTGGAGATCGACCAGGCGCCGGTCAGCGCCGAACAGCTCGGTGGCATGTTGCTGCGCATTCGTGACAACACCATCAGCGGCAAGATCGCCAAGACCGTGTTCGAGGCCATGGCGGCCGGTGAAGGCGATGCTGACAGCATCATCGAGAGCAAAGGCCTCAAGCAGGTCACCGACACCGGTGCGATCGACAAGATGCTCGACGAAGTGCTGGCGGCCAACGCCGAGCAGGTCGAACAGTACCGCGCGGCCGACGAGGCCAAGCGCGGCAAGATGTTCGGCTTCTTTGTCGGTCAGGCGATGAAAGCGTCCAAAGGCAAGGCCAACCCGGGGCAAGTGAACCAATTGCTCAAGGCCAAGCTCGAAGGGTAAGCCCAATCACGGGGCAAGCCCGCTCCCAGGTGAGCTCTACGCTCATGCGGGAGCGGGCTTGCCCCGCGATGACTCACTCAGGAGCACCACCCAGAATGCGGCGTAGCCTCAGCGCCCTGGCGCTTTTCTCCCTGCTGGCCGGCTGTGCCAGCCACGATATCGACCCTCGCGGATACGACACCAGCGGCACCGCCTCCTATTACGGCTCACGCCACCACGGCAAACGTACCGCCAGCGGCGAACCGTTCAACCAACATGGCCTGACCGCCGCCCACCGCAGCCTACCCTTCGGCAGCCGGGTACTGGTCACCAACCTGGCCAACCAGCGCAGCGTCGTGGTACGCATCAACGACCGCGGCCCACACACCCGCGGCCGACTGATCGACCTCTCCCGCGCCGCCGCAGAAAAAATCGGCATGATCCGTAGCGGAACCGCGCGAGTCCGGGTACAAGGTCTGAGCGACTGATCCGACTGGAGCCCTGACCATTTTCGACCTGGCCACCCTTCCCACTTTCAGCCTTCTGCAACTGGGCTTCGGCTTGCTATTGCTGGTGCTCGGCGCCGAACTGCTGGTGCGCGCCGCCCTGCGCCTGGCAACTCGTTTGCACGTGCGGCCACTGATCATCGGCCTGAGCCTGGTGGCGTTCGGCAGCACCGCACCGCAACTGACCGTGAGCCTGCAGGCAGCCTACCAGGGCGCGCCGGATGTGGCGGTCGGCAGCGTGATCGGCAGCAACATCTTCAACGTGCTGGTGATCCTTGGCCTCGCCGCGCTGATCATCCCTCTGCGCGTCTCGCGCCAGTTGGTGCGGCTGGATATCCCGCTGATGGTTGCCGCCAGCGCCTTGGTCTACCTGCTAGCAGCCAACGGCCAATTGGGGCGACTGGAGGGGCTGCTGTTGGTGATTGGCCTGGTCGGCTATCTGGCGATGCTCTGGCATCAGTCCCGCCATTATGCCCGCACCTATCCCGCACCCGGTCCACTGCCAAGCAGTTCTGGGCGCTTCTGGACCGGCGCCGTGCTGCAGATTCTGCTCGGCCTGGGGCTGTTGAGTGTGGCTGGCCACCTGCTGCTGGAGGCTGCCGTCGAAGTCGCGACCGACCTGGGGCTGTCGGAGCGGATCATTGGCCTGACCGTGGTCGCCGTCTGCACCTCACTGCCGGAGCTGGCTGCCGCACTGATCGCCGCCCTGCGCGGCGAGCGCGAGATCGCCGTAGGTACGGTGATCGGCAGCAACCTGTTCAACCTGTTGGCGGTGCTGGGCGTCACTGCCCTGGTCACCCCTGCCCCACTGTCGATATCGCCCAACGCGCTGGACTTCGACTTGCCGGTGATGCTCGGCGTCGCCGCCTTGAGCCTGCCAGTGTTCTATTCAGGCTACCGCGTCACCCGCGCCGAAGGGCTGGTGTTCCTCTGCCTGTACCTGGCCTACGGCCTGCACGTGGTGACCTTCACCACCGGCATGCCGCTGGCCGGGCGGCTGGAAAACCTCATGCTGTTCTATGTCCTGCCAGTGCTTGGGGTGATTCTGCTGTACACCACCCTACGTGCCTGGCGCCGCCAACACTAAGGAAAACAACATGGCCGATGCAGCAAAGACTGGCGAGCAGGTCCGCCGCCAAGTAATGGGCGACGCGTTCGTCGATCGCGCACTGAACAACGCCACCGATTTCACCCAGCCCTTGCAGGATTTCGTCAATGAACATGCCTGGGGCAGTGTCTGGTCGCGTGACGGCTTGCCGTTGAAGACCCGCAGCCTGATCACCCTGGCGGCCCTGACTGCACTGAAGTGCCCGCAAGAGCTCAAGGGGCATGTGCGTGGGGCGCTGAACAATGGCTGTACGGTGGAAGAGATTCGCGAGGCGTTGCTGCATTGCGCCGTGTATGCGGGGGTGCCTGCGGCGATTGATGCCTTCCGTGCTGCGCAGGAAGTGATCGACAGCTACGAAGGTTAAGGTGTCAGGGCCGGCCCTATCGCGGGGCAAGCCCGCTCCCACGCAACCTATGTGACCCCATAGAATTACCGTGGGAGCGGGCATGCCCCGCGATAGGGCCGACGCGCTCTTCAGCCCTTGGCGGCTTGACGTTTTTTCTTAAGGTGGAACGCTGCACCCAGCACCGCAATCCACACCGGAATCAGCATCACCGAAATACGAATCGGCGGAGTCAGGTACATCACCACCAGAATCAGCACGATGAACGCCAGGCACAGGTAGTTGGTCACCGGATGCCCCCAGCTACGGTAGAACGGCGTCTCACCCGACTCGATCTTGGCCTTGCGGAACTTCAAGTGGGTAATGCTGATACTGGCCCAGTTGATCACCAGCGCCGACACCGCCAGCGCCATTAGCAGGCCGAAGGCCTCGCCTGGCATCAGGTAGTTGATCAGCACGCATAAGCCGGTGGCCGCTGCCGACACGCCCAGTGCCGTCAACGGCACACCGCGGCGGCTGACCTTGAGCAGCTGGCGTGGCGCATCGCCCTGGCTGGCCAGACCGAACAGCATGCGGCTGTTGGCATACACGCAGCTGTTGTACACCGACAGCGCGGCAGTCAGCACCACCACGTTAAGGATCGTCGCCACCAGGTCGCTGTCCAGTTCATGGAAGATCATCACGAACGGACTACCGCCCTGCACCACTTTTTGCCAGGGGTACAGCGACAGCAGAATCGCCAACGCGCCGATGTAGAAAATCAGGATGCGATAGACCACCTGGTTGGTAGCCTTGGGGATGCTCACCCGTGGGTTGTCCGCTTCGGCTGCGGTAATACCGACCAGCTCCAGGCCGCCGAAGGAGAACATGATCACCGCCAGGGCCATGATCAAACCAGTGACGCCATTGGGGAAGAAACCGCCGTACTGCCACAGGTTGGCCACGCTGGCATCCGGGCCGCCATGGCCACTGGTCAGCAGCCAGGCGCCAAAGCCAATCATGCTGACAATGGCAATCACCTTGACCAGCGCGAACCAGAACTCCAGCTCGCCGTAGACCTTCACCTGGGTCAGGTTGATCAGGTTGATTGCGACGAAGAAGATCGCGGCCGTGGCCCAGGTGGGGAAGTCTGGCCACCAATACTGCACGTAGATGCCCACGGCAGTCAGCTCGGCCATGCCCACCAGTACATACACCACCCAGTAGTTCCAGCCTGAGACAAAGCCGGCGAACTCGCTCCAGTACTTGTGGGCAAAATGGCTGAAGCTGCCGGCAACCGGCTCTTCGACCACCATCTCGCCGAGTTGGCGCATGATGAAGAAGGCCATCAGGCCAGCGATGGCATAGCCCAGCAAAACGGACGGACCGGCCAGCTGGATGGTCTGGGCGATGCCCAGGAACAGCCCGGTACCGATCGCCCCGCCCAGCGCGATCAGCTGGATATGGCGGTTTTTCAGCCCGCGCTGTAACCGCTCAGGCGTGTTCTGGTCTTGCATGAAGTGTCCTTTGGTCAGGAGGCAGTGTTATTGGAGTTGTTTGCAGTCAGGATCTAGATCCATCCGCCCCACTGCAAGATAAAGATGCCGATATTGGTGGTGATCGCTGCCATTAGCGTGGTGATCACGATGATCGACGCCGCCAACTCATGGTTGCCATTGGCCGCGCGCGCCATGACATAACTGGCCGCAGCCGTTGGGCTGCCGATGTACAGGAACAGGATGCCCAGCTCGGCACCGCGGAAGCCACACAGCCAGGCGCCCAAGGTGCCCACCAGCGGTAGCCAGACCATCTTCACCAGGCTGGCGTCGATGGCCAGCTTGCCACTGTCGCGCAGCGCCGCCAGCGACAAGGTGCCGCCAATGCAGATCAGCGCCAGCGGCAGGGTCATCTGCGCCAGATAGTCGCCGGAGGTCAGCAGCCAGTTGGGCAGTGGCACCTGGGCGTAGGCCATCGGCGTGGCCAGCAACACGCTGATGATCAGCGGGTTGCTGAAGATATTCTTGCAGATGCTCCATGGATCGGACTTGAGGTCCGGGCTGTACACCGCCAGCACCACCGCCGACAGCGAGTTGTACATGAGGATCACAAGGCCCGCGAGCACCGCGCCCAGCGAGATGCCGTAGTCGCCATAGAGGCTGGCGGCCAAGGCCAGCCCGATCACGCCGTTGTTGCCGCGAAATGCGCCTTGGGTATAGATACCGCGCTCAGCCAGCGGCGCCCGCCAGATAGCCAGGCCCCAGGCCATGGCGAAGCCGACCAGGGTAACGGCGATGAAATAGAGGATGACGCCGGGTTTGATCGCTGCTTGCAGGTCGGCGTGGTAGATACCGAGAAACAGCAAGGCAGGCATGCAGACGTTGAACACCAGCGAAGAGGCGACTTTGTTGAAGTTGTCGTCGATCAGGCGAATACGCTTGAGGAGTACGCCCATGAACAGCATGGCGAACACCGGTGCGGTGATGTTCAGCGTCTGGATGAGAAGGGCGAGCATTCGCGAGCGGTCCTAGGGGTTGTCGTTAGGGCGCTAATGATACGCGAGCTGCGCAAGGTGCGGGCATTTGCCTGCGATAAAAGGAAATACCCTTCAGACTCAGCTGGTTTTTGTGGCGCCTGGATCGGCTCGCAGGCGGGACAAGGCCCTCTGCCAACCGATCCAAGCGCTCCACACTCAGCGGCGAACCGGGCGCTTTTGCAGCTTGCGCTGCAGCGTGCGCCGGTGCATGCCCAGCGCTCGTGCGGTGGCAGAGATGTTGCCCTCGTGCTCACCTAGCACGCGCTGGATGTGCTCCCACTGCAGGCGATCCACCGACATCGGGTTCTCCGGCACCAGCGAATCCAGGTCGGCATGCTCAGACAGCAACGCCGCCAGCACATCATCGGCATCGGCCGGCTTGCACAGGTAGTTGCAGGCGCCGCGCTTGATCGCCTCGACTGCCGTGGCGATGCTCGAGTAACCGGTGAGGATCACCACGCGCATTTCCGGATCCATCTCCAGCAGCTTGGGCAGCAGCACCAGCCCTGAGTCGCCGTCCATCTTCAGGTCCAGGGCGGCGTAGTCCGGCAGGTCGTTCTGGGCCAGGAGCAAGCCCTCCTCAGCGGAGGATGCGGTGCTCACGCGGAACCCGCGGCGGCTCATGGCACGGGACATGACCCGAGTGAAGGTGGCGTCATCGTCTACCAGCAACAAATGCGGCAGCTCTTCGCCTTCAACCTGAATTTCATCGCTCATCGTTCATCTCCTCGCTTGCCATAGGGCAGGCGCAGCTCGGTAAGGGTGCCGCCCTGCTCATGACTATAGAGTTTCACCGAGCCGCCCGCACGGGTAACGCTGGCCTTGCTCAGGAACAGGCCAAGGCCGAAGCCCTTGCCCTTGGTGGTAAAGAAGGGTTTGCCGATTGCCTCGGCAATGGCCGGGGGAATCCCCGGGCCATGGTCGCGGATGCTGATAATGATGTCCTGGTCGTCCCAGTCCAGACGCACTTCCAGGTCATCCGGGCAGGCATCGGCAGCATTGTTCAACAGGTTCAACAGGGCCTGGGTGAGGTCCGGCGGCGGCGTCAGCTGCGGGACCTGGCCATCTTGCAAGCGCTGGAAGCGGTAGCTGGCTTCCGGACGCATCAGGTGCCAGCGGTTGAGTGCTTCGTCCAGCCAGGCAGTGACATCTTGCTTGACGATGGCCATGCGCCGATTGGCCTCGGCGGCGCGCACCAGTTGTTGCAGGGTCTGCTTGCACAGCTTGACCTGGTCCTGCAGCACGGCGAGGTCTTCCTGCAACTGGGCGTCGTGGTGATCCTGGCGCATCTCGTTGAGCAGCACGCTCATGGTCGACAGCGGCGTACCCAACTCGTGGGCAGCACCGGCCGCCTGGGTGGCGACCGCCAGCAGTTGCTCGTCTCGCAGGCTTTCTTCGCGGCGCTCACTGCGCAGTTGCTCCTGGCGGCGCAGCTCCTCGGCCATGCGCGCGGCAAAGAAGGTGATCACCGCGGCGGCCAGGGCGATGCTCAGCCACATGCCATAGACCTGCATCTTGTCGCGCGCCAGCGGCAAGGTTTCCAGCGGGTAGAACTGCACCAGCAACAGGCTGTAGGCCGCCAGGGCGAGGCCGGAAAGCACCAGCGAGTAGATCCACGGCAAGGTCACCGCAGCGATCGCCAGCGGCACCAGGTAATAGGACACGAACGGGTTGGTCGAGCCACCGGAGTAGTACAACAAGACACTGTGGATAAATAAGTCGCAGGCCAGCTGGAAGGCGTACTCAAGCTCGGTGACCGGCAACGACAGGCGCAAGCGCAAGGCGGTGAAGGCACACAGCAGCGAAGACAGGGCGAGCGTTACCACCAGCGACAGCCAGGGCAGCGGTAGCAGTTCGGTCCAGTAGGCAACGCCTACCGAGCCTGCTTGAGCGGCCAGGACCAGTACGCGAATGACGGTCAGGCGCCAGAGGTTCTGACGGGTAGCGGACAACGGTTGTGCGGCAGCGAGCATGAGCTCTCCTGATGAGTGCTCCAGGAAAATCGGCTGGAGTATACCGAAGCCGGGCCCCTCGCTGCAGTGATGCGGCAAAGCGCCACACTTTGTCACAGGTTGATGATGGCATTTGTGAACCCACTACACTGTTGCCGGTCTGATGGGCCATGCGTGGAATGGAACGCCAATCTCCACGCCTTCAATTCGCCAAGGAGTTACTCATGCAAATCCCTCGTCGCGGCACTGCCCTGATTCTGTCCTGCGGCCTGCTGGCCAGTCTGCCTGCATTGGCAGCCGATGAGCCACGTTACAACCAGGTGTCGCTGCGCGCTGAAGTGAGCAAGGAGGTTGCCCGCGACCTGATGGTCGTGACCCTGTACAGCGAAGCCCAGAACAGCGACCCGGGCAAGCTGGCCAAGGAGATCACCGAGACCATGAACAAGGCCGTGCAACAGGCCCGCCAGGTCAAGGAAGTGAAGATCAGCCAGGGCAGCCGCAACAGCTACCCGGTGTATGACAGCAAAGGCCAGAAGATCACCGGCTGGCGCGAACGCGCCGAGCTGCGCCTGGAAAGCGCCGACTTCCCAGCCCTGTCCAAACTCACCGGCGAGTTGCTGCAAGAGCTGAAGATGGGCGGCATGGACTTCTCCATTGCGCCGAACACCCGCAAGACCAGCGAGGACGAGCTGCTCAAGGATGCAGTCAACGCCTTCAAGGCTCGCGCACAACTGGCCACCGAAGCGCTTGGCGGCAAGGGCTATAAAGTGGTCAACCTGAACCTCAATAGCAGCGGCTATCCCCGCCCTTACCTGCGCAGCGCACCGATGGCGATGAAAGCGATGGGAGCTGACGAGGCGGCGCCGGCACCGGATATTGAAGCCGGTACCAGTGAAGTCAGCATGAATGCCGATGGCTTGATCGAAGTGCAGATGCCTTGATCGGCTGAGTCTTGGGTATTTTTTGGGGCTGCTGTGCAGCCCTTCGCGGGTAAACCCGCTCCCACAAGGCTAGCGCTGTTCTGAAGAGAAGTGCTGAACCCTGGGGGAGCGGCTTGTTAAGGCACCGTCCCTAAAGCAATGGTCGCAAAGGGCCTGCTTACAGAGTTTTAAGATCCTTCCTACGCACCTTTAGGGTGCATCCCTATTGCATTCTGCCCTCGAAATATTCGGCAAAATGCCAGCATTTCCCCCTCGCAAACGATCAACTTCGGCGAAACTTACATCGATGCGACATTGATGTACGCCCGTACCACTTTTTTGACGCCAGCTATCCTTCATGGTGTTGCATTGGGAACACCCCCTGCATAAGTATCCGCAGGTCGGCTCACGAGGCCACCTCAAATCCAAAAATGACAACAATGAGGCCACCATGCTCAAACACGCAGTCATTCCGTTCCTGGTCGGCGCAGGCTTGCTTGCCAGCGCACCGTCCGCCCTCGCTGCAAGCAACCTGGTGTTCTGCTCCGAAGGCAGCCCAGCCGGTTTCGACCCAGGGCAGTACACCACCGGAACCGACTTCGACGCCTCGGCCGAGACCGTGTTCAACCGCTTGACTCAGTTCGAACGCGGTGGCACTGCGGTGATCCCGGGGTTGGCCACTAAGTGGGATGTCTCCGACGACGGCAAGACCTACACCTTCCACCTGCGTGAAGGTGTCAAGTTCCACACTACCGATTACTTCAAGCCCAGCCGCCCATTCAATGCCGACGACGTGCTATTCACCTTCAATCGCATGCTCGACAAGAACGACCCGTTCCGCAAAGCCTACCCCACCGAATTCCCGTACTTCACCGACATGGGCATGGACAGCAACATCGCCAAGGTCGAGAAAGTCGATGAGCACACCGTGCGTTTCAACCTCAATCAGGTTGACGCAGCGTTCATTCAGAACCTGGCCATGAGCTTCGCCTCGATTCAGTCGGCCGAGTATGCCGCCCAGTTGCTCAAGGAAGGCAAGGCCGCCGAGATCAACCAAAAGCCGATCGGCACCGGCCCGTTCGTGTTCAGCAAGTATCAGAAAGACGCGCAGATTCGCTTCAAGGGCAACAAGGACTACTGGAAGCCTGAGGACGTGAAGATCGACAACCTGATCTTCGCCATCACCACCGACGCCTCGGTGCGCATGCAAAAACTCAAGAAGAACGAGTGCCAGGTCACCCTGTTCCCGCGCCCTGCCGATATCGAACCGCTCAAGGCCGACAAAAAGCTGCAAATGCCGCAACAGGCCGGCTTTAACCTCGGCTACATCGCCTACAACGTGATGGACCAGATCAAGGGCAGCAACCAGCCCAACCCGATGGCCCAGCTCAAGGTGCGTGAAGCGCTGGACATGGCGGTCAACAAACAGCAGATCATCGATTCGGTCTACCAGGGCGCCGGCCAGTTGGCAGTCAACGCCATGCCGCCGACCCAGTGGTCCTACGACACCAGCATCAAGGACGCCAAGTACGACCCGGAAAAAGCCAAGCAGCTGCTCAAGGAGGCTGGGGTCAAGGAAGGCACCGAGATCACCCTGTGGGCCATGCCAGTCCAGCGCCCATACAACCCCAACGCCAAGTTGATGGCCGAGATGCTGCAATCGGACTGGGCCAAGATCGGCATCAAGGCCAAGATCGTCAGCTATGAGTGGGGCGAGTACATCAAACGCTCCAAGGGTGGCGAGCAAGGCGCCATGCTGATCGGCTGGAGCGGTGACAACGGTGATCCGGACAACTGGCTGGGCACCCTCTACGGCTGCGATGCGATCGACGGCAACAACTTCTCCAAGTGGTGCTACAAACCCTACGACGACCTGATCAAGCAGGCCAAGGCCACCTCCGACCAGGCCAAGCGCACCGAGCTGTACAAGCAAGCGCAGCACATCCTCAAGGAGCAGGTGCCGATCACCCCGATCGCCCACTCCACCGTGTACCAGCCCATGAGCGCCAAGGTTAAGGACTTCAAGATCAGCCCCTTCGCCTTGAACGCCTTCTACGGCGTGAGCGTGGAGAAATAGACCCGCCTGCCCATCTTGCCTGAACGGCGTGATGGGCTCGGGCTGCCGATAGTTCATCAGACGCTTCGTCGCGAGCTATCGGAAATTTCCCGCAGTACCAAGCGAATTCGCAACCTGTCATCCCCTTCCTGACGGCCGTACCGTCAGGAACGGGTTTCTGTTGCCGTCATTCATCGCTGCTGCAGCTGACATCGATCAGGAAAAGGACTTGCCATGCGCCAGATTCTGCTGTGTTCCGTTGTGCTTGGCCTGGGCTTACTGACCCAGGCCCCAATCAGCCAGGCCAACAACCTGGTGTTCTGCTCCGAAGGTAGCCCGGCCGGTTTCGACACCGCCCAATACACCAGTGCCACCGACAACGATGCCGCCGAGCCGATCTATAACCGCCTGGTCGAATTCGAGCGCGGCGCCACTGCGGTGCAGCCAGCCCTTGCCGAGAAATGGCAGGTCTCGGCTGACGGCCTGCAATACACCTTCCACCTGCGCCCTGGGGTGAAATTCCACAGCAACCAGACATTCACGCCGACGCGCGACTTCAATGCCGACGACGTGCTATTCACCTTCCAGCGCATGCTCGACAAGCAGCAACCCTTGCGCAAAGCCTACCCCACCGAGTTTCCGTACTTCGTCAGCATGGGGCTGGACAAGACCATCGCCAAGGTCGAAAAAACCGATCCAATGACCGTGGTATTCACCCTCAACAACGTCGACGCCGCGTTCATCCAGAACCTGGCAATGAGCTTCGCCGCGATTCTCTCCGCCGAGTACGCCGACCATCTGCTGGCGGCGGGCAAACCCAGCGACATCAATCAAAAACCGATTGGCACCGGCCCCTTCGTATTCCAGCGTTACCAGAAGGACTCGCAGATCCGCTACAAGGGCAACCAGGACTACTGGAAGCCCGAGGACGTAAAGATCGACAACCTGATCTTCTCGATCAACATCGACCCATCGGTGCGCATCCAGAAGCTGCGGCGCAATGAATGCCAGGTGACCCTGCACCCGCGCCCCGCTGATCTGCCCAAGCTCAAGACAGACAAGCAACTGCAGGTGCTGAGCAAGCCAGGCTTCAACCTCGGCTACATCGCCTACAACACCCGCCATGCGCCGTTCGACCAGCTGCAGGTGCGCCAGGCGATGGACATGGCAGTGAACAAGCCAGCGATCATCCAGGCGGTGTACCAGGACGCCGGGCAACTGGCGGTCAATGCCATGCCGCCGACCCAGTGGTCCTATGACGACACCCTCAGGGACCAACCCTACGACCCCGAGAAAGCCAAGGCGCTGCTCAAACAGGCTGGGGTCAAGGAAGGCACCGAGATCACCCTCTGGGCGATGCCGGTACAACGCCCCTACAACCCCAACGCCAAGCTGATGGCCGAGATGCTCCAGGCCGACTGGAGCAAGCTCGGCTTCAAGGTGCGCATCGTCAGCTACGAGTGGGGCGAGTACCTCAAGCGCATGAAAAGTGGCGAGCACGACATCGCCCTGATCGGCTGGACCGGTGACAACGGCGACCCGGACAACTGGCTGGGCACCCTCTATAGCTGCGGCGCGATTGGCAGCAACAACTACTCGCTGTGGTGCGATCAGCAGTACGACCAGTTGGTCCAGCAGGCCAAGCAGGTCACCGACCGCGAACAGCGCAGCGCGCTTTACCAGCAGGCCCAGCAGCGGCTCAAGCAACAGGTACCGATTACCCCGGTGGCGCATTCCACGGTCAACCAGCCGATCAGCGCCAAGGTGCACGACTTCAAGGTCAGCCCGTTTGGACGCAATGCGTTTTCCGGTGTGAGCGTCGACTGATTTGGCAGTCGGTGCCGGCCTCATCGCGGGGCAAGCCCGCTCCCACGCTACCCATACCCACGCACCTCGCGTGCTGCGTGGGAGCGGGCTTGCCCCGCGATGAGGCCGGCACCGAATCCTTGCCCCCCGAACTTGCCCGGCCACCCCGCGGCAACCCCTGCACCACCGCAACAGCGCCTGCTCACAAGGCAGGTCGATAACTAAAAAAATGAAAGGGAGCTTTCACCTTGAGACCCATTATCCCCACCGCACTAGCCCTGTCGGTCAGCGCCTTCAGCGCCCTCACCCAGGCCGAACCGGCCAGCCAGGCGTTCTTCCCGCTGAGCCTCAAAGCGTCCAGCGAACAAGCCGAGGCAAGCGGCTTCTTCGAGGGCCAGAGCCTGACCGGCAGCACCCGCAACTGGTACGCCCGCGAACGCGCCACCCGCGCACCGCTGTGGCAGTACAGCAAGAGCGACGGCAGCCGCCATGACACCCACAGCCGCGACAACTGGGTGCAGGGCACCATCCTCAACTACAGCTCGGGCTTCACCCAAGGCACCGTGGGCTTCGCCACTGAAGTCGCGGCCTACAACGCCATCGCCCTGGAACGCGGCCGCGCCGCCATCGCCGGGCCCAACAACCGTACCCTGACCCACAGCGACGGCGACCCGGTGGGCCAATGGAGCAAGGCGGGCCTGGCCAATATCAAGGCACGCATTTCCAATACCACCCTGACCGTCGGCCGCCAGTCGCTCGACACGCCGATGATCGCCTACATCGGCAACCGCGCCCTGCCCTCGAGCTTCCAAGGTGTGAGCCTGCACAGTGCCGAATTCGACAACCTGTCGTTCGACCTGGGCAGCTTCGACCGGGTCTCGCCGCGGACCGAGCAGAGCCTGAGCAAATTCCGCACCGAGTACGGCGCCGCCGGGGTAGAGACCGACCGCGCCAGCACGGCCGGGGTCAACTACCAACCGTTCAAGAGCCTGACCACCAGCCTGTATGCCACCAAGGTCGACGACTTCTGGAACCAGTACTACTTCGGCGCCAACCACGTGCTTGGCGACAGCGCGGTACTGAGCCTGACCACGGGTCTTAACTACTACAAGACCGTGGATGAAGGCAGCAAGAAGATGGGCGAAATCGACAACGACACCTACAGTCTGTCGTTGGGTCTGACCCACCAGGCGCACACCCTCACCGCCTCCTGGCAGCAAGTGAACGGCAACGAGTATTTCGACTACCTGCACGAGACCAACGGCATCTACCTGGCCAACTCGCTGCTGTCGGACTTCAACGGCCCCAACGAGAAATCGCTGCAGCTCTCCTACGTGCTGAACATGGCGCCTTACGGCGTGCCAGGGCTCAAGTTCAACCTGTACAACGCTCGTGGCTGGGGCATCGACGGCACTCACTACCGCGGCAATGCCTACAATGTGCGCGGCATGGACGGCGAGACCCACTATGAGTGGGGCATCGGCACCAGCTATGCGGTGCAGAGTGGGCCACTGAAAGACACCAGCATCCGCGCCACCTACAGCGCGCACCGGGCGAGCAAGGCCCAGGCCGACGGTAGCCTGGACGAGTTGCGTATCGTCACCACCATTCCGTTCAACATCCTCTGACCGTTGACGCCATGGCTCGCAACAGGCGGGCCGTGGCGGCTACGCTGGAATCATCACTGCAGGGAGGTTCCATGAGATCTCTACCGCTACGCGCTGCCCTGGCAGCGGTCATTCTCGGCGCCGCCAGTAACCTGGCCGCCAAGCCACTGGTGGTGTGCACCGAGGCCAGCCCGGAAGGCTTTGACATTGTCCAGTACACCACCGCGGTCACCGCCGATGCCTCGGCCGAGACCGTGTTCAACCGTCTGGTCGATTTCAAGCCGGGCACTACCGATATCCAGCCGGCCCTGGCCGAACGCTGGGAGGTCAGCGACGACGGCCTGACCTATACCTTCCACCTGCGCCAAGGGGTGAAATTCCACACCACCGACTACTTCAAGCCAACTCGCGACTTCGATGCCGACGACGTGCTGTGGAGCATTCGCCGCCAGCTCGATCCAAACCATCCGTGGCACGACAAGACCAGCGTCGGCTACCCGTATTTTGAAAGCATGGCCTTCAAGGACCTGCTCAAGTCGGTGGAAAAGACCGACGCGCACACCGTGGTGTTCACCCTTAACCGCCCCGAGGCGCCGTTCCTGCGCGACATGGCCATGGCCTTCACCTCGATCTACTCCGCCGAATATGGCGACCAGTTGCTCAAGGCCGACAGAACCGGCGAGCTCAACAGCAAGCCGATCGGTACCGGCCCGTTCATCTTCCAGCGCTACAACAAGGACGCCCAGGTACGCTTCAAGCCCAACCCTGAGTACTTTCGCGGCAAGCCCCCGGCCGATGCACTGATCTTCGCCATCGCCACTGACAGCAACGTGCGCCTGCAAAAGCTGCGCGCCAACGAATGCCAGGTGGCGCTCTATCCCAAGCCTGATGATGTACCTTCGATCAAGACCGACCCGAAACTCAAGGTCGCCGAAATGGAAGCCCTGGTGACCGGCTACATCGCCCTCAATACCGAGCACAAGTACCTGCGCGATGTGCGCGTGCGCAAGGCCATCGACATGGCCTTCGACCGCCAGACCCATGTCGATCAGTTGTTTGGCAAAGGCAATGCGCTGGTCGGGGTCAATCCCTATCCGCCGACCATGATCGGCTTCAATAGCGACAACAAGAATCCACCTCGCGACCTGGATAAAGCCCGCGCCCTGCTCAAGGAGGCTGGCGTTCCAGAAGGCACTGTTCTGACCTTGTTCACCCGCAATGGCGGCGGCCCGACCAATCCCAATCCGCGCCTGTCGGCCGAGATGCTCCAGGCCGACCTGGCCAAGATCGGTATCAAGCTCGACATCCGCGTGATGGAGTGGGCCGAGATGCTGCGCCGGGCCAAGAATGGCGAGGCGGACATGGTTTCCACCGGTTGGGCCGGCGACAACGGCGACCCGGACAACTTCCTCAGCCCACTGCTCAGCTGCGATGCGGCCAAAAGCGGCGAGAACTATGCGCGCTGGTGCAACCCTAAGTTTCAACAGCTGATTACCCGCGCCCGTGAAGTGATCGACAACGATGAGCGCGCAAGCCTCTATTTCAAGGCCTTGGCGGTGTACGATGAGGACCAGCCTTGGATCAGCATGGCTCATCCGAAGATGTTCACCGCCATGCGTGAGAACGTGGAGGGTTATCACATCAACCCTCTGACCAATAACAACTTCGCCACTACCCGGGTGAAGTAGAACAATAACGACCGCCGGCAACCCACACGGGCACCGGCGGCATGCTCTAACCGGCTGGCAAGTCCAGCCTGATGAGGTAACCCAGACAATGTTGAGTTTTATTGCCCGGCGCCTAGGCCTGCTGATTCCGACGTTTTTCGGCATCACCTTGCTGACCTTTGCGCTCATACGCCTGATCCCCGGCGACCCGGTGGAAGTGATGATGGGCGAGCGCAGGGTCGACCCCGAGATGCATGCCCAGGCCATGGAGCGCCTGGGCCTGAACAAGCCGCTGCCAGCCCAGTACCTGGACTACGTCGGCAAGCTGGCCCAGGGCGACCTGGGCGAGTCGCTGCGCACCCGTGAAAGCGTGTGGAACGAGTTCACCACGCTGTTCCCCGCCACCCTCGAACTGGCTTTCGCCGCCCTGCTGTTCGCCGGTATCGTCGGCCTGCTGGCCGGAGTGATCGCCGCGCTCAAGCGCGGCTCGCTGTTCGACCATGGGGTGATGGGCATCTCGCTGGCCGGCTACTCGATGCCGATTTTCTGGTGGGGCCTGATCCTGATCATGTTCTTCTCCGTGAGTCTGGGCTGGACGCCCGTGTCGGGGCGGATCGACCTGCTCTACGACATCGAGCCGAAGACCGGCTTCATGCTCATCGACACCCTGCTCAGCGATGAGCAAGGCGCCTTCAAGGACGCGGTGATGCACCTGATCCTGCCGGCCATCGTGCTCGGCACCATTCCGCTGGCGGTGATCGCCCGCATGACCCGCTCGTCGATGCTCGAAGTGCTGCGCGAGGATTACATCCGCACCGCGCGCGCCAAAGGCCTGTCGCCAGCCCGCGTGGTGTTCGTGCATGGCCTGCGCAACGCACTGATCCCGGTACTCACCGTATTCGGCCTGCAAGTCGGCACCTTGCTGGCCGGCGCGGTACTCACCGAAACCATCTTCTCCTGGCCGGGCATCGGTAAATGGCTGATCGAAGCCATCGGCGCCCGTGACTACCCCGTGGTCCAGAACGGCATCCTGTTGATCGCCTGCCTGGTAATCCTGGTCAACTTCGTCGTGGATATCCTCTACGGCCTGGCCAACCCACGCATCCGTCATCAGCGCTGAGGCCTCGTCATGACTAGCCCGATTCCAAACTCCGTGACCCCGCCCAGCCCGGTCGATCAGAGCCTGCTCTACCCCTCGCCGTACAAAGAATTCTGGCAGGCCTTCTCGCGCAACAAAGGCGCGGTGGCGGGCCTGGCGTTCATGTGCCTGGTGGTGTTCTGCGCACTGTTTGCGCCATGGGTGGCTCCGCACAATCCCAGCGAGCAGTACCGCGACTTCTTGCTGACCCCGCCGGTATGGCTCGAAGGCGGCACCTGGCAATTTATCCTCGGTACCGACGAGCTGGGCCGCGACCTGCTTTCACGGTTGATCCAGGGCGCACGGCTATCGCTGCTGATCGGCCTGTCGTCGGTGGTGATGTCGTTGATTCCGGGGATCTTCCTCGGCCTGCTTGGCGGGTTCTTCCCGCGTATCCTCGGCCCGTCGATCATGCGCCTGATGGACGTCATGCTGGCGCTGCCGTCGCTGCTGCTGGCCGTGGCGATCGTCGCCATCCTCGGCCCTGGGCTGATCAACACGGTGATCGCCATCGCCATCGTCTCGCTGCCGTCCTACGTGCGCCTGACCCGCGCCGCGGTAATGGGTGAGCTCAACCGCGACTATGTCACCGCCGCCCGCCTGGCCGGCGCCAGCTTGCCGCGCCTGATGTTCATCACCGTGCTGCCCAACTGCATGGCGCCGCTGATCGTGCAGGCGACCTTGAGCTTCTCCTCGGCGATTCTCGACGCCGCCGCGCTGGGCTTCCTTGGCCTTGGCGTGCAACCGCCTACCCCTGAGTGGGGCACCATGCTGGCCTCGGCCCGCGACTACATCGAACGCGCCTGGTGGGTGGTGAGCCTGCCAGGCCTGACCATTTTGCTCAGTGTGCTGGCAATCAACCTGATGGGCGACGGGCTGCGCGATGCGCTGGACCCGAAACTCAAGAACGCCGCCTGAGGAGAACGCCATGTCACTGTTGCAGATCAACAATCTCAATGTGCGCTTCGGCGACGCCGATGCCGTACCGGTCGTGGACGGCCTGGACCTGGCGGTGGACGCTGGCGAGATCGTCGCCATCGTCGGCGAATCCGGCTCAGGCAAATCGGTGACCATGATGGCCCTAATGGGCCTGATCGACGCCCCGGGGCGGATCACCGCCGATGCCATGACCTTCGCTGGCATCGACATGCTCAAGCTCAGCGGCCGTCAGCGGCGCAAAGTGGTCGGCAAGGACATCGCCATGGTTTTCCAAGACCCGATGACCGCGCTCAACCCTAGCTACACCGTAGGCTTCCAGATCGAAGAAGTGCTGCGCCAACACCTGGGCCTGAAGGGCAAGGCGGCGCGCCAACGGGCACTCGAATTGCTCAAGAAGGTCGAGATCCCTGCCGCCGAAAGCCGCCTGGACGCCTACCCGCATCAGCTCTCCGGCGGCATGAGCCAGCGCGTGGCAATCGCCATGGCCATCGCTGGCGAGCCGAAGCTGCTGATCGCCGACGAGCCGACCACCGCGCTGGATGTGACCATCCAGGCGCAGATCATGGAGCTGCTGGTCAACCTGCAGAAAGAACGCAACATGGCCCTGATCCTGATCACCCACGACCTCGCCGTGGTCGCCGAAACGGCCAGGCGCGTGTGCGTGATGTACGCCGGCCAAGCGGTAGAGGTCGGTCAGGTACCGGAGCTGTTCGACATCCCTGCCCACCCCTACAGCGAGGCGTTGCTGGCGGCCATTCCCGAGCACAGTATCGGCGCCGAGCGTCTGGCCACCTTGCCCGGTATCGTCCCCGGCCGTTATGACCGCCCGCAAGGTTGCCTGCTGTCGCCGCGCTGCCCTTATGTGCAGGACAACTGCCGACGCCAACGCCCGCCCCTTGCCCCGCAAGCGCATAGCCTGGCGCGTTGCTTCTATCCGCTGAACCAGGAGGTGGCCTGATGACCGCCGTGCTTACCGCCCGTGACCTGACCCGCCATTACGAAGTGTCCCGCGGCCTGTTCAAAGGCCACGCCCTGGTACGCGCGCTCAATGGCGTGTCGTTCGAGCTGGAGGCTGGCAAGACCCTCGCCGTAGTGGGCGAGTCCGGTTGTGGCAAGTCGACCTTGGCCCGCGCACTGACCTTGATCGAAGAGCCCACCGCAGGTTCGCTGCAGATCGCCGGCACCGAAGTCAACGGCGCCAGCAAGGCCGAGCGCAAGCAACTGCGCCGCGACGTGCAGATGGTCTTCCAGAGCCCGTACGCCTCGCTCAACCCGCGGCAGAAGATCGGCGACCAGTTGGCCGAGCCGCTGCTGATCAACACGTCGCTGAGCAAGGCCGAGCGCCGTGAACGGGTGCAGGCGATGATGCAGCAGGTGGGTCTGCGTCCTGAGCATTACCAGCGTTATCCGCATATGTTCTCCGGTGGCCAGCGCCAGCGGATCGCCCTGGCGCGGGCGATGATGTTGCAGCCCAAGGTGCTGGTGGCCGATGAGCCGACCTCGGCGCTGGATGTGTCGATCCAGGCGCAAGTGCTAAACCTGTTCATGGACCTGCAAAAACAGTTCAACACCGCCTACGTGTTCATCTCGCACAACTTGGCGGTGGTGCGGCATGTCGCCGATCAGGTGTTGGTGATGTACTTAGGAAGGCCAGCGGAGATGGGGCCGAAGGAAGATATCTACGAGAAACCGCTGCACCCGTATACCCAGGCCTTGCTGTCGGCGACGCCGGCGATTCATCCCGATCCGTTGAAGCCGAAGATTCGCATCACCGGGGAGCTGCCTAACCCGCTCAATCCGCCGGATGGCTGTGCGTTTCACAAGCGTTGCCCGTATGCCACGGAGCGCTGTGGCAAGGAAGTGCCGGCGTTTCGCCAGGTAGGTACGCGGCAGGTGGCGTGTCACTATGCAGAGCAGTTTCTTTAGATTGGCGTGATGCTGTTTGGGGCCGCTTTGCGGCCCATCGCGGGCAAGCCCGCTCCTACAGGTACAGCGCAGTTTCGAACTTCACGCTAACCCTGTAGGAGCGGGCTTGCCCGCGATGGGCCGCAAGGCGGCCCCAAAATCGTCAATGCATAAAGATCGCGATCAGAATGATCACCGGAATCGGTACCCCAAGCATCCACAGCAATATAGAGCGCATGATGTTTCTCCTCGAACGTTAACCCTTAGCGAATCGGCGCAGTCCCAGCATTAACCGCACGTCGTTCGCCATACCCCAGCCCATCCTCGTCGATCCAGCGCGCTTGATCGCGCTGACGACCACCGAACAGTGCAGCGAAGCTTGCGAAAAACGCACCGCACAGCAGCGCAATGAAGGTCCACAGGGCCGTCCACGCCGCCACCTTGGCCGCCGTGTCAGCCGCTTGCTGAGCGGCAACCTTGGCTTTTTGTGCATCCTCCTGAACCTGGGCATAGACCTGATCGACCCGTGCCTCGGCTTCGGCCTGGGTCAAGCGGGTACGCTGCGCCACCAACTGCGCCAGATAGGTCCGGTCAGCCGGATCCATCGCCCCGCCATTGCTCAGGGCGCGGGTGACAATTCGCCCTGCCACCGCATTGGCCGCATCTTCGCTGACGGCCGCAGGGCCCTCGCTGCGGAACAGGCCATCGACGTAGTAACCCATCGGATCGACATCCGGCCCGTCGGCATCCTTGGCAACCGCCGCAGTCGACGCGCCAGCCACTCCACCCACCGCAGCGGCACCCGCCTGGGCACCGGCACTGGCAACATTGCCAGCGGTGGCCACGATCAACGTGGCAGCGACCAAGGTAGCGACCGCCCAGGCCAACAGCCCATGGGCGGTATCGCGGAAATACACCTCGTCACCGTGCAAGTTCGCCCACCTCACCCGCAGCCGGCCAGCGATGTAGCCACCGGCACCCGAGGCGATAATCTGTGTGACCAGCAGCCAGACGATGGTGGAAATACCCAGCGCCTTGGCACTGGCACCCTCATGGGCCCATGGGGAAGACGCAGCGAACCCCAGGCCTGCGCCGAGGATCATCAGGATCAATGACAAGGCAGCCGCCGCAGCGGCACCCGCGAAGATCGCCGCCCAGGACACACCCGAGCGATTCGGGCCCTCGGCGACGGTGGTTGGCAGATCGGCAGTGGTAATCATGATTCAGCGCCTTTTGTGGTGAGCAACGATTCCATGTGCTTTGCACTTAGGGCGGTGCAGGCGCTGTGCCAACTGTGTCAAAAAATTACACTCCAACAAATCAATGGGTTAGCCGGATCGGGCTGGTCAGGATCGTGCAAAACACCCGGATTGGCGCTTTGAGCTCAGGGTTTTATGCAAGGTCCAGCGCTTGCATCGCGGGGCAAGTCCCTCCCACCAGGCCCCTGACACAGTGGCAAAATGTGCGGGAGCGGGCTTGCCCCGCGATGATCCCACCGGCACCATCACTTGCATGATCCCGAGCCCAATCCCCGACGGCCCTGAGCAAACGCCGATCACCGCCGCAACGGTCCTGCGCTACCACCTCTGCTGGAAGCACCGCGACCTCGACGGGGTGATGGCGCTGTACCACCCAGACGTCGAGTACCATGACTTTTTCCAGAATCGCGTGCTCAACTACCAGGCGCTACGCGACTACGTGCGCGTGTGCCTGCCCCACGAAGCCGGCGAGGACATCGTCCATAGCGATCGCATCCGCGTCGATGGCTGTACCGCGTTCATCCAGTACCAGGTCACCGTGCAAGGCGGCGATGGCCTGGCTGCGTTCCAGTCCAGCGAAGCGATCACGGTCAAGGACGGCTTGATCTGGCGGGTCAACGAGTACGCCACCCTGGTGCGCCAGAGCACGCAGGGGCTCAGCGGCGCCAGTTCGCGGCCGGCTACCAGCCGCCTGGGCTTGTCGCCCAGGCAACTGAGCACCATGGCTCAGGACCTTGAGCACTATTTCCAGCGCCAGCGCCCCTATCTGGACCCCGAACTGGACTTGCAGCGAGTTGCCAAAGAGAGCGGCTACAGCCGCAACCAGATCTCCTACCTGCTCAACCAAGTACTCGGCCAGAGCTTCTATCGCTACGTCAACCAAGCCCGCCTGCAACACCTGCTGGCCGGGCTGGACGATGACAGCGTCGCCTCGACCATGGACGAGCTGGCCTTCAGCGCCGGTTTCAACTCGCTGTCGGCCTTCTACAAAGCCTTTCGCGAACACACCGGTCTTTCGCCCAAGGCCTATGTGAAGCAAGTTTCCCTGCGTGCACGCACGTAAGACAGCCACCGCCACAGGCCCCTAGGATCGGTCACAGACCTTACCGATGTGGAGCCGCACCTGATGCAACCCTGGCGCACGATCAGCCTTTGGATGGACCAGCTCGACGAGCCCCTCTGCGCACGACCTGCCCTGCGCGAAGACCTCGACCTCGACGTGTGCATCATCGGTGCTGGCTACACCGGGCTGTGGACCGCCTATTACCTCAAGCGCCAGGCACCGCAACTGAAGATCGCCATCGTCGAAGCCAATATCGCCGGCTTCGGCGCCTCCGGGCGCAACGGCGGCTGGCTGATGGGCAACCTGCTGGGGGAAGATCGCCTGCTGGCCACCCTTTCGCCGCAACAACGGCGCGCCAGCATCGACTTGCTGCATGGCATTCCCGATGAAGTCGACAGCGTGCTCCAGCGCGAAGGCATCGACTGCGACTATCGCAAAGGCGGCGTGCTGTATTGCGCCGCGCGCTACCCCGAGCAGGAGCGCAGCCTGCGCGCCTACCTCGACGACCTCTATCGCCAAGGCATGACCGAGGATGACTACCGCTGGCTGCGCCCCGAGCAGCTGGATGGGCAGCTGCGCGTGAGCAACGCCTACGGCGCGATCTTCAGCCCGCATACCGCCACCATTCAGCCAGCCAAGCTGGTACGCGGCCTGGCCCGGGTAGTCGAGAGCATGGGTGTGACAATCTACGAGAACACCCCCGCCAATGACTTTCAGCCCGGCGAAGTACGCACGCCGCTGGCCAAGGTGCGCGCCCACTGGGTGGTGCCGGCTGTGGAAGGCTACGCCGCCAGCCTACCGCCGCTGGGTAAGCATCAATTGCCGGTGCAGAGCCTGCTGGTGGCCACCGAGCCGCTGCCTGAATCGACTTGGGAACAGATCGGCCTGGCTCAGGGGCAAGCCTTCAGCGAGAGCAGCCGCCAGGTCACCTACGGCCAGCGCACCGCCGACAACCGCCTGGTGTTCGGCGCACGCGGCGGTTATCGCTTCGGCGGTCGCCTGCGCGAGAACTTCAACCTTGAAGACAACGAGGTCGAGCTGCGCCGTTATCTGTTCGGCGAACTGTTCCCGCAACTCAAGCACGTGCGCATCACCCACTCCTGGGGCGGCAATCTCGGCATGGCACGGCGGTTCCGCCCGCACATGCTTTGCGACCGTCAGCGCGGCATTGCCCTGGCCGGCGGCTATGGCGGTGAAGGCGTCGGCGCTACCAACCTCGGCGGGCGCACCCTGGCGGCGTTGATTCTCGGCCTACACAACCCACTCACCGCCCAGCCCTGGGTGCACGACAACCGCCCAGTGTCGAGCCTGGCCAGCTGGCCGCCCGAACCGTGCCGCTGGCTGGGCTACAACGCGATCATCAAGAGTTTCGTCCACGAGGACAGGACCCTCGCCAACCCTGCCAGCGCGCCGTGGAGGCGGCGCCTGGCCAGTGGCCTGGCGGACTTCATGGAAGGCTTCATGCACTGACTTGCCTTTATCACCACACAGGATCCACCGGTCATGAGCATTACCCAGTTCAAGCACACCGACAGCGCCATCCTCGAGCACGCCAACCCGGTCGCCGTCCCCCTTGGCGAGCCCGTCGCGGTGACGTCGGTCACCAGCGTCGAGCGCAGCGACGGCGTCGAAACCGGCATTTGGGAGTGCAGCCCAGGACGCTGGCGGCGGCAGATCGTGCAACAGGAGTTCTGCCACTTCATCAAGGGCCGCTGCACGTTCACCCCCGACGGTGGCGAGCCCCTGCTCATAGAAGCCGGAGACGCACTGATGCTACCGGCCAACAGCACCGGCACCTGGGATATCCAGGAGACCGTGCGCAAGACTTACGTTCTGATTTTCTGATCCGCTGATCGCCTCTGCCGCCTTTCGATACCCCTTCGATAACAACAGACCAAGCAAGGTATACCGGACATGCGCACGCTTCTTATCGCCCCACTGATGCTGGCCGCCTGCGTGGCCAATGCCGCCGACTCGGTGAAGATCTACAACTGGTCCAGCTACATCGCCCCCGACACCCTGAAGAACTTCCAGCAGGCCAGCGGCATCGTGCCGACCTACGACGTGTTCGACAGCAACGAGACGCTCGACGGCAAACTGATGACCGGTAACTCCGGCTACGACGTGGTATTCCCTTCCAACCATTTCATGGCCCGGCAAATTCAAGGCAAGGCCTTGAAGAAGCTGGACAAGAGCCAGCTGCCCAACTGGCACAACCTCAACCCAGTGCTGCTCAAGGCGCTGGAGGTCAATGACCCGGGCAACCAGTACGGTTTCCCCTACCTGTGGGGCAGTACCGGCATCGGCTACAACATCGACAAGGTCAAGGCGGTGCTTGGCGATAATGCCCCGGTCGACTCCTGGGACTTGATCTTCAAACCCGAGTACATGGCCAAGCTCAAGAGCTGCGGGGTGGCGGTGCTCGACAATGGTCCGGAGCTGCTGCCAATCGCCCTGCACTACCTGGGCTTGCCGCACCACAGCCAGGATCCGAAGGACTACGACAAGGCCAAAGCGCTGTTGATGAAGGTGCGCCCGTACATCAGCTACTTCCACTCGTCCAAGTACACCGGCGATCTGGCCAACGGCGATGTCTGCGTGGTGGTCGGTTTTTCGGGGGATGTGCTGCAGGCGAAGAACCGCGCCGAGGAGGCCAACAATGGCGTGAAAGTGGGCTATTCGATTCCCAAGGAAGGCGCGCCGATGTGGTTCGACATGGTCGCCATGCCCGCCGATGCGCCCAACGAGAAGGCCGGCTACGCCTACATGAATTACTTGCTGCAGCCGGATGTGATGGCCAACATCAGTAACCATGTGCAGTACGCCAACGGCAACCTCAAGGCGGATGCGCTGGTTGACCCGGCGATGAAGGGCAACACGATGATTTATCCGAGTGAGGATGTGATGGGCAAGCTGTATGCGCTGGAGGCGATGCCGGCGAAGATCGACCGGATTCGCACCAGAGTCTGGACAAGCATCAAAGCTGGCAATTGAGGATTGGGGCCGCTGCGCGGCCCTTCGCGGGCAAGCCCGCTCCCACAGGTACAGCGCTGCCCTCAATTTCAGCGCTGCACCTGTGCTAACTCACAGGAACCGCGCTGTTTTTTGGCTCAACACAGTCCCTGTGGGAGCGGGCTTGCCCGCGAAGGGCTGCGCAGCAGCCCAAATACGCGGATCAGTGGTGTTCGCGAGTCGCGCGGAATTTCACATCCGGCCAGCGCTCTTCCATCAGCGCCAGGTTGACCCGCGTCGGCGCCAGGTAGGTCAGGTGACCACCGCCATCCACTGCAAGGTTTTCCACCGCCTTGTTCTCGAATTCCTCGAACTTCTTCTTGTCATCGCAGCTGATCCAACGCGCCGACCAAACCGTGATCGGCTCATAGGCGCATTCGACCTTGTACTCTTCCTTCAAACGGCTGGCGACCACATCGAACTGCAGCACACCAACCGCGCCGAGGATGATGTCGTTGCTGCGCAGCGGGAAGAACACCTGGGTGGCGCCCTCTTCGGCCAACTGTTGCAGACCCTGACGCAGCTGCTTGGACTTGAGCGGATCCTTCAGGCGTACCCGGCGGAACAGCTCTGGGGCGAAGTGCGGAATACCGGTGAAGCCCAGGTTCTCGCCTTCGCTGAAGGTATCGCCGATCTGGATCGTGCCGTGGTTGTGCAGGCCGATGATGTCACCGGCGTAGGCTTCTTCCAGCTGCTCACGCTCGGAGGAGAAGAAGGTCAGGGCGTCGCCGATGCGCACGTCCTTGCCGGTGCGCACATGGCGCATCTTCATGCCCTTCTCGTACTTGCCCGAGCAGATCCGCATGAAGGCGATGCGGTCGCGGTGTTTCGGGTCCATGTTCGCCTGGATCTTGAACACGAAACCGCTGAACTTCTCTTCCACGGGCTCAACGGTCCGCTCATGAGCGACACGGGCCAGCGGACGCGGCGCCCAATCGACCACGGCGTCGAGCACATGGTCGACGCCGAAGTTGCCCAAGGCGGTACCGAAGAACACCGGCGTCAGCTGACCGTTGATGAACTCGTCCTGGTCGAACTCATGGCAGGCGCCCTGCACCAGCTCCAGTTGTTCGAGGAAGCGCTCGTACTCATCGCCCAGATGCGCGCGGGCTTCGTCGGAGTCGAGCTTCTGGATGATCTTGACCTCTGTACGCTCGTGGCCATGGCCTGGGGTGTAGACGATGATGTAGTCGCCTGCCAGGTGATAGACACCCTTGAAGTCGCGGTAGCAACCAATCGGCCAGGTGATCGGCGCGGCCTTGATCTTGAGTACCGCTTCGATCTCGTCGAGCAGCTCGATCGGGTCGCGAATATCGCGGTCGAGTTTGTTGATGAAGCTGACGATCGGAGTATCCCGCAGACGGCAGACGTCCATCAGGGCGATGGTCCGCGGCTCTACACCTTTACCGCCATCGAGCACCATCAGCGCCGAGTCGACCGCGGTCAGGGTGCGGTAGGTGTCTTCGGAGAAGTCTTCGTGGCCGGGGGTGTCGAGCAGGTTGATCATGTGCTCGCGGTAGGGGAACTGCATCACCGAGGTGGTGATGGAGATGCCGCGTTGCTTCTCCATTTCCATCCAGTCGGAGGTGGCGTGGCGGTCGGACTTACGCGACTTCACGGTACCGGCGACGGCAATGGCCTTGCCCATCAGCAGGAGCTTCTCGGTGATGGTGGTCTTACCGGCGTCGGGGTGGGAAATGATTGCGAAAGTGCGGCGCTTCGCGACTTCGGCGGCCTGGTTGGTCATGGGAAATCGCCTGACTGGGGATTGAAAAAAGGGGCGATATCATACCTGAAGTCGGCCAAGGACCAAAGCCGGGGTGTCTGGCGTTCCGGCAAAAATGATGTGTGGTCTACTCCAGCCTCTGCGCGAGTCAGCCTGCTCTTACCGGGATAACCACCAAACCTGTGGGAGCGGGCTTGCCCGCGAAGAGGCCGCAACAGGCAGAACCCCAATGTCTGCGAGACAAAATAATTTAACTGCCCAGGCTTTTCATGACAAATGGCTGCAGCGCAGTTATTTCAACGCCTGTAACGCACAAAGCCGCTGCTTTATCCTGCTAATAAGCACGCTACCCAGTGATTAACGCTGGCCAAATGCCGCTGTAGATGGGAACCTTTACGGCTACGGAGACGTCCACTCCCCTGTAACCGCCGCTGGTTGGGGACTGGTTTCATCAGCATTTTCGGGCCCGACGGGGTTCGGCTCATGGCCTGATCGCAGCCTTCGGTTGCTTCACGCTGCTACTCGCGAACACACCACTCGCTGCCAGGTATGGTCGGCCAAAAAAAGAGTGTGCTCGCCGACAACACAAGGAGTCCGCCTGTGGCTATACGCTACGGAAAAGGGCTGTTGGGATGCGCCACCGTGCTCGTCATCCTGGCCCTGCTGATCCACTGGATCGGCCTCGATACGATCGCGCGCTATCGCGACGATCTGTGGTTTTACCTGCAAGCGCACCTGGTGCTGGTGCTGGCTTCGATGGCGGCGGCGTTGGCCGTGGGCATCCCCGCTGGCATTGCGTTGAGTCGACCGCACCGGGTCGACAAAGCCGAGCGCTTCATGCAGTTCTTCAACGTTGGCAACACCATTCCCCCCCTGGCCGTTCTGGCCATTGCCCTGAGTATCCTGGGCATCGGCGCAGGTCCTGCGATCTTCGCGCTGTTCCTCGCCTCCCTCCTACCTATCGTGCGCAACACCTACGAGGGTCTGAAAAACGTCCCCGCCTCGCTCAAGGAAGCCGCCACCGGCATCGGCATGACCCCGCGCCAGCAACTCTGGCAGGTCGAATTGCCCAATGCCGTGCCGATCATCGTCGGCGGTGTGCGCGTGGCCCTGGCGCTGAACGTCGGCACCGCCCCCCTGGCCTTCCTGATCGGCGCCAACAGCCTGGGCAGCCTGATCTTCCCCGGCATCGCCTTGAACAACCAGCCACAACTGTTGCTCGGCGCTGCCTGTACCGCGTTGCTGGCACTGGTGCTGGATGCCGCGGTGAGTTTCTCCAGCAAGCGCTGGCTGGAACGTGGCCTGGCCCAATAACAAGAGGGAACGTATGAACAAGACAATCGCCTTGCTGCTGGGCGCGGCCCTGCTGTTCGCAGGATTTGCCCAGGCGGCGGACAAACCGCTGGTACGCATCGGCGCGCGGGTGTTCACCGAACAGACCGTGCTCGCTGAAATCACCGCCCAATACCTGCGCGCCAACGGCTTCGATGTGCGCGTGACCACTGGCCTTGGCAGCAGCATCGCCCGCCAGGCGCAGGAAACCGGCCAGCTCGACCTGATGTGGGAATACACCGGGGTGTCGCTGGTGTCCTACAACCACATCGACGAGCGCATGCCCAGCGCCGAGGCCACCTATGCCAAGGTCAAGGAGCTAGACGCAAAGAAAGACCTGATCTGGCTGACCCCGTCGAAATTCAGCAACACCTATGCCCTGGGCTTGCCCAAGCAGGTCGCCGAGGCCTACCCGCAGATCAACTCGATCAGCGACCTCAACCAGGTGCTGCGTGACGAACACCAGCGTAATCACCTGGTGGCCCTGGACACCGAGTTCGCCAACCGCCCAGACGGCCTGGTCGGCCTCAAAGAGATGTACGACCTGCAAGTTGGCCGCGCCAACATCCGCCAGATGGACGCCGGCCTGGTCTACACCGCTATGCACAACAACCAGGTGTTCGCCGGCCTCGTCTACACCACCGACGGGCGCCTGAGCGCGTTCAACCTCAAGCTGCTCGAAGACGACAAGCACTACTTCCCCGACTACACCGCAGCACCGGTGGTGCGCAAGGCAGTGCTCGACGCCAACCCGCAACTGGTCGCCCTGCTCAAGCCGCTGGCCGAACAGCTCGACGACGAGACCATGCGCCAGCTCAACGCCAAGGTCGACGTCGACCACCAGAACCCCACTGCCGTCGCCGCCGCCTTTCTGCGTGAGCACCCCCTCAAGGAGGTCCAGCCATGAGCTTGCTCGACACGTTCGCCCACCTCGACTGGGCCCAGGTGCTGCAGCTGACCTGGCAGCACATCATGCTGGTCGGCATCGCGGTCAGCCTGGCCATTCTCGTCGGCGTGCCGCTGGGCATCCTGATGACCCGCTTCCCGGTCGTTGCCGGCCCGCTGCAAGCCAGCGCCACTGTGCTGCTGACCATCCCCTCGATCGCCCTGTTCGGCCTGCTGCTGCCGTTCTACTCCAAGTTCGGCCAGGGACTCGGCCCGCTGCCAGCGATCACCGCGGTGTTCCTTTATTCACTGCTGCCGATCCTGCGCAACACCTACCTGGCGCTGACCAACGTCGAGCCGGGCATCCGTGAAGCCGCACGCGGCATCGGCATGACCTTCGGCCAACGCCTGCGCATGGTCGAGCTGCCCATCGCGGTGCCGGTGATCCTCGCTGGCGTGCGGACCGCCGTGGTGATGAACATCGGCGTCATGACCATCGCCGCAACCATCGGCGCTGGCGGCCTGGGCGTACTCATCCTCACTTCCATCAGTCGCAGCGACATGTCGATGCTGCTGGTCGGCGCCGTGCTGGTCAGCCTGCTGGCGATCATCGCCGACCTGCTCCTGCAAACCCTGCAACGTGCCCTGACTCCAGAAGGACTGCGCTCATGATCGAACTCAAGAACCTCAGCAAGACCTTCAACGTCAACGGCAAGGACGTCAAAGCCGTCGACTCGGTAAGCCTGACCGTCAACGAAGGCGAAATCTGCGTATTCCTCGGCCCCTCGGGCTGCGGCAAGAGCACCACCCTGAAGATGATCAACCGCTTGATCACGCCGACCTCCGGCCAGGTGTTCATCAATGGCGAAGACACCACTGGCCTGGACGAAGTGACCTTGCGCCGGCACATCGGCTACGTGATCCAGCAGATCGGTCTGTTTCCCAACATGACCATCGAGGAGAACATCACCGTGGTGCCCCGCTTGCTCGGCTGGGACAAGCAAAAATGCCACGAGCGCGCCCGCGAGCTGATGAGCATGATCAAGCTCGAGCCCAAGCAGTACCTGCAGCGCTATCCGCGGGAACTGTCCGGCGGCCAGCAGCAGCGTATTGGTGTGATTCGCGCACTGGCTGCCGAAGCGCCAGTGCTGCTGATGGACGAACCGTTTGGCGCGGTCGACCCGATCAACCGGGAGATGATCCAGAACGAATTCTTCGAGATGCAGCGCGCGCTGAACAAGACTGTGATCATGGTCAGCCACGACATCGACGAGGCCATCAAGCTGGGCGACAAGATCGCCATCTTCCGCGCCGGCAAGCTGCTGCAGCTGGATCATCCGGACACCCTGCTGGCCCATCCGGTGGATGATTTCGTCAGCAACTTCGTAGGCCAGGACAGCACGCTCAAGCGCCTGCTGCTGGTGCGGGCAGAAGACGCGGCGGACAACGCGCCCTCGGTCAGCCCCGAGACGCCGGTCAGCGATGCGCTGGAGCTGTTGGACGAGCATGACCGGCGCTATGTGGTGGTCACCGATGGGGGTAACAAAGCGCTGGGCTATGTGCGCCGGCGTGACATGCATCGCCAGCAAGGCACCTGTGGCGACTTCCTGCGCCAGTTCAACGCTACCGCCTCGCATGATGAGCACCTGCGCATCCTGTTGTCGCGGATGTACGAATTCAACCGGGCCTGGCTGCCGGTGCTGGATGCCGAGCAGGTATTCCTCGGCGAGGTCACCCAGGAGTCGATTGCTGCCTACTTGAGCTCGGGACGCTCGCGCGGGGCCAAGACCAGCATTGTTTCACCCGCAGAAGCGGTGGTTTCTTAAGACCGTTCGCGCAATAACCTAGGAGCAGGCTGACTTATATAGGCCCTACGTCCGGGCATCATTGGCGATCACCGATGTTACCCGGACCGCGCCATGAGAAAGTCGATCACTGCTTGTTGCATCTTCGCCTGCATGACAGTCGAAGCGGAATTCAACGTGCAATCCGAGCAGGCCTCAAGCCTGCAGTGGCAGGCGCAGGACTGCCGGAAACTGAAGGGCCTGGAGCAAAGTCTGTGTCTGAAAAGCGGGGCCATTGCATCCGATTGCCAATCTCTGGGCAATGCCCATGATCGCAATCAGTGTCTGCTTGGCATTACTGACGAGCAGGCTCCGCAAAAACGCAGCTTTGATGGGCAACCAAGGCCGCGATAATCAGTAGAGAAGCGCCCTGCTGACCGGCCTTTTCGCGGGCAAGTCGCAGCGGTGCGCCGCTGCGACTTGCCCGCGAAAAGAGCGCCGCCTAGGTCAGAACCCGACGCTAGCCTGCACATAGAATGTGCGCGGCTCGCCCAGGTACAACCCCGAGTTGTTGTCGCTGGAGCGGGTGTAGTACTGCTTGTCGAACAGGTTCTTGACCCCGGCTGCCAACTTCAAATTGGACATCTGCGGCCCAAAGTCATAACCACCGCGGGCATGCCAGGTTACGTAGCCAGGAATGTCACCATACTGTCCATCGGCACTCGGCTCGGTGATGTAGTCGCCATTGAAGCTACCGTCGTTGTTGATGCCGGTGCCCGGCGCACGCTGCTTGGATTGGGCGAAAGCGTCCAGATTCCAGGTCCAGCGATTGACCTGGTAACGCAGTCCGGCAGTAGCCACCTGGCGCGAGTAGAACGGCAAGTCGCGCCCCTTGAATCCGGGAATCTCGCCTTCATACGTGGCGCGGGTATAGGTGAAGCCAGCATTGGCCGACAGGCCTTCCAGGCGTGGATCAAGCCCGGCCAGGTCATAGCGCAGCGAGGCCTCGATACCCTGGTGCTTGGTCGCGCCGAGGTTGGTCCAACCCACGTCATTGCTGATGTACTGCAGCTCATCGTCGAAGTCGATGTAGAACGCGGTCAGCTCACCGGCAAAGTTGCCGTTGTCATAGCGCGTACCGATTTCGTAGGTCTTGGCCTTCTCGGGTTCCAGTCCATTGGCGGTGCTGTTACCAGTGCCACCCTGGCCGAGCTGGAAGTACTGCAGGCTGCCGAACGAGGTCTCGTAGTTGGCGAACACTTTCCACGCATCGGAGAGGTGGTACATCACGCTCAATGCCGGCAGCGGCTCGTTACTGGTAATACTGCGATTCTTCTCTGGCACCGGTTTGCCGTTGGCGCCGAGCACCGGGCGATCACGCCAGTCGGTGTTGATGTGCTCGAAGCGGATGCCAGGGGTGATGGTCCAGTTGCCCACATCGATCTTGTCGTCGATGTAGTAGGCGCTGGCCTCGGTACCACCGCTACGGTCCTGGAACACATGGCCATCGGAGGTAGGCGTTGGGGTCGGCACATTGTCGATCAGTTCCAGACGGGTCGACTGCTCACGCATGGCTTCTTTTAGGTAGCGATAACCGACGCTGACTTCCTGGGTCGTTGGGCCGGCGAAGAAGATCCGCGACACGCGCGGCTCGATCGCGAAGGTGTGGTAGTTACGCGGATACGACGACAAGGTTTTCTGGTCACGCGAAGCGATGGCGCTGCCGCGGAAGCTGTCGGTGTAGTAGGTCAGCACTTCGAACTGGGTGGCGTCATCGATCTGCCGCTGCCATTTGAAGGAGACATCTTTGCGCCGACCTGCAAAATAGTCGTAGTCCCGCACCGACTGGTACGGGTCACTGTCGAACTGCGCCTGGGTCAAACCACCGGGCATATCGGCGCGGCCGTCGTAGTAGTGAAAGTTGAGCCAGAACTCGTCGCTGTCGGTCGGCGCCCAATGGGTCTTGAGGATGACGTCGTCGATATCGTTGCCGTTGTTGCTGCTGCGATAGCCATTGCCGTTGACCCCGGTGTACAACAAGGCCACCCCCATGCCGTTGTCGGCGGTGCCCCCGGCGAACGCCGATTCGGTGTGTTTCCAGCCGCCATGGCGGGAGGTTTCCAGGGTGGTGGACAACTCGGCACTGGCCTTCTGGGGGATTGCCCGGGTAACGAAGTTGATCACCCCGCCGACGTTCTGCGGGCCGTAGCGCACCGAGCCTGCACCGCGCACCACGTCAATGCTGTCGAGGTTGCCCGAGGAAATCGGCGCCATCGACAGCTGCGGCTGACCATAGGGGGCGAAGGCTGCGGGGATGCCGTCGATCAACACGGTCGAGCGCGGCGACAGGCGCGAGGTCAGGCCGCGCACGCCGACGTTCAGCGACAAGTCGCTGCCGCCCGTGCCGTTGGAATCCTGCACCTGCACCCCGGGGATGCCGCGCAGTACATCGCGCACGTTCATCGCGCCCTCTTCGACCATCGCTTCACGGCGTACCACGGTGCGCGCGCCGGGGTGGTTCTGCACAACGCTTTGCTGCGCATCGCCCAGCCAGTCGCCGACCACCTTCACATCAGTAGGCGCCAGCTCCAGGCTGCCGGTGGTCAGGGTGCCCGCGCTCTGCGCCGGTTTGACCACAACGGTGTCCTGGGAAATCTCGTAGGTCAGGCCACTGCCCTGCAGCAATTGTTGCAACGCCTGCTCGGGCGCCAGGCTGCCGGACACGGCGGGGGCCTGCTTGCCAGCTACCAGCTCCGGGCTGAAGAACAACTGCAGGTTGGTCTGCTGGCCCAGCTGGGCCAGGGCCGAAGACAGCGGCTGGGCTTGGATCTGGATGGCAGCAGGCGCCTGTTCGGCATAGGTGTGGGCAGAGGCGGCACTGACCGCCAGGGCCAAGGCCAGAGAGCGAAGCTTGGGCTTATTGTTTTTCACGTCGTCGAATGATCCTGAATGTCGGGACAAACGCCAACTGCACGCAAATGTAAATGCTTGGCAGTTACAGCTGGCGGGGAAGACGAACGAGTGAAAAAAAACCTGAATCTATTTCGCGATTATTTCACTGGAGCCATCGTCATGGGTCTTGATGGCCACCGGCAATATACTCGGCAAGGCGCGCAGCAGGGCGTCTGGATCATCAATGCTGAAGGTACTGGAAAGACGCAGATTGGCCACTTTGCCAGGGGTTACCCGCAGCGGCTGGGCGCGATATCGGGACACCTCGCTAACCACTTGCGCCAAGGTAGCGTTGTCGAACACCAGCTTGCCTTGGCGCCAGGCGGTCAGTGCGCCAGCATCGATCGCATAAGGCGCGGCGACCGAACCCTGGGCATCGATGTGCGAACCTTGGCCGGCCGTCAGCTGGGCCAGTGACTGGCCTGTACCCTGCACGCGCACCGAGCCCTGCTCCACCGCGACCCTTGTGCGCTGTGGATCCAGGCGTACGTCGAAGCGGGTGCCGGTGACGGTGACGCGGCCTTGGCTGGTCTGCACCACGAACGGTCGGGCAGTGTCATGAGCTACGGTGAACATGGCCTCACCAGCGTCCAGTACCACGTGGCGCTCAGCTGGGCTGAACTCGACCTTCAAATGCGTGCCGCCATTGAGCTCCAAGCGCGAACCATCCGGCAGCTCGAGCTGGCGTCGCTCACCCAATGCGGTCTGGTAATGCTCGTGGGTATTGAGCCGTTGGTAGTGCCAGCCGCTCCAGCCCAGTCCCAGCGCCACCACCGCCAAGCTGGCAGCCAACGCCTGGCGCACCAAGCGCCGCCGCGGCAGCTGGCGAACCGGGTCGGGCTGGCACAGGGCCTCCAGGCGTTGACCGGGAATCAGGTCAGCGGCCAGCCACAACTGACCAAGCAACTGGTACTCGGCACGGTGACGCGGATCAGCCTCGAGCCACTGGCGCAGTTGCGCCTGCAGGCCAGCATCGTGCTGCGCATCTTGCACGCGGGCGAACCATTGCGCCGCCTGCTCGGCTACGGGATCAGCGCCGTGCTGTTTCATCGAAAGGGCCTCTTGACTCATCTGGTCGACACATCCAGGTGCTCACGCAGATGTCGGAGCGTGCGGATCATATACTTTTCGACCATGTTCTTGGTCAAACCCATGCGCTCGGCAATCTCCGCCTGGCTCAGCCCCTCGATTTTCTGCCAGATGAATACTTGCCGGCAATTGAGCGGCAGTTCAGCCAACGCACGCTCGACGCTGGCGGCCAGCTCCAAGGCATGCACGTAGGCCTCGGGGTCGCCGCTGGCAGCGACGCCGTCGTCGAACACTTCATGCGCCATGGCCTGGCGGCGATCCTCGCGGCGAAAGCCGTCCACGGCAATGTTGCGCGCGGTCTGGTGCAAATAGGCGCGCGGCTGCTCGACCTGCTCGCGCGGGTTTTCAAGAACCCGCACAAAGGCGTCATGGGTGAGATCTTCGGCCTGCTGGCGATTGCGCAGCTTGCGCGTCCAGGTGCCGATCAGCTCATGGTAATGGTCGAGAAAGCCTTTATGTCCAGACACGATCTAGGTCGTCAGGGAGGCAAGATGAGGTCGCGAATAGTAATGTTTCTCATCAAAGCCGGCAATCGACGTTTAGCCAGGCCGACCAAGCGTCTACCCGAGGCCTCGGTAACAAAAAATTTATGGGGAATTTCATCGCTAAAGCCGCGTGCTTTATGTGGCCATAAATATGAACACTTGGCCCTTGCCTACACCTGATCAAGCGGAGATCGCCGAGAGACCGGCTGGCTCTTTTGGTGGCTAAGCCCACTCTTCCATTCCCCTGCCATGGGCACATTGGCAGATCACCGCGAGCCCGGTGGGAGCGGGCTCGCCTGCGAACGAGCCACCGCGCTATTCCACAATATTTAACGCTGCAAAGCCCTCAGGGAACATCTGCCGGTCATACGAGTCGGTTATTCAAGTGACTGCTCGTCGATCCACGACGAACACGTCGGGATTGCCTGTTGATCTTGCCGGGTTCACGCCCTAAAGTGCGCGCCGAACGTCCATGCTGGAAACGATCCATCCGGCTCAAGTACTGACGACGAGACAGCAAGGTCATCCGCAGCTCCCTACCTGGGCACGGTTGACCTTTTTGCTTTCGGCGACATGCCTTGGGAAGTAGGCGAACCAAAGTGGGGATACGGAGGGCGTTCAGTTTGCAGCCACTTTCTTTTTCAGTTTGCCCATGGAGTCCCTGAGCATGTCGATCCAAGTCGAAGACTATTTCGCACGCGACACCTTCCAGAAAATGAAGGCGTTCGCCGACAAGCAAGAAACCCCGTTCGTACTCATCGACACCCAGATGATCAGCCAGGCCTATGACGACCTGCGCGCCGGTTTCGAGTTCGCCAAGGTCTACTACGCGGTCAAGGCCAACCCAGCCGTGGAGATCATCGACCTGCTCAAAGACAAGGGCTCGAACTTCGACATCGCCTCGATCTACGAGCTGGACAAGGTCATGGGCCAGGGTGTCAGCGCCGATCGCATCAGCTACGGCAACACCATCAAGAAATCCAAGGACATCCGCTACTTCTTCGAGAAGGGCGTGCGCCTGTTCGCCACCGATTCCGAAGCCGACCTGCGCAACATCGCCAAGGCCGCCCCGGGTTCGAAGGTTTACGTGCGTATCCTCACCGAGGGTTCGACCACTGCCGACTGGCCGCTGTCGCGCAAATTCGGCTGCCAGACCGACATGGCCATGGACCTGCTGATCCTCGCCCGCGACCTGGGCCTGGTGCCATACGGCATCTCCTTCCACGTCGGCTCCCAGCAGCGCGACATCAGCGTGTGGGACGCCGCCATCGCCAAGGTCAAAGTGATCTTCGAGCGCTTGAAGGAAGAAGACGGCATCGTCCTCAAGCTGATCAACATGGGTGGCGGCTTCCCGGCCAACTACATCACCCGTACCAACAGCCTGGAAACCTACGCCGAAGAGATCATCCGCTTCCTCAAGGAAGACTTCGGTGACGACCTGCCGGAAATCATCCTCGAGCCGGGCCGTTCGCTGATCGCCAACGCCGGCATCCTGGTCAGCGAAGTGGTGCTGGTTGCGCGTAAATCGCGCACCGCCGTCGAGCGCTGGGTATACACCGATGTGGGCAAATTCTCAGGCCTGATCGAAACCATGGACGAGTCGATCAAGTTCCCGATCTGGACCGAGAAGAAGGGCGAGATGGAAGAAGTGGTCATCGCCGGCCCGACCTGCGATAGCGCCGACATCATGTATGAGCACTACAAGTATGGCCTGCCGCTGAACCTGGCCATTGGTGATCGCATGTACTGGCTGTCGACCGGTGCCTACACCACCAGCTACAGCGCTGTGGAATTCAATGGATTCCCGCCGCTGAAGGCCTACTACCTCTGAAACGAACCTGGGCGCGGGTGAAGACCCGCGCCCAGGCAGTTACCGGACCGTGCGTTCCTCAAACCGAGGCTGAAGGAAACTGCAAGGCCACTCATTGCTACCTTAGCGATACTTTACGTCTTTGATAGCCTTGAACATAAAGTGCGAGGCGTTTTCACTCGCCGTTAACTGCAAGTACGTAAAGGGCGAGTAATGAACAAGCCTGACAAACTTAGCCTGGGCTACACTCCACAGTTTGAATACTGCACGGGGTTCGCCTTCATATTCCCTCACCTCGCCGGTATAGATCAAATCCCATTGGGCGCTTTTACCAAAGTCCTCAGGCTTTTCCCAGAAGTCTGAAGCGAGGTAGGGATAATCACGTTCGTCATAAAGAAGTATGTCGTCTTTAAAACCCGCGAAATCAGTCGCACAGGTAATATAAGTCCGCATCTTCTCCAGATATGGGCTGATCACCTGAAAACTAAATTCCAGGGTATTGACTTGAAACGCATGCGTTCCACCCTCCGTTACCAGTCGACCATTATATCCCGGCAGCCAATGGTCATTCCTGGTGATAACCTTGACCGGGCGAACCTCTTCACCCACCTGGTATAGCACTGCGACAAACGAGCGAACAAGGTTGTTATCCGACATGACAATGCTCCTGACCCTGAACTGGTAATCGCACTTCTCGTAGAAACCAACTCAGGCAATGATCGTGGGGGACGAGAAGTGAGCTCAAGCATGAGACGAAGGAATAAGGCATTTAATCCTGAACAATTTCCCTACTGCGCCGCGCGCTGAATAAGACGCGCCGAGACAGTTACCAAATCTGCTATTCGTAACTTACTGCAAAACAAAAAAAGCACACACCGAACAGTTCGGTGTGTGCTTACCGCGCAGCGAGCGATCTCGTTACATCGCCGACGCATCTGTCACAACTTACAGAGGCGCATCGACGCCCATCCGGATAATCTCGACTTCAAATACTGCAGCCGGCTCCACGTCAACACAGAGATAGCTGGCCATACGTCCGGTGCTCCAGGCAGCCCTGTCCCAGTAAATACCAATCGCTTTGTCAGCCAGCGTAGTAATACGAACTTGCGATCCACCTACTTGTTGCAGGCGCCACAGCGGACCCGCAGTAGCTTTGTGCTCATAGAGACCCAGGTATCCATTGGTACTGACATCTACCCGGCGGTTGAACAGCGGATGGGCGTTGTTACCGGTCCACAGACGGATCTCATACGCATCCTCGCCGCCAGCCTGCTGCACTGCGCCGAACCACAGGGTTAGCGGCTCTCGATCCTGGCGCGATGTGGTCAGCCACTCGCTGGAGTGCCAGAAGGTATTACCGTTGTAACCTGGGCTGTATTCCCAGCGCCCGACCGGCCCCGGGTACTGGGTGTTCACTACATTCAGGCGAGCGATGAAGGACTTCTCAGTGATATAGGACTTGGCCATGGTGCAACTCCGTTGGATGAGTCATCACAGCATGGCTATTGTCCCTGGCCTCTTTAAGACTGTAGGTTTTCCCCGGCAGACTCTCGGCGCCGGATCTCATCGGCATAGGCCAAGGCATCGGTGGCGAGCAACGCACCAGCCCCCTGCAAACTCTGCAAGGCTGTGCGCAGAAACTTCATATTGCCCTGCGCGCGTGCTCGCTCAAGCCATGGCGCCGCCGCCAGTACATCGCCGCGTTCGACCAGCACCATCGCCAGGCTGAACATCCCGCGAAAATCTCCCGCCTCGGCCGAGCGCCGATACCAACGCAGGGCGCGCGCGGGGCTGGCAGGTGTGGCAATGCCCTGTTCCAGGTAACGACCCAGCAGGTTCATCGACTTGGCATGGCCCAGGTGAGCCGCCTTTTCGTAGCACGCCAAGGCCAACGCCTGGTCCTGCTCGACACCGCGTCCGGTCGCGAGCAGATTACCCAGGTTGTACATCCCCCAGTCCAGGCCAGCGTAGGCCGCAGCCTGATATGCCAGCGCCGCGCGCGGCAAATCAACCTCGCCGCCCCAACCATGCTCCAGGCAGCGCCCGAGCATGTTGTGCGCCATGGTGCTGCCAGCTTGCGCAGCAATCGCGAACCACTGCCGGGCAAGCGGGACATCACGTTCGATACCGCGCCCATCGAGCAGAATCTGACCGAGCAGCAATTGCGCTTCAACCACGCCCTGCCCCGCCGCGGCCAGAATCGCCTGGGCGGCTTGGCTAGGGCTATGCACGAGCATTGCTTGCAGGCCCGCCACATCCACCACGTCTTCGCGCCGCAGCTGGTAGGTCATGCTCAAACCTCCGCCCAGCGTCGCAGCAGGTTGTGATAAGTGCCGGTCAGTTGCAGAAGTGAGGGATGCTCGGGCACGTCGGCGGTCAGCTGGCGAATGGCGTTGTCCATCTCGAACAACAATGCCCGCTGGCTATCTTCGCGCACCAGGCTCTGAGTCCAGAAAAACGCCGCCAGGCGCTGCCCCCGGGTAACCGGGTTGACCTTGTGCAGACTGGTGCCGGGGTACAGCACCAGGTCACCGGCTGCCAGTTTGATCTGCTGCACACCGTAGGTGTCGTGGATCACCAACTCACCACCGTCGTAGCTGTCGGGGTCGCTGAGGAACAAGGTCGAGGACAGGTCGGTGCGGATTCGCTCGGCACTGCCTTGCGGCTGACGCAGAGCATTATCGATGTGCAAGCCGAAATTGTCCCCCTCGCGGTAACAGTTGATCAGCGGGGGAAATACCTTGTGCGGCAACGCCGCTGACATGAACTGCGAATTGCGCCAAAGACGTTCGATTAAGGCCGCGCCGATTTCCTTGGTCAAAGGGTGCGCCTCAGGCAGCTGCAGATTGTGCTTGGCCTTGGCCGACTGGTATCCCGCGGTGATCTTGCCGTCCGCCCAATCGGCCTGCGCCAGCGCTTCACGAATACGCGACAGCTCATCAGCTTCGAAAAGGCCAGGGATGTGAAGCAACATGGTGGCGGCACCGTAGGCTGGAGGGGCAGCAATGATATTGATTCCCTTTTACTCGCCACAAGCCCCGTTTGCCGGACATGACGTACGAGACCGGAAAATCCGTAAGGATAAATTGTAAAGATTGTAAATTTGTAGCGAATGGAAACGCTTCTCAATTGTTACTTACATTTGCTTACACTACCATCCGCGGCCTTCATACCTTGGGGAAGGCCCATCACAATGCGTCCTGTGCCATCTGCTGTGAGCTCACCACGTCTGCTGACTTGCGCCATCGGCGTTGCCATCAGCGCTACCTCCGCCTATGCCGCCGACCCTGCCGGCAGCCATGCCGTCACCCTGGATGCGACCAGCATCAACGGCAAGGTCGAGCAAGCCAATACCGACTACAAGGCAGACAAAGTCTCCTCGCAGAAGTACACCGCACCGTTGGTGGACATCCCACGCTCAGTCACCGTGGTCCCGCAACAGGTCATCAAAGACACCAATGCCCTGAACCTGCAAGACGCCTTGCGCACCGTACCGGGGATCACCATGGGCGCTGGCGAAGGCGGCAACCCTTCGGGTGACCGGCCGTTCATTCGCGGCTTCGACAGCCAGAGCTCGATGTATCTCGATGGCGTGCGCGACACCGGCTCGCAGACCCGCGAGATCTTCGCCGTAGAATCGGTAGAAGTCGCCAAAGGCCCCAACTCGGCGATTGGCGGACGCGGCGCGGCTGGCGGCACCATCAACCTGGTAAGCAAGCGCGCCCACCTGGGCAACTCGACCGAAGGCGCCTTCACCTGGGGTTCGGACCAGACCAAACGCTACACCTTCGATGGCAACTATCAGTTCCTCGACAGCGCCGCGTTTCGCCTGAACCTGATGAGTCACGAAAGCAATGTGGCCGGTCGCGACGAGGTCAACTACGACCGTTGGGGGGTAGCCCCTTCGCTGGTATTCGGGCTGGGCACCGACACCCGCCTGAACCTGGATTACTACCACGTCGAAAGCGACGACTTGCCCGACTCGGGCGTGCCTTACAGCCTGCGCTCCGGCAGCTCGGCCACTCGCACCTCGGCCAACCCCGACAAGCCAACCCATGGCGGCGGTCACAGCAGCAACTACTACGGCCTGGTCGACCGCGACTTCTACAAGACCCGCGCCGACATCGCCACCATTGCCATCGAGCACGACCTGAGCGACACGCTGACCCTCAAGAACACCCTGCGCCATGGCAACACCCTGCAGGACTACATCTACAGCCAGCCGGATGACAGCAAGGGCAACATCCTCAACGGTGAAGTCTGGCGTCGCCCGAACAACCGCGTGGCCAATACCCGCACCACCACCAACCAGACCGATCTGTTTGGTGAGGTCTACATCGGCGGCTTCAAGAACACCTTCTCCACCGGTATCGAGTTCAGCCGCGAGGCTTCGGTCAAGACCGGTTATGACGTCACCGGCTTCGCGTCGGGCCAGTGCTCCACTGCCACCGGGCAGATTTCCGGTGTCTGCACCTCGTTCCCCAATCCCAATCCCAATGAGCCTTGGGATGGCAGTGTGGCGCGCAACGACCTGGGCGCCGACACCACCGGCAACACCCGTGCGCTGTACCTGACCGATACCCTGGAGCTGACGCCAGAGTGGCTGCTGACCATGGGCCTGCGTTACGACCACTTCGACACCAAGGTCAAGAGCCGTGCGCTGACCAAGGGCAAGCTGACCTACTTCAAGACCGAAGACACCAGCGAGTTCGTCACGGGCCAACTCGGCCTGACCTGGAAGCCAGCCGAGAACGGCAGCGTCTATGTGTCCTACGCCACCTCCGCCACCCCGGCGGGCGCCTCGCTCGGCGAAGGCTCGGACGGCAACCCACTGCTGACCGCCACCACCAGCAGCGAGCTGAAGGCCGAAGAGACCACCAACTACGAAATCGGCACCAAGTGGGACTTGCTGCAAGAGCGTCTGTCGCTGACCGCGGCGATCTTCCGCACCGAAAAAGACAACGCGCGGGTGCTGGTTGATGCCGACACCTACCAGAACGTCGGTAAAACCCGCGTCGACGGTCTGGAGCTGAGCGCCACCGGTAAACTCACCAACGACTGGCAAGTGTTCGCTGGCTACACCTACATGGACGCCAAGCTGGTCGATGGCGGCGCGCAAAAAGTCGGCACGGCGATTATCGACGGCTACAACGACGGTAATCAGTTGCCCAACACGCCGAACAACAGCCTGACCCTGTGGACCACCTACAGCCTCACGCCCAAGCTGACCATCGGCGGTGGCGCCTTCTATGTCGATGACGTGTTCGGCAACACCACCAACAGCGTGATGGTCGATTCCTACTGGCGCTATGACGCGATGGCCAGCTACAAGCTGACCAAGAACATCGACCTGCAACTGAACGTGCAGAACCTCACCAACGAGGTCTACTACGACAAAGCCTACGGTGCGCACTATGCCAACCAGGCTGCCGGTCGTACGGCGTTGCTGACCACCAGCGTGCACTTCTGATAATGAAGTAAGCCCAAGCCCCGTTCATTGCAGTGAGCGGGGCTTTTGCGTAGCAAGGCATAATGCACGCCGTGCGGACTTGAGCGGCAAGACAAGGTGATCGATGTGGTGAAGAAGTCGCTGTTCCAATTGCACTGGTTCTTTGGCATCACCGCTGGCCTGGTGCTGGCACTGATGGGCACCACCGGTGCCATCTGGTCGTTCCAGGAAGAACTGCTGCGCCTATTCAACGCCGAGGTGCTCAAGGTTCAGGTACGCCAAGAAGGCGTATTACCGCCCGCCGAGCTGGTGCGCCGGGTCGAGGCCGCGCAGGGCGACAAAGTGTCGATGCTGTGGGTCGATACTCGCGAAGGCAACGCCGCGCGGGTCTTCTTTACCCCGCCGCCCGGCCAACGCCGCGGTGAACTGCACTATGCCGATCCTTACACCGGCGAGCTCAAAGGTGAAGTTGCCGGACAGGACTTCTTCAACCTGATGCTCAACCTGCACAGGTTCCTGACCATTGGCGACACCGGTCGGCAGATTACCGGTGCCTGTACCCTACTGCTGATTTTCTTCTGCCTTTCCGGCCTGTACCTGCGCTGGCCGCGCAAGGCACTAAATTGGCGGACCTGGCTGACCCTCGACTGGGCCAAGAAAGGTCGCGCCTTCAACTGGGACCTGCACGCCGTCGCTGGCACTTGGTGCCTGCTGTTCTACCTGCTGTTCGCCCTGACGGGCTTGTTCTGGTCCTACGAGTGGTATCGCGACGGCCTGAACAAACTGCTGGCCGACGCCCCCGCTACCGGCGAGCCACACAAGCGCGGCGAAGGCCGTGGCCGCCATGGCCCGCAGAAAGTCGACCACAACGCACCTCCCCTGGTAGTCGACTACGATGCCATCTGGAGCAACCTCAAGAATGCCGCCGGCCCAGGCCTGACCACCTACAACCTGCGCCTGCCGCCAGCCGGTGGCCAGCCAGCGACGCTGTTCTACCTGCTCGAAAACGCCGCGCATGAGCGCGCCTTGAACACCATTACCCTTGACCCCGCCACTGGCCAGATCAAGCGCTTGGAGCGCTACGCCGACAAGTCGTTCAAGGCACAGTTGCTGCAAAGCGTGTATGCCTTGCACGTGGGCAGCTACTTCGGCTTGCCGGGGCGCATCATCGTCACCCTCGCCAGCCTGAGCATGCCGCTGTTCTTCGTCACCGGCTGGCTGCTGTACCTGGACCGCCGCCGCAAGAAGCGCCAGGTCCGTGCTGCCCGTGGCACTGTCGACAACGCTTCGAACGCGGCTGACAGCTGGTTGATCAGCTTTGCCAGCCAGAGCGGCTTTGCCGAGCAATTGGCCTGGCAGAGCGCAGGCCAATTGCAGGCCGCCGGCTTGTCCGTGCAAGTACGTGCCTTGGGTGAGTTGGGCGAACAAGACCTGCGCCAGGCGCGCCGGGCCTTGTTCGTGGTCAGCACCTTCGGCGATGGCGAGGCGCCCGACAGCGCCCGCGCCTTCGAACGCAAAGTGCTCGGCCAAGCCTGGCCACTGGAGCACCTCGACTACGCCCTGCTCGCCCTCGGCGATCGCCAGTACCCGCACTTCTGCGGCTTCGCCCGGCGGCTGCAAGCCTGGCTAGGCGAGCGTGGCGCCAGCAGCGCCTTCAGCCCAATCGAAGTCGACAACGCCGATCAGGCCGCCTTGCAGCAATGGCAGCAAGCGCTGGGGCAATTGACCGGTGCGCAGCCGGTCAGCGCCTGGCAGCCGCCGAGCTTCGCTAACTGGACGCTGGTCCGTCGCCAGCTGCTCAACCCGGGCAGCCAAGGCCTACCGGTCTATCTGATTGGCCTGCAACCTGAGGCCCCGGCCAGCTGGCAAGCCGGTGACCTGGTAGAAATCCTGCCGCGCAACGGCCAGCCACGGGTCGAGGCCTTCCTCAGCGGCTTGGGGCTGGACTGCGAAACGCGGGTGCAGCGCGATGGCCTGAGCGAGACCCTCGCTCAGGCGCTTGCCAGCCGGCAACTGCCGGTCAGCCGCGAACACCTGGTGGGCCTGCATGCACAGGCGCTGATCGATGCCTTGGTACCCATCGGCAGCCGTGAATACTCGATTGCCTCGATTGCCAGCGATGGCGTGCTGGAGCTGATCGTGCGCCAGGAGCGCCATGCCGATGGCAATCTTGGGCTGGGTTCGGGTTGGCTGACCGAGTACCTGCCGGTGCAGGGCAGCGTCAGTCTGCGTCTGCGCCGTAACAGTGGCTTCCATCTCCCTGAAGGACCGGCGCCGCTGATCCTGATTGGTAACGGCACCGGCTTGGCGGGCCTGCGCAGCTTGCTCAAGGCGCGGATCAGTGAGGGCGAACAGCGTAACTGGCTGCTGTTTGGTGAGCGCAATCGAGCTCAGGATCTGCTCTGTGGCGATGAGCTACAAGGCTGGCTGGACAGCGGCGATCTGCAACGGCTGGACCTGGCATTTTCGCGGGATCAGGCAGAAAAAGTCTATGTCCAGGATGTGTTGCTGCAGCAGGCTCAAGCGCTGCGCCAGTGGTTGGCTGACGGCGCTTGTGTGTATGTCTGCGGCAGTTTGCAGGGGATGGCTGCGGGGGTGGATGCGGCGCTCAAGGGCATTCTGGGCGATGAGGCGGTGCAGCGGCTGGTGGAGGATGGGCGGTATCGGCGGGATGTGTATTGATCAAGGTATGAGGTAGCGCCCTCTGGCCCTATCGCGGGACAAGCCCGCTCCCACGGTCGAGCAGGTCGTGCCGGAGCGGCGGTTCGCCGCTCCGGCATGCCCGTGATAGTGCCGGCACTGTCGAAACATACGTTCAATCAATGCAATTCGAAGGTATCGGCATCCAGGTTCGCCGGAAAACGCGTGCGATAGGCCGCCAGATCCGCCGCGCGCAGGACCACGGGAAACACCCCATCCGCCTCCCCGGCGTTCATCAGGCTCTCACCCTGGAAGTCGAGCACCTGGCTGTCCCCGGAATAGGCAAAGCCCTTGCCATCGGTGCCTACCCGGTTCACCGCCGCCACATAGCACAGGTTCTCGATCCCGCGCGCCGGCAACAATCGGTTCCAATGCTGGCGCCGCGCTGCCGGCCAGTTCGCGGTGTACAGCAACAGGTCGGTATCCTGGGCATCGCGGCTCCACACCGGGAAGCGTAGGTCGTAGCAGATCAGCGGGCGAATCCTCCAGCCCTTGAGCTCGAACTGCACCTGACGTTCACCCGGGGTGTAGTGCTTGTGCTCCCCCGCCATACGGAACAGATGGCGCTTGTCGTAATGCAAGATCTCGCCATCCGGGCGCGCCCACAACAGTCGGTTGCGGTGGCTGCCATCGGCAGCCTGGATGATCACACTGCCGGTGATCACCGCCTCGATTTTCTTCGCTTGGGCCTTGAGCCACTTATAGGTCGGGCCGTGTTCAGGCTCAGCCAGGGCCTCGGATTCCATGGAAAAACCCGTGGTGAACATCTCCGGCAGGATCACCAGGTCGGCGCCACGCGCCTGCTCCAGCAACACCTCGAAATGTGCATAGTTGGCTTCGCGGTCGTGCCAGGCCAGGCTGGTCTGCACCAGGGCGATGTTCAGATTGGGCAATGCAGTCAGATCGCGCATAGTTTCTCCGCCGCCTGTCGCAGCGTCTCCTCACGTTTGGCAAAGCACAGGCGCACCAGGCGTTGCTCGGGGATAGGTCGCTGGTAGAACACCGACACCGGAATGGTCGCAACGCCGTGCTCACGGGTCAGCCACAGAGCCATGTCGACGTCGTTCAGGTCCGGGCGGATCTGCGAATAGTCCACCAGCTGGAAGTAGGTGCCGGGGGTGCGGGTAAAGCTGAAACGCGAGCCCTGCAACAGGTCGCAGAACACGTCGCGTTTGGCTTGGTAGAAGCCCGGCAGCTCATCGATGTGCTCAGGGTGCTCGGCCATGAAGTCAGCCAGCGCGCACTGCAGCGGCGTTACCCCGCAGAAGTTTACGTATTGATGGACCTTGCGCAGCTCGGCGCTCAATGCTGGTGGGGCGATCACGTAGCCGGTCTTCCAACCGGTGACATGGTAGGTCTTGCCGAACGAGCTTATGACGAACGCGCGCGCGTAGAGCTGCTCGTTGGCCAGGACACTGGCATGGCGTACGCCATCGTAGACCAGGTGCTCATACACCTCATCGCTGACCAGGTAGATGTCGCGTTCGGCAATCAGCTGGGCCAGCTGGTCGAGGTCTTCGCGGCTGATCAGCGCGCCGCTCGGGTTGTGCGGTGAGTTGAGGATGACCATCCGCGTGCGCGGGGTCAGTGCGTCGCTGAACTTCTGCCAGTCGATACGAAAATCGCCATCGCTAAGCTGGACGTGCACGCAACGTCCGCCAGCCAGCTCCACAGAAGGTTCGTAGCTGTCGTAGGCAGGGTCGAACACGATCACTTCGTCACCGGCCTGGATCACCGCCTGGATAGCACAGAAGATCGCCTCGGTGGCGCCGGGGGTGATGGTCACCTCGTGATCAGCATCGACCTTTACTCCGTACAGCCGGGCAACCTTGGCTGCTACCTGCTGGCGCAAAGCTGGCAGACCAGTCATCGGCGCGTACTGGTTGTGGCCGGCGGCCACGTGCCGGCCAACGGCATCGAGCAGCGCCTGCGGGCCGTTGAAGTCAGGGAAGCCTTGGGAAAGGTTCAGCGCACCGGTCTGGACTGCCAGTTGCGACATGGTGGTGAAGATGGTCGTGCCGACGTTCGGCAGTTTGCTGCGGATCATGGAGCCCTCTTTCCTGGGGTGTATCCGGCACGGGATGGAGTCCGAGCATAGCGGATCGAGCAGTCAGGAAAAAGGTTGAAACAATAAGGGAATGTATTGGCGCCGCTGCGCAGGCAAGCCCGCGCTCACAAGGGCCGCGCGAACTTCAGATCTACGCTGTTGCTGTGGGAGCGGGCTTGCCCGCGATGGGCCGCAAAGCGGCCCCAATTACGCGAAACGAGCTTACTTACGCTTGTCCTTGCGCTTCTTCTCGGCCTTCTTGTGGTGCGACATCAAGCGGCGCTTCTTGTTGACCTGACGGTCGGTGAGGGTGTTCTTGTTACCCTCGTACGGGTTCTCGCCACCCTTGTACTCGATGCGAATTGGCGTACCGACCAACTTGAGCACCCGGCGATAGGTGTTTTCCAGGTAACGCGAGTACGAGCGCGGGATCTTGTCGGTCTGGTTGCCGTGGATGACGATCAACGGCGGGTTGGCACCACCGAGGTGGGCATAACGCAGCTTGATCCGACGACCATTGACCAGCGGCGGCTGGTGCTCGCTGACCGCGTCTTCAAGGATCTGGGTCAGGCGGCTGGTCGGCCAGCGGGTGACCGCCGACTTGAACGCGGCCTGCACCGACTTGTACAGGTTGCCCACGCCCGTGCCATGCAGCGCGGAGATGAAGTGAATGTCGGCGAAGTCAACGAAGAACAGCCGGCGCTCAAGCTCAGTCTTGACGTAGTCACGCTCGCCCGGCTGCATGCCATCCCATTTGTTCAGGGCGATGACGATGGCGCGGCCAGCTTCCAGGGCAAAGCCCAGCAGGTTCAGGTCGTGGTCGACCACCCCTTCGCGGGCGTCCATGACGAAGATCACCACGTTGGCGTCCTTGATCGCCTGCAGCGTCTTGACCACCGAGAACTTCTCGACTTCTTCATGAATCTTGCCGCGCTTACGCACCCCGGCAGTATCGATGAAGGTGTACTTCTCGCCATCGCGCTCGAACGGGATGTAGATACTGTCGCGGGTGGTGCCCGGCTGGTCGTAGACCACCACGCGCTCCTCACCGAGCATGCGGTTGACCAGGGTCGACTTGCCGACGTTAGGGCGGCCGATGATGGCGATCTTGATGCCATCCTTCTCGCTTGGGCCAGGGATGCGCACGGCCTCTTCGCCTTGCGCCACTTCCTGGTCGAGCGCTTCCTCTTCCTGGTCACGCGGAATATGGCCGAGCACAGATTCCATCAGGGCGTTGATGCCACGGCCCTGGGAGCCGGCCACCGGAATCGCATTGCCCATGCCCAGCGGCGAGAACTCGGCGCGGGCCACATCGGCATCGATGTTGTCGATCTTGTTGGCAACCAGGATGGCCGACTTGTTGCGCTTGCGCAGGTGCTCGGCAATCATCTGGTCAGCGGCGGTCATGCCGGCGCGGGCGTCGACCAGGAACAGCACATAATCGGCTTCTTCGATGGCCATCAGCGACTGCTCGGCCATCTTCTCGTCCATGCCGACTTCATCACCGGTGATACCACCGGTGTCGATCAGGATGTACGAACGACCCTGCCACATGGCGTCGCCATACTGGCGGTCACGGGTCAGGCCCGACAGGTCGCCAACGATGGCGTCACGGGTTTTGGTCAAACGGTTGAACATGGTGGACTTGCCGACGTTCGGCCGCCCCACCAGGGCGATTACGGGAACCATACGGCTCTCCACTCGTGAATTCTTGAAAATGCAAAGGCCGCTGCGAAGCAGCGGCCGGAGTTCGTGCGGCGCTTCGTGCGCCGCGGCTCGAGGCCGCAAGGCCTCAAGCATAGCTTCAGCGGATGGTCAGTGCCTGGAGCTTGCCGCTGTTGCCGAAGACATAGATGGTGTCACCGACCACCAGAGGGCGGGCGCGCAGACCATCACTGTCGATACGCTCACGGCCAACGAAGCGACCATCGACCTGGCTGAGCAGGTGCAGGTAGCCTTCGAAGTCACCGACAGCGACGTAGCTGGAGAACACTTCCGGCGCCGACAGCTGACGGCGAGCCATGGAATCGTTGCTCCACAGAGCGCTGGAGGAGCGCTCGTCAACGCCTTCTACGGTACCCGAGGCCTCGCTGACATAGACGTTGCCAAAGCCCTGGGCGACACCCACATAGCTGGAGGCATCACGCTGCCACAGTACCCGGCCGCTTTCCAGATCCAGGCCCGCAACGCGGCCCTGGTAGGTGCTGACGTACAGGGTACCACCAGACAGCAGCAGACCGCCGTCGATATCCACTACCCGGTCCAGCTCCGAACGGCCTTGCGGGATAGCTACGCGGCTTTCCCACACGGGCACGCCGTTCTGGGTATCCACGGCAATGACCTTACCGGTCGACAGGCCAGCGATGGCCAGGCGATTGGTCACGATCGGTGCACCGGTACCGCGCAGGGTCAGTACCGCCGGGGTGCTTTCGTAGATCCAGCGACGATCACCCGTGGCGGCATCGAGGCCGATCAGGCGGTCGTCCTGGGTCTGCACCACCACAACGTCACCGTTGTTGGCAGGCGGCGCCAGCACTTCACTGGTGACGCGGGAGCGCCAGCGCTCCTCACCGGTGCTGCTGTCCAGGGCAATCACTTCACCTTTGAGGGTGCCGAGCATGACCAAGCCGTAGCCTACGCCGACGGCGCCGGAAACCGGCAGCTCCAGATCCTTCTTCCACACAACGTCGCCGTTGACGCGGTCCAGGGCCATCACCAAGCCGTTGACATCAGAGGCGTAGATACGGTCGTTCTCGATGGCCGGGACCAGGGTGTTGTAGGTCTCACCCTGACCGTCACCGATCGAACGGCTCCACTGCTTCTTGAGCACCACTTCTTCGGTGAACTTGGTCAGCTCGGCCGGAGGCAGTTCCTTCTTGCTGTTGCTGCTGCAACCCGCGGCCAGTACGGCCAGGGTCAGCACTGCTGCTTGTTTCCAACCGATCACGTCAAGCGTCCCCTTTGGCCAGGTCGTCCAGCTTCAGTTGCAGGCCACCGACCGCTGCTTCATCAGACAGCGCGGCCTTGGCTTTTTCGTATGCATTGTGGGCATCACCGGCACGACCGAGCTGTACCAGCAGGTCGCCCTTGAGTTCTTCGCGGCTGGCCTGGAAGGCTTTGTCAGCATCGCCGTCAAGCAGCTTGAGGGCGTCTTCGGCCTTGTCCTGGGCAGCCAGGACCCGCGCCAGACGCTGGCGCGCTATTTCGCCCAGGGTGGCATCGGCCGGCTTGTCCAGCACGCTCTTGAGTTCGCTGGCGGCATCGTCGAGCTTACCGCTATCGACCGCCACTTTAGCCACGAACAGGCTGCCGTATTGGGCATAGGCGGTGCCGGCGAATTCGCTCTTGAGCTTGCCGGCCAGTTCCGCGACCTTGGCCGCATCAGGTTGGCCAGTTGGCGTCAGGCTGGTTTCCAGCAGGTTCTGGTACAACACAGACGCGCCCTGCGACTGGTTATTCTGGTACTTGTGCCAGGCCTGCCAGCCCATTACCAGGGCAGCAGCCAGCAGGGCGCCGGTCAGCAGCGGCTTGCCGTTGCGGTCCCACCAGTCCTTGACCGCAACCAGGCCATCATCATCGGTACTCGACACCCCAATACTCCTATTCAGCAATTCGGCTGTTTGACTGCTTACGCTTGCGCGAGAGCAGCTTGCAGGTGCTCGGCCAGAGCATCCCAGGCAATGTTCTGTTGTTCGCCCTGGCCACGCAGGGGCTTGAAACCTACCACTTGTTGCGCCAGTTCGTCGTCACCCATGATCAGGGCGAACAGCGCGCCGCTCTTGTCGGCTTTCTTGAACTGGCTCTTGAAGCTGCCGCCACCGGCGTTGACCGCCAGGCGCAGGCCGGGCACTTGGTCACGCAGGGTTTCGGAGAGCTTCAGGCCCGCCAGCTCCGCCTGCTCGCCAAAGGCGCACAGGTACAGGTCGATCTGGCGGCTGATCGACTCGGGCACCTTGCCCAGTGTCTCGAGCAGTAGGATCAAGCGTTCGATACCCATGGCAAAGCCCACACCCGGGGTCGGCTTGCCGCCCATCTGCTCAACCAGGCCATCGTAGCGACCACCGGCACAGACAGTGCCCTGGGCGCCGAGCTTGTCGGTGACCCACTCGAACACGGTCTTGCTGTAGTAGTCCAGGCCACGCACCAGCTTGGTGTTGATCACGAACGGAATACCGGCAGCGTCCAGGCGGGCCTTGAGGCCCTCGAAGTGCAGGCGCGATTCTTCGTCCAGGTAATCTTCCAGCTTCGGCGCACCGACCAGCACCGCTTGGGTGCCTTGGTCCTTGCTGTCGAGGATGCGCAGCGGGTTGCTTTTAAGGCGGCGCTGGCTGTCTTCGTCGAGCTGCTCCAGGCGCGCCGAGAGGAACTCGACCAGCGCGTCACGGTAGCGGGCACGGGCTTCGCTGGTACCCAGGCTATTGAGTTCAAGCTTGACCGCGTCCTGGATGCCCAATTGGCCCCACAGGCGCCAGGTGAGCATGATCAGCTCGGCGTCGATGTCCGGACCGTCGAGGTTGAACACTTCCACGCCGATCTGGTGGAACTGACGGTAGCGGCCTTTCTGCGGGCGCTCGTGGCGGAACATCTGGCCGATGTACCAAAGCTTCTGCACTTGGCCATTGCCCGTGATGCCATGCTCGAGCACTGCACGTACGCAGGCGGCGGTGCCTTCGGGACGCAGGGTCAACGAATCGCCGTTGCGGTCCTCGAAGGTGTACATCTCTTTTTCGACGATGTCGGTGACTTCACCGATCGAGCGCTTGAACAGCTCGGTGAACTCGACGATCGGCGTGCGGATCTGGCTGTAGCCGTAACCGTCCAGCAGGCCGGCCACGGTGCCCTCGAAGTAGCGCCACAGCGGCGACTGCTCAGGCAGGATGTCGTTCATGCCACGGATGGCTTGCAGCGATTTGCTCACGAAAAGTCCTTACCAATCTGTGTTTCAGCCACGGGCGATCAGCGCCGCATCGGCCTCGACCTTTTCGGCCGCTTTCTGGCGGATGAGCTTTTCCAGTTCATCGACCAGGTTGTCATTGTTCAGCTTCTGCGCGGGCTTGCCGTCGATGTAGACCAGGTTCGGCGTACCGCCGGTCAGGCCCACATGCGACTCCTTGGCTTCACCCGGGCCGTTGACCACGCAGCCGATCACCGCCACATCCAACGGCACCAGCAGGTCTTCCAGGCGCGTTTCCAGCTCGTTCATGGTCTTGACCACGTCAAAGTTCTGCCGCGAACAGCTCGGGCAGGCGATGAAGTTGATGCCACGCGAACGCAGGTGCAGCGACTTGAGGATGTCGTAGCCGACCTTCACTTCTTCAACAGGGTCTGCGGCCAGGGAAATACGAATCGTATCGCCAATGCCTTCGGCCAGCAGCATACCGATGCCGACGGCGGATTTCACTGTCCCCGAACGCAGGCCGCCGGCTTCGGTGATGCCCAGGTGCAGCGGTTGGACGATCTGCCGGGCCAATTGGCGGTAGGCCTCGACGGCCATGAACACGTCGGACGCCTTGACGCTGACCTTGTAGTCCTGGAAATCCAGGCGGTCGAGGTGCTCGACATGGCGCAGCGCCGACTCGACCAGCGCGGCTGGGGTCGGTTCGCCGTACTTCTTCTGCAGGTCCTTTTCCAGGGAGCCGGCGTTGACACCGATGCGGATCGGGATACCACGATCACGCGCGGCATCGACCACCGCGCGTACGCGGTCTTCGCGGCCGATGTTGCCGGGGTTGATGCGCAGGCAGTCGACACCCAGTTCAGCCACGCGCAGGGCGATCTTGTAGTCGAAGTGGATGTCGGCCACCAGCGGCACGCTGACCAGCTGCTTGATACGGCCGAAGGCTTCGGCGGCGTCCATGTCCGGTACCGAGACACGGACGATGTCGACGCCAGCATCGACCAGGCGCTGGATCTGCCCGACCGTGGCGGCGACGTCATTGGTATCGGTGTTGGTCATGCTCTGCACCGCAATGGGCGCATCGCCGCCCACCGGCACATTGCCGACCCAGATTTTCCGGGATTCGCGACGTTTGATCGGAGATTCGCCGTGCATGACTTACTGTCCCAACTTCAGGCGAGCGGTTTCGCCACTGGTGAACGGTGCAACGTCGACGGCCTGGCCGTTGTAGCTGACCTGGGCGCCACGGGCAAAGCCCAGGCGTACCGCGAACGGCGGCTTGCCGGTCAGTTCCAGGCTGTCACCCTTGCGCTTGATGGCACTGAACAGCACCTTGCCGTTGCCGTCGGAGACTTGAGTCCAGCAATCGGCGGTGAATTGAATTGCAACCTTGGCGCTGCCGGCTGGGGCCGGGGCGGCAGGTTCGGCGGCGCTCGCCGGCACGCTGGCGGGCGGGGTAGCAGCTGCTGCTACTGGCGGCACTGGCGCGACCGGTGCCACTGGCGCAGCCGCAGCTGCGGGAGCCTGTGCCGCAGCGGCCGGGGCTGCCGGCGCAGGGGTGCTAGCAGTATCTGCGGGCGTGGCCGGCGCAGTAGCTTCTTCATTGGCGGAGCCGCTGGTCTCGCCGGCAGGTGCCTGCTCGAGCGCCAATGGCTCGGTTTGTGGCTGCTGACCTTCGCTGACGGCCTGGTCTTCTGGCTCGTCCAGCGGGTGAATCTGCGTGGTTCCGTCGGCGCTTTCGACTTCGACGTGCTCCAGGGCGATCTTGGCCAGGTCCTTGCCGCGCAGGCTGGTCTGGTCTTGCCACCAGAAGAAGCCACCGCCGACCACGGCCACCAGCAACAGCAAGCTGACACCGCGCAGGATGTTGTGCGACAGGCGCACCGGCTCTTCAATACGGCCCAGCGCATGCACTTGGCTGCCTTGGGCATGGGTACCGGTGATCTGGTCGAAGGCGGCCACCAGCGGGGCTTGGTCCATGTCCATCAGCTTGGCATAGGCACGGATGTAACCACGGGCGAAGGTGTGCCCTGGCAGCTTGTCGAAGGCGCCGGATTCCAGGTTGTTCAGCGAACTCAAGGTCAGGTTGAGCTTGCGGGCTACCTCGGCTTGCGACCAATCGCGGTTTTCGCGGGCCTGGCGCAAGATCTCACCGGGGTGCTGGTGAGACGCTGCTGCTACTTCGGGATGAGCGGCTTTCATCGTTGCTCCGACAGGTATTGCTGATATTCCGGCGTACCGGGATAAAGTCGTTGTAATTGCTGGCCCAGTTCAGCCACCACGGCCGGTTCAGCGAACACCCGCGCCAGGCGGCTACCCAGCAGCAGGCTGCGGGCTTGCGGGTCGCTCAGCTGGCTGAAACGATCGTAGTAATCACGGGCCGGCACATAATGCCTGTTTTCGTAGGACAACTCAGCCATTTCCAGCAACGCCCTGGGTTGCCGTGGGTTGAGTTGCAGGGCTTTTTCCAAATACTCGCGCGCTTGCTCTGGACGCCCTAGCTTCATGGCAGTCAGGCCAAGGTTTTCAAAGACTCGCGAGCGCTCAGGATACAGGGTATCGGCGCCAGCCTGGCGAAAGACCTGCTCGGCCTGACTAAAACGCCCCTGAGCATATAGGAAACTGCCGTAGTTGTTGCGAATCCGCGTGTCATTGGCGCGCTGCGCCAGGGCCTGGCGAAAATGCTCCTCGGCCAGGGCCGGTTCGCCTTGCGCCTGGAACACCAAGGCCAGGGCGGCATGGGCGTCGGCATCGCGGTCATTCAGGGCCAGGGCTTTGGCCAGCGGCGCCTTGGCCTGCTCGGTCAAACCTTGTTGCAAATAACCCAGGCCCAACTGTACATAAGCCCGCCCCGCCTCGACCCGACCTTGACGGCTGGCCAGCGGATCGCCGGCGCCGCCGGACACGCAGCCGGCCAGCAGCAACAGCGTCAGGATCGACAGCGCGGCGCGCAGGGTCATTGGCAGGTTCTCGGTCAGTGGCGCGCGGCGCTATCTTGCATCTGCACGTCGTCGTTGAGCTGACGCACGGCAATGTAGCGCTCACTGCGGCGGGTGCGGTCCATCACCTGGCCAACCAGCTGACCACAGGCGGCGTCGATATCTTCGCCACGGGTGGTGCGGGTGGTGACGTTGAAACCACCGTGATGCAGCATGTCCTGGAAGCGGCGGATGGCGTTGTTGCTCGGCCGCTCGTAACCGGAATGCGGGAATGGGTTGAACGGGATCAGGTTGATCTTGCACGGCACATCGCGCAGCAGTTCGATCATCTGCGACGCGTGTTCCGGCTGGTCGTTGACGTCCTTGAGCAGGGTGTACTCGACGGTCAGTACGCGCTTGCCACCCAGGGTGGCCATGTAGCCCATGCACGACTCGAGCAGCACCTTGAGCGGGTACTTCTTGTTGATCGGTACCAGTTTGTTACGCAGTTCGTCGTTCGGCGCGTGCAGCGACAGCGCCAGGGAAACGTCGATGTGCTTGGCCAGTTCGTCGATCATCGGCACAACGCCGGAAGTCGACAAGGTGACGCGACGCTTGGAAATGCCATAGCCCAGATCATCCATCATGATCTTCATGGCGGCGATGACATTGTCGAAATTGAGCAACGGCTCGCCCATGCCCATCATCACCACGTTGGTAATGGCGCGGTCGACTTTGGCCGGGACGGTGCCGAAGGATTTGTTCGCAAGCCACACCTGGCCAATGACTTCGGCGGCGGTGAGGTTGCTATTGAAGCCTTGCTTGCCGGTGGAGCAGAAACTGCAGTCCAGGGCGCAGCCGGCTTGGGACGAAACGCAGAGGGTACCGCGGTCGTCGGTGGGGATGTAGACGGTCTCGACGCAGCTGCCGGAGGCAACGCGGATCACCCATTTACGGGTGCCGTCGGCGGAAATGTCTTCACTGACCACTTCCGGAGGCCGAATCTCGGCAACAGCCTCGAGCTTTTCGCGCAAGGCCTTGCCGACATTGGTCATGGCGGCGAAATCATCGACGCCAAAATGGTGAATCCATTTCATTACTTGACCGGCACGGAAGCGCTTCTCCCCAATCGAGTCGAAGAACTGTTCCATTTCCGGCTGGGTCAGACCCAACAGGTTGATTTTGCCAGTAGATGTCGTCATGGATTCACCCTCACCCGTAAGCTTTCGCTTAGCGAGTGGTTACCTCGGTAGCAGCGAAGAAGTAAGCGATTTCGCGAGCAGCGGCAGCTTCGGAGTCCGAACCGTGAACGGCGTTGGCGTCGATCGACTCAGCGAAGTCAGCACGGATGGTGCCGGCAGCAGCTTCTTTAGGGTTGGTAGCGCCCATCAGCTCGCGGTTCAGAGCGATGGCGTTTTCGCCTTCCAGAACCTGAACGACAACTGGACCGGAAGTCATGAAGGCAACCAGGTCACCGAAGAAACCGCGCTCGCTGTGCTCAGCGTAGAAGCCTTCAGCTTCGGCTTTGGACAGTTGCTTGATTTTCGAAGCAACGATTTTCAGGCCAGCGTCTTCGAAGCGAGTGGTGATCTTGCCGATGACGTTCTTGGCAACTGCGTCAGGCTTGATGATCGAGAAAGTACGTTGAACAGCCATGGTAACTCCAGAAAATTGAGTGTTGCGAAAAATTAAACCCGCGAATTATACGCGGGTTCCAGGGGATTGCCTAACCTGCAGATAACGCTCAGTCGGCTTCTTCGATCCAAGCCGCCTGGATGGCCTCGAGCACTTTCTCACCGCCGCGTGACGGATCGTCGCTAAATTCTGGCAGGGCCAGTACCCAACGGTGCAGATCGACGAAATTTACATAACGAGGATCGACCTCAGGCTTGCTTTCTGCAAGCTGGATGGCGATCTCAAGTACATCAACCCATTTCAGACTCATGCCAGCCTCCAGACTCAGTGCGGCGCTTCAGCGGCGTGGTTGAGCGAATATTTGGGGATTTCGATGGTCAGGTCTTCATCACCGACCACTACCTGGCAACCCAGGCGCGACTGTGCTTCCAGGCCCCAGGCCTTGTCCAGCATGTCTTCTTCGAGCTCGTCGGCTTCTTCCAGCGAGTCGAAGCCCTGGCGCACGATGCAGTGGCAGGTGGTGCAGGCCTTGACGCCGCCGCAGGCGCTTTCCATCTCGATATGGTGCTCGTGAGCCAGCTCGAGGATGTTGGTGCCAGCCGGCACCTCGACCACCAGGCCCTCCGGGCAGAACTTCTCGTGCGGCAGGAATTTCACCTGGGGCATCGGTTACTCCTCGATCTCATTCAGGTTGCGCCCGGCCAGTGCGGCTTTGACCGTCGAATCAAGGCGACGGGCGGCAAATGCATCGGTCACCTGCGACAGAATTTTGGTCTGTTGCTCGATGGCAGGGCCATCGGTGCCGGCCAGCAAATCACGTAGTTGTTGCATCTGGAAGGCAATAGCCTCGCGCTCTTCGGCGCTTAGCAGGCGCTCGCCATCGGCGTCCAATGCGCCCTGCACCGCTTCGAGCAGGCGTTCGCCGTCGACCTGGTGCTCACGCAGCTGACGCGCCTGCTTGTCGGAACCTGCGTGCTCGAAGGAGTCCTTGAGCATGCGGGCGATCTCTCCGTCGGTCAGGCCGTACGACGGCTTGACCTGAATGCTCGACTCCACGCCAGAGCCCAGCTCGCGGGCGGCTACGCTGAGCAGCCCGTCGGCGTCGACCTGGAAGGTCACGCGGATTTTCGCCGCGCCCGCCACCATTGCCGGAATGCCGCGCAACTCGAAGCGGGCCAGGGAGCGGCAGTCGCTGATCAGCTCCCGCTCACCCTGCAGGACGTGGATCATCATGGCCGACTGGCCGTCTTTATAAGTGGTGAACTCTTGCGCGCGGGCCACAGGGATCGTGGTATTGCGCGGGATCACCTTCTCCATCAGTCCGCCCATGGTCTCAAGACCGAGCGACAGCGGGATAACGTCCAGCAGCAACAGCTCGCCGCCTTCGCGACGGTTACCCGCCAGCGTATCGGCCTGGATCGCGGCGCCGATGGCGACCACCTGATCGGGGTCGATCGACGTTAGCGGGGTACGGCCAAACAGCGTGCCGACCGCTTCGCGTACACGCGGAACGCGGGTCGAACCACCCACCATGACCACCGCCCCGACCTCTTCGAGCTCGATGCCGCTGTCGCGCACCGCGCGCCGGCAAGCCTTGAGGCTGCGGGCGATCATCGGCTCGATCATCGCTTCGAAGGCCACCCGGCTCAGCTCGCCCTGCCAGGCGCCGTGCTGAACGCTGACTACGTCGGCGTCGGTCAGGGCTTCCTTGGCGGCGCAGGCAGTTTGCAGCAGCAGGCGCTGGGTAGCGGGGTCGAGGTCAGCGGACAAACCCGCTTGCTCGATGATCCAGCCAGCGATCGCATGATCGAAATCGTCACCACCCAGGGCCGTGTCGCCCCCAGTGGCCAGCACTTCGAAGACGCCAGCGGTAAGACGCAGGATGGAGATATCGAACGTACCGCCACCCAGATCGAAGATCGCCACCACGCCTTCGGCGTTCTGGTCCAGACCATAAGCCACGGCAGCAGCGGTCGGCTCATTGAGCAGGCGCAGAACGTTGAGGCCGGCCAGTTTGGCGGCATCTTTGGTGGCTTGGCGCTGGGCGTCGTCGAAGTAGGCCGGGACAGTAATCACCGCCCCAACCAGGTCGCCACCCAAGGTCTGCTCAGCACGCTGGCGCAGCACCTTGAGGATGTCGGCAGACACTTCCACCGGGCTCTTCGGCCCTTGGACGGTGTCGATGAACGGCATGTGCGACTCGCCGCCCACAAAGCGGTAAGGCAGCTGTTCGCCGAGTTGCTTGACGTCTGCCAGGCCACGGCCCATGAGGCGCTTGACCGACAAGATGGTATTGAGCGGGTCGCTGGAGGCAGCGTCGCGCGCAGCCTGGCCGACTTCAACGCGGCCATCGAGGTAGCGCACGGCGGACGGCAGGATGACGCTGCCCTGCGCGTCGGGCAGCGGCTCGCTCAGGCCACTGCGCAAGGCGGCAACCAGAGAATTGGTGGTACCCAGGTCGATCCCCACCGCCAGGCGGCGCTGGTGCGGTTGTGGGCTCTGACCGGGTTCGGCGATCTGCAGTAGGGCCATGCTTATCTAGATACCTTAGGCGTCGTCACGGCAACGCCGGGTTAATCGTCGAGGCGCTCTTCCAACTGGCGCACTTCTTGGGCGAGCTTGTCGAGGAACTGCATGCGGCGCATCAGGCGCTCGGCCTGTTCACGCTGCGCAGCATCATCCCAGCAGGCGGCGAAATCCTCGTTGAGCGTGTCTTGGGCAGCCTTGAGGCGCTTCTTGAACACCGCGACACCGTCCAGATCGTCCAGCTCTTCGAGCTCCTCACGCAGCTCCATCTGCTGCAACAGGAAGTCAGGGTCGTGCACGGTGACTTCCTGCGGCACTTCGTGGCCACTGATGGCCAGCAGATAGCGGGCACGCCGCGGGGCGCTGCGCAGGGTCTGGTAGGCGTCGTTCAACGCTGCCGAGTTTTCCAGGGCAATGCGCTGTTCACGTTCGGAGGCATCGGCGAAACGATCCGGATGGACCTCGCGGGCCAGCTCGCGGTAGCGAACGGCCAGCTTGTCGAGGTCCAGACGAAAGCCCGGCTTGAGGTCAAACAGAGCGAAATGGCAAGGAGTACCCACGTCAAGCCTCAGACATTGAAGCTTTCGCCGCAGCCACACTCACCGCGCACGTTGGGGTTGTTGAACTTGAAGCCTTCGTTCAACCCTTCCTTGACGAAGTCGAGCTCAGTACCGTCGAGGTAAACCAGGCTTTTCGGGTCGATGATGACCTTCACGCCATGGTTCTCGAACACCTGATCTTCAGACGCCACTTCGTCGACGAACTCCAGCACGTAGGCCAGGCCCGAGCAACCGGTGGTGCGCACGGCCAGGCGAATGCCCTCACCCTTGCCGCGCCCGTCGAGGGAACGCCGCACGTGGTTGGCGGCGGCTTCTGTCATGCTGATAGCCATCGGAGCTCCTTTGCTTAGCTGTGCTTACCGTTGAGTCTTGCGACTCAGATCAAGCCTTTCTTCTGCTTGTAGTCGCGTACGGCCGCCTTGATGGCGTCTTCGGCGAGTACCGAGCAGTGGATCTTGACCGGCGGCAGCGCGAGTTCCTCAGCCAGCTGGGTGTTCTTGATGGTTTCGGCTTCGTCCAGGGTCTTGCCCTTCATCCACTCGGTGGCGAGGGAGCTGGAGGCGATGGCCGAACCGCAGCCATAGGTCTTGAACTTGGCGTCTTCGATCACGCCCTGCTCGTTGACCTTGATCTGCAGACGCATCACGTCACCGCAGGCCGGGGCGCCGACCATGCCGGTGCCGACATCCGGATCGTCGGCGTTCATCTTGCCGACGTTGCGCGGGTTTTCGTAGTGGTCGATGACCTTTTCACTGTATGCCATGGTGCAATTCCTTCCTCATCAGGGAGCCGCTCTTGCCGGCGACTGCTTAGTGGGCGGCCCACTCGATCTTGGAGATGTCGACGCCGTCTTTGTACATGTCCCACAGCGGCGAGAGCTCACGCAGCTTGTTGACTGCCTTGCAGACTTCCTGCGCGGCGTAGTCGACTTCTTCTTCAGTGGTGAAGCGGCCGAAGGAGAAGCGGATCGAGCTATGTGCCAGCTCGTCGTTACGGCCCAGAGCGCGCAGTACATAGGACGGCTCGAGCGAAGCGGAGGTGCAGGCCGAACCCGACGATACCGCGATGTCCTTGAGCGACATCAGCAGCGACTCGCCTTCAACGTAGTTGAAGCTCAGGTTCAGGTTGTGCGGCACGCGGGCAGTCTGGCTGCCGTTGACGTAGAGTTCTTCGAGGTCCGAGACCTGCTTGAAGAAGCGGTCGCTCAGGGCCTTGATGCGGACGTTCTCGCTGGCCATTTCCTGCTTGGCAATGGCGAACGCCTCGCCCATGCCGACGATCTGGTGGGTTGGCAGGGTGCCCGAACGCATGCCGCGCTCATGGCCACCGCCGTGAATGATGGCTTCCAGGCGAACCCGTGGCTTGCGGCTGACGTACAGCGCGCCGATGCCTTTCGGGCCGTAGACCTTGTGCGCCGAGAACGACATCAGGTCGACCTTGAGTTTCTGCAGGTCAATTTCGACCTTGCCAGCCGACTGGGCGGCGTCGACATGGAACAGCACGCCGCGCGAACGGGTCAGTTCACCGATGGCGGCGATGTCGTTGATCGAGCCGACTTCGTTGTTGACGTGCATCAGCGAGACCAGGATGGTGTCGTCGCGCAGCGCCGCCTCGACCTGGGTCGGGGTGACGATACCGTCTTCGCCTGGCTCGAGGTAGGTGACTTCGAAACCTTCACGCTCGAGCTGGCGAGCGGTATCCAGGACCGCCTTGTGCTCGATCTTGGAGGTGATGATGTGCTTGCCCTTGGTCTGATAGAAGTGCGCAACACCCTTCAGCGCCAGGTTGTCGGACTCGGTAGCACCGCTGGTCCAGACGATCTCGCGCGGGTCGGCGTTGATCAGCTCGGCTACTTGGCGACGGCCGTTCTCGACCGCTTCCTCGGCGCGCCAGCCGAACACGTGGGAGCGCGAAGCCGGGTTACCGAAGTTTCCGTCGACCAGCAGGCAGTCGGCCATCTTCTGGGCCACACGTGGGTCGACCGGGGTGGTCGCGGAGTAATCGAGGTAGATCGGCAACTTCATTGGGTATCTCCTATCAGGCGTTGGCGTCGCTCGTCGTCACGGTTCAGTCGACGGCGGACGTCTCAATCTTGTCCAGCTGGGCGGATCGGCCTGCGACACGGCGCAGGTCCTGGCGCTGGGCGACTTCTTGCACCTCACGGCGCATCACGAGGTCGGCCAGGCTGATGCCACTGAGGAATTCATGAATCTGCTGGCTGAGGTCGCACCACAAGTGGTGAGTCAGGCAGGTGTCACCGGCATGGCAATCCCCCAGGCCCTGGCAGCGGGTGGCATCGACCGATTCATTGACCGCGTCGATGACCTGGGCCACCTGGATGGTTTCCATGCCCCGCGACAGCTGGTAGCCACCGCCTGGACCGCGCACGCTGGAAACCAGACTGCTACGGCGCAGCTTGGCGAACAGCTGTTCCAGATAAGAGAGGGAAATGCCCTGGCGCTCGGAAATGTCGGCCAAAGACACCGGCCCATGCTGCGCGTGCAGTGCCAGGTCAAGCATGGCGGTCACGGCGTATCGGCCTTTGGTAGTCAGTCGCATGGCGTATGGGTACCACGGGAGTTACAAGATGTGAGCGAGTATGCGATTCCCGAGCATTTAAGTCAACTATAAGACCTACTGCTTTAGTCGGGTTTGCATCTGGGAGGCGGGCGCGAGTGTAGCAGACATGGGGCGTGATCACACGCCCCAGATGACGAACTGATGTCAATGCGGCTGGGTGTCGCCCTGCGCGGCTTGCTTGGCGTCGGCCGGCTTGGCCTCGCCCTGAGTCAGCTCGACGAAGTCTTCTTCAGGCAAAGCCGGCAGTTCCTTGCCACAGTAGTCGCTACCCAGGTTGGTCAGGGCGCCACACATGCCCTCCAGGCGCTCGTCGACGGCCTGCAGATGATCGAGCATCTGGCCAATCGCTCGCGCCACCGGATCGGGCATGTCGCCACTGACGCCATAGGCGTCAAAGCCGATTTTCTCGGCCATGGCCTTGCGCTTGGCCTCGACTTCGCTGTCTTCGGTCTTGACGATGATGCGCCCCGGGATACCCACCGCCGTGGCGCCTGGCGGCACTTCCTTGGTGACCACGGCGTTGGAGCCGATCTTGGCCCCGGCACCGACGGTAAACGGGCCCAGCACCTTGGCGCCGGCACCGACTACCACGCCGTTCCCCAAGGTGGGGTGGCGCTTGCCTTTATTCCAGCTGGTGCCGCCCAGGGTCACGCCTTGGTAGAGGGTGACGTCATCACCGATCTCAGCGGTCTCGCCAATGACGATACCCATGCCGTGGTCGATGAAGAAGCGCCTACCGATGGTCGCGCCGGGATGGATCTCGATACCGGTCATCCAGCGACCGAAGTTCGACACCAGCCGAGCCAGCCACTTGAAGTCTCGAACCCACAGGGCATGACCGAGACGGTGCAACCAGATGGCGTGCATCCCCGGGTAGCAGGTCAGCACCTCGAAGGCGTTGCGCGCTGCCGGGTCACGATGAAATACGCTTTGGATATCTTCACGCAGACGTTCAAACATCTTTCAGTCCTTCCGCTTATGCGGCTCGCCTCGGGCGACCTTCTGGGTCTCGGTGAGGATGCCGCGCAAAATGCTCATTTCCGAACGGTCGACCGCGCTACGCCCATACAACCGGCGCAGACGCGCCATCAGGTGCTTGGGCTTCTCGGGATCGAGGAACGCGATATCCACCAGGGTTTTTTCCAGGTGGTCGTAGAAGCGCTCCATTTCGTCCAGGGTCGCCAGCTCGCCGGCGTCCGCTTTCTCGACTTTCGCCGGTGCGCCCTGCTCGGCCAGCCAGGCCATGCGCACCTCATAGGCGAGCACCTGGACAGCGGCAGCAAGGTTCAGCGAGCTGAAGTCGGGGTTCGAGGGAATGTGCACGTGGAAGTGACATCGCTGCAGTTCGTCGTTGGTCAGGCCGGCATGCTCGCGCCCGAACACCAGGGCGATTTCCTCACCGCTGGCGGCGCGTTCAACGGCCTTGGCGCCGCACTCACGCGGGTCGAGCATGGGCCAGGGCAGGCTGCGGTCACGGGCACTGGTGCCGATCGCCAGGCTGCAACCGACCAGCGCCTGTTCCAGCGAGCCAACCACTTGGGCGCCATCGAGCACATCGTCGGCGCCGGAGGCACGGGCGCTGGCGTCGGCAGCGGGAAAGTCCAGTGGCTGAACCAGCACCAGGCGCGACAAGCCCATGTTTTTCATGGCACGAGCAGCGCCGCCGATGTTGCCGGGGTGGCTGGTATTGACCAGAACAACACGAATATTCTGCAGCAAGGTGTGTGCTCATTAGATGCGATTGAAGGGGGTATCGATCTTACAGAACCGACCAGCGTAACGCCACGAAAGCAAATGTCACACTTCTGCCGCGGGAGTTTTCTGCTAGAATGTGCGGCTTTCTTCTTTAACATCCCCAGGTGAAACGCCCATGCAGCCTATGCTGAATATCGCCCTGCGCGCTGCTCGCAGCGCCAGTGAACTGATTTTCCGCTCCATCGAACGCCTGGATAGCATCAAGGTCGACGAAAAGGAAGCCAAGGACTACGTCTCCGAAGTTGACCGCGCTGCCGAGCAGAGCATCGTCAACGCCTTGCGCAAGGCTTACCCGAACCACTCCATCCAAGGCGAAGAGACCGGCCTGCACGCTGGCTCCGGCGAAGAAGGCAAGGACTACCTGTGGATCATTGATCCGCTGGATGGCACCACCAACTTCCTGCGTGGCGTTCCTCACTTTGCGGTCAGCATCGCCTGCAAATACCGTGGTCGCCTGGAACACGCCGTGGTCCTCGACCCAGTGCGCCAGGAAGAATTCACCGCCAGCCGTGGCCGTGGCGCCCAAGTCAACGGTCGCCGCCTGCGCGTCAGCTCGCGCACCAGCCTGGAAGGCGCGCTGCTGGGTACCGGCTATCCGTTCCGCGACAACCAGATGGAAGACCTGGACAACTACCTGGGCATGTTCCGCGCCCTGACTGGCCAGACCGCCGGCATCCGCCGCGCCGGCTCCGCCAGCCTGGACCTGGCCTACGTCGCCGCTGGCCGTTTCGACGCCTACTGGGAGTCGGGCCTGTCCGAATGGGACATGGCTGCCGGCGTACTGCTGGTACAAGAAGCCGGCGGCCTGGTGAGCGACTTCAACGGTGGCCATGACTTCCTCGAGAAGGGTCATATCGTTGCGGGCAACATCAAGTGCTTCAAAGCCGTGCTGACTGCCATCCAGCCGCACGTGCCGCACTCGCTGAAACGCTGAGGCGGATTTCAGCCACAAAAAAAGCACCCTTCGGGGTGCTTTTTTTTGGCTATTGCCCTGGTGAGATGCGTGGAGCGGGCTTGCCCCGCGATAGCATGCGCCTATCTACGTAGAAAGCGAGCCTGACGCTATCGCGGGGCAAGCCCGCTCCCACGATGGACTACTCCCACGACAACTTGCCTTACTGCCCCGGCTGCGCCCGGCTCAGCACCAGCTTGCCATTTTCATCTAGCGGAATGGTCGAGCCCGGCTCGTGATCCATCTTCACCTTGCCGACCTTGTCGCCAATCGAATAGGTCACGTTGTAGCCAACCACCTTCTCGCTGAGGTCGTTGACCGTATTGCAGCGGGTTTGCGTGGTGGTGTAGGTGTCACGCTCCTGCATGCCCTCCTGCACCTTGTTACCGGCATAACCGCCACCGACCGCACCGGCCACGGTGGCGATCTTCTTGCCGGTACCACCGCCAATCTGGTTACCCAGCAAGCCGCCGGCCAGCGCACCGACCACGGTGCCGGCAATCTGGTGCTGATCCTTGACCGGCGCCTGACGGGTCACGGTGACGTCCTTGCACACTTCGCGCGGGGTCTTGACCTGCTGTTTAATCGGCTGCACGTCTGTCACCTGAGCAACCTCAGGGCCTTTGTTCACCAAGCTGTAGGTCGCCACAGCACCTCCGGCAGTGACACCGACAGCACCCAGCACCGCACCCACTAGCATTGATTTATTCACGTGAACCTCCTGATCGTACCTGCGGGTCCGAACCCGCGCTTCTCCCAGCCTTGGAGTAAAAAAAAAGCCGCGAGTTCAACACTCGCGGCTCTCTTTGCGCCAAACGGCGTAGGACAAATCCTTACGGACGGTCGTCCACACCCTCTGCCTTGACCGGCGGAATCAGGTCTTCGCTGTTCAGGTTCAGCCAGATCAGTACCACGTTGGCGATGTAGATCGACGAGTAGGTACCGGCCATGACCCCGATGAACAGTGCCAGGGAGAAGCCGAACAGGTTGTCGCCGCCGAAGAACAGCAGCGCCGCGATGGCCAGCAAGGTCGACACCGAGGTGGCGATGGTACGCAACAGGGTCTGGGTGGTCGAGACGTTGATGTTCTCGATCAGCGAAGCCTTGCGCATGACCCGGAAGTTCTCACGCACCCGGTCGAACACGACGATGGTGTCGTTGAGCGAGTAACCGATGATCGCCAGGACCGCTGCCAGCACCGTCAGGTCGAAGGTGATCTGGAAGAACGACAGGATACCTACGGTCACCACCACGTCGTGAATCAGCGAGATGATCGCGCCCACGGCGAACTTCCACTGGAAGCGGAAGGCCAGGTAGATCAACACCCCGCCCAGCGCCAGGAGCATACCCAGGCCGCCCTGGTCACGCAGCTCCTCGCCCACCTGCGGGCCGACGAACTCGACGCGCTTGAGGGTTGCCGGGTTGTCGCCACCGGCCTTCTGCAAGGCCGCCGCGACTTTGCTACCCAGTTGCGGGTCGTCGCCAGGCATACGCACCAGCAGGTCGGTGGTCGCGCCGAAGCTCTGCACCACGGCGTCGCCAAAGCCCGACTCGACCAGCTCGGCACGCACGGTTTTCAGGTCTGCCGGACGCTCGTAGGTCAGCTCGATGAGCGTACCGCCGGTGAAGTCCAGACCGAAGTTCAGGCCCTTCTGCCACCAGCTGAACAGTGCCAGCACGGTAAGCAGTACGGTGACGGCGAACGCGACATTGCGCACGCCCATGAAGTTGATGGTTTTCATGGTTATTCCCTCAAACCCACAGCTTCTTGATGTCACGCCCGCCGCAGGTCAGGTTGACCATTGCGCGGGTCACCATGACGGCGGTGAACATCGAGGTGAAAATCCCGAGGGACATGGTAACCGCGAAGCCTTTGACCGGACCGGTACCCATGGCGAACAGGATGCCGCCGACCAACAGGCTGGTCAGGTTGGCGTCGATGATCGCGGTGTAGGCACGGCTGAAGCCTTCGTGGATGGCGCGCTGTACCGTCATGCCGTTTTTCAGCTCCTCGCGAATCCGCGAGAAGATCAGCACGTTGGCGTCAACCGCCATCCCCATGGTCAACACGATACCGGCGATACCTGGCAGGGTCAGGGTCGCGCCGAGCAGCGACATCAGCGCCAGCAGCAGGATCATGTTGCCGGTCAGGGCGATGGTCGCGATCACACCGAAGCCACGGTAGATGGCGATGATGAACAGTGAGACGAACAGCATGCCCCACAGCGATGCATCGACACCCTTGGTGATGTTGTCAGCACCCAGGCTTGGACCGATGGTACGTTCTTCAGCGAAGTACATCGGTGCGGCCAGACCACCGGCACGCAGCAGCAGGGCCAGCTCGGACGATTCGCCCTGGCCGTTCAGACCGGTGATCCGGAACTGGCTGCCCAGTGGCGACTGAATGGTCGCCAGGCTGATGATCTTCTTGTCTTCCTGGAAGCTCTGAACCGGCACTTCCTTCTCGACACCGTCGACCGTCTGCTTGACGTAGCGGGTCACCGGCTTTTGCTCGATGAAGATCACCGCCATGCTGCGCCCGACGTTGCTGCGGGTAGCGCGGCTCATCAGCTCGCCGCCATGGCCATCGAGGCGAATGTTGACCTGCGGACGGCCCTGCTCGTCGAAGCTAGCCTGGGCATCGGTGACCTGGTCACCGGTGATGATCAGGCCGCGCTCGACGGGCGCCGAGCGACCACCGTCACGGAACTCGAAGACCTCAGTGGTGGCCTTGGACGCGCCCGGCTCGGCACCGAAGCGGAACTCGAGGTTGGCGGTCTTGCCGAGGATACGCTTGGCTTCGGCAGTGTCCTGCACGCCTGGCAGCTCGACCACGATGCGGTTGGCGCCTTGGCGCTGCACCAGTGGCTCAGCCACGCCCAATTCGTTGACACGGTTACGGACGGTGGTCAGGTTCTGCTTGATCGAGTATTCGCGGATCTCGGCAACTTTGGCCGGGGTCAGCGCCAGACGCAGCACGGCGAGCTCGTTGCGCTCGGTGGTGGTCAGGTCGAAATCAGTGAAATTCTTGCGGATCAGGGCACGGGCCTGTTCGCGGGTGGCGTCGTCGGAGAAGCCCAGCATGATGCCGCCGTCCTGCTGAGGCAGGCTGCGATAGCGGATCCGCTCTTTGCGCAGCAGGGTCTTCACTTCGCCTTCGTAGACTTTCATCCGGGCGCTCATGGCCTTGTCCATGTCCACTTCGAGCAGGAAGTGCACACCACCGGACAGGTCCAGACCCAGTTTCATCGGGCTTGCACCCAGGTTACGCAGCCACTGCGGGGTGGTCTGGGCCAGGTTCAGGGCCACGACGTAATCATCGCCCAGTGCCTTGCGCACCACATCCTTGGCAGGGAGCTGGTCTTCCTGGTTGGTCAGGCGCACCAGCGCACTGCCCTTCTCGCCCAGGCTACCGCCCTTCACGGCGATACCGGCATCGCTCAGCGCCTTGGTGACGCGATCGAGGTCGGCTTGGTTGACCTGCAGTGCGGAGCTCGCACCACTGATCTGCACCGCCGGATCATCCGGGTAAAGGTTGGGAGCGGAATAAATGAAACCGATCGCCAGTACCAGCACGATCAGTGCGTATTTCCACAGAGGGTATTTGTTCAGCATCACGCCGCCCGTTCAAGACGCGGGGCGCGTTGCGCGCCCCGACTGGAAAAGAAAACCGGTAACTCAGATAGCCTTGAGCGTACCTTTTGGCAGGGTCGCAGCCACGGCGCCCTTCTGGAACTTCAGCTCGACGGTGTCGGACACTTCCAGAACCACGAAATCATCGGAAACCTTGACGATTTTGCCGGCGATGCCGCCGTTGGTGACAACTTCGTCACCTTTTTGCAAGTTGCCCAGCAGGTTCTTCTGCTCTTTGGCACGCTTGGCCTGTGGACGCCAGATCATCAGGTAGAAGATGACCAGGAAGCCAACCAGGAAAATCCACTCAAAGCCAGTACCAGCAGGGCCGGCGGCCGGGGCAGCTGCGTCCGCGTAAGCGGCGGGGATCAAAAAGCTCATGTGACACTCCAGTTGTTAAGTTGCACGTGTTGAGTTGGCAATACGTGAGAGACAGTCAGTCCAAAGGCGGCACAGGCAGCCCGCGTTTGGCATAGAAGGCGTCGACAAAGGCGGCCAATTTACCTTGTTGAATAGCCTCGCGTAAACCGGCCATCAGACGCTGGTAATGACGCAAGTTATGGATCGTATTCAACATGCTGCTCAACATTTCGCCGCATTTGTCCAGGTGATGGAGATAGGCGCGGGAGAAGTTAGTGCAGGTGTAGCAATCGCAGGTCGGATCCAGCGGCGAATCATCGTGGCGATGGAACGCGTTGCGGATCTTGATCACCCCGGTATCGATGAACAGATGGCCGTTGCGCGCGTTGCGCGTCGGCATCACGCAGTCGAACATGTCGACGCCGCGGCGCACACCCTCTACAAGATTCTCGGGTTTGCCTACACCCATAAGGTAACGAGGTTTGTCAGCCGGCATCTGCGCAGGCAGATAGTCCAGCACCTTGATCATCTCGTGCTTGGGCTCACCGACCGACAGGCCGCCGATGGCCAGGCCATCGAAGTCGATGTTGACCAGCGCTTCGAGCGAGCGCATGCGCAGGTCCTGGTACATGCCACCCTGGACGATACCGAACAGCGCCGCCGTGTTGTCGCCATGGGCATTCTTCGAGCGCTGGGCCCAACGCAGCGACAACTCCATCGAGGTACGGGCGACATCATGCTCGGCCGGGTACGGCGTGCACTCGTCGAAGATCATCACGATGTCCGAGCCCAGGTCGCGCTGGACCTGCATCGACTCTTCCGGGCCCATGAACACCTTGGAGCCATCGACGGGCGAGGCGAAGGTAACGCCCTCCTCCTTGATCTTGCGCATGGCGCCCAGGCTGAACACCTGGAAACCACCCGAGTCGGTGAGGATGGGGCCTTTCCACTGCATGAAATCGTGCAGGCCATTGTGCTTCTTGATCACCTCGGTGCCCGGGCGCAGCCACAGGTGGAAGGTGTTGCCCAGGATGATCTCGGCGCCAATGGCCTCGATGTCCCGCGGCAGCATGCCCTTGACCGTGCCATAGGTACCGACCGGCATGAACGCCGGAGTCTCGACCGTGCCACGGGGGAAGGTCAGGCGACCACGACGGGCCTTGCCGTCGGTGGCCAGCAGTTCGAAGGACATTCGACAGGTGCGACTCATGCTTGATCCTCGGGGCCGCGTGGCGCCGGATTGCGGGTGATGAACATCGCATCACCGTAACTGAAGAAGCGGTACCCCTGCTCGACTGCTGCCGCATAGGCAGCCATGGTCTCGGGATAACCGGCGAAGGCCGAGACCAGCATCAGCAGCGTGGACTCCGGCAGGTGGAAGTTGGTGACCAGGGCGTCGACCACATGGAACGGCCGGCCAGGGAAGATAAAGATGTCGGTGTCGCCACTGAACGCCTTGAGCTGCCCGTCACGCGCAGCGCTCTCAAGCGAGCGCACGCTGGTCGTGCCGACGGCCACTACCCGACCACCGCGAGCGCGGCAGGCGGCAACGGCATCGACTACCTCCTGGCTGACCTCGAGCCACTCTTTATGCATGTGGTGGTCTTCGATCTTGTCGACCCGCACCGGCTGGAAGGTGCCCGCGCCCACATGCAGGGTGACGAAGGCGCGTTCAACGCCCTTGGCTGCGACCTTCTCGAGCAGCGCTTCATCGAAGTGCAGACCTGCGGTTGGCGCAGCAACGGCGCCAGCACGTTCGGCATAGACCGTCTGGTAACGCTCGCGGTCGGCACCTTCGTCTGGGCGATCGATATACGGCGGCAGCGGCATATGCCCGACCCGCTCCAGCAGCGGCAACACCTCTTCGGTGAAGCGCAGCTCGAACAGCGTGTCATGGCGCGCGACCATCTCGGCCTCGCCGCCGCCATCGATGAGGATCTGCGTCCCGGCCTTGGGCGCCTTGCTGGCGCGCACATGGGCCAGCACCCGGTGGCTGTCGAGCACCCGCTCGACCAGCACTTCGAGCTTGCCGCCGGAGGCTTTCTGGCCGAACAGCCGCGCTGGGATCACCCGGGTGTTGTTGAACACCATCAGGTCGCCCGGACGCAGGTAGTCGAGCAAATCGGTGAATTGCTGATGCACCAGCGCCCCGCTCGGTCCATCAAGAACCAGCAGTCGGCTGCCATGGCGCTCGGCCAGTGGGTGGCGGGCGATCAGGGAATCGGGGAGTTCGAAGGAAAAATCGGCGACGCGCATGATGGTGTTCGGTTCGACAGGGCCGCAAAGTTTAGCCCAACGAATGAAAATTCTCCATGAAAGCCGATTGACCGACCGAAGGACCCTCTCTATACTGCGGCGCCACAAGCCCTGATGGCGGAATTGGTAGACGCGGCGGATTCAAAATCCGTTTTCGAAAGGAGTGGGAGTTCGAGTCTCCCTCGGGGCACCAAAATCCGGAAAAAACCGACCTTGATAGGTCGGTTTTTTTTTGCCCTGATTCTGCTGCAAAACGCCACTCCTGTGAGAGCAGGCTCGCCCCGCGATGAGGCCAGCCGCCGCCCAGCCAAGCCCACACCTTCGCCGCAAAACCCCGCCAAACTTTAAGAATTTCCCCATTCCCTGTAGTCCATTTCCCAAACATACTCCGCCCGCCTTACAAGCCATTGCGGTGCTTTGGGTCGCCCTCTAGTCTCGCCCGGTCGTTGCCGATTCAACGACCGGTTTTGACAGACCGATTAGTCAAAGAACCGTATGGCTTCGTCTTTATGGCGGCTGTACGTGGGGCACCTCGTGTGCGCCGGGTTCCTTTGCTACCGGTCTGTCAACCCGCGTACAGCTGCCACCCTCTTGTTGACAGCAGGAGGTGGTAGCTCCACTCGAGCAAAGGACTTCATCATGTTAAAAATTGTCCCCGATCCACCCCACTCCCCTGAAACCTGCCACACACTCGAAGAGCTTCTGATCCAGACTGCCGAGTACCTGGTCTGCGCCCTTTCCATTGCCAACCAAAGCACGCTGTTCACCTTCAACACCCCAGCACATCCGCTCAATCTCGCCACCCTTCACGAAATCGAAGCTGCCCGTGAGTTGGTCGAAATGGCCTTGGGAAAATTACAGATATGTCACTGACATGGAGAGTCGAATGATGGGCGCAAAGACTGTTGGCAAAACCGGCTTCGGCTACGGCGATGGCGATCAACCGCTGTTCCGCGTCAACGCAGGCCACGATGCAGGCCGGGCAATGGAACAGGCCTCGGCGATGATGGCCTGCGTGCGGCGCATGACCTTGCTGGCGGCCACCGACGGGGAAGCGGACCTGGGTTGGGCCGCGCATCTGCTCAGCGATATGGTCAAGGCGGTGATGGATGATGTGGAGCTGGGCCAGGCTGAGAAGGCTGGCCATTAGCACCCGCAGCCGCTATACGCCGATGCGGCCTTACCCGCTCCACAGCATAACTTGCAGGGAGAGACTGGCTTGGTGTGCCTGTGCTGGCCTCTTCGCGGGCAAGCCCGCTCCTACAGGGGTCGAGTTGACCACAGTTTTTGCGCTACGCACCGTTCGGGTAGGAGCGAGCGTGTCCCGCGATGAGGCCAGCGCTGGCACACTTCCGGCCTTTTAACCAGTACTCATCTACCCGCACCAAACCAAACACCATCTGCATACTCAATAGCCGCCTGCCACTTGCCCCCACCCAACGATCCAGCCAACAATAGATAGAATCATTCTCAGGTACAGTCCGCCATGCCTCCAGCCGACGCCTCTGCCCTGCACGATCTCTATCACACCCACAACGGCTGGCTGAAAACCTGGCTGCGGGCGCGCCTGGGCAATTCCAGCGATGCGGCGGACCTGGCCCAGGACACCTTCCTGCGGGTACTGACCGCGCGCAATGTCGACGCCATCCGCGAGCCGCGCACCTACCTCAGCTCGATTGCCAGGGCGTTGATGATCGACCGCTTCCGCCGCCGGGCGGTGGAGCAGGCCTACCTGGATGTGTTGGCGTTGCGCCCGGAGGCGCTGGATATCTCGCCAGAAACCCGGTTGTTGATCCTGGAAACCCTGACGGCCGTGGATGCCATGCTCGATGAGATGGGGCCGCGTACGCGCACGATCTTCCTTGCGGTGCAGCTGGAGGGGCTGAGCTATGTGGCCACGGCCGAGCGCTTGGCGGTGTCGGTGACGACGGTGAAAAAACACATGATCCGCGCCATGACCCAGTGCCTGATGCTGGTCGAGGACTGAGCCGTGCTCGAGCGCAAGATTCTCCAGGCGGCAGCCACTTGGTATGTGCAGTTGCACGCTGCGCCGCCGAGCGAGGCCGAGCGCCTCGGCTGGCAAGCTTGGCTTGCCCAGGATGCGCGTCACGCCCAGGCCTGGGCGCGGGTGGAGAAGCTGCAACGGCAACTGGGTCATTTACCTGAAGAGGTCGCATTACCCACCCTTGCCGGAGTGCGGGCGCGGCGACGGGCTGTGGCCAAGGTGCTGGGGTTGTTGCTGGCCGCTGGGGCGACGGGCTGGGGCCTGCACATCATCGAACCGATTAGCTCGCGCATGGCCCAGCACCGCACGGCCAAGGGTGAGCGGCGCCATCTGCGCCTGGCCGATGGCGGGGTGTTGGATATCAACACCGACAGTGCTGTGGATATCCGCTATGGCGCTGGCTTGCGGGAAATCCAAGTGCATCGTGGCGAGGTGATGATCCAGACGGCGGCCGATCCACAAGGCCGGCCGTTTGTCGTGCATACGCCGCAGGGCAGCGTTCGTGCACTGGGTACGCGGTTCAGCGTACGCAGTGAGGGTCAGCAGAGTTTGGTTCAGGTGCTGGAGCATGCAGTCGAAGTCAGGCCTGCGGCGGCGGCCAATCGGCTGATGCGGCTTGAGGCCGGGCAGCGGGTCGCGTTTAACCGTGAGCGAGTCGATGCGCCGGAGCCGGGGGCACGGGATAGCGATGCCTGGGTGCGGGGCATGCTGATGGCGGTGGAGTGGCGCTTGGTGGACCTTGTAACTGAGCTGCAGCGCTATCGGACCGGGCGGTTGCTGTGCAGCGATGCGGTTGCCGGGTTGCGGGTCTCTGGTGGTTTTCGCTTGGATGATACCGATACGGTGCTGGAAAACCTGGCGGCGTCTTTGCCTGTCCGCGTGCATTACCTGACGCGCTACTGGGTGCGGATCGATGCGGTCTGAAAGCGTGTGCGACAGGCCCCGTGGGAGCTGGCGAAGCCTGCGATGGGCTGCGCAGCAGCCCCAGTACGCCAATGCGAGGGCTGTCGCCCTCGATCGCAGGCTTCGCCAGCTCCCACAAGCAGCCTGATCTCTCTGTCAGCAGCGGCCTGTTCACGATGGCGGTTTACTCACGAAGCGGTGGTAGTTAAAAAATGCAAATCAGGGGTTGCCGATTTTCATTCTCATTCGGCCAAGCACTGAAGCGGCGATAACTGCCGCACTGTGCCCTGCCAACCCCAAGGAACTTTCGATGTCTCGTCTTCCCCTGGCCCGCGCCGTCCAGCTGGCCCTCTTCGGCGTGCCCCTGATCGCTTTCACCACTGCCAGCGTTGCGGCGCAAGTCCAGCAGTCGACCCGTTTCGAGATTACACCCGGGCCGCTGGGCACAGCCTTGAGCGAGTTCGCCAGCGCCGCCGGGGTGACCCTGTCATTCGCCAGCGAGCAGACCCAGGGGCTCAGCTCGCCAGGCCTGCAAGGCACCTTCAGCGTGGAAGAAGGCCTGGCGCGCTTGCTCGCCGGCAGTGGCCTGCAAGCCAGCCGGCAGAGTAATGGCGGTTATGTACTGCTGCCGGCTGCCTCTGCGGCCAACGGCGCGATGGAGCTGATGCCACTGAGCATTTCCGGCAAGGCCCCTGGGGCGACCACCGAGGGCTCTGGCTCGTACACCACCGAGTCTTCGAGCAGCTCGACGCGGCTTAACCTGTCGCTCAAGGAGACCCCGCAGTCGGTCACCGTGCTGACCCGCCAACGCATGGAAGACCAGAAGCTCGACACCCTCACCGACGCCCTGGACGCCACCGCCGGTATCACCGTCATCCGCGAGAGCATCGGCGCCGACAGCACGCCCTACCTGTCCCGTGGCTTTGCCATAAGCAACTACGAGATCGACGGGGTGCCGACCTCCTCGCGCATGGACAACTACACCCAGAACACCGCGATGTACGACCGGGTCGAAGTAGTGCGCGGCGCCACTGGCCTGATCAGCGGCCTGGGCAACCCGTCGGCGACCATCAACCTGATCCGCAAGCGGCCCACCCAAGCGCCACAAGTGCTGCTGTCGGCCGAGGCCGGTAGCTGGGACCGCTACGGCCTGAGCGTGGATGTTGGCGGCGCGCTTAACGAGGCGGGCAACGTGCGCGGGCGCTTCGTCGCCGATCAGAAGGACCAGCATGCCTGGATCGACCGCTTCAATCAGGAAATCTCCACCCTGTACGGCATCAGTGAATTGGACCTGAGTGAGTCGACCTTGCTGACGCTCGGCTTCAGCCATCAGGTGACCCATGCCAATGCCCCCATGCGCACCGGCTTTCCGCTGTTCACCACCACTGGCGCGCTGACCGACATCAAGCGCTCGTTCAACAGCTCGCCGGATTGGTCCTACTACGATCGCAAGCAGAGCAGCCTGTTCACCTCGATCGAACAGCACTTCGCCAACGGGTGGAGCGGCAAGCTCGAATACAGCCATGCGCGCAACGACTACGACACCGTGGCCACCTACATGACCGGCGATATCGATGCCGCCACCGGCGCCGGGGCCTTTCTCATGCCGACCCGCTGGCAGGCCAGCCCCGAGCAGGACAACCTGGATGCCTACCTGACCGGCGCGTTTCCCTTCCTGGGTCGCGAGCATGAGCTGATCACTGGCGTAACCCTGTCGCGCATCGAAGAACGTGGCACCGCCAACTACGGCGGCTGGCAGCGGCGCGGCACCTACGATGGCGACATCGACAACATCTACACCTGGAACGGCCAAGCGCCCAAGCCGCGCTTTACCAAGATCGGCGAGAGTGACCTGACCGAAACCCAGTACGCCGCCTACCTGACCTCGCGCTGGCACCTGACCGACGCGGCCAGCCTGATTCTCGGCACCCGCGTAGTGGACTGGAACCGCGAAACCACCAACCGCATCTACGGTGGCGCGACCACCAAGACCGAGCGCACCGAAACCGGCATCGTCATCCCCTATGCTGGCTTGGTCTACGACCTGGACGATACCTGGACCGCCTATGCCAGCTACACCCAGATCTTCAATCCGCAGAATGCCAACATCCGCGATGTCAGCGGCTCGCCACTCGATCCGCAGGAAGGCACCGGCTATGAGATTGGACTAAAGGCAGGCTTCTATGAAGGTCGGCTCAATGCCAGCCTGGCGCTGTTCCGGGTCGAGCAGGACAACCTCGCCGTGGCCGATGGCGACAACCTGCAGCCTAATAACTTCCAGGCCTACCGTGCCGAGAGCGGCACCACCAGCGAAGGGGCCGAGCTGGAACTCAACGGCGAAATCCGCGAGGGCTGGCAGCTCACCGGCGGTTACTCCTACAGCGTCAGTTTCGATGACGACGACAAGCGTATCGTCACCGAAATCCCGCGTAACAGCGTCAAGCTGTTCACCACTTACCGCCTGCCGGGCGCGCTCGACAAGCTGACCGTCGGCGGCGGTGTCAACTGGCAGAGCGAGACGGGCTACAACACCAGCTACGCCACCACCCAGAGCAGTTACGCCCTGACCAGCCTGATGGCGCGCTACCAGATCAGCCCGTCGTTGTCGGCAACCTTGAACGTCAACAACCTGTTCGACAAGGAATACTACTCGACCACCGCAGCCGGGCTATACGGCGCCCCGCGCAACTTCATGACCACCCTGCGCTACGCCTATTGAAGCAACGGCCACTGCTAGAGCTCGCTCATGCAAATGTAGATCTGCCCGTCCTCGTTTTAGCGCGGTAGCAGTGCATGGGGCTGAGCGAGCAGATCAATTCCAAGGGCGCGAATCACTTTAAGGGCCGTATCAAACCGTGGTTTTGCGCCTGGACCGAAAGTCTTGTAGAGGCTTTCTCGGCCCAGACCGGTTTGCTGAGCGATTTGCGCCATCCCACGCGCCTTGGCAATGTGACCAATGGCACGCAAGATTTCATCGGTATCCCCATCAGCAAGTACCTGGGTCAGGTACTCGCTGATAGCTTCATCACTGTCCAATAAATCAGCCATATCAAACGGGAGTCGATTTCCCAACCGAGGGTCAGCTTCGTCCCGGTAAGTGGAAGTCAAAAACGTTTCGACACACCCGCGCGACGAACAGCAGCGAACCTTGCCCGCCAGCCGGCGTCCGAACCTGCATCCGCTTCGTTTCGAGGTTCGCCGTTTGAAAGAGATCATCGCGCGCAAGATCCGCCTGGTGGTGAAGACCTTCGGCTATATCGGCTGGTCGCTGTTCTGGCTGCTGATCTGGGATGTATTGGTCACCATCGATTTCATGCTGTTCTTCAACAGCAAGTTCACCCTGCCACTGATGCCGCTGACCTTGCTCGGTTCGGCGCTGGTGGTGCTGGTGAGCTTTCGCAACAGCAGTGCCTACAACCGCTGGTGGGAGGCGCGCACGCTGTGGGGGGCGCTGGTCAACAGTTCGCGCAGCTTCGCCCGCCAGGTGCTGACGCTGATCGACGACGGCGACGAGGGCTTGAACCCGGTCAAGGCCACCTTGTTACGCCGGCATGTGGCTTACGTGAACTGCCTGGCGGCGCACCTGAAGGGGGAGAAATGCCCGGACGAACTGATGGCGTTCATCCCGCCGCAGGAGTTCGAGCGGCGCAATCGTTCGAATAATTTCGCCAACGATATCCTCAGCGGCTCAGCCGCGCTGCTGGCGCGCGAATACAAGGCCGGGCGGCTGGACAGCATTCGCCTGGCACGGCTGGAGTCGACCCTGGTGGACCTGTCCAATGCCCAGGGCGGCATGGAGCGCATCGCCAATACGCCGCTGCCCTACCCTTACGTGTACTTTCCGCGGCTGTTCATTTCGTTGTTCTGCCTGATCGTGCCGATTGGCCTGGTGGAGTCGCTGGGTTGGTTCACGCCACTGGCCTCGACCGTGGTCGGTTTCATGCTGCTGGCGATCGAGCGGATTGGTACCGACCTGCAGAGCCCATTTCGTTTCAGTGAGCACCAGATTCAGATGGACACCATCTGCGAGACCATCGAGCGCAATCTGGAGTCGATGCAGCGTGAGGCGCAGTGCGACGAACGGGTGCAATGAAGCCGCTCACACGCGCACGTAACGCTGACGCAGCAGGTCGCTCAGCGCGTCGACCAGCAACACCAGCACCAGCATGCCGATGATCACCGTGCTGGCCTGAGCTTCCTGGAACAAGCTCAGGGTGGTGTAGAGCATCTGCCCCAGGCCACCCGCACCGACAAAGCCGAGCACGCTGGCCATGCGGATGTTGTTTTCCCAGCGGTACAAGCTGTAGGCGAGCATCTGTGGCCAGAGATTGGGCAGGGTGCCGTAGCAAAACGCCGCAATTTGGCTGGCGCCCTGCAAGCGGATCGCCTCGGCAGGTTCGCTGGGGGTGTTTTCCAGCGCTTCGGCGAACAGCCTGCCGAGCACGCCGGTTGTATGCAGCGCCAGCGCCAGGGTGCCGGCATTGGGGCCCAGGCCTGCGGCCAGTACGGTCAAGGCGGCCCAGACCAGCTCGGGGATCGCCCGCAAGGCATTGAGCAGCAGGCGCGCGACGCCTTGCAGCGGCCAGCCGAAACGCCCTGCGGCAGGTAACGCCAAGAGCAAACCAAGAACCATCGCCAGCAAGGTGCCCAGACCAGACATGGCCAAGGTTTCCAGCGCCCCACGCATGACCGCGCGCAGGTGCTCGGCAGAGACGTCCGGGCTGAGAAAGCGCGTCGCATACTCGCCCATCTGCGCCAGTCCACCACTGCCCATGACTGCGGCCAGGTCCAGCTCTAGATAGCCAAACGAAGCGACCACCGCCAGCACAATCGCCAGTAACACCAGCAGGTTGATCGCCCGGCTCATGCCAGCCTCCCGCGCAGAAAGCGGCTCAAAAGGTCTGCCAGCATCACCAACAGCAGGAAGGTCAGCAGCATGCTCGCCACCTCGGCGCCGGCGAACATGCGCATCGATAGATCGATCTGCTGCCCCAGGCCTCCGGCGCCAACGAAGCCCATCACCACCGAGGCGCGTATCGCACACTCCCAGCGGTACACGGTGTACGACACCAACTCGCTCGCCGCACCCGGCACGATGCCGTAGAAGAACGCCAGCAACCGACCGCTGCCCGCCTGCAGCAACGCGTGCGCCGGGCGCTGGTCGACCGACTCGTAAATTTCCGCGTAGACCTTGCCGAGCATGCCGCTGTAGGTGATGGCGATCGCCAGCACCCCAGCGGTCGGCCCCAGCCCGACCGCGCGTACGAACAGCAAGGCCCAGACGATTTCCGGCACGCTGCGCAAAAAGATCAACACACCGCGCACTGGCAGGCGCAACAGACGCGCGCCAGCCGTCAGCCGCCCGGCGTTGGAGGCGGCGCGCAGCGACAGCGCACGGCTGGCCAGCAGGCTCGCCGGCAGCGCCAGGATCAATGCCAACGCCATGCCGGCAGTGGCCACGGCCAGGGTCTGTACAGTGGCTTCGAACAACAACGACAGGAACGCCGGATCGTGCGCAGGCGGCCAGAACGCGCTGAGGAAATTGGCCATCTGCCGACGGTTTTCTGCCTGCAGCAGAACGCCGGGGTTCAGCTCGCTCAGCTGCAACCCCGGCCACAGTAGCGCCAGGCACAACAAGGTAAACAGCAGCCGAGGCAGCGCGGCCGGGTCGCGGCGCTCGACGCTCAGCATCGTGGCAACTGCACCAATTTGCTCGGCGCCGTTATCGTCGGCGCCAGCAACTGCTCGTTGGCGTACAGCGCATCGAGCATGCCTACGCTGACCTCATTGGCCGGGCGGTCGAACACCACTTGCCCCTCACGGATGCCAACGATGCGTGGAAAGTGCGCCAACGCCAACTCCACCGCGTGCAGGCTGGCGACCAAGGTCACGCCGTGCGCCTGGGCATGGCGATTGAGCAGGCTCAAGCTGTGCTCTGCGAGTACCGGATCCATGGCCGACACCGGCTCATCGGTAAGCAGCACCTCGGGCCGCTGATACAACGCCCGAGCGATGCCCACGCGTTGCAACTGGCCGCCAGAGAGTTGCCCACATTGCACGAACATCTTGTCTGCCATACCCAGCGCCGCCAACGCCTGCCGCGCACCCGGCACGTCGGTGGGACAGATCAGATTGAGCAGCCCACGCAGCATGCCCCACTGCCCCAGACGGCCAGCCAGTACCGCGGTGATGACACGCTGGCGCGAAGGCAACGGTGGCGCCTGGTGCACCAGGCCGACCCGCGCCCGCAAGCGCTGACGAGCGCGTGCCGAGAGTGCCCAGGGCTGCTCACCGAGCACCTCCAGGTGACCGGCGCTAGGCCGAACGGCCGTGGCGATCAGGTGCAGCAAGCTGGACTTGCCCGCCCCCGAGGGCCCGATGATCGCCACCCGTTCGCCACGCTCGATCAGCAGATCGAGCGCCTCCAGGGCACGCACCTGGCCGTGGCGCAAGCTCGCCCCGTGCAGGCGAATAGTCACTTGAGCAGCCCGGCCTCGCGTGCGGCTTCCTCGGTGCCCTTGTAGTTATCGGGGCTGGTTTCGATGAAGCGGCTGGCAGCCTGTAGATCGAGAATCGCCTTGTGCTCAGGGTTGGCCGGATCCAGATCGAGGAAGGCTTGCTTGATCTTGGTTTTCAAGCCGGCGTCCATGTTGCCGCGCACGGTCCAGTTGTAGTCGTAGTAGGTCGGTGTGGTGGCGAACACTTTGACCTTGTCGGTATCGACCTTGCCGGCGTCGACCAGCTTCTGCCAGACACTGGCATTGAGCACACCGGCATCGGCCTTGCCGGCCTGGACCCAGGCCACGGTGGCATCGTGGGCGCCGGAATAGGCCACGCGGCTGAAGTAGGTTTCAGGCTTGATGTTGTCGTTCTTGAGCATGAAGTAACGCGGCATCAGGCTGCCGGAGGTCGATGAGACAGAGCCGAAGGCGAAGGTCTTGCCTTTGAGGTCGGCCAGGCTCTTCACATTAGGGTCGGCGGTGATGAATTTGCTGGTGAACTTGGCGTCCTGCTCGCGCTGCACCAGCGGGGTGGCGTTGGGGTCTTTGAGGTGCACCTGAACGAAGGTGAAACCGCCCAGCCAGGCCAGGTCGAGCTTGTCGCTGGCCAGGGCCTCGACCACTGCCGGGTAGTCGGCCACTGGCACGAACGTCACCTCCATGCCCAACTGCTGGTGCAGGTATTCGCCCAGCGGCTTGAACTTGCGCAGCAATTCAGTGGGCGCTTCGTCGGGGATGGCGCTGACCCTGAGGGTTTCGGCAGCCTGGGTGAGGACAGCACAGCACGAGAACACAAGGCCTGCGGCGAGCGCCAGTGGACGTTTGAGCATAGGAGTTTCTCCGGTTCGAGGACGGGGAAGACTGGGTGTTGCCAGTTTGGCGGTAGTGCCGGCCTCATCGCGGGGCAAGCCCGCTCCCACGCAGATGGCTGAGAACTCAAAGGCGCGGGAGCGGGCTTGCCCCGCGAAGAGGCCAACCCTGACACCTCGCAACACCCGTCGAAGTATAGTGCCCATGGCCCAAACGCCAGGTTTGCTAGACTCGCCCAACACACAATGCGAGGTGCGTATGAGCGAGCCGATTCGTCTTACCCAGTACAGCCACGGTGCCGGTTGCGGCTGCAAGATCTCGCCCAAGGTGCTGGATGTGATCCTCGCCGAGAGCGGCACTCAGGCCCTAGATCCGAACCTGTGGGTCGGCAACGCCTCGCGTGACGACGCTGCCGTCTATGCCCTGGATGATGAACGCGGGGTGGTCTCGACCACCGACTTCTTTATGCCGATCGTCGACGACCCATACGATTTCGGCCGCATCGCCGCCACCAACGCCATCAGCGACATCTACGCCATGGGCGGTGACCCGCTGATGGCCATCGCCATCCTCGGCTGGCCGATCAACGTATTGCCGCCCGAAGTTGCGCGCGAAGTCATCCGGGGTGGGCGCGCAGTCTGCGCCGAAGCCGGTATCCCCTTGGCCGGCGGACATTCCATCGATGCCCCTGAGCCGATCTTCGGCCTGGCCGTGACCGGCGTGGTCAACAAACGCCATCTCAAGCGCAACGACACCGCCACGGCCGGTTGCCGCCTGTACCTGACCAAACCGCTGGGCATCGGCATCCTTACCACGGCAGAAAAAAAGGCCAAGCTGCGCGAGCAAGACCAGGGCCTGGCACGAGACTGGATGTGCACCCTGAACACCCCAGGCAGTCACTTTGGCAAGCTCGATGGAGTCAAGGCGATGACCGACGTGACCGGCTTTGGCCTGCTGGGCCACCTGGTGGAACTGGCTGAAGGCAGCGGCCTGACGGCGCGCCTGGATTATCGAGCCGTGCCGCGTCTGCCGAGCGTCGAGCATTACCTGGCCGAGGGCTGCATCCCTGGCGGAACCTTGCGCAACTACGACAGCTATGGGCACAAGATCGGCGTGCTGAGCGAGCAACAGCAACAGCTATTGTGTGACCCACAGACCAGTGGTGGCCTGCTGGTGGCGGTCAGCCCTGAGGGTGAGGCGCAGTTTCTGGCGGTGGCCACTGAACTTGGCCTGCAGCTGTCGCCGATTGGCGAGCTGGTAGAACGACAGCGCCACGCGGTCGAGGTGATTTGATGCGCCCTGACTGCACCGACTACCGCCAGCTGTTTCTCGATGATGCGCCAATGATGGACATGCGTGCGCCCATCGAGTTTGCCAAGGGTGCGTTCCCCGGCGTGGTCAACCTGCCGCTGATGAACGATCAGGAGCGGCAGAAAGTAGGTACTTGCTACAAACAGCACGGCCAGGCCGCGGCCATTAGCCTCGGCCATCAACTGGTCAGCGGCGCGACCAAGGACGAGCGGCTATACGCATGGGCGTCCTTTGCCAAGGCTCATCCCAATGGTTACCTGTACTGCTTTCGCGGCGGCCTGCGTTCGCTGATCGTGCAGCAGTGGCTGCGTGAAGAAGTGGGCATCGCCTACCCCAGGGTCAGGGGCGGCTATAAGGCCATGCGTACGTTTTTACTGCAAACCACTCAACAGGCCGCAGCTCAATGCGACTTCGTCCTGCTAGGCGGTTTGACTGGCACTGGCAAGACTGAGGTGCTCCACCAACTGAACAATGTGCTGGATCTGGAAGGCCACGCCAATCATCGCGGCTCGAGCTTCGGCAAGCGCGCGAGCGCCCAGCCGGTGCAGATCGACTTCGAAAACCGCCTGGCCATCGATGTGCTGAAAAAGCGCGCGCGCGGCATCGAGCAATTCGTGCTGGAGGATGAAGGGCGGATCATTGGCAGCTGCACCCTGCCGCTGGAGCTCTACCAAGGCATGCAGCACTATCCATTGGTGTGGTTGGAAGACAGTTTTGCCAACCGGGTCGAGCGCATCCTGCGCGATTATGTCATCCATCTGTCTGCCGAGTTCGTTGACCTGCACGGGCCTGAGCATGGCCCTCGGCTGTATGCCGAACGCATGCTGCAGAGCATGGCCAATATCCACAAGCGGCTGGGTGGCGAGCGATTCCAGCGGCTGGCTGAATGGCTCAAGCAGGCCCTTGATGAGCAGCTGCGCAGTGGTGCAGTGGAGCTGCATCGAGGGTGGATCGAGGGGTTGCTCAAGGAGTATTACGATCCGATGTATGCCTACCAGCGCTCGGCCAAGGCCGAACGCATCGAGTTTGCTGGGGATGCAATAGAGGTGCAGGCCTATCTGAAGGCTCGCCGCCAGCGCCAGGCTCGTGGATAACGTCAGACAAGGGTGACTTGGCCGTTGGCAGTCACCTCGATTTTCCTCACTGCCCCGGGCTGAGCACCCGCTCCAGCTCCGCCGCCCGGTCACGGCTCATGTCCATTTCGCACATGGCCCCTTCGATGCGGTAGATACTGCCGCTGCTCAAACGGCCGTGGAAGGCGCAGTTGCCGTCGCGGTACTTGATCCATGTGCGTTGCACATCGCGCAGGTTGGTTTTCTGGTCTTTATCGAGCTTGCCCATCAGCTGCTTGTACACCCGGTTCAGCCGCTCGTCCTGCAAGCTGGTCTCGGCCTGGATACATGCGCCCATGGCCAATGTGCTGGACGCCTTGTCCATGCACTGGGTGTAAGTCTGCGAGTAGTCCTCGGCCTGGGCGTGGCAAGCGAAACACGTCAGTAGGGCGGCACTGGCGATAGTGGATCGGCTGAGCATGGCGGGTCCTTGCATTCAAAGTTGGCAACCAGCCTAGCATTCTCTGGCAACTGGCCAACCACGCCGAACAAACATCAGCATCAGCTCGCCCCGGCACTGCACTCACTCAGAACCCGCACTCGTTCACGCAGCCAGGCATGCCCAGCATCGCCTTCGCGCCGCGAATGCCAAACCTGGGCAAAGGCAAACGGCGCAATCGGCAGCGGCGGCGCGAAGCTGCGCAGGGCGGGGTCGAGGCGGGTGCCGAGCAGGCTGCGGCGGGCCACGGTAAGAATCAGGTCGGTGCCCGCGATCAGCGTCTGGGCAACGCCCCAGTGCGGCAGCGTCAGGGCAATCCGGCGCTGCTCAGCCAGCGCCTCTAGGGCCAGGTCGATCTCATTGTCGATACCCGGACGGACCGCCACCAGCACATGCGGGCGCGCCAGCCATTGCGCCAGGGTCAGCCCCCCCCGCGACGGCAGGCCACGTCGGTCAGCCAGACAGGCGAACGACTCTTCGAACAGTACCTGGCACTGCACCTCAGAAGGCAGCTCGGGAAACACCCCCAGGGCCAGATCCACTTCGCCATCGATCAGTTGCCCCAGCATCGCCTCGCGACTGCCCTGGGAAACCACTAAGTCCACCCCTGGGGCATCCTGGCGCAGTTCGCGAATCAACGCCGGCAATACCACGCGCGCGCCATAGTCGGACATCGCCAGGCGAAACGTTCGCCGCGCCCTGCCCGGCTCGAAACCTGGGCTGCCAAGCAGACCATCGAGTTGCTGTAAGGCGTGTTGCAGAGGCTCACGCAAAGCTTGCGCACGGGCACTCAAGTGCAGCCGCCCGCCGCGCCGGACCAGCAGCGGATCGGCGAAGATCTCGCGCAATTGCGCCAATGCATGGCTCACCGCCGGCTGGCTACGATGCAAACGCAAGGCCGCGCGCGAGACGTGCTGTTCGCTGAGCAAGGCGTGCAGGGTCAACAACAGGTTGAGGTCGATGCGGCGCAGATCATCCATGGTACGAATACAGCCTGTGCAGACTTCGAATTTCCATCATTAAAATGGATAACCGAGACTGAAACCAGCCCTTTTACTGGAGAACATCATGCCGCAAGCATTAGCTCTATCTGCCCTGCTGCCATTGCTCGTTGCCGTGCTGGCTGGCGCCGCCGTGCCATTCCAGGCCGGCAGCAATGCCGCCCTGGGTCGGTTGTTGGGCCATCCGCTGTGGGCCGCGGGGGTGTCGCTGCTGGTCAGTTTGTTGATGCTGGTGCCAGCGCTGCTGGTGATGCGCGCACCGCTGCCGCAGTTGCAGAGCCTGGCCCAGGCGCCTTGGTGGGCGTGGTTTGGCGGCGTGGCCGGGGTGCTGTACATCACCGCTGCGTTGGTCCTGACGCCCCGGCTGGGGGCGGCGGGATTCATCGTCTGCGTGATTGCCGGGCAGGTGCTGTCGTCGCTGCTGATCGATCAGTGGGGGCTGATGGGTCTACCGGAGCGGCCGGTGAATGCCTGGCGGTTGGTGGGGGTGGGGATGATTGTGCTGGGGATGCTGGTGGTGCAGTGGGGCACGAGCCGCTGAAGGCTCCTGTGTGCTGTTGGCAGTGCTGGCCCTATCGCGGGCAAGCCCGCTCCTACAGGGTTCAGCACTAACGCGGTTCAAAACGCCTGCGGCTGCTCGGGCGGCATCAATACCTTATCGACCTGGAAACGCAGCGAGGGCATCTGCGTGCCGGCATACACCGCCACTCCCAGCGCCGCGATCAGCGCCACATCGAGCCAGCGCCAGCCGGGCATGTCAGCGCTGCTGCGAGCCTTCCAGCACCACCAACCCTGGCCCAGGCAAAACAGCGCAATCGCCCCCAGCCACAGATAAAAACCTGCACCAAAGCCAATCAAATCCTGGAATGCATAGCTGCGGTTATCCGGCAGCCGATCGATGCCAAGGCTGCTGGCCGCCAGGTACAACGCCGCCAACCCCAGTACCAGCGCCAGCCGGCGAAAACGTCGGTGGGCCAGCACCGCCAGCGCCAGCAACGGATTGGCGAACCACTGGTACAAGCCGAACGGCACGCCCCACGGCCCGTACAGCAGCATCTGCAAGGCCGGCATATGGCGCCCGGCGCTCATCACGGCACCCTCGAAGTACAAGCTGACGAGGTACAACAGCAGGCTGAAAGTCAGGTAGAAAGCGGGCAAGGTCGCACCAGGAGCAGACGGAACAAGCTGCGACCATACCCCAGCGCTGTGCCTGGCTCAAACCACTCAGTAACTGCCGCGCAGGGTCACCATGAAATTGCGCGGCTCGCCGTAGTAGTTGCCATAGCTCGAAGTCCCGACGGTCTCGTAGTACTTCTTGTCGAACAGGTTGTTGCCGTTGAGGGTCAGGTCCCAATGCTCGTCGATCCGGTACTCGGCCAGAGCGCTCCAGGTGGCATAACCGCTCTGGGTGTAATCGAACGGCGCCGTGACACCGTTGTGCACCGCCTCGCCGCTGACATAGGTCGCGCTCTGCACCTGCACCCCGCCACCGACCTTGAAGTCGTTGAAGATGCCCGGCAGTCGGTAGGTGGTGTAGAGCTTGAACAGGTGCTTGGGCATGACCGTGCTCAGCGGGCTGTCGGCACTACGGTTGCGATTGAGGTTGAAGGTGTAGCCGCCGATCAGCATCCAGTCTGGCAGCAGCTCGCCGGACACCTCGACATCGACGCCCTTGCTCTGCACCTTGCCGTTGGGCAGCCAGCAGCAGCTGCCGGAAAACGCGACCATGTTCTGCTGGTACGCAGGGTCGGCGACCGCTTCGTTTTCCCGCGTGGTGTAGTAAAGCGCCAGGTTGGTATTGAGCGCGCCATCGAACAACTCGCCCTTGAGCCCGGTCTCGTAGGTCTTGCCGGTCATCGGCTCGAGGATGTTGTTGGTGTTTTCGGGGCCGGCGAGTTTGTTCGACTGCGGCTTGTAGATTTGCGAATAGCTGGCATAAGCCGACCACTGCTCGTCCAGGTCATACACCAAACCACCAAACGGAGTGAGTTTGGTGCCGATCCGCTGATCGGGGTTCGAGGCGGTTATCCACGGGCCTTGCAGTGAATTGCGGTAGGTCTGCCAGAAATGATAACGCTGGGCCCGGGCACCGACGATCAGGTGCAGCGGCTCGGCCAACTGCAAGCGCAAGCTGGCATACAGGCCATATTGGCGCTGTGAGTTGGGGCTGTAGTCGCGGGCATAGTTGCGCTCGCTGGACTGATTGGGGAATGGCGTCGCATCGGGATCGAACACGTCCACCGGCGTACCGGCGTCAGCATGCGGTCGGGTGCCGAGCCAGCGGCTGTCGATGCGCTGATAATCGGCGCCGACGACCAACTCGTGGTCAAGGCCAAAGGCCTGGAAATGCCCGGACAGGTTGGCGTCATACAGATGCTGTTCGTTCTCCTGCCGACTGAGGGTGCCGTACCAGGTAACCCCTGTGCCGGTAACCGGATCGACCGTACCCAAGGTCGAGGCGGTCTTGAACAGGCCCAGGTCCCAGGTGTTGGTGTAGCTGAGGTTGAGTTTCCAGTCATCGTTGAAACGGTGGTCGACCTTGGCGAAGTATTCCCGCGCGCTGACATCGATATACGACCAGTTCTGGGTCAGGCCGGTGTGGCGTGGCAAGCCCAGGTCAGCACCGTTGCTGTAGCGCGGCACCGAGCTCTGCGTGCCAGTTTCATGGGCCTTGCTGTAGCGCGCACCGAACGTCAGCAGGGTGTCGTCGCTGATATCGGCTTCGAGTACGCCATAGACCAGCGGCTTTTCGCTGCTGCGGTTGTCGATGAAGTACTGTCGATCAGTGTTGGCCATCACCAGCCGCCCGCGCAGGCGACCGTCCCAGCCGAGCGGGCCGGACAAGTCGATCTCTTGGCGATAGTTGTCCCAGCTGCCAGCCGAAAGGCTCAGCTTGAGCTGGTTGTAGGCGGTCGGGCGCTTGCGCACCAGGTTGATGATCCCTCCCGGATCGCCGGTGCCGCCGAACAGCGCCGCCGAGCCGCGCAACACCTCGACGTGGTCGAACTCGGCCAGATCGAAAATGTTCGATGAATAGAACGAACCCATCGAGGTGCCTAATGACTGAGGCGCAGCGCCGTCGATCTGCAGGTTCTGAATGGAAAAGCCGCGCGAGATGAAGTCCTGGGTGCGCACGGTGGTGCTCTGGGTGATGATCCCTGGCGTGGCCTTCATGGCCTGGTTGATGTCGGTCATCTGCTGATCTTCGATCAACTGGCGGGTCACCACCGACACGGACTGCGGGGTCTGGCGCAGGCTGGTGGGGGTCTTGGAGCCGACACTGATCAAGCCCGGGGCGTAGGATCCGGTGTTCTCAGTGCTCTCGCCCATACCCTGCCCGGCCACGGTGGTCACGCCAAGCTCCATCACCGCGGCGTCCACGGCCGCTTGCGGTTCCTGCACCAAGCGGTAGCCGTTGGCGCTGCGCTGGCTGCGATAACCACTGCCAGCCAGCAGCACGGCAAAGCCGCTGTCGACCGAATACAGCCCCTGCAGGCCAGCCGTCTGCCGCGCGCCCAACTCATCGGGCTCAAAGGCCAGGGCCACTCCCGCCTGCTGGGCGAACTGGCCGAGCGCTGCGGCCAGGCTGCCAGCGCGCACATCGAAGTGCAGCCGTTGCTCATCCTCGGCCACAGCCGGCATGGCCACGACAGGCAGGATCAGCCCGGCGCAGGCCAGACGCAGGCACAGCGTGAGCGGAGTGAGGACAGGGCGGCCAGAGAGTCGGCGCATGGTGGTGTGGCTCCTTTCTTTATCGGTTGGCCTCTTCAATGACGGGCCACTTCGCAGAAGCGGAACCAACAGGATCACTTTGTTTGCGGCAGGCGCTCGACCGTGGTCCACCAGCGGCCTAAACCACCGATGCGAATCGGCAAGGCTTCGGCCAGCAGTTGCAAGGCACGCTGGCTGTCATCCAGGGGCAGTACAGCGGACACCTTGATCCCACGCAGGGCCTGGCGATCGAAGCGCAGCACGCCTCGGCGCTGGGCGGCCAGGGCATCGAGCACCTGATCGAGCGGCGCGCCATCGGCGACCAGCTGATGGCGCTGCCAGGCCTGCTCCACCCGGCTTGGATCGATGGCCGGTAACGGCCCCAGGGCATCACGCGCAACCCAGGCACGTTCGCCGCGCTCGACGAGCAACAGAGCGGGGGCATCGGCGCTGCGCACCTCGACCCGTGATTCGAGCATGGTCAGCTCGCTACGCTGCTGGCCCGCGGCGACCACGAAACGGGTGCCAAGCGCACGGAAACTGCCGTCGTCGGTGTGCACCAGGAACGGTCTTCCAGGATCGTGGGCAACGTCGACCAGCAACTGGCCACGCAACAGGCGAATACGCCGTTCGCCCGCAGTGAACTGCACATCCACCGCCGAGTGACCGGCCAGGGTCAGTTGCGAGCCGTCTTCGAGCGGCACCGTGCGCCACTGGCCAGGCGCCGTGTGCAGATCCGCCAGCCAGTCGCGCGGCTCGATCCCTGCCAGCGGCAGGCTGCCCAGCAGCGCGCCAGCCAAGGCCAGGCTGAGCAGGGCGCGCCGGGCCAGCGGCGTGCTGCGCGCAGGCACCGCCGCTGTGCCCAAGGCTGCGGTGGCCGGGCCACGTTGGCTGCGCAAACCTTGGATCTGGCGGATCACCCCTTGCATGCGCAGCAAGGTGGCTTGATGACGCGGATCGGCCAGCAGCCAGGCGTCGAACTCGCCTTGCTCGTCGGCATCGAGCCCCCCTTCGCCCAGGCGCAGCACCCACTCGGCGGCCTGTTCCTCGATCGATGGCACGCTCATGGCGCGTCGTAATCCAGCGCCTGGTGGCAATGCACCAAGGCCTGGGCAAGGTACTTGCGCACCATGCGCGAGGAGATTTGCAGGCGCTCGGCGATCTGCGTCTGGCTCAGTTCGTCGAGGTAATAATCGACAAAAGCCTGGCGCGCCTTGGGGTGCAGGCCTTCGAGCAGAAAGGCGATCTGCTCCAGTGCCTCGAGGGTGAGCAGAATGCGCTCAGGTGACTGGTGCCCATCCAGCACCTGGGCCGTCAGCGCCAACTCAGCCAGGTAGGCATCCTCGATCTGCTGGCGCCGCGCCTTGTCGATCAGCAGCCGACGCGCGGTGGTACTGAGGTAGGCGCGCGGCTCGCGCATGCCGAGCAAGGCATCGCGGGAAGCGAGGATGCGCACGAAGGTGTCCTGCACCAGGTCGGCAGCGCTGTGCGAGCAGCGCAGCTTGCGCCGCAGCCAATTGAACAGCCAGCCGTGATGCTCGCTGTACAGCACCTCTAACGGATACGGGCTTGGCGAATCGGCTGCGGACATGGGCCACCGGGATCTAACTGAGAATTGTTCCCGGATAGTAGCTATTCGCTGCGCTGCTATGCAACAGGCGGTTCCAGCAACAGCCCGTAGAGCCCTGAGTCGGACAGCTCGCCCGCCACGCACCAGCGCGCGCGCAGGGTGCCTTCAAGGACGAAGCCCTGGCGCTCCAGGGTGCGCGCCGAGCCTTGGTTACGCGGGTCGATCTCGCCTTCCAGGCGGCGCATGTGCAGGGTGTGGGCGAGGTAGTCGATGAAGCAGGTCAGGGCTTCGTCCATGTAGCCACGGCCCTGCACGCTACTGGCCAGGCAGTAGCCGATCTCGCCGCGGCGGGAAATATCATCGATGTTGAACAGCTGGACCATGCCGATCAGCTCGCCGTTGTCGCGGCGGTACATGCCCAGTTTGAGCAGCTCGCCATTGGCGTAGGCTTGGCGGTCGGCGGCCAGTGCGCTTTCGGCCTCGGCGAGGTTTTGCCAGGGTGCGTGGTGCCAGTAACGCATGACCTGCGGATCGGCCATGATCGCCAGCCACTGCGCAGCGTCTGCATGGCGCATGGGGCGCAGTTGCAGGCGCGGGCTTTCAAGGCACAGGTCACTGGGGAAACTGCGGGGTTGGGTCACGCCGGACCTCCTGTCCATTGCTGGAAAGGACACAGTCTAGCGTTACTGAGGGGGTGCTGGGCAGCCTGGTTTTTTCTGCAGCAGTACCGGCCTCATCGCGGGGCAAGCCCGCTCCTACAGGATCAGCAGCGCAGCCAGTCCTGTGGGAGCGGGCTTGCCCGCGAAGGGCCGCAGAGCGGCCCCGAGGCCAGTGCAGCAAAACAATCAGAAGCCCATGCTGAAACTCAGCACCACACCATGGTCGCGGTTTTCGCTGGAGAGCTGCCCCGAGTAACCCAAGCCAAGCTTGCCGCTCTGGCCCACCGAGTAGTCGATCCCAGCCTCGACCACCGCGGCATCGCGGGCAATCGGCACCCCTTCGACGCTAAAGCCCGCACCGCCCTGAACGAAGTTCATGTCGGCATCCGGCTTGGTGTCGCCGAAGGCGTGCCGCCAGCCGACCGACAGCCGTGGGGTGACCTCACTGCCGTTGTCGAGGGTGATGCGTTTACCCGCACGCACGCCTACGGTGGAGAAGGTCACGTCCTGATCGACACTGGCTTCAAGCCGCCCTACCCCACCTTTCTCACGCCCGGTGTCGCTGTCGTAATTGACGTATGCCAGGCCTGCGAAAGGCTCCAGGGCGACACCGCCAACATCGAAGGCGTAGCCCACTTCACCAAACACCTGGGCACTGCGCGCCTTGTAACTGGACTTCAGACGGTCGTCGTAGGCGCCCACCTGGACATCACGCTTGGTGTCGATGTCATGCCAGCTGTAACCGGCACCCAGTCGCGCGGCGAAGGCGTCGAGCTGGTAGTTGAGGTAGGTTGCCAGGTGGTAGCTGTCGACAGAAGCATCCGAGTTGCGCCGACTGGCGTCGATGCTGGTGCGGGTGTAACCGGCGGCGACACCGACTTTCCACTGGTCATCCAGCGCGCGGTCAACGCCGAGAATGAAGCCCGACAGCTCGCGGTCGACACTGGCGTGGTTGCTATTGCCATCGTAATCACCCCAGCCACCGAGGGCGCGCATCCAACCCACGGCCTGACCTTGGCAACCCTCGCTGCTCATTTGCTGGTTGGCGGTCGGCGCCAGGGTACGCCGTGGGTCGTTCTGCGCAGTGCAGTCGGCCTGGCGCATGCGGTCGTTGACGGCCTCGCGGATGTAACGCGAATCCTCGATCAGCACCGTAGCGGTACTGGCGTGGATCTCGCCGGAGAGGCTATCGAAGGCTGCGCGGGCCTGCTGCTGATCCATGGTCAGGATGGTGTTCTGCAGCGCCGTTGGTGCCGCCGTGGTGTCCAGAGCACTGGCCACCGCGTGCTGGTTGCGGGTAGCTGCGACGTCGGCGAAATCGTTGTCGTTGCGGCTGACAGTAATGGTGACGTCGTTGTCGCCATAATCGATATCGCTGTCGATGAACGCGCTGTTGCTCAGGTTGGTGGTGGCGAAGGTGCCCTCCACGCCGTCGTCAGCAGTGACCACCGTGTACTGACCGTTACCGTCGGCCAGGCTGGTGACTTGCAAGCTACCACCCAGGTTGGCGGTACCGCCGACGTTCAAGGCACTCACGGTTGGCTGGTCGAGGGCCACTACCAAGGTGCCGTCGGCGGCGTTGGTGAAATCACCAGTGACGCTCAGGTTGCCATCGCTGCCTGGCAACACGGTACCGTGGTTGGTCAGGCTGGCGAGGGTGCCGTTACCGGTCAGGCCGGCGCCGCTGCCCACGGTAACTTGCGCATCGAGGCTGGCATTGGGGTTGGCGGCGTTGCCGACCTGCAGCACGCCCTGGTTGACGTTGAAGGCGCCGCTGAACGGGTTGTCGCCCGTCAGCAACAAGGTGCCAGCGCCAGTCTTGGTGGTGGTGCCGGTGCCGCTGAGAGCGCCTGCGTAGGTGCCGTTGGCCGCCTGCTGGAAGACCAGGCTGGCGTTGTTGAGGATGTTGCCTTGCAAGCTGCTGGTGTTACCCACCAGGGTACCGCCGCTGACTGTGGTGCCACCGCTGTAGGTGTTGGCGCCCGCCAGCACCAGGGTGCCGGAATCGAGCTTCTCGATGCCGCCGCTACCGGTCAGTGCAGCGCTGATCAGGGTGGTGGCGCCAGCGTTGACCCGCACTGCGGCCAGGCTGCCATCGGCGCCGTTGACCGGGGTCAGGCTGCCACCTGTGCCAGGCACCACTTGGTAGCCGTCAGTGAGAAACTGCAGGCCAGTGAAGCCTTGGTTGCCGACCACCGTGACAGTGCCCGCCTGGCCCCCGAACACGGCGAACTGATCGGCCCAGGTGTCGCTGCTGGTCCCGGCGGCGTTGGTCCAGTTAGTGCCGCTACCCCAGGTGCCGCTGCCACCGGTGATGGTGCCATCGGCGCTGGTCTTGCTGCCGTTCCAGAACAACAGCGAGCCATCGTCGCCGCCCACCACCAGGTTGATCTGGTTGGCGATCGCGGTCTGCAGGGTCAGGTCAGCCAGGGCCACGCTGCCGGGGATGGCGCCGAATACCAGGCCGTTGTTGGTCAGCGTGCCGCCATAGCTGAACAGTTGATAGACGCCGGTCCCAAAGCCACCGGCATCGGTGATGTTGAGGGTGCCGTCGAGGGTCAGGTTGCCCGCGACCTTGACCGCGGTGGTGGACGCCGTTGGTGCGCCAAGGTCAAGGTTCAAGGCGCTACCCGACGACAGCGCGAGGCTGCCGACCGACAGCGCGGTGCTGCCAGCGCCAGCGCTGAGCGCGGCGCCGTCTTGTACCTGCACCGCGCCCGCCAGGGTACCGCTGCCACCCAGGTTGGCGCCGCCTGCAACCACCACGTTGGCGCTGTCGAGGCGACCGTTGACCAAGAGGCTGCCGCTATTGACCTGGGTGTTGCCGGTCAGGCCGTTGGTGCCGGTCAGCAGCAGTTCGCCAGTGCCGTTCTTGGTCAGCGTACCGCTGCCGGTGAGGTTGCCGGTGTAGCTGCCATTGGCGTTCTGCTCGAAGGTCAGGGCAGCGTTGTTGAGGATCGCACCTTGCAGGCTGCTGCTGTTGCCGACCACGCTGCCGGCGTTGATCTGGGTGCCACCGGTGTAGCTGTTGCTGCCGCCCAGGGTGAGCTGGCTGGCGCCATTCTTGATCAGGCCACCGGCGCCGCTGATCGCACCGTTGAGGGTCAGCGCGTTGCTGCCGGCGATGGCCAGAGCACCATTGAGCACGCTGGTGTTGGCCAGGGTGACGGCCTTGTTGCTGTCCAGGGTGGTGCCTGCGGCGGCGGTCAGGGTGCCACTGCCCAGGGCGCTATCGTTACCCACCACCAAGGTGCCGCCATTCAGTGCGGTACCGCCGCTGTAGCCGTTGGCTGCGTTGAGCACCAGGGTGCCGTTGTCGAGCTTGGCCAGCTTGCCGGTGCCGTTGATGGCGACGTTGAGGGTGGCGCTGACGCCACTATCGACGCGCACGTTGGTCTGGCCGCTACCACCGTTGGCGGCGATCAGCTCGCCAGCGGTGCCAGCATCGAGCACATAGCCGTCGGTGACGAACTGCAGGCCGCTGATCGACTGACTGCCATTGACGGTGACGGTGCCCGCTGCGCCCTGGAAGATGGCGAAGGTGTTGTTCCAGGTGCTGTTGACGGTGGCGTTGGCGTCGGTCCAGTTAGTCGTGGTGCTGTCCCACGTACCGCTGCCACCGTCGATCTGGCCGTTGGCGGCTGTCTGGCTACCGTCCCAGAACAGCAGGTTGCTGCTACCACCGACCACCAGGTTGACCTCGTTGGCGACGCTGGTCTGCACGGTCACTTCGCTCGCCGGAACCGGCGTAGTGCCAATGGTCAGGCCGTTGTTCTGCAGGGTCCCACCATAGTCGATGAGGCTGTAGACGCCGGAGCCGAAGCCGCCCAGGTCAGTGATATCGAGGGTGCCGTCGAGGGTCAGGTTGCCAGCGACGTCGATCAGCGCCGCGCCGCCCAGTGGCGCGCCGAGGCCGGCATCAAGGATCGAGTTGGCCCCCATGTTCAACGCGCCGACGCTCAAGGTCGAGCCGCTGTTGACCGCCAGGCTGGCGCCATCCGCCAAGGTCACTGCGCCGCTCAGAGTACCGCCGCCGCCCAGGGTGGCGCCGTTGTTGACCGCCACGTTGGCGCTGGCCAGGCTGCCGTCGACAGTCAGGGTGCCGCCGTTGACGTTGGTGGCGCCAGTCAGGCTGCTGACGCCGTTGAGCGCCAGGGTACCGGCGCTGACCTTGGCGAGGGTCCCGGCACCGGTGATAGCCCCGTCGAAGACCCCGCCAGTCACGCTCAGGCTGTTGCCAGCGGCGATGTCGATGACGCCGTTGCCGCCGATGTCGCCCAGGGTGGTGTTGCCATCCAGGTTGAGGGTGGCGCCACTGCTGACGTTGAGCTCGCTCTGGGTGCCGAGGGCGGTGGTGCCGAGGGTGCTGAGGCTACCCGAGAGGATGTTGAGGATGCCGTTGAAGGTGTTGTTGCCGCTCAGGGTCAGGTCGGCCAGGCCGTTTTTATTGAGTACGCCATTGCCGCCGAGCACCCCAGCAAGGTGCAGGTCGCTGCTGCCCAGCACATCGACTGTTCCCGTAACGTTCAACGCGTTGGCAATAGTGACCGGGCTATTGGTATCCAGCGCGGCGCTGCCAGTGACGTTGAGGCTGCCGCTACCCAGGGCACTGTTGTTGCCCAAGACCAAGGTGCCATCCTGCAGCTCGGTACCGCCGCTGTAGGTGTTGGCGCCGAGCAGCGTCAGGCGGGCGTTGCCCGACTTGAGCAGGCTGCCGCTACCGGCGACGATGCCAGTGAGGGTCAGGTCATTGCTGCCCAGCACCTGCAGCTCACCGGCGAGATTGACGTTGTTGCCCAGGCTGACGGCCTGACTGCTGTCCAGTTGCGTGCCACCTGCGGCGTTCAGTGTGCCATTGCCCAGGGCAGTGTCGGACGCCAACAGCAACTGGCCGGCATTGAGCGCAGTGTTGCCCAGGTAGCTGTTATTGCCACCCAGACGCAGGGTGCTGCTACCGAACTTGACCAAACCTCCGTTGCCACTGATGTCGCCATCCAGGGCAAGGTTGTTGTTGCCGCTGAGGTTCAACGGGCCGGCCACGCTGATGTCGTTGGCCAAGGCCACGGTCTTGTTGCTGTCCAGGGTGGTGCCGGCGTTTGCTGCAAGCACTCCACTACCCAGGGCAGTGTTGCTACCGACCACAATAGTGCCGCCACTCAAGGTGGTGCCGCCGCTGTAGCTGTTGTTGCCGTTGAGCACCAGAATGCCGCTGTCGAGCTTGTTCAACATGCCGCTGCCGTTGAGTGGCAGGTCGAGGGTCGCGGTCACGCCGGGATCGACCCGCACTGAGGTGTCGCCGCTGCTGCCGTTGATCAGGTTGAGTGCGCCGCCAGTGCCGGCCAGCAGGCGATAGCCATTGTCGACGAATTGCATGCCGTTGACGGTCTGGCTGCCTTGCACGGTGACATCGCCACCGGGTGCCTGGAACACCGCGAAGGTGCCACCCCAGGCGCTGTTGACGAGGCCGTTGATATCGGTCCAGTTGGTTCCGGCGCTGTTCCACACGCCGCTGCCACCATCGACCAGGCCGTTGGCAATGCTCTGGCTGCCGTCCCAGAACTGGATGACCAGGTTCGGTGAACTGACCAGCAGGTTGACCTGGTTGGCCAGGGCGGTTTGCAGGGTCAGATCGGCGCTGGTCACCCCACTGGGCAAGCTGCCGTAGACCAGGCCGTTGTCAGTGAGGCCACCGGCGTAGTCGAAGATCCGGTAGATACCATTGCCCATGCCTCCGATGTTGCTGACATTGAGGGTACCGTCGAGCGTCAGGTTGCCGCCGACATCGAACAATGCAGTGCCACCGGTGAGCGGCGAAGCCAGGCCAATGTCGATGATCGAGCTGCCGTTGAGCACCAGTGAACCCAGGCCCAGGGTGCTGCCACTCTGGCCGACCAGATGGCCGCCGTTGGCGATAGTCACAGGACCTGCGACAGTGCCTGAGCCGCTCAGGCTGGCCCCATTGGCGACAGTGAGCGCTGAACTGTTGAGGCTGCCATCGACTTGCAAGGTACCTGCGCTGACCTGAGTGCTGCCGCCCAGGTTGCTGGTACCGGTCAGGGTCAGGGTGCCAGTACCGAGTTTGTCCAGGTTGCCCGCGCCACTCAGGGCGCCGGCGAAGGTGCTGCTGGTGTTGTTGCTGCCCAGGCTCAGGGTACTGCCGATACCGATGTCGGCCACGCCCGAGCCGGTCAGGCTACCGAGGCTGGCATCGCCATTGAGGTTCAGTTGGCCGGTCGCGCCGATGTTGAGATTGTCGACATTGGCCAGCACGCCACTGCCCAGGGTAGTCACCGATCCGGCCTGGATGTCCAGGTCACCGGTAAAGGTCTTGGTACCGACCAGGGTGACATCGTCAACCCCGGTCTTGACCAGGTTGCCGGTGCCGGCGATATCGCCGCTGAGGGTCAACGCACTGCCAGTCTCCAGGGTCAGCTCGGCGCCATTGCCCAGGGTTATGTCGTTGCCCAAGACCATGGCCGCGCTATTGCTGAGGGTCGAATCGCCGGTGACGCTCAGATCGCCCGTGCCCAGGGAGCCGGAAGTGCCCAGGGTCAGGGTACCGGCTGCCAGTTGGGTACCACCTTGGTAACCGTTGTTGCCGTTCAGGGTCAGGTTGCCACTGCCTTGCTTGATCAGGCCACCGGTGCCGTTGACTACCCCGTTCAGGCTCAGGTCGTTGCTGCCATCGACGGTCAGGCCGGCATTGAGGGTAACGTTATTGCCCAGACTGACCGGAGCATTACTGCTCAGGGTCGAAGCGCCAGCCACTGTCAAACCGCCCAGGCCGAGTGCTGAATTATTGCCGACCACCAGCGCACCAGCGTTCAGCGTGGTGCCGCCCAGATAGTTATTGGCGCCATTGAGGGTCAGCGTCGAAGCACCGCTCTTGACCAGGCTGCCTGGGCCGTTGACCACGCCGTCGAGGGTCAGGTCGTTACTGCCCAGCACAGTCAGCGCGCCGGCCAGGTTTAGCGCATTGGCCAGGCTGACCGCGGCGCTGGAATCAAGGCTGGTGTTAGCTGCAGCGTTCAGGCTGCCAGTGCCCAGGGCGCTGTTGCTGCCGACCACCAAGGTGCCTGCATTGAGGGCGGTGCCGCCACTGTAGGTGTTGTTGCCATTGAGGGTGAGCGTCGCTGCACCGTTCTTGATCAGCCCATCGCTGCCAGCGATGACGCCGTTGAGGGTCAGGGCCTGATTACCCGCCAGGGTGAGGAAGCCGTCGGTAAGGTTGACTGCGTTGGCCAGGGTCAGGGCTTGGGTGCTGTCCAGGGTGGCGGCACCATCCACGGTCAGCGCGCCACTGCCCAATGCGTTATTGTTGCCTAGCAGCAGGCTGCCATTGCGCAGCGTGGTGCCGCCGCTGTAGTTGTTGTTGCCATTGAGCACCAGTTGCCCTGCACCTTGTTTGTTCAGAGCGCCAGCACCGCTGATGACGCCATCCAAGGTCAGCGCCTGGCTGTTATTGACAGTGAGGGTGGTCGCCGCGCCGAGGCCGATTGCATTGGCCAGTTGCAGCGGGCCGGTTGCCAGCAGCGAGCCATTGCCAGTGACCGAAAGGTTGCCTGTGCCGAGCGCGGCATTGTTGCCCAAGGTCAGGCTGCCAGCGGCCAGGGTGGTGGTGCCCTGGTAGGCGTTGCTCCCACTGAGGGTCAGGTTGCCAGTACCGGTCTTGTTCAAGCCGCCCGCACCGCTGATCACGCCGGACAGGGTCAGGTCGTTGCTGCTGATGAAGCTCAGATCACCACCGAGGGCGATCTGGTTGGCGACGCTCAGCGGGCCCAGCGTATCAAGATTGGCGTCGCCGCCGAGGGTCAGGCTGCCCGTGCCCAGGGCCTGATTGTTGCCCAGGGTCAGGGTCCCGGCATTGAGGGTGGTGCCGCCACTGAAGGTGTTGGCGCCCGCCAAGGTTAGTTCGCCAGCGCCGTTCTTGGTCAGGCTGCCAGCACCGCTGACCAGGCCGTTCAAGGCCAGGTCGTTGCTGCCAGCAACGTTGAGGTTGCCGAGCACGTTGACGGTGTTGCCGACGCTCACCGCCGTATTGCTATCGAGCGTTGTGCCATTGGCCGCATTGAGCTGGCCTAGGCCGAGCGCAGTATCACTGCCCAGCACCAAGCTCCCGGCGGTGAGGCTGGTATTGCCCAGGTAAATGTTGCTGCCGTTGAGCACCAAGGTACCTGCGCCGGCCTTGGTCAGACCGCCAACGCCGGCAATGTTGCCATTGAGCGTCAGGTCCTGTGCGGCGGCGATATTCAGGCTGCCGGCAAGGTTGATCTGGTTGCCGAGGGTCACGGCCGCTGTACTGCTCAGTGTGGTTCCGCTACCAGTGTTGAGCGCCCCGCTACCCAGGGCTGAGTTACTGCCGACCACCAGGGTACCGGCGTTGAGTGCAGTGCTGCCCTGATAGCTGTTGTTACCGTTGAGCGTCAGGCTGCCCGCGCCGGTCTTGATCAGGCCACCGCTACCACCAATCACCCCGCCCAGGGTGATGTTGTTGCTCGCCTGGGTGGTCAGGTTGGCGTTCAGGGCAATGGCATTGGCCAAGTTCAGGGCGCTGCTGCCGGTCAGGGTCGCGGGGCCGGAAACGGTCAATGCGCCGCTGCCCATGGCATTGCTATTGCCCAGCGTCAGCGTGCCGGCGTTCAACGTGGTGCCGCCGGCGTAGGTATTGACGCCATTGAGGGTGAGGTTGGCGGCACCGTTCTTGACCAGGCTGCCTGCGCCACTGACAACCCCATTGAGTGTCAACGCGTTGCTACCGCCAATGTTCACGGCGCCGAGCAGGCTCACCGCATTGGCAAGATTTAGCGCCGTATTGCTATCGAGCGTGGTGCCTGCAGCCGCTGTGAGGGCGCCCGTACCGAGCGCGCTATTGCTGCCCAGCACCAGGGTGCCGCCACCCAGACGGGTGCCACCGGTATAAGTATTGGCGCCATTGAGCACCAAAGTGCCGGTGTCGAGCTTGCTCAGCAGGCCGCTACCGGTCAGCAAGGTATTCACTGTGGCCGTGACATTGGGGTCGACGCGAATCGTAGTCGCACCATTGCTGGCATTGGTCAGATTGAGCGAGCCAGTACCACTGAGCTGATAGCCATCGGTGACGAATTGCATGCCGGTGGTGTCACGCGTACCGACCACATTGACAGTGCCTGCGCTGCCCTGGAACACCGCGAAGGTGTTGGCCCAGGATTGATTGATTACACCGTTGGCGTCGGTCCAGTTGGTGTTAGTGCCGTTCCAGGTGCCGGTGCCGCCATCAATGGTGCCGTTGGGGATGTTCTGGGCGCCGTCCCAGAACAGGACATCACCTGCCGCACCCACCAGCAGGTTGACCTGGCTGCCGATCGAGGTCTGCAAGGTCAGATCGCCAGGCTGGACACTGCCGGGCACGGTGCCGATGTTCAAGACGTTGTCGATCAATGCACCGCTGTAGTCGAACAGACGGTAGACACCCAGGCCAAAGCCGCCGATGTCGCTGACATTGAGGGTGCCATCCAGGGTCAGGTTGCCATTGACGTTGACCAGCGCAGTGTTGCCGGTGGAGGGTGAGGCCAGGCCAAAGTCGAGGATCGAGCCGCTGTTCAAGGTCAGCGCGCCGGTGTTGAGCGTAGCGCCGCTGTTGGCGATCAGGTGCCCGCCATTGCCGATGGTGACCGGGCCGGAGACGCTGCCACCGCCACTCAGAGCGGCGCCGGTATTGACCTGAACGCTGCCAGTACTGAGCGAGCCACTGACATCGAGGGTGCCGCCAGTGACCGTGGTGTTGCCGCCAATAACGTTGACGCCAGCCAGTTCGAGGCTGCCACTGCCCTCCTTGATCAGGTCGCCATTACCCGCCAAGGCACCATTGAACACACTGTCGAGGTTGTTGCCGCCAACGCTCAGGTCGCTGCCAGCACCGATGTTCACTGCGCCGTCGCCGGTCAGGCCACCGACGCTGGTGCTCGCGCCGAGATTGAGGCTGGCGCCAGCCCCCACGTTGACTGACGAGGCATTGCCCAAGGCCGCGCCACCAATCGTGGTAAGGCTGCCGCCAAGCAGGTCGACAGCGCCGCTGAAGCTGTTGTCGCCGCTCAGGGTCAGGTCGGCCAAACCGGTCTTGATCAGCCCGCCATTCCCGCTGATGTCGCCACTGAGGGTCAGGTCATTGCTGCCCGCCACGCTGAGGTTGGCGTTCAGATCGATGTCATTGGCCAGGTTGGCCACTGAGCTGTTGTCCAGGCTGGCGGCGCCTGCCACGGTCAGGGTGCCGGTGCCCAAAGCATTGTTATTGCCGATCACCACGCCGCCAGCATTGAGGGTGGTGCCGCCGCTGTAGGTGTTGTTGCCGTCCAGCGTTAACGTCGTGTTGCCGTTCTTGATCAGTTGCCCTGCCCCGCTGACGATACCGCCGAGGGTCAGCTCGTCGCTGCCCACCAAGGTCAAGTCGGCATTGAGGTTGATGTCGTTGCCCAGGTTGATGGCGGCGCTGTTGTCCAGGCTGGCGGCAGCACCGACGGTGAGATCACCAGTGCCGATGGCACTGGCATTGCCCAGGACCAGTTCGCCGGCATTGAGCAAGGTGCCGCCAGCATAGGTGTTCAGGCCATCGAGGGTCAGCGAGCCGGCGCCGTTCTTGATCAGTTGGCCACTGCCGTCGATCACGCCGGTGAGGATCAGGTCGTTGCTGCCAACCAGGGTCAGCGCGTCGTTCAGGGTGATGGCATTGCCGACGCTGATATCGGCGCTGCTGTCGAGGCTGGCGGCGCCGCCGACGGTCAGTTTGCCGCTGCCCAGCGAGGTACCGGTACCTAGCACCAGTTCACCGGCGTTGAGCACGGTACCACCGGTATAGGTGTTCGGCCCGCCCAGGGTCAGGCTGGCGGCGCCATTCTTGATCAGGCTGCCGTTGCCACTGACCAGGCCAGCCAGGCCGAGGTCCGCGCCGCCGTCGATGGTCAAGGCTCCGCTCAGATTGACCGCGTTACCCAGATTGACCGCAGTGCTGGCATCCAGGCGGGTTCCGCCAGCGGCATTCAGCACACCAGTGCCCAGGGCGCTGTCGCTGCCAACTACGATGCGCCCGGCGACGAGGTTGGTGGCACCGGTATAGGTGTTGGCGCCGGTCAGGGTCAGGGTGGTGGCGCCGTTCTTGGTCAGGCCGCCCACGCCCGCGATGACGCCGGCCAAGGTCAGATCATTGCTGCCAGTGAGGTTGAGGTTGCCAGCCAGGTTCAGCGCATTGGCCAGGGTCAAGCCAGCCACAGAGCTGTCCAGGGTGGTGTTGGCGGCGGCGTTCAATGCGCCGCTGCCCAGCGCGCTGGCACTGCCGACGATCAAGCTGCCGGCGTTCAGGGTGGTGTCGCCGGAGTAGCTGTTGTTGCCGGTCAAGGTCAGGCTGGCGGCGCCGTTCTTGATCAAGCCGCCGGTACCGCTGAGGGTGCCGTTCAGGGTCAGGTTGCTGGTGCCAGCCACTGTCAGATCATCCCCGAGAGCGACGGCGTTGGAGAGCACCAAAGCGCCAGTGCTGGCCAGGGTCGACGCGCCACCGACCGTCAACGCACCGGTGCCCAGTGCGGCGGCATTGCCCAGGGTCAGCGTGCCGGCATTGAGCGTGAGGCCGCCAGTGAACGTGTTGGCGCCGGACAGGGTCAGGTTGGCTGCGCCGTTTTTGACCAGCGCGCCGCTGCCGCTGATGACTCCGCCCAGAGTGGTGGCATTGCTGCCCAGTACGCTCAGGGTGTTGGCACCCAGATTGACCGCATTGCCGAGGTTGACTGCGGTATTGGCATCCAGGCTGGCATTGCCGCCCAAGGTCAACGCCCCCGTACCCAAGGCATTGTTGTTACCTACGGTGAGTGTGCCGGCATTGAGCGTCAGCCCGCCACTGAAGGTGTTGTTGCCGTTCAGGGTCAGGCCAGCTGCACCGCTTTTGAGCAGTGCGCCTGTGCCGCTGATCACCCCGCCGAGGGTAGTGGCGCTGGTGCCCAGCAGGTTGAGGGTATTGGCGCCCAGGTTGATCGCGTTGGCCAAGCTGACGGCAGTGCTGGCATCCAGGCTGGCGTTGCCGCCCAGGGTCAGGGCACCGCCACCCAGGGCATTGTCGTTGCCCACGATCAACTTGCCGGCGTTGAGGGTCAGGCCACCGCTGAAGGTGTTGTTGCCGTTCAAGCTCAGGTCGCCCGCGCCATTCTTGACCAGCGCACCGGTGCCACTGATCACCCCGCCCAGGGTGGTAGCGCTGGTACCGAGCAAGTTGAGGGTGTTGGCGCCAAGGTTGATGGCGTTGGCCAGGCTGACCGCGCTGCTGGCATCGAGGTTGGCGTTGGCACCGAGGGTCAATGCGCCGGTGCCCAATGCAGCGCTATTGCCGACGGTCAGTTGCCCGCCATTGAGCGTAGTGCCGCCTGCATAGGTATTGACTCCATTGAGGGTCAAGGTGGTGCTGCCATTTTTGCTCAGCCCGCCAGCGCCGGCGATCACCCCGGCCAAGGTTAGGTTGTTGCTACCGGTGAGGTTGAGAGTGCCCGTCAGGTTCAGCGCATTGCTCACGCTCAAGTTGGCGACGGTGGAATCCAGGGTGGTATTAGCCGCGGCATTCAGCGCGCCGCTGCCCAGCGCGCTTGCGCTGCCGACAATCAACGTGCCGGCATTGAGCGCAGTCGCGCCAGTTTGGCTGTTGTTACCGCTCAGGGTCAGGCTGGCGCTGCCATTCTTGACCAGGCCGCCAGTACCACTGAGGTTGCCCGCCAGGGTCAGGTCGTTGGTGCCGTTGACTGCGAGGTTGGCGCCAAGATTGACCGCGTTGTTCAGCGTCATGGCGGCATTGTTGGCCAGCGTGGCCGCGCCGCCCACAGTCAAGGCGCCAGTGCCTAGGGCCGCGGCACTGTTCAGGGTCAGGGTGCCAGCATTGAGCGTCAGGCCGCCGCTGAAGGTATTAGCGCCTGCCAAGGTCAGGTTGTCGCTGCCGTTCTTGATCAGGGCGCCCGTGCCGCTGATCACTCCGCTCAGCGTGGTGGCACTGGAGCCCAGCACGCTCAGGGCATTGGCGCCAAGGTTGATGGCGTTGCCAAGGTTGACCGTGGCGTTGGCGTCCAGGCTGGCGTTACCGCCGAGGGTCAACGCCCCCGTGCCAAGGGCCGTATTGTTACCCACGATCAGTTTGCCGGTGTTGAGCGTGGTGCCGCCACTGAAGGTATTGGCGCCGTTGAGAGTCAAGTCGGCCGCGCCGCTCTTGACCAGTGCTCCGGTACCGCTGATCACCCCACCCAGGGTGGTCGCGCTGGTGCCGAGCAGGCTCAGGGTGTTGGCCCCAAGGTTGACCGCGTTGGCCAGGCTGACGCCGGTATTGGCATCGAGGCTGGCGTTGCCGCCGAGGGTCAGCGCGCCACCGCCCAGGGCATTGTTATTGCCCACGGTCAGCTTGCCAGTATTTAGGGTCAGACCGCCGCTGAAGGTGTTGGCGCCATTGAGGGTCAGGTCGGCTGCGCCGCTTTTGACCAGTGCGCCGGTGCCGCTGATCACGCCACTCAAAGTAGTGGCGTTGGTCCCAACCAGGCTTAGGGTATTGGCACCGAGGTTGACCGCATTGGCCAAGCTGACCGCCGTGCTGGCGCCCAGGCTGGTGCTGGCGCCGAGGGTCAGTGCGCCGGTACCCAAGGCCGTGTTGCTGCCTACGGTCAGGGCTCCGCCGTTGATGGTGGTGCCACCGCTGTAGGTATTGGCACCATTGAGGGTCAGACCGCTGGCGCCATTCTTGACCAGTGCGCCGCTGCCGCTGATCACCCCGCCAAGGGTCAGAGCGTTGCTACCGGGTAGCGTCAGGGTATTGCCGGCCAGGCCAATGGCGTTGCCCAGGGTCAGCGCGGTGCTGGTATCGAGGCTGGCATTGCCGCCCAGGGTGAGTGCCCCGCTGCCCAGCGCACTGGCATTGCCCAAGGTGAGCGTGCCGCTACTCAGAGTCGTGCCGCCAGAATAGGTATTGACCCCGTTGAGGGTCAGGCTGCCACTACCGCTTTTGACCAGCGAGCCTGTGCCGCTGAGAATGCCTCCCAAGGTCAGGGCGTTGCTTGAAGGCAGGCTAAGTGCCGCATTGAGCTGCACGGCATTGCTCAGCACCAGTGGCACACTGCCTTGCAGACTAGCGGCGCCATTGACCGTCAATGAACCGCTGCCAAGGCCAGCTGCGCTGGTCAGGTTGAGGCCGCCAGCGCTAAGCACGGTGCCGCCGCTGTAGGTGTTGCTGCCCGCCAGGGTGAGCAGGCCGCTGCCGGACTTGGTCAGTGCGCCAGCGCCCGACAGCACGCCGCTCAAGCCCAGGTCGTTGCTACCACTGACGGTCAGGCCTCCTGCGTTGAGGGTCACGGCGTTGGCCAGGGTCAACCCGGCAATACTGCCCTGCAGCGTCCCGCCATTGCTGGTGATGCCGCCACTGCCCAGCGCGGCAGCGTTATCGAAACTTAGGATGCCGCCATTGAGCGTGGTTTGAGTAGTGCCATTGAGTACCTGGCCGACCAGGCTCCAGGTACCGCTGTCGACGATCAGGCGGTTGAAGTTGATGTAGTTGGAGGCATTGATCGTACCGCTACCGCCGGTGCCGCTGCCGCCACCGATGGCGTTCTGCAGTGCCAGGGTGTTGGTGCCGCCGGCACCGCCATCGATCTTGCCCGCCGCCGCGAATGCGAGGTTGGGGTTGCTGGTGACCAGCAAGGCAAGGCTGACACCCAGCCCCGCGCCGACACTCGAACCAGTGATGGCGTTGAAGCGGTTGCTGCTGTTGGCCCCCATCGACAGGCTGCCGGTGAGGGTCCCGGCGTTGGTGAAGGTGTTGCCCGTCGCCGAGGCCTCGAAGGCTGCCCGGCCCAGTATGGTGCCGGTGTTGGTGAAATTCACCGTGCTGCCGCCGGTCACGGCGATGACCGGAGTGTCCTCGCTCAGTATCGTCAGGCTGGCCAGCGGCGTGGAGCCGATACTGCCGGCGTTGGTGATGGTGGTGGTGCCCGTAGGACCGTTACGCGCGTCCAGCGCCATGCCGGTGAGGTTCAGCAGGCTCGCGCCCAGCAGCGCACCGGTGCCCTTGATCACGCCGCTGGCGTTGTTGTTGATGGTGAGGGTGCTGGAGGTGCCGGTGTTGCCGATCTGCACGGCGGAGGACTGGATGCTCAGCAGCCCCAGCAACGTCGGGTCGATGGTTCCGGAGTTGTTCAAGGTGTTGTTGTTGCCGGCCAGCGACAGGGACGTCCCGCCTATGCCGAGCAAGGTGCCCAAAGTGGCACCGGCGTTGACATTGACCGTAAGGCCACTGCCGCCGTTGGTATAGCTCGGTGCCAGTGGGTTGGCCGCGCCGTTGCAGGTGATTAACGACCCCGCCGCGCTGCAGGCGGCCAGCGCCTGTTCACTGCTCAAACCAAAGGCCATGCCCCCCACTGCCAGGCTGATGGCCAATGACAGCTGTGAAATACGTGCAGGCGAACGCTTGGCAACTCTTCTGTCCACGGATAGCTCCTTCGTGGATCAGGCCATTCAGTCCTTGAATGCGTGTGGCAAGTTGCGCTGCCGGGGGAACCAAAACACGCGACGAGTCGAATAGCCTGACCTTGGCGACTACTGATTTCCTTTGAGGGAATGTGTAGTCGCTGCCGGCGCGGCAATCGGAAATCACGCGGATAAAATGGTGTTAATACTTTGTGCCTCAAGCACGTGTTTCGCGGGGTACAGGCCAGAGGCCGTTGGATCCAACCGACGAACGGTGGCTCTACTGCGTTCGTCGATTGTGTGCTTTAACGTTTCAGCCGTCAGGCGACTTCAGCCCCCTCGTCAGGCCAATGCGGCTCGTTGGCTTCCAGCGGTGGCAGGCCATAAGCAGCGCGTGCGGCATCGCAACTAGGGTTGTGCACACCGTCGACCCAGGACGCTTCGAACTCTCGGCATGGGGTCGAGCGATTAGCGTAGAGGGTGCAGCCGACCTGCTTGCCAATCTCACCCTCGAGGCCGATGCAGCGGCAGGGTTTGGCGTCGGTGCCAATCATCGCGACCCGGGTCGGGTTGATCTGCACCACCAGGTCATCGGGCACGACTCCGCCAGCAGACTGGCATTCGCCCCAGAAGAAGGACACACGGAAGTACCCGCAGCAAGCGCCGCAGTCAAGGCAAGGGTTGTATTCGGACATGATGACCAGGGGGGAAGGATTGTTGTTATCGGGGCTGGGCCCGCGGCGCCATTTGTAATCCAAGCAAAGGCGGCTGAGAAGAGGGGATGAGTAAAAAAACATTGCCGCTGATCGGGGCATCCAATGCATCGCGGGGCAAGCCCGCTCCCACGCAGATCAGCGTTGAATCCCAGACCAGTTCAGGGCTCAAGCTGGCGTTGAAGCGGGCTTGCCCCGCGATAGACGTAAAGCCTTACTTGTGGGTCAAGCCATCCGCCCGGAACATCTGGCGGATACCCCGAATGGCCTGGCGAATACGGTCCTGGTTCTCGATCAGGGCGAAGCGCACATGGTCATCGCCGTAGTCACCAAAGCCGATGCCCGGCGACACGCAGACCTTGGCTTCAGCCAGCAGCTTCTTGGCGAACTCGAGCGAGCCCAGGTGCGCATAAGCCTCGGGAATCTTCGCCCAGATGTACATCGAGGCCTTGGGGTTTTCGACCATCCAGCCCAGCTCGTGCAGCCCCTTGACCAGCAAGTTGCGCCGCTGCCGATACTGCTCGGCGATGTCGCGCACGCATTGCTGGTCGCCTTCCAGTGCGGCGATGGCCGCGACTTGCAGCGGGGTGAAGGTGCCGTAGTCGTGGTAGCTCTTGATCCGCCCCAAGGCACTGACCAGCTCAGGGTTGCCGACCATGAAGCCAATGCGCCAGCCTGCCATGTTGTAGCTTTTGGACAGGGTGAAGAACTCCACGGCAATGTCCTTGGCCCCCGGCACCTGCATGATCGAAGGCGCCTTCCAGCCGTCATAGACGATGTCGGCGTAGGCCAGGTCGTGCACCACCAGCACATCGTACTGTTTGGCCAAAGCGACCACGCGCTCGAAGAAATCCAACTCGACGCACTGGGCGGTCGGGTTGGACGGGAAGCCCAGGATCATCATCTTCGGCTTGGGGATCGACTCGCGGATCGCCCGCTCCAGCTCGTTGAAGAAATCCACCCCAGGCACCAGCGGCACCGAACGGACCTGGGCGCCGGCGATCACTGCGCCGTAGATATGAATCGGGTAGCTGGGGTTGGGCACCAGTACCGTGTCGCCATGATCGAGGGTGGCGAGCATCAGGTGCGCCAGGCCCTCTTTGGAGCCGATGGTGACGATGGCTTCGCTTTCCGGGTCGATCTCGACCTCGTAGCGCTCCTGATACCAACGCGAAATCGCCCGACGCAGGCGCGGGATGCCGCGGGAGGTGGAATAGCCGTGGGTGTCTTCGCGCTGGGCGACTTGCACCAGCTTCTCGACGATGTGCGGCGGCGTGGCGCCATCGGGGTTACCCATGCTCAGGTCGATGATGTCCTCGCCACGGCGGCGAGCAGCCATCTTCAGTTCGGCAGTGATGTTGAACACGTACGGGGGGAGACGATCGATGCGCGCGAAGCGGCGCGGCGAACCTTGGTCGGCCATGATTTCCTCGAGAGACGTTAGCGCCCGGAACCGTCCGAGCGACGCTGGCCGCTGTGGCGGCCTGATTCAGAAGATAATGCCGAAACACTATTAATGCAAAAGATAATTTCCTGTTTTTTATATATTTTACAGGCATATTTTTTGAAAACTTTAGATCCATATTTGCGGTATCGGCCTCTTCGCGGGCAAGCCCGCTCCCACAGAATTCCCACAGCCTTTGAAGCTTGCACTGTACCTGTGGGAGCGGGCTTGCCCGCGAAGAGGCCGGTACAGGAAAAACAGGCAAAAAAAACCCCGGCACATGGCCGGGGTTTTTTCGTGTAGCAGGCGACTATCAGCGTGCGTAGGTCATCAGCACGTCAGCTGCGGTCTGGCTATCCACCGACATCATCACGCTCAGGGCGGTGACGGTGAGGATGGAGAAACCAAATACCTTGCGCGCCCACTTGCTGTCGTCTTCAGCCTTGTAACCACCCCAGGCCATGTACAACCAGTACAGGCCCATGGCAGCCGCTACGGCCAGATAACCCAGACCGGCGTAACCGCCGAGGGTGAGCATCAGGGTCGCCAGGACAAAGGCCAGGACATACAGCACGATCTGCTTCTTCGCCGCCAGGACTCCGCGCGCCACCGGCAGAACCGGAATCTTGGCTGCCGCGTAGTCGTTGAAGCGGAAGATCGCGATGGCAAAGCTGTGCGGCATCTGCCACAGGCTGAACATCACCAGCAGGGTTACTGCAGCCAGGTCGAAGCTGTTGCTCACGGCGCAGTAGCCGATCACCGGAGGCATGGCACCCGACAGGCTGCCAACCAAGGTGCCGTGCACCGATTTGCGCTTCAGCCAGAGGCTGTAGAAACCGACGTAGACGATGAAGCCTACAGCTGCGCAGAACGCCGACAGCGGATTAGCCTGGACATACAGCAAGCTGAAGCCAGCCACCCCCAGGAGGGTGGCGTAGATCAGCGCGAGGGGCAGCGACATGCCGCCCTGAACCATGACGCGGTTCTTGGTACGTTCCATCTTCACGTCGATGTCGCGGTCGATGCAGTTGTTGAACACGCAACCGGACGCTACCACCAACGAAGTACCAACAACCACCGCCAGGAACAGGGCGAAGTCCACATGCCCCTTAGCGGCAAGGAAGAAACCGCCTGCCACGGAAAGCACGTTACCGAAAATGATCCCCGGTTTGGTGATTTGGATAAAGTGCTTCACGGACATGCAGTCTTACCTCACTTGGCCATCATTTCGAAGTGGATGCTGAACATGATCCACAGCGACAGGCCGACCAGCAGTGCAATTACCAGAACGGTGAACAGGAACGTCGAGACATTGGAACGCTGCTCTTTCGAGCGGTCCATGTGCAGGAAGTAAACCAGGTGCACCACTACCTGAATGACGGCCATGGCCACCACGATCAGGACAGTCAGGTTCTTCGGCAGGGTCGGATACATCACCAGGCCGAACGGAATCGCGGTCAGGATGATCGACAGTACGAAGCCGATCATGTACGACTTCACGCTGCCGTGGTTGCCTTCATGATGAGTGTCATGTGCATTAGCCATTACAGAACCCCCAGCAGGTAGACGACGGTGAACACGCAGATCCAGACCACGTCCAGGAAGTGCCAGAACAGGCTCAGGCAGCTCATGCGGGTCTTGGCGGTCGGCGTGATGCCGTGCTTGTTGATCTGATACATCATGATCGCCATCCAGATCAGACCGGCAGTCACGTGCAGACCGTGGGTACCGACCAGCGCGAAGAACGCCGACAGGAAGCCACTGCGCTGCGGGCCGTAGCCTTCAGCGATCAGGTGATGGAACTCATAGATTTCCATCGCGATAAACGCAGCACCGAACAGGAAGGTGATAGCCAACCAGCCCAGTACACCGGCTTTCTTGCCATCGAACATCTTCAGCATGGCGAAGCCGAAGGTGATCGAGGACAGCAGCAGGAACGCGGTTTCAACCAGCACGAAGTCGAGCTGGAAGATGTCGTGACCCGACGGGCCGCCGGCGAAACCGCCGGACAGCACCGCGTAGGTGGCGAAGAGCGACGCAAACAGGATGCAGTCGGTCATCAGGTACAGCCAGAAACCAAGTACGGTCATCTGGCCCGAGTCGTGGTGGTGATCGTCGTGCCCATGGTCATGACCATGAGCGTCACCGTGGATTACTTGACTGGACATTGATTACACCCGTTCAAACGATTCGACACGTGCGCCGGCAGGCAGAGCACCTGCTTGGGCCAGCGCTTTCATGCGCTCGCCTTCGATGCGCGCCACTTCTTCAGCCGGAACCATGTAGCCCTGGTCGTCACGTGCAGCGTGGCGAACGAAGACTGCGATAGTTGCTACCAGGCTCGCGCCTACCAGCCACCAGATGTGCCAGATGAAGGCGAAGCCGAAGACGGTCAGCAGCAGGCCCATGAACAAACCGGTAGAGGTGTTGCTCGGCATGTGGATCGCTTCGTACTTGGCCGCAGGCTTGTAGGCCACACCGGCTTCCTTGGCTTCGTGCCAGGCGTCCAGACCAACTTTCTCAGGCATGTGAGCGAAGTTGTAGAACGGAGGTGGCGAAGAAGTCGACCATTCCAGGGTACGGCCGCCCCATGGGTCGCCAGTGACGTCCATGTTCTGCTTGCGATCGCGAACCGATACGTAGATCTGGATCAGCTGGCAAGCGATACCGAACAGGATCAGCACGGCGCCGACGACGGCAACGTACAGGTAGGGTTCCCACAGCGGGTTGTCGGAGTGGTTCAGACGACGGGTCATGCCCATGAAGCCCAGGGCGTACAGCGGCATGAACGCAACGTAGAAGCCAGAGATCCAGAACCAGAAGGCAGCCTTGCCCCACTTCTCGTTCAGGGTGAAGCCGAAGGCTTTCGGGAACCAGAAGGAGAAGCCAGCGATGTAGCCGAAGACCGCACCACCGATGATCACGTTGTGGAAGTGGGCAATTACGAACAGGCTGTTGTGCAGAACGAAGTCAGCACCTGGAACAGCCAGCAGAACGCCAGTCATACCACCGATCGAGAAGGTAACCATGAAGCCCAGGGTCCACATGATCGGCGCGGTGAAGCGCAGACGGCCCTGGTAGATCGTGAACAGCCAGTTGAACAACTTCACACCGGTCGGGATGGAGATCAGCATCGTCGCCAGGCCGAAGAAGGTGTTGACGCTCGCGCCGGCACCCATGGTGAAGAAGTGGTGCAGCCAAACGGCAAAGCCGAGGATGGCGATCGCGCCCGATGCGTAGATCATCGAGTGGTGGCCAAACAGACGCTTGCCAGCGAAGGTCGAGGTGACTTCCGAGAACACGCCGAAGGCCGGCAGAATCAGAATGTAAACCTCAGGGTGACCCCACGCCCAGAACAGGTTGACGTACATCATCGGGTTCCCACCAAGCTCGTTGGTGAAAATGTGGAAGTCCAGATAACGGTCAACAGTCAGCAGAGCGAGTGCAGCGGTCAGGATCGGGAACGAAGCTACGATCAGCACGTTGGCCCAGGTGCAGGTCCAGGTGAAGATCGGCATGTCCATCAGCTTCATGCCTGGAGCGCGCATTTTCATCACGGTGACCAGGAAGTTAACGCCGGTCAGCGTTGTCCCCAGACCCGATAGCTGTAGCGCCCAGATGTAGTAGTCGACACCTACCCCAGGACTGTACTGAATACCCGCAAGCGGCGGATAGGCAACCCAGCCGGTCTTGGCGAACTCACCAACACCCAGGGAGATGTTGACCAGCAGCACGCCTGCCAGCAGCAGGTAGAAGCTCAGGGAGTTGAGGAACGGGAAGGCCACGTCACGTGCACCGATCTGCAGAGGAACCGCAAGGTTCATCAGACCAGTGAAGAACGGCATCGCCATGAAGATGATCATGATCACACCGTGAGCGGTGAAGATCTGGTCATAGTGTTCAGGCGGCAGGTAGCCTTCGGAGCCACCGGTGGCGGCAGCCAGCTGGGTCCGCATCATGATGGCGTCGGCAAAGCCACGCAGCAGCATGATCATGGCGACGATGATGTACATCACGCCGATTTTCTTGTGGTCGACCGTGGTCAGCCACTCGGTCCACAAGTAGGTCCACTTGCGGAAGTAGGTGATCAGACCTACTACAGCGATACCACCGAGCGCGATCATGGCAAGTGTCACCATGACTATCGGCTCGTGATACGGGATCGCCTCCAGACTTAATTTACCGAACATCTCTTACTCCTCTGCCCCGGCAGCTGGTTGCTTACTCGACTCCACACCCTGGGTTGTGGCCAGATCCTTGCTGCCTTCTTCTTCGTGGCTCGGACGACCGCGGTTCATACCTTCGTACTTGTCGACGATGATCTGGAACTGGTCAGCCGAAGCCTCGCTGTACAGCGCGACTGGGTTGTATTCGCTTGGTTTGGCCAAGGCTTCGTATTCGGCCTTGTCCAGCTTCTTCGGCGACTGCTTGACTTCAGCGACCCACTTCTCGAAGTCAGCTTGGGAGGTTGCAGTGGCCTTGAACTTCATACCGGTGAAACCGGCGCCGCTGTAGTTGGCGCTGATACCGTCGAACTCACCGTTCTCGTTAGCGATCAGGTGCAGTTTGGTAGTCATACCGGCCATGGCGTAGATCTGACCGCCCAGGCCTGGGATGAAGAAGGAGTTCATCACAGCGTCGGAGGTGACGCGGAAGTTGACCGGGGTGTTAGCTGGGAAGACGATCTTGTTGACCGTGGCAATGCCCTGCTCCGGGTAGATGAACAGCCATTTCCAGTCCAGCGCGACCACGTCGATCTGCACCGGCTTCACATCGGAATCCAGTGGACGGTACGGGTCCAGCTTGTGGGTGGACAGGTAGGTGAAGTACCCCAGGGCGCAGATGATGATCACCGGGATGATCCAGATCGCCAGCTCGATCTTGGTCGAGTGCGACCAGTCGGGGGTGTAGGTGGCTGCCTTGTTGGAAGCACGGTACTTCCAGGCGAACGCCAGGGTCATGATGATGACCGGCACGACCACCAGCAGCATCAAGCCGGTAGCGATCAGGATAAGGTTCTTTTGCTCAATGCCGACCTGGCCCTTCGGGTCGAGCAGGGTCCAGTTGCACCCACTGAGTAAAAGCATGCCTAAAAAGGGCAATATGCCAAACAGTCTGGGGTAACGCTTTTTACTCATCTCACGACCTCTAGATCAGCTTGCTTCAATGCAATAGTGTTTTGTTCGCCAACACTTCGTCCTGCCAAGCGTTAGCAATTTGGGCTCGAATTCGCTCCTGCCTGGGGTCCGACTGCAGGACCTGGCGTTGAGCGGGCTTTACGGTGCTTTTGGTTTCGTAGGCAAACGGCCTGTACTTCAGACCAAGTCCATTTGGTGCGGGAAAACGCGGAGGGGTGTCCGCCCGGTATCGCCGTTGGGCGAAACTTGACGAAGTCAGCAAAAAGGAGCCGTGGCTTCCTTCAATCCTGCGACTTGCAAGCAGTGCCGAACGGAAATTGGGGGCGATTGTAGATAGGTCGCCCCCCCTTTACTATGACTTATTGAGCAACAGTCTTTTACAGAATGCGTAACAATCCTGCTCAAAAAATCAACTTCGCGACAGTTTGTCGCACCCCTCCCAGTAGGCCTGAAACCCGCATTCTGCAAGGCTTTGTGTTTGATCTGGATCAACTGGGAGGCGAGATCAGGTGATTCTCTCGCGGTGCAACAGACTTGCGCGAATTCGGGACTTTGGTCTAAGCCCCGCGGCGGTTGCGATAGATGCCTAGCGGCACCAGGATGGCGGTCAGGATGAACGCCACCAGCGCCCATTGCGCCAGCGACAGACCCAGGATCGGCGGATACGGGGTGCTGCAGAAACCCTCGACCTGGAACGCCAGTGGCCAGACCTTGGCCAGGGGCAAGTCGTCGACGATCGGTTGCAGGGTATCGATGCCGCAACTGACCGCAGGGTTGGCGAGTATATACACATGGCGGCCAGCCGCAACGATTCCGCCGATGGCGCTGAGCATGACCAAGCCTTCGAACAGCGTCAGGCTGCGCTTGCCCGGCATGGCCGCTGCGATGAACGCGAACACCGCGATCAGCAGCAAGGCGTAGCGCTGCAGGATGCACAACGGGCATGGCGCCTCGCCGAGCACGATCTGCATGTAGAGCGCGCCGCCGATCAGGGCGAGACAGATCACCCCCAGCAGCACCAGGAAGCGCCGTTCACGATTGAGGCGCGATGTTTGTTCGTTCATTGCCGATTCCTTCGATGGAGAGTGGCAGCGCTGAGGCCGACCTGGGCGCCAGTCTACACGCTGAACATGACCTTGAATGTCGAAGGAGTGGCGTGACGGCACTATCCGCAGAGCTCTAGGACCAGACGGATCGACGTCAGTTCAACGTCGGCCATGCACAAATGGCGACGCGAATGCCGGACAGGCGCAAGCCCCTCGACACCCGCGAGTGAAGGATACAGTGATTAAAGCGCGATTAAGGATGAAACATCTGCAGCAGCCATCGCGGGGCAAGCCCGCTCCTACGCTATCGCGTGGGAGCGGGCTTGCCCCGCGATGATGCTGCACCTGCCAGGAGGATTACTCCAATGCAGCCGCCGGCCCAAAGAACTCGTAGCGGCTCTGCGCCTCTGGCACACCTAGCCCTTTGAGCTGACGCTTGATCGCCGCCATGAAGGCCTTAGGCCCCAGGAAGTAGGCATCGACGTCGCGTTCCTGCGGCAGCCACTGCGCCAACAGTTCCTCGTTCAACAAGCCCACCGCATCGGCATCACCGCCCTCCTCGGCATGGCAATAGAAACGCTTGAGCTGCGGATGGCGCGCAGCCAGGCCGTCAATCCAGTCACGGAAGGCATGCACCGCGCCATTACGCGCACAGTGAATGAAGTGCACCGGACGCTCGGTAGCAAGCGCCGCTTGCAGCATCGCCAAGGTCGGAGTGATGCCCACCCCACCGCTGATCAACACCAGCGGCTTGTCGCTCTGCGCCAGGGTGAAGTCGCCTGCAGGCGGGAACAGGGCGATGGTATCGCCTACCATGAACCCGTTATGCAGGTAGTTGGACACCTTGCCACCGGCCTCACGCTTGACGCTGATGCGGTATTGCTCGCCATCGCACAAAGCCGAGAGGGAATAGTTGCGACGCTGCTCGGCACCGTCGATAAACAGTTGCAGACCAATGTACTGGCCCGGTTCGGCCTTGAGCACCGGCTTGCCATCGACCGGGGCGAAATAGAAGGAGACGATCTCGCTGCTCTCTTGCTCGCGGCGCACCAGGCGGAACTCGCGCGTGCCGCGCCAGCCGCCTGCGGCTTCTTCTTTCTGTTTGTAGAGGTTTTCCTCGGCGCCGATCAGGATATCGGCCAACTGACCATAGGCCGCGGCCCAGGCATCGATCACCTCAGGGGTAGCGATGTCCTTGCCAAGCACTTCTTCGATGGCGCGCAGCAGGCAGCGCCCCACGATCGGGTAGTGTTCGGGCAGAATCTGCAGCGCTACGTGCTTGTTGATGATCTGCCCAACCAGCCCGCCGAGCTGCTCGAGCTGATCAATGTGGCGGGCGTACATCAATACACCGTTGGCCAGGGCGCGCGGCTGGTCGCCGCTGGCCTGGTGGGCCTGGTTGAAAAGCGGGCGTACCTCGGGGTACTCGCTGAGCATCATCTTATAGAAGTGGGTGGTCAGCGCCTCGCCACCGCTTTCCAGCAGAGGGACAGTGGCTTTGATGATTGCACGTTGTTCGGCATTGAGCATTGCGACAACTCCTGAGCCTGTGGCTTCGAATGGATGCCTTGGCTATTACAGCAATCGTGCCAACTCTAAAACCCAGCGTATTCGGGGCTTCGCGGGGCACAGTGTCAAAATGACAACGGCAGGCGTATAGTCATAACGACCAAAAGGAGTCTTTATGACCGCAAAACCGTTGCTCACTGCCCTCCTCCCCCTAGTCAGCGACCTGTCGCGCGACCTGCCCGACCAAGAGCGCTATCGCCGCCTATTGCAGGCCATGCGCGATTTGCTGCCGTGCGACGCCGCTGCCTTGCTGCGCCTGGATGGCGAGTGGTTGGTGCCGCTGGCGGTCGACGGCCTCGCCCCTGACACCTTGGGCAGGCGCTTTCGGGTCAGTGAGCACCCGCGCTTCAAGATCCTGCTCAGCCGCAGCGAGCCGACGCGCTTTGCCAGCGACAGCCAACTGCCTGATCCCTATGACGGCTTGGTCAATGCACCCGACGCCGACCTGGAAGTACACGATTGCATGGGCTGCCCGCTGATGGTCGATGAACAGCCCTGGGGCCTGCTGACCCTGGATGCCTTGACCCCCGGTCAGTTCCAGAGCCTGGAGCTGGATGCCCTGCAAGCGTTCGCCAGCCTGGCAGCGGCCACGGTCACCGTGGCCGAGCGCATCGAGCATCTGGCTCTGCGCGTGGAAGACGAACAGCAACGCGCCGAGGTCTATCGCCAGGCCAGCGGGCAAGACAAGGAGTTGATCGGCCAGAGCAAGGCGCACAAACGCTTGGTAGAAGAAATCCGCCTGGTAGGCGGCAGTGACCTGACCGTATTGATTACCGGAGAGACCGGCGTCGGCAAGGAGCTGGTGGCCCAAGCCCTGCACCAGGCCAGCAGCCGCGCCGACAAGCCACTGATCAGCCTCAACTGCGCGGCCCTGCCCGACACCCTGGTCGAAAGCGAGCTGTTTGGCCATGTCCGCGGGGCGTTCACCGGTGCCCATGGCGAACGACGTGGAAAGTTCGAACTGGCCAATGGCGGTACGTTGTTTCTCGATGAGGTGGGCGAGTTGTCGCTGACGGTACAGGCCAAGCTGCTACGCGTGTTGCAAAGCGGCCAGCTACAGCGCTTGGGGTCGGATCGTGAGCACCAGGTCGATGTCCGGCTGATCGCCGCGACCAACCGCGACCTGGCCGATGAGGTGCGCAACGGCCGCTATCGCGCCGATTTCTATCACCGGCTCAGCGTGTATCCGTTGCAGGTTCCACCGCTGCGCGAGCGCGGCCGTGATGTGCTGCTGATTGCGGGCTACTTCCTGGAGCAGAACCGTTCGCGCCTGGGCCTGAATAGTTTGCGTCTGAGTCATGAGGCCCAGGCGGCGCTGCTGGCGTATGACTGGCCGGGCAATGTGCGTGAATTGGAGCACCTGATCGGCCGCTCGGCACTCAAGGCCCTCGGGCAGCACCCGCAGCGGCCACGGATTCTTACCTTGGAGGCTGCGGACCTGGATCTGCGTAGTGTGCTGCCCACCAATGCCGCGCCGGTTGAAAGCGCGCAAGTCTTGGCCAGCCTGCCCGAGGGTGGCCTGCGGGAAGCGCTGGATGATTATCAGCGGCAAGTGATCGAAGCGTGCCTGGCGCGCCACGACGGTAACTGGGCGGCAGCGGCACGTGAATTGGGGCTGGATCGGGCCAATTTGAGCCGGGTGGCCAAGCGCTTGGGGCTGCGCTGAATTGGGGTGGGCCTGCTTTGCAGCCCATCGCAGCGGACCGAAAAACCCCTAAAGCCAAGCCAGCACAGGCCGATAACCCGGCATCCTCTCTTTTCCTGACACACGCAAAGGTTGCCCATGGCCACGCAAAATGCCCGCGCGGACTCGTTGTCCCTGCTGCTGTTCACCCTGCGCAGCGGCAAGCTGATGGCTATCAACCTGCTCAAGGTCAGCGAAATCATCACCTGCCCGCCGCTGACCAAGCTGCCGGAATCCCACCCTCACGTAAAAGGCGTGGCGACCCTGCGCGGCAATTCGTTGTCGGTGATCGACCTGTCGCGCGCCATCGGCGAGCGACCGCTGGCCGACCCGGACGGCGGTTGCCTGATCGTCACCGAGATCAGCCGCTCGCGCCAGGGCCTGCACGTGCAGGCGGTGAGCCGCATCGTGCATTGCCTGAGCACCGACATCAAACCGCCGCCCTACGGCTCGGGCAACCGCTCGTTCATCACCGGCGTGACCCGGGTCGATAACACCCTGGTACAGGTGCTGGACATTGAAAAGGTCATCCATGCCATCGCCCCCCCTCAGCCCGAGCCGCATCCCGGCGAGCTGAGCGAGGAAGATGCCAGCCTGTTGGCCGCCGCCAATATCCTGGTCGTCGACGACAGCCAGGTAGCCCTGCAGCAATCGGTGCACACCCTGCGTAACCTGGGGATCGAGTGCCACACCGCGCGCAGTGCCAAGGACGCGATCAATGTGCTGTTGGAGCTGCAAGGCACCGAGCGCGAGATCAACATCATCGTTTCCGACATCGAGATGTCGGAGATGGACGGCTACGCCTTTACCCGCACCCTGCGCGAGACGCCCGACTTCCAGCACCTCTATATATTGCTGCACACCTCGCTGGACAGCGCCATGAGCAGCGAAAAGGCCAAGACCGCCGGCGCCAATGCGATCCTCACCAAGTTCTCCTCGCCGGACCTGACCGACTGCCTGGTGACCGCCGCACGCACCGTGGTGTTCGCTGAGCACTGACAGTTATGCCAGTAGGCAAGCTGGGCCACCCTGATATATTCAGCGACAAACTCCCAGGCTTGATGCCTGGGGAGACTGGGGCATAATTCGCGCCCCTCGGATGTTTTATGCCGGTATCGCGTATGAAGTATTTCAGCTTTCTCCTGATCGCCTGCGCCCTGTCCACAGGTGTCGCCCAGGCCTCCAGCAGCCAGGCCTGGAACGAGTATCGCCAACAGATGCTCAAGGACTGCCTGTCCGCCAGCCAACTCAAGGACGCCCACGCCCGCGGTAAGCCAGCCGAGTTCGACGACCAGGTCGGTTTCAGCGCCCTGCTGATCGAAGGCGTCTATCCGCAGAAGCACATGCAGCAACGCACCGGCACTGAGCTGTGCCTGTACGATCGTCAACACAAGAAGGCGTTCGTCAGCGAGTGGAACCCAGGCGCCAAGTGAACGACAGCATTCGTTTTTCCTGCACCGGTTGCGGCAAGTGCTGCACCGGCCATCATGTTCCGTTGACCTTGGCCGAGTCGCGCCAATGGGCGGCGGCTGGTGGCCAAGTAGTGGTATTGCTCGAGGGTTTCGTCACCGATGGCCCGGGCATGCCGGTCGAGCAACGCGAGCACGTGCTGGGGCGTTCGCACCCGGTCAGTTGCGGCACTGGGCAAATGCGCGTGTCAGTGACTTTCGCTGCATTCAATCCCGGGCGCTGTCGCAATCTCGATGCGCAGGACCTGTGCACTATTTATGAGACGCGGCCTCTGGTTTGTCGCATCTACCCGGCAGAGATCAACCCGCACCTGCCACTGCGCCCGGAAAACAAAGACTGCCCGCCCGAAGCCTGGGAGCAGGGGCCGGAATTGATCCATGGCCAGGTACTGGCGGATCCGCAGCTGGTCGCGCTGATTGCCGCGTCGCGCCAGGCGGATAGGGACGATATCGCGGCCAAGGTGGCGATTTGTCAGGCGCTGGGCATGACCACCAGCGCGCTGAAGGGCAATGGCTTTACCGCCTATTTGCCGGAAATGGCGGCTTTCGCTAATGCGCTGGAGCAGGTCATCAGCGATGATCGTGCGCCTTGGACTGTGCATGTAGCGGACTCAGAGCTCGCCAGTACCCTTGTGAGTCACGGCCTGCAAATCACCGCCGAGCCGCCTGTCTATTATGCCTTCATAGGTTTCTGAGGCAGCGCCGGCCTCATCGCGGGGCAAGCCCGCTCCCACGCAATTGTGAGCTGCGCCCCAGATGATGGATGGGTGTCCAACATCTGGGGCGCAGCTCATTGCTCCTGGATTCAACAACATGCGTGGGAGCGGGCTTGCCCCGCGATGAGGCCGGCACGGGCACAGCAAGGATCACTGACAGCGCCGCCAGAACTCATCGGCCAAGCGCCGCAGATCCTGCGCCAAATCCGCCACATCACTGGCCCGGGTATGACTGCGCTGGCCCACATCGACGGTCGCCTCACTGGCCTGGCGAATGCTGACGATGTTGCGGTTGATGCTCTCGCTGACCTGACTCTGCTGCTCTACCGCCGCCGCAATCTGCAAGCTCATCTCGTTGATCTGGTTGACCCGCACGCTGATGCTATCCAGCGCGCCGCTGGCCAACTGCGCCTGGCTCACGCTGTGTCCTGCGTGGGCGCTGCTCTGCTGCATCACCTGCACGGCAGCACGCGCGCCTTCCTGCAGGGCGCCAATCATGCGTTGGATTTCATGGGTCGACTGCGCCGTGCGCTGGGCCAAGCCGCGAACCTCGTCGGCAACCACGGCAAAGCCGCGCCCCTGATCGCCGGCGCGCGCCGCTTCGATCGCAGCGTTCAAGGCCAGCAGGTTGGTCTGCTCGGCAATCCCGCGAATGACATCCAGCACTCCGGAAATCTCGCTGCTGTGGCCCTCCAACTGCTGCACCACTTCACTGGCCTCTACCAACGAGCCTGCCAGATCCTGGATCGCGCAGCGATTGCGGTCGACCAACTGGTGGCCGGCCTGGGTCTCGTCCTCAGCCTGGTCAGCGGCCATCGAGGCCAACTGGGCGCTACTGGCAACCTGGGCGACGCTGGCGCTCATCTGGTGGATCGCGGTGGCGACTTGATCGGCTTCGTTCTGCTGATCCAGGCTGTTGGCGTGACTGGCCTGCAGGGCATTGACCAAGGCTCCGGAATGGCCAGCCAGACGCGCCGAGGTATCGCCGATACGCCCAACCACCGCGCCCAGCTGCGCCTTGAGCATACGCATGGCGAACTCGATCTGGCCGATGCCGTCGCGCCGTCCGGTATACAGCTGCTGGCTCAGCGGATTGTCGGCAATGCTCAGCGCCTGGCGGCGCAAGCGCTCGAACGGGCGCAACACCAGCACAATCGCCAGACTGCTCAAGCCAGCGGCCAACAGCAACTCCAGCAATGCAGCCTGCCAAGGCGTGCCCAGCCACCAATGCCCAGCGCCGAGCACCACCACCAAGGCGGCCGCCACCGCCACGCATGCGCGCAGGCCCAAGCCCACCACCGGCAAGCGCTGGCGCCAACCTCGCCGCCCCGCGCGCAAGCGTGCATAACAGTGCTCGGCGGCGGCGACCTGCTCTGCAGTCGGCCGGGTGCGCACCGACTGATACTCGACGGTATTACCGCCACTACTGATCGGCGAAACGAAGGCGCTGACCCAATAGTGATCGCCATTCTTGCAGCGGTTCTTGACCAGTCCCATCCATGAACTGCCGGCCTTCAGCGCCCGCCACATCTGCTCGAACGCCTGCGGCGGCATGTCGGGGTGGCGCACCAGGTGATGCGCTTGGCCGAGCAATTCGTCGCGGGCAAAGCCACTGATGCGCACGAAATCGTCATTGGCATAGGTGATCAGGCTGTCCAGGTCGGTGGTGGACAGGATGTTCGCATCGCCGGGGTACTCCACTTGGCGACCGGTAACAGGCACATTGCACTTCATCGGCGGCTCTCGTTCTTGTCGGGAAGATCGGCAGGGCGTTCGACTCTATGGCCAACTAGCAGAGAAACATTGATCTGGGGCAGCATATTGGCATTTCGCCACTAACCTGCCGAAACTGTCAGCGCCGTCAGCTTGGCGTCACGCTGGCGACCCGATCACAGCGCTATAAGCTTGAGTACAGACATCCGTTTTCTCACCCCCCGCCTACGGTGCCCGACCCGATGCGACGTCCGTCCCGCTCTGTGTTTCTTGCCGCCCTGGCGCTCATTGCCCTGATTGGCGCAGGCGGCTGGCTGAGCCAACGCCAATCGGCGCCGGCCGTCCGTGCGCAAACGGCGATTCCAGTGCGGGTGGTCAGCGTCGCCCAGCAGGATGTGCCGCGCTATGCCAGCGCCATTGGCTCGGTGCTGTCATTGCACAGTGTCGAGATTCGGCCACAGGTCGAAGGCGTGCTGACCCAAGTGCTGGTCAAGGAAGGCCAGTGGGTTAAGCAGGGGGACCTGCTCGCCACCCTCGACGATCGGGCTATCCGCGCCAGCCTCGACCAGGCGCGTGCCCAGCTCGGCCAGAGCCAGGCGCAGCTGCAAGTGGCCGGGGTCGATCTTAAGCGCTACAAGCTGCTCAGCAGCGACGATGGCGTCTCCAAACAGACCCTCGACCAGCAACAGGCGCTGGTCAATCAGTTGCAAGCCACCGGCAAGGGCAACCAGGCGGCCATCGCCAATGCCCAGGTACAGCTTTCTTATACGCAGATCCGCTCCCCGGTAACCGGGCGAGTTGGCATACGCAATGTCGACCCCGGCAACCTGGTGCGCACCAGCGATACCCAGAGCCTGTTCAGCGTGACCCAGATCGACCCGATCGGCATCGAGTTCGCCCTGCCCCAGCAGATGCTGCCGACCCTGCAAAGCCTGCTCAAGGCGCCAACCCCGGCCGTGGTCCAGGCCTACCTGGATGCCGACGGCGAAAGCAAACTGCTCGCCGAGGGACATCTGGCCCTGATCGACAACCAGATCTCGGCCACCACCGGCACGCTGCGGGTCAAGGCCGAATTCGACAACCAGGATGGGCTGCTCTGGCCCGGCCAACTGGTGACGATAAAGCTGCGCACCGCGGTCGAAGAAAGCGCGCTGGTGGTACCGCCACCCGTGGTCCAGCGCGGCGTCGACGGCCATTTCGTCTACCGCCTGGACGGCGACAAGGTCACCAGTGTGCCGGTCAAGGTGCTGTTCCAGGACAGTACGCTGAACATCATTGCCGGGGTCAAAGCCGGTGATCGGCTGGTACTCGATGGTCAGTCGCGGCTCAAGCCGGGGGCTCACGTCGAAGTGCTGAGCGACGCGCCCAACAGCACTGAGATGGCCGATCGCAGGGCGCAGCCATGACTACCCGCAACGGTCTTAGCGCCTGGTGCATCGACCACCCAGTCGCCACCCTGCTGCTGACCTTCGCCCTGGTCCTGCTTGGCGCCATCGCTTTCCCACGCTTGCCCGTGGCACCCTTGCCAGAGGCAGATTTCCCGACCATCCAGGTTACCGCGCAGCTGCCCGGCGCCAGCCCGGAAACCATGGCCTCGTCGGTGGCCACGCCACTGGAAGTACAGTTCAGCGCCATCCCCGGCATGACCCAGATGACCAGCAGCAGCGCGCTGGGCTCGACCAACCTGATCCTGCAATTCACCCTCGACAAGAACATCGACACCGCCGCCCAGGAAGTTCAGGCGGCGATCAACACCGCCACCGCACGCCTGCCCCAGGACCTGCCCAACCCGCCGACCTGGCGCAAGGTCAACCCGGCCGACAGCCCCGTGCTGGTACTCACCGTCAGCTCCGCGCAGATGCCCGGCAACGAGCTGAGCGACTACACCGAGACCTTGCTGGCGCGACAGTTGAGCCAGATCGACGGGGTTGGCCTGATCAACATTACCGGCCAACTGCGCCCGGCGATCCGCGTCCAGGCCCAGCCGGAGAAACTCGCCGCCATCGGCCTGACCCTGGCCGACCTGCGCCTGGCTATCCAGCAGACCAGCCTGAACCTGGCCAAGGGCGCGCTGTACGGCGAGCACAGCGTGTCGACCCTGGCCGCCAACGACCAGCTGTTCCACCCCGAGGACTACGCAAAGCTGATCGTCTCCTACCGCGACGGCGCGCCGGTACACCTGTCGGATGTGGCCAAGGTGATCCAGGGCGCGGAAAACGCCTACGTCAAATCCTGGTCTGGCGATCAGCCCGGGCTGAACCTGGTGGTGTTCCGCCAGCCTGGGGCGAACATCGTCGATACCGTCGACCGGGTGCTGGAGGCGCTACCCCGTCTGCAGGAAATGCTCCCGGCCTCGGTCGAGGTGTCGGTGCTGCAAGACCGCACCCAGACCATCCGCGCCTCGCTGCATGAGGTGGAACTGACCTTGATGATCGCGGTGATCCTGGTGATCGGCGTGATGGCGTTGTTTCTGCGCCAATGGTCGGCGACCTTGGTGGTGTCCAGTGTTCTGGGCGTGTCGCTGATCGCCAGCTGCGCGCTGATGTATATCTTTGGTTTCAGCTTGAACAACCTGACCCTGGTGGCCATCGTCATCTCGGTAGGCTTCGTGGTCGACGATGCGATCGTGGTGGTAGAGAACATCCACCGCCACCTGGAGGCTGGCGACGACAGCCGCACCGCGGCAATAAAAGGCGCCGGCGAGATCGGCTTTACCGTGATATCGATCAGCTTCTCGCTGATCGCCGCATTCATCCCTCTGTTGTTCATGGGCGGCGTGGTTGGACGGCTGTTCAAGGAGTTCGCCCTCACCGCGACCTCGACCATCCTGATTTCGGTGGTGGTATCGCTGACCCTGGCGCCGACCCTGTGCGCGCTGTTCATGCGCCGGCCACCCAAGGAGCATCACGACGGCTTCGGCGAGCGCCTGGTGCGCTGGTACGAAAAAGGCCTGAACCGCGCCCTCGCCCATCAACGCCTGACCCTCGGCGTGTTCGGCCTGACCCTGGCGCTGGCGGTGGTCGGCTACGTGGCCATCCCCAAAGGCTTCTTCCCGCTGCAAGACACCGGTTTCATCCTCGGCACCAGCGAGGCAGCGGCCGACGTCTCTTATCCGGCGATGATCGAAAAGCATCAGGCGCTGGCCAGGATCATCGAGGCTGACCCTGCGGTGCGCGCCTTCTCCCACGCGGTGGGGGTCACCGGCAACAACCAGACCATCGCCAACGGCCGCTTTTGGATCGCCCTCAAGCCCCGTGGCGAGCGCGATGTGTCGGCCAGCGAGCTGATCGACCGGCTGCGCCCGCAACTGGCGAAAGTCCCCGGGGTGGTGCTGTACATGCGTGCCGGGCAGGATATCAACCTCAGCTCCGGGCCCTCGCGCACCCAGTACCAGTACGTGCTCAAGAGTAATGACGGCGTCGCCCTGAACCTCTGGACCCAGCGCTTGACCGAGCGCCTGCGCGAGATCCCGGCGTTTCGCGACCTGTCCAACGACCTGCAGTTGGGCGCCAGCGTCACCCGCATCGAGATCGACCGCCAGGCCGCAGCGCGCTTCGGCCTGACCACCACCGATGTCGACCAAGCGTTGTATGACGCCTTCGGCCAGCGGCAGATCAGTGAATTCCAGACCGAGACCAACCAGTACAAAGTGATTCTCGAACTGGATGCCCGCCAGCGTGGCAAGGCCGAGAGCCTCAATTACTTCTACCTGCGCTCACCGCTGACCAACCAAATGGTGCCACTGTCGGCCCTCGCGCACGTCGCCGCGCCAAGCACCGGGCCACTGTCGATCGCCCATGACGGCCTGTTCCCGGCCGCCAACCTGTCGTTCAACCTGGCGCCCGGGGTAGCCCTGGGCGATGCGGTGCGCATCCTCGACCAGACCCAGCGCGAACTGGGCATGCCCGACTCGATTGCCGGCAACTTCCAGGGCGCCGCCCAGGCCTTCCAGAGTTCGCTGTCGAGCCAGCCGTGGCTGATCCTCGCTGCGCTGGTGGCGGTGTACATCATTCTCGGCGTGCTCTACGAGAGCTTCGTCCACCCGCTGACCATCATCTCCACCCTGCCCTCGGCCGGCCTGGGGGCGTTGATCCTGCTGTGGGCGATGGGTCAGGACTTCAGCATCATGGGCTTGATCGGCGTGGTGCTGCTGATCGGCATCGTCAAGAAGAACGGCATCCTGTTGATCGACTTCGCCCTGGAGGCGCAGCGCAAGCAGGGCCTTACTCCGGAGCAGGCGATCCATCAAGCGTGCTTGACGCGCTTTCGGCCGATCATCATGACCACCCTGGCCGCCTTGCTCGGCGCAGTCCCGCTGATGTTCGGCTTTGGCACTGGCGCTGAGCTGCGCCAGCCGCTAGGCATTGCGGTAGTCGGTGGGCTGGTGGTGAGCCAGGCGCTGACGCTGTTCACCACCCCGGTCATATACTTGGCCCTGGAGCGTCTGTTCCATCGCCGCCAGGCCGCCACCGCAGCCGCGCCGAACGCCAGTTGAGACAAGAGCATGCGTGTACTGATCATCGAAGACGAAGAGAAAACCGCCGACTACCTGCATCGCGGCTTGAGCGAACAGGGCTTTACCGTCGACCTGGCCCGTGACGGCATCGACGGCCTGCACCTGGCCCTGGAAGGCGACTACGCGGTGATCGTCCTCGACGTCATGCTGCCCGGCCTGGATGGCTACGGCGTGCTGCGCGCATTGCGTGCACGCAAGCAGACGCCGGTGATCATGCTGACCGCCCGCGAGCGCGTCGAAGACCGCATCCACGGCCTGCGCGAAGGCGCCGACGACTACCTGGGCAAGCCGTTTTCGTTCCTTGAGCTGGTCGCGCGCCTGCAAGCACTGACGCGCCGCAGCAGCAACCATGAGCCCTTGCAGGTGCAGGTCGGCGACTTGTGGATCGACCTGATCAGTCGCAAGGCCAGCCGCGCCGGGCAACGTCTGGAGCTGACCGCCAAGGAGTTCTCGCTGCTCAGCGTGCTAGCCCGCCGCCAGGGCGAAATCCTTTCCAAGACCGCCATCGCCGAGCTGGTCTGGGACATCAATTTCGACAGCGACGCGAATGTCGTCGAGGTGGCCATCAAACGCCTACGGGCCAAGCTCGACGGGCCGTTCGACAACAAGCTGCTGCATACCATTCGAGGCATGGGCTATGTCCTGGAAAACCGTGCCGGCTAACTCCATCGCCCTGCGCCTGGCGGCGCTGTTTCTGCTGGTGGCGATGGGCGTGTTCCTGCTGATCGGCACTGCCCTGTATCGTCAGGTCGACCGCAGCCTGGACATGCTCCCGGCGGCCGAGCTGGATGCGCGCTTCAGCGTGCTGGAGTCGACCCTCAATCGCTTCGGCACCCGCGAGCATTGGGTGAAGATTCACAACAAGCTCAACCTGCTGAGCGAAGAAGACCGGCGCATTCGCTTCTGGGTGGTGAGCAGCGATCCGGCCTACGAGTATGGCAAACCGACCGAGCAGGTCCGCGCCTTCGCCGAAGGCGCGCAGGGCATGCGCGATCTGCGCCTGGCCGACAGCCCCTATCCGTACAAAGTGCTGGTCAGCGAACTGCCGGCCCTGGGTGAGCGGCCAGCCCTGCGCTTCATGATCGGCATCGATACCGAAACCTTCTGGCAGGCCCAACACAGCCTGCTGGTGGCCATCGTCGGCCTGGCCGTGCTTGGCGTGCTGCTGGCTGCGGTGCTCGGCTACTGGGTGGCGCGGATCGGCCTGCGGCCGTTACTGGCGCTGTCCAATGAAGCGCAAGCCTTGGCCCCCCCGCGCCTGGACGGACGCCTGCAAACCCACGATCTGGCACCTGAGCTGGCGCAGTTCGCTGGCGCCTTCAACGCAGCGCTGGACCGGGTCAGCCTGGCCTACTCGCGCCTGGAAGCATTTAACGCCGATGTCGCCCACGAACTGCGCTCGCCGCTGACCAACCTGATCGGCCAGACCCAGGTGGCGCTGACCCGCGGACGCAGCGCCGAACACTACTTCGAGGTTCTGCAATCGAACCTTGAAGAGCTCGAACGGCTGCGCAGCATCATCAACGACATGCTGTTTTTGGCCAGCGCCGACCAGGGCAGCAAGGCCACCTCGCTGACCCAGGCGTCACTGGCCGAAGAAGTCGCCACCACCCTCGACTACCTGGACTACATCCTTGAAGACGCCCAGGTGAAGGTCAGTGTCAGCGGCGATGCGCTGGCGCCGATCGAGAAAGCCCAACTGCGCCGGGCACTGATCAACCTGCTCAACAATGCCGTGCAGCACACCGCGCCCCAGCAAATCATCGCGGTGCACATCGAGGCAGGGCCGGAGCATGTCAGCATCGCCGTGAGCAACCCGGGCCCCGCCATTGCCGACGAGCACCTGGCGCTGTTGTTCGAACGCTTCTACCGGGTCGATGCTGCCCGCACCAATACCGGCAGTGGCAATCATGGCTTGGGCCTGGCAATCGTCAAGGCCATCGCCTTGATGCATGGCGGGAGTGTTTTCGTGCGCAGCGAAGGCGGCGCCAACACCTTTGGTATTCGCCTGCCGAGCGCTCAAGTCCGCGGGTTTGCGCCGCAGAACTGAGGAGTTCGCGACATATCCTTACCTTTTGCGCAATAGTGCTTATCCATCTTTGCGCTGTTTCCGCGGCGGTATTGGGACTAACTTAGCCCCTGTCTTAATTATCACTTGCCCCGCAAGAAGGTTGCTCCAAATGTCCAACAGTATGGGTGTTGCCAGCGTATTCGTTCTGTCTTCCCTGTTGTTGTCGCCCCTGGCCATGGCTGAAGAATCGCCGGCCTTCGTCGCCCGAAACGCAGAACTTGCCGCCGTTCATCAAGAAGCTCGCCAGAGCTACGCCGCGCAACAGCAAGACGCTGCGAAAGACGCTCAGCAGACCGCTTCCAAAGTCGTCAACGACGACAGTGCCGATAGCTGATCAATCCTGCCACAACGCTCCTTTTTCCCTGGGCTAGTGCATGGCCGCCCAGCGCGCCAATATGTTAGCCTCTTAAAGCCGCTGCCAATCAGCGGCTTTTTTTATGTGTCGAATAATTCAGCCTGACTGTTACGTATATCAATAAGAAGACTTGCAATTGCGACAATAAAAACTGCCCACCGTCAGACCAAAGGAGCTCTTACCGGTGACTTCCGCGTTCCGTTTTACCCCGCTGTTCATTGCATTCACCGCAACGATGCCACTCATGGCACAGGCCGACGAACAAGCCAAGGCTGAAGGCTTTATCGAAGGCTCGTCGCTGAACCTGCACTTTCGCAACGCCTACTTCAATCGCAATAACCTCAATACCGGCGTGCGTGACAACCGCGAATGGGGCCAGGGCTTCGTCGCCCGCTTCGAGTCCGGTTACACCCCCGGCACTGTAGGCTTCGGCCTCGATGCCCACGCCATGCTGGGCTTGAAACTCGATGGCGGTGGCGGCCATGCTGGCACCAGCATTCTCCCGTCGCACTTCAAGAACGAAGACGAACTGGGCGCCGCGCCGCACTCGTTTTCCACCGCAGGGGCGGCGGTCAAGCTCAAGGCATTCGACACCGAGCTCAAGGCCGGTGACCTGTTCCTCACCAACCCAGTGATTGCCGGCGGTGAGACGCGCATGCTGCCGCAGACCTTCCGCGGCGTCAGCCTGACCAACACCAGTGTCGACGGCCTGCTGCTCGAAGGCGGCCAGGTGAGCTTCACCAAGCCGTACAACCAGAGCGGCCATCGGCGTATCGACACCTACTACGGTGCTCTGCAAGACAACCGCGACAGCGATCACCTGAGCTGGGCGGGTGCATCGTGGAGCGGCAGCGAGAACATCACCACCAACCTGTATGCCGCCGAGCTGAAGGACATCTGGAACCAGTACTACGTCGACTTCGACTACACCTACGTGGTCAATGACCTGGTCAGCCTCAACCCCGGTGTGCACTTCTATCACACCCAGGACACCGGCCAGGCGCTGCTGGGCGACATCGACAACAACACCTTCAGCCTGCACTTCACGGTCAATGCCGGTTACCACAGCATCACGGCCGCCTATCAGCGGGTCAATGGCGACACGCCGTTCGACTACATCAACCTGGGCGACAGCGTGTACCTGGACAACTCGCGGATGTACTCGGACTTCAACGCGCCGAACGAGCGTTCGTGGAAGCTGCAGTACGACTATGACTTCGCAGGCTTGGGCATTGCTGGCCTGAGCTCGTCGCTGTCGTATTCGCGCGGTGAGGCCGACCTGACCAAGGCTGACCAGAACCGCACCTACTACGACTACTACAACCCGGCCGGCAAGCACGCCACCCACTGGGAACGTGACCTGGACGTGAAGTATGTGTTCCAGGAAGGCAACCTGAAGGACCTCTCGGTGCTGCTGCGCTATGCCAGCCATCGGGCCAACCAGGCCTATGCGTCCGAGCAGGACAATGACGAGATTCGGCTGATCGTCGATTATCCGTTGAACGTATTCTGATCCTGTAATCGCGCGGCAAGCCCGCTCTCACGCCAGCCATTCAAGGGGTAGCGTGGGCGTGGGCTTTCCCGCGACGAAGAGAAGTTGCCCCTCATTCCGTCGGACAGCCAGATAAAATCTTGTCCGACAATATCCACTTGCCTAAACTACCGCCGCCGCTTAATGGCCCTACCCTCAAGGACATGAGGGGCTTATGCAGTTGCGAGTATGACGTTGCCCACCCGATCACCGCGCGCCGCCCTGTACAAGACCCACCCCGAACTGATCCTCAATCTGGGCAGTTGCCTCGCCGTGCTCGCCATTGTGGCCATCGTCAGCTATCTGCTGGCGCGCGAGCGAGACAGCGTCGAGCAATCGGCGATTCGCGCATCGAGCAACATCGTCCAGCTGATCGAGAGCGATATCCTGCGCAATGTCGAGCTCTACGATCAGTCGCTACAAGGGCTGATCTGGGCAGTCGGGCGCAAGGAACTGCCACAAGTCCCCGGCCAACTACGTCAACGCCTGCTGTTCAATGAAGCCTTCGTCGATCGTCGCCGCGGCGATGTACTGTGGCTCGACGCCCAAGGCAATGTGGTCGGTGACTCCACCAGCATGCTGCCACGCAAGGCCAATTTCGCCGATACCGGGGTGTTCAAGGCGCATTTGAACGACGCCAATTTGGGCCTGCTGGTCGGCCCGCCTTTCAAGGCAAAGCTGGGCGACCTGGACTGGTGTATCAGCTTCAGTCGCCGGATCAATGGCCCGCAGGGTGAATTTCTCGGACTGGCCGCAGGCGCGTTGCGCCTGTCCTACTTCAACGAGCTGTTCCAACGTCTGGACATTGGCAAGGACAGCAGCATCAACCTGTTCAACACCCAGGGGCAGTTATTGGCTCGCCAGCCATCCCGGCCGCAAGATCCTATGATCGGCGCCGATTACAGCAAGCGGGCCAACTTCCAACGTATTCTCAATGAGCGCAGCGGTAGCTTCAGCGCCAGGTCAGCCTTGTCTGACAAGCAACGCATGTACACCTTCGCCAGGGTTGCCGACCTGCCACTGATCGTGCTGGTCGCGCACGCCTCCGATGAAGTCTTCGAATCGTGGCGGCGCACGGCAATCGTGGTCAGCGTGGCCACCGGCGTGCTGTGCATGGGCATTCTCTGGCTGACCCTGCTGCTGGGCCGCGAGCTCCGTCGCCGGCATGATGCCGAGCGAAGCCTGGCCACCCTGGCCGCGACCGACAGCCTCACCGGCTTGGCCAACCGCCGCCGTCTGGATCAGGTGTTGCGTCTGGAATGGGCACGGGCGCAGCGTAACCGCCGGCCACTGGCGATCCTGATGGTCGATATCGATCACTTCAAGGCGTTCAACCAGCGTCACGGCCATGCCGGTGGCGATCATGCCTTGCGCGAAGTGGCCAAGACCATCGAACACGCTATCCGCCGCCCGGCAGACCTGGCAGCGCGCTATGGGGGAGAGGAATTTCAGGTGGTGCTGCCGGAGACCGAGCTGGCCGGCGCACTGATGCTGGCCGAGCGGATTCGCGCCGACGTTCAAGCGCTGCCGCTATTTGGCGAGGATAGCCTGCCAATAACCGTCAGTATCGGCATCGGCCTGTACATCCCCGGCACCCAGCAAGACCTGGCAAGGCTGCTGGGTGCGGCGGACGAAGCCCTGTACCGGGCCAAGGCCGGTGGCCGTAACCGGGTAGCAGGGCCGCTCGATTAAGAGCGAGCGCGCGCGGCGTTACGCAGTGCCTTTACCTGGTCGTGGTTACGCTGCACACCCTGCAGCTGTTTCTCCACCAGGCTGTAGGTCGGATCGCTGACGCTGCGGCCGTGCTTGACCAGCTTCTCACGGGCTTCCTTGTAGGCTTTGAGCGCATGGTCTTCGCCTCGCTCCACCTCATTGAGCACCGCTTCCTCATCCTTACCGGTCACCAGCGACTTGAGGTTGACCCAGCCACGGTGCAGATCACCGCTGATGCTGGTCGAGGTTTCCGGATCGCCACCCAGGCGACGCACTTCGCTCTGCAGTTCGGCGGCAGCGCTGGCGCACTCACTGGCGCGCTGGACGAAGAATGACTTCAGCTCGGGGTTCTTGACGTCTTCAGCGGAGGTCTTGAAGCCCTTCTCGCCATCCTTGCTGTATTCGATCAGGTCGTTAAGAACGTCGATCACGTCTTTGTTTGGATTGCTCATGACTCAAACTCCTTGGCAGATGGAAGTCCCTAGATACAGAGCAGCCTTCGTGCCAAGCCTGAATTTTTAAATAAATCTAATAAAATCAGTGCCTTATAAAGTAGATAGGAAGGCATGCAATCGGCTTTCTGCATGATCGGCGCTTGGGCGCTCGTGCAGATTGCAGTATGGTCGGCGCTTTGTTATCGACGGGCGTGACGATGAAACCTGAATCGCTGCAACTGCTGGTCACCCGGAGCATGCCCTTTGGCAAGTACCAGGGCCGACTGCTCGCCGACCTGCCCGGCGACTACCTGGGCTGGTTTGCGCGCAAGGGTTTTCCGCCAGGGGAATTGGGCTCGCTATTGGCGCTGATGCATGAGATCGATCATAACGGCCTGGGTGAGCTGCTGGTGCCGTTGCGGCACAAGCAGCGGCGCTAACCGCTGAATTTGTTGTGGCCTGGCCCGGCCTCTTCGCGGGCAAGCCCGCTCCCACAGGGTTCGCGGCGCTCGCGCTGAGGCCGAATTGATCACACGCATGACCCACCGGCTCCTGCACACTGCAAGTGCTCGGATCACATCGAACCCTGTGGGAGCGGGCTTGCCCGCGAAAAGGCCGGAACCGTCAGCCCATCATCCCTTGGCCGGCGCCACAGCCAATTCAACCTGCTCACTGCGCTTGATCAGCGCATACACCACCGCCGTCAGGACACTGCCAGCGACAATCGCCAGCAGGTACAACAGCGCGTGGTTGATCGCATTGGGGATCAACAACACAAACAGCCCACCATGCGGGGCCATCAGCTTGCAGCCGAAATACATCGACAACGCCCCGGTCAGCGCACCGCCGGCAATACTTGCCGGAATCACCCGCAGCGGGTCTTTGGCGGCAAACGGAATTGCCCCTTCGGAAATGAAGCACAGCCCCAGCGCCAACGCCGCCTTGCCCGCCTCGCGCTCACTCTGGGCGAACTTGCTGCGGGCGATCAAGCTGGCCAGGCCCAAGCCAATCGGCGGCACCATGCCAGCGGCCATGGTCGCCGCCATCGGCGCGTAGCTGTGGGTCGACAGCAAGCCGACCGAGAAGGCATACGCGGCCTTGTTGATCGGCCCGCCCAAGTCCACGCACATCATCCCGCCGAGCAGTAGCCCGAGCAAAATCGCGTTGGTCGTACCCATGGTGTCGAGGAACTGGGTCAGGGCAGCGAGCATGGCGGCCACCGGCTGGCCGACCACGTAGATCATCACCAGGCCTGTGAACAGGCTGGCCAACAGCGGGATGATCAAGATCGGCTTGAGCGCATCCAGGCTGCTGGGCAGGCGTACCCAACGGCTGATCGCCTTGGCGCTATAGCCGGCCAGGAAACCGGCGACGATGCCGCCGATGAAGCCAGCGCCGAGCAGGGTCGCGAGCATGCCGCCGATCATCCCGGGGGCCAGGCCTGGGCGGTCAGCGATAGACCAGGCGATATAGCCGGCCAGCAGCGGCACCATCAATTTGAAGGCCGCTTCGCCACCGATCTGCATCAGTGCTGCGGGCAGGGTGCCGGGCACTTCGTGGGCGTTGATCCCCCACACGTAAGACAGCGCGATCAACAAACCGCCCGCCACCACCATCGGCAACATGAATGACACACCGGTCAGCAGGTGCTTGTAGACGCCGGCCTTCTCGGCTTTTTTCGACGCCTCGCTGGCAGCATCGGCGGTACTCTCGACCTTGCCTTCGAGCAAGGCCTTGTCGAGCGTCGCTTGCGCCTGCTTGAGGGCAATCCCTGTGCCGCAGCGATAGATCCGCTTGCCAGCAAAGCGGGCCGTCGGCACTTCGATATCTGCGGCCAGCAACACTACGTCTGCCTCGGCAATCGCCGCTGCGGGCAGTGGATTGCGCGCACCGACCGAACCCTGGGTTTCTACAGTGATCTGGTAGCCCAGTTGCTGTGCGGCCTTATGCAACGCCTCGGCAGCCATGAAGGTATGCGCGACCCCGGTCGGACAGGCGGTAACCGCGACGATACGCGGCACGCCAATGGACGCTGACGCAGCGACTGGCACGGGCGATGTCTGCGCCTGTACTTGAGCCTGGGCCGCAGCCTCATCAAGAAAACTTTCTCGGTCAGCCAGGGCCTGGGCGGGTGTGCTCTGGTACAGACGTTTGCCGACAAAACGCGACAAGTCGACCGGCCCCGTGCTGATCACCAGCACCCAGTCGGCCTCGGCAATCTGCGCCGCACTCAGGCTGCGCTCAGGGTGCTCGACATCTTGGACCTCGACACTAGTGCTCCAACCCCGACGCTGGGCAGCAGCCGCCAGCAGGCGTGCGCTGAGCACGCTGGACACCTGGCCGTTTGGGCAGGCGGTGACAATGGCGATGTTCATCGGCAACCCTCTTGTTGTTCTGTCAGTTGCACGGCGGCTTCTAGGCGCGCCAATTGCTCGCGATCAGCAATACCGAAGCCGACCTGGGTCACCGCCTGGGCGGCGATGGCGGTGGCGCGGCGCAAGGTCAGGGCGGGGGCCTCTGCCTGCAGCAAACCATGCACCATGCCAGCCACCAGCGAGTCACCCGCGCCAACCGTACTGGCCACGCGCACCTTGGGCGGTTGGGCGTGCAGGGCCAGGCCATGGCTGAACCAGCTCACGCCCTGCTCGCCCTGGGATACCACCACATGCTCGATACCACTGGCCAGCAGCCGCTCGGCGGCGGCCCGCTGTTCGGCTTGGGTGTGCACGGCAACGCCGAGCACTTCGCCCAGCTCTTCGGTGTTGGGCTTGACCAGCCAAGGGCCGGCCTGAAGGCCAACGCGCAGGGCTTCGCCGCTGGTGTCCAGGGCCACTTTCAAACCTTGCGCTTTAAGCAGCACCAGCAACTCGTGCAGCCACTGCGGGTCGATGCCGCGCGGCAGGCTGCCGGCTACCACCACTGCATCATGGCCGGCGGCGACCTGTTCCAGCCGCCGCAACAGGGCCGTGCGCGACGCCTCGTCGACCTGCGGCCCCTGGCCATTGATATCGGTCACCCGACCATCGGCCTCGACCAGTTTGATGTTGCTGCGCGTCTCGCCCGCTACCCGCACGAAGCAGTCGGCAAAACCACGCCAGTCGATCAGCGCTTCGAACGGCTGCAGGTTGTCCCGTCCGAGAAAGCCGCCGACGGTAACCCTGTGGCCCAGGTCAGCCAGTACCTGGGCCACGTTCAGGCCCTTGCCGGCGGCGTGGCTGTGCTGGGCCTGGCTGCGATTGACATGCCCTGGGCGCAGGCTGTCGAGACTGACGGTGATGTCCAGCGCGGGGTTGAGGGTCAGGGTGAGGATCTTGGCCATCAGTAACGCTCCACCAGCGCCCGCACGGCGGCGGCGCTGTCTTGTTGCAGGGCCTCGCACGCCAAGGCGCGGGCCGTCTGGTAATCGGCCTGGCGCACCAGTGCCTTGACTTCGGCGACGCTGCGACTGGCCACGCTCAGCTCATCGACCTCTAGGCCGAGCAACAGCGCCACCGCCTGCGGGTCAGCGGCCAACTCGCCACACACGCCCACCCACTTGCCCTCGGCATGGGCAGCGCGCACGGTCATGTCGATCAAGCGCAGCACCGCCGGGTGCAGGCCATCGGCCTGGGCCGAGAGGCTTGGATGACCGCGGTCGATGGCCAAGGTGTACTGGGTCAGATCGTTGGTGCCGATGCTGAAGAAATCCACCTCGCGCGCCAGCTGGGGCGCCAACAACGCCGCCGACGGCACCTCGACCATGATCCCCAGTTGCAGGTCGCTGACCGGGATCTCCTCCAGCAAGCGCTCGACCATCGCCTTGGCCTCGCGCCATTCATGGATCTGCCCAACCATCGGGAACATGATCCGCAGCGGCCGACCCTCGGCCGAGCGCAGCAGCGCGCGCAGCTGGTCTTCCATCACCTGCGGCCGCTGCAGGGTCAAACGTACCCCGCGCACACCGAGGAAGGGGTTCTGCTCGGCCGCGATCGGCCAGTACGGCAGGGGTTTGTCGCCGCCCACATCGAGGGTACGCACCACCAAGGGGCGCCCACCCAGGCCATCGAGCACGCGTCGGTACTCAGCCTCCTGGGTCGCGACATCGGGTGCCTGGGAGTGCGCCATGAAGATCAATTCGGTGCGCAGCAGGCCGATACCTTCGGCGCCCTGTTCGACCACTTTGTCGATGCCGCTGCTTTCACCGATGTTGGCAAACACTTCGATGGCATGGCCATCACGGGTGATCGCCGGTTCATGGCGAGTGGCCCAGGCAGCCTGCAGACGTTGCTCGCGCAGATCGCGTTCGGCCAAGGCGCGTTGCAGCTCAGCGGCGGGCGGCGCGACAGTGACCCGGCCACGCTGGCCATCGAGCAGCAGTGGCGTACCGGCTTCGAGCAAGAGAATCGCCGCACCAGCACCAACCACCGCCGGGATACCCAACGCCCGCGCAACGATGGCGCTGTGGGCGGTAGCGCCACCGTGGGCGGTGACGATCCCTGCGACCCGGGCCGGGTCCAGGCGGGCAACGTCGGACGGGCCGACCTCGGCCATGACCAATACGTAGGGCTGCTCAGGCTCTGCGGTTTGTTGCACGCCACACAATTGCGCCAGCACCCGTCGGCCAATGTCGCGCAGATCGGCCGCGCGCTCGGCGAGCAACGCATCGTGCAAGGCCTCCTGCTGCCGTGCAGCGGCCTCGATCACCGCCATCCAGGCTGCTGCCGCGCTTTCGCCCTGGGCCAGCCGCTGATCGACGTCATCGCTCAAGGCGGGGTCAGCGAGCATTTCCTGATGGGTAACGAAGATCTCACCGATGGCCTTGTCGCTTCGCTGCACCAGGGTGTGCAAATCCGCGTTGACCGCCTCCAGCGCCTGGCGCAGTTTGCTGCGCTCCTGCGCCGGCGACTCACCGCGCAACGGGTAGTCGATTTCGCGCTCGACGCAGACATGAGCCGGGCCGCAGGCGATCCCAGGTGCCGCTGCCACACCCTGAACCAGGCTGCCCGGCTGCGGCGCGACCAGGGCTCGTTGGTTTACCGCAGCGGCTGGCTGGGCAATTTCCGGCACCGGCTCGACCTCTTCGCCCAAGCCTTGCTCGATGGCCGCCAGCAGTGCCGGCAAGGCATCAGCGGCAATGCTCGGCTCGGCGATCAGTTCCAGCGTCTGCCCGCGCCGCGCACCCAGGCCGAGCAACTTGCTCAGGCTCTTGACCGATACCGCTGGCTGGGCGTTGTCGAGCAGGCGGATGCGTACTTCACCGTCAAAACCCTTGGCCATCTGCGCCAGCACCTTGGCCGGGCGCGCGTGCAAACCATGCGGGTTGGCCAGCACGATGCGGGCGCTGGGCCAGTCCACTGGCGCCTCGCCGCCGAGCACTTCAAGCACCGCTCTGCTGCTGGTGGCCTGGTACAGCGTTTGCCCGCGGCCTTCGATCAACACCTCGCACAACCGCTCAAGCAATGCCTGATGGGCCGCGCCAAGGCTGGCCAGGCAGAACAGACCATTGAGCGGTTGCTCGCGATAGCGCAGTGGTTGCTGCGGGGTAATGAAGGCCAGGCCGGGCTGACGCACCTGACGCTCGCTGTGCAACCACCACAGACCTTCGCCCAACGGCAGCGGCTCGGCCTGCTGCAGCACGGCGGCAAAGCCGCTATCGACGCAACCGGCGCGTTGCAACAGGCGTGCGCCGCGCCAGGCCAGCTCATCGAAATCTTCGGCGGGCAGGTTCAGCCCGACCAGTTGCGCATCCAGCGCCAGCTCCTGCGGCGCACCCTGCAACAACTTGAGCAGGGCTTCGGCGGAGCTGGCCCGGCGCAACGCTTCGGCGAGGTCGGTTTCGCCCAGTGCGCGGGTCAGCAACTGAAGCAGGCGCAGGTGTTCATCGGAACGCGCGGCGATGGCAATGGCCAGGTAGACCATCTGCCCATCGCCCCAGTCGACGCCCTCGGGAAACTGCATCAGGCGCACACCCGTGGCGAACACCTGGTCGCGGGTCTGCGGCGTGCCATGGGGGATGGCGATGCCCTGGCCGAGGAAGGTCGAGCCTTGCGCCTCGCGCGCCTGCAAGCCCTCAAGGTATCCCTCGGCGACCAAGCCATCCTCGACCAGACAACGGGCCAGCAGGCGCAGCGCCTCGCCCTTGTCGGCAGCCGACTGGCCCATGGCTATCTGCTCTTTGGCGAGCTCGAGCATGACCTTCTCCTTTTGCAGCCCCGCAATGGGTACTGAGGTATTGTTGTGAGATTCACGTTATCAACCGGTTCACGGGTCAGGCGCAGGCGGTAACCACGGCAGTCAAATTGCCTGCTGAAACGATTAATCTGACCATGTGGCCACGTTACTCGATAATCTGCCGACTAAAAAGCCCCATCCTGTCGGACAATTGCGACAATGGTCGTCTGCGCGCGAGCCTGGCCATGGGGGAAACTATCCGGTCAAGCTCCACAGCCAGTCCCGGTAATAACAAGGAAAATTCGGTGAAACTCAGCGATATCGCCCGTCTGGCCGGTGTGTCAGTGACCACCGCCAGCTACGTCATCAATGGCAAGGCCGAACAGCAGCGCATCAGCAACAGCACGGTCGAGCGTGTGCGTGCGGTGGTCGAGGCCCATGGCTTCACGCCCAACCCCCAGGCCGCTGGCCTGCGCAGCCGGCACACACGTACCCTGGGCTTCATTCTCCCGGATCTGGAGAACCCCAGCTACGCCCGCATCGCCAAACAGCTCGAACAAGGCGCGCGCGCCCGTGGCTATCAACTGTTGATTGCCAGCAGCGACGACCAACCCGACAGCGAGCGGCAGTTGCAGCAGCTGTTCCGCGCCCGGCGTTGTGATGCGCTGTTCGTCGCCAGCTGCCTGCCGCCGGAAGATGACAGCTATCGCGAACTGCAAGACAAAGGCCTGCCCGTGATCGCCATCGACCGGCGCCTGGACCCAGCGCATTTCTGCTCGGTGATCAGCGACGACCGTGATGCCAGCCAGCAGTTGGCGCACAGCCTGCTCGCCACCCGCCCACGCAGCATCGCCCTGATCGGTGCTCGCCCTGAACTGTCGGTCAGCCAGGCGCGCGCGGGCGGCTTCGACCAGGCGCTGGAGCAGTTCGATGGCGACGTGCGGCGCTACCAGGGCGAGGCGTTCAGCCGTGACTGTGGCCAGCGCCTGATGCAGCAGCTGATCAGTGACCTGGGCGGTCTGCCGGATGCCCTGGTGACCACCTCGTACGTGCTCCTGCAAGGGGTGTTCGACACCTTGCAAGCGCGCCCGGCCGACTCGCGTCAGCTGCAGTTGGGCACCTTTGGCGACAACCAGTTGCTGGACTTCCTGCCGCTGCCGGTCAACGCCATGGCCCAGCAACACGGCCTGATCGCCGCCACGGCCCTGGAACTGGCCCTGGCCGCGATCGAAGAAAAACGCTACGAACCCGGCGTACACGCGGTGGCGCGTACCTTCAAGCAACGAATCCAGCCGGCCTGAACATGCGCCTGATCGACACCCACACTCACCTGGACTTCGCCGACTTCGACGACGACCGCCAGCAACTGCTGGACAGTGCCCAGGCCCGAGGGGTCGAGCGCATGGTGGTGCTGGGGGTGTATCAGGACAATCTGCAACGCGTTTGGGATCTGGCCTGCGCCGATCCCCGCGTGGTTGCCGCGCTCGGCCTGCATCCGGTGTACCTGGAGCAGCATCGGCCAGAGCACCTGGAGCAACTGCGCGACTGGCTCGAACGCCTGCGCGGTGATCCGCGGTTGTGCGCTGTTGGCGAGTTCGGCCTGGATTACTACCTGCCTGAACTGGACCAAGCGCGCCAGCAAGCGCTGTTCGAGGCCCAGCTGCAAATGGCCTGCGACTTCGCACTGCCCTCGCTGCTGCATGTGCGCCGCAGCCACGCGCAGGTGATCGCTACCCTCAAACGTTACAAGCCTGCGCGGGCCGGGATCATCCATGCGTTTGCGGGTAGCTATGAAGAGGCGCGCGAGTACATCAAGCTTGGCTTCAAGCTGGGGCTTGGCGGCGCCGCTACCTGGCCGCAGGCATTGCGCCTGCGTAAAACAGTGGCGCGCTTGCCGCTGGAGAGCGTGGTACTGGAAACCGATTCGCCGGATATGGCGCCCGCGATGTTTGCCGGGCAGCGCAACAGCCCGGAGCATCTGCCCCAGATTGCCCAAGTGCTGGCGGGGCTGATGGGGGTTGAGCCTGAGCGCTTGGCTGAGGTCAGTAGCCGCAATGCCTGCGAGTTGTTTGGTTGGTAGTACTGGCCTCCTCGCGGGGCAAGCCCACGTTGCAGCGGCGAGGAGGCCTGCCGGTCAAACCCTGAAGGCGCCGATCAAGCGCTTGAGTTCGGTTACCTGCCCGGACAACGCCCGGCTGGCATCCTCGGTCTGACACGCTCCTTGCGTGGTGTCCTGGGCTGCGCGGTTGATCGCCACGATGTTCTGGTCGATGTCATGCGCCACGGCAGTCTGCTGCTCGACCGCCGCCGCGATTTGCTGATTCTGCTCGACGATCCCGCCCACCGCGGCGAGGATATTGCCCAATGCCTGCTGCACCTGGCGGGCTTCGTCGACCGTGCCGGCGGCCATCTGATGGCTGCTGCCCATGGCCTTGACCGCCGCACCGACACCCTCCTGCAAGCGCTGGATCATCTGGGCGATTTCTTCGGTTGAGTCTTGGGTGCGCTTGGCCAAGGTGCGCACTTCATCGGCCACCACCGCAAAACCCCTGCCCTGCTCACCCGCCCGCGCCGCCTCGATTGCAGCGTTGAGCGCCAGCAGGTTGGTCTGCTCGGCAATGCTGCGAATCACAGCCAGCACGCCGCCAATCGCCTGGCTGTCGCCGGCCAGCTGATTGACCGTCACCACGCTTTGGTCGATCTCCCCGGCCAGACGGGCGATGCTGTCTTGTTGGTGCTCGACCAGGCCACGGCCGGTGGCGCTTTCACGGTTGACCTGTTGTGCTCCCTCGGCAGCCAACGCCGCGCTGCGGGCGACTTCCAGGGCGGTGGCGCTCATTTGATTCATGGCCGTGGCAACCTGCTCGATCTGCTCGCGCTGGCCACTCACCGCCTGGTTGCTGCGCACCGACACCGCCAGTACCTGCCCGGCCTGCGCCTCGACTGTAGTGACGGTATGGCCGACCTGGCCAATCAGCTCGCGAATCCTGCGCACGGTCTCATTGAAGGCACTGCCCAGCTCGCCCAGCTCATCGCGGCTGCGCGCCTGGTAGCTCACGGTCATGTCGCCGGCGGCGACTTTATCCATGGCCGCGCCCAACCCGCGCAGTGTCTGACGGGTGGATACGTAAAAGCCGCTGTAGAGGTAGATGATCAATGCGAACACCGTGGCCAGGGCGGCGATCAGGGCGATCATGCGCAGGCGGTGTTCGGCCAGGCGCTCTTGCAATTGCACCCGTAGCTGGGCCAGCACCGCATCATTGAGGCGGTAGGTTTGGCCCATCAGCTCGCTGACCTGCTGATAGAACGCCGGCCACGGCGCATCCAGGGTTTCGGCCACCACCACCTGGTCTTCGAACAGCGTCGCCGCCTGCTTGACGGTCGCCTGACTCGCCTGGGCAGTTGCACTGAGCATGGCCTTGGCCTGGGAATCACTGGCCAGGGCATCGTCCAGGCGGATGGCATAGTCAGCGCCCAGCCGCTCCAGGCGTTGCAGCAAGTCTTCAAAACGCGCACTGCCTGCCGAGTCGATGAACCCTCGACCTAACGCAACGGCGCCCATCGCCCGCCCCTCACCCAGGGTTTGCGTGACCTGGGCCGTCGCGGTGCCAAGCACTTCGGTCAACTGGCGCACCGAGGCCTGGCTGTCCTGGCTCAGGCCCGCCTGGGCAGCCAGCAACTTGGCCAGGACCTGGGCTTGGCCCAACAGCTTGTCGAACAACGCCACCTTGTTCTGCAACGAAGATTCATCGCGCGCACGGGTAAACGCCTCACTCAACTCCGCACGCTTGTCTTCCAACAGCGGATCACTGGACTGCAAGGCCTGCAACTGGGCCGCGAGCTTGTCCTCCAGTGCGTTAATGCGTTGCTCGACATCGCCGGCCTGCCCCGACTGGCCAAGCACAGCGTTGATTTGCAGAAGGTTGCCAAGGGTTTCCAGATCGGCTCGCAGCACCAGGCTACCGGCCAGCGGGCCCAGGCCTTGCAGTTCTACGTGGGTGGCGTGGTATTGGCGGTAGGCGTCGCGCACCAGATAGAAACTGGTGACCAGCATGGGCAGGAAGAACAGGACGCTGATCAGGCTGAACTTCAGGCCGAAGCTCAGCCGATTCATGAGTGCGATGGCCGGATAGAGCAAGCGCTGCACAGGTCACCTCCTTGGATTATTGTTGTTCTGCGGTGTGGCACGTGGCCATTAATAGCGCAGATCCAATCCAAGGTTTGTAACTTATGGTTAAGCGCCAGCTAAGCTGTTGGCCTTACCTTCGCCATCGCGGGGCACGCCCGCTGCCACGCTAGCGAGCATCACCGGGCCTGATCAGACCAAGACCGTCCACAGGGCAAAACCCGCATACCACAGCACCGCCGAGCGCAGCAGCAGCTCCCACAGGCTATCCAGGCGCGCCAGCCCACGCTGACTGTCTTCTTGCTCTGGAATGTCATCCGCCACCCGGCCAACCCGAGCGATCAGGTGGCCGGCGCTGATCCGCCAGTTGAGCAATTCATGCAGCATCACCCGCATTACCGCCACGAAGTTACCCACCAGAGCGAAGCTCAAAGCCAAGACCCGCACTGGCAACCAGTCCATGACGTGGCGCAGCTGTTCGGCCTTGGCCTTGAGCGCTGCTTGACCGCTATGTTCGGCGCAGAGCACCAGCAACCGGTAGGCCAGCGCCGCGCCTGGGCCGAGCAGGAAGTACCAGAAGATCACGGCGAAGAAGCTCTGGTAGGCCTGCCACAGCAGATAGCCCTGAACCCGGATCAGCAGGCTTTGCGGATCATCCGCCGCCAGCCCCAGGTCGCGTTCGGCTACATGCAGCGCGGCCTGGTCATCGCCACGCCGCCAGGCGTCGCGAAACGGCCCGAGCGCGGCCTTAGCATCGCCGCGGCCGAGGCTGTAGATCAGCACCAACAGGTGTACCGGCAGCGCCAGCAGGCCATAGGCCACCGGCTCTAGCACATACAACAGCAACACCAGCAACGCTACCGGCGCCAACACCAGGATCGCCAGGCTCCACCAAGGGTGCACTTTGCCGCTGCGCTCCAGACGCGCCAGCTCAGTGAGGAAGAAACCATCACGCTGCAATCGCTGGCGCAGGGCAGAGAACTTCTCGACCCACAGCACCAGCACCAACACCAGAAAACTCATGAATTTACCTCGTTGTCCTGCAGATCGGCGCGATAGCGGTGCCAGTCAAAGGCTGGGCCGGGGTCGGTTTTGCGCCCCGGGGCGATATCGTCGTGGCCACGGATACGGGCTGGCCCGATGACCGGCCAGACCCCGCGAATCGCCTGGGTGAGCTGGGCCAGGGTGGCGTACTGGGCATCGGTGTAAGGCAACTCGTCGGTCCCTTCCAGTTCGATGCCGATCGAGAAATCGTTACACCCTTCACGGCCCTCGAAGCGCGATACCCCGGCATGCCAGGCACGGTCGAGCAGCGACACGAACTGAGTCACCGCGCCATCGCGCTCGACGAACAGATGCGCCGATACCGTGAGATGGCAGATGTCTTGAAAGTAGGGGTGCTCGGCAGGGTCTAGCTGGTTCTGGAAAAACTGCTGGACCTTGCCGGTGCCGAAACAGGCAGGCGGCAGGCTGATGTTGTGGATAACCAGCAGGGAGATCGCCTCGCCCTCAGGGCGGCTATTGAAGTTGGGCGAGGGGCAGTGGGTAACGCCGGAAAACCAGCCTGTCGCACGGTCCAATTGCATTGGGCAGATCCTGTAGATCACCAGGGATAGAGCACCCAGTATGCCCCCTGACAATCGCGCTTGCATGTAAATGATTGTGCTGCGGCCACACCTTCAGCGCGCCTGCTGGCTGCGCAGATGGCTGAGCACCGCGTCCAGCGCGCGCTCGAACAGCAGGCCATCATCGATCAAGCGCACCTCGCCCCGGCGCAGCGCCTGGGCCAGGCTGCTGCTGTTCCATTCGCGCACTTTCATGCCGGTGCGATTGGCAAATACCAGGCGATCACTGCTGGCGATCCTGGCGACCAGCTTGCAGCGCAGTGGCTCATCGTCATCGAGCACTTCCACCCAGCTGCCAACGCGAAGACGCTCAACCAGTTGGTGCTCTGCGTCTGGCTGCTCAGGTTGCAGCACCCCAGCACAGGCCGACTCGTCGGCAATCGCCAAGACAATTTCATCCGCCACGAGTACATGATCGGGTGCCGCTGCTTGAGCCTCCTGCGATCCGCTACAGGCGTGCAGGTGCAATTGTTCCAGTTGCAGGAAAAACTCCCGCGCCGCCGCTGAGTCCAGGGCCACGCTGGCCAAGCCCTCGCGCAGCGCCTTGAGCAGCCCCGGCACCTGCTGGAGCAATCGCTGGCAGGCCTGCTCGCCGTGGTGCGGGGCAATGCTGGCGAGCAAGTCATCCATGGTCTGCAGCCCGTCGTACCAAGCGCTACCCGCTTCGCCCTGCTTGAGCCAGGCCAACAGCAAAACCTGGCTCCAGGACTGCACCAGCATCTGCACCACCACCTGCGGCAGCACGCGGCCGTGCAGGCGCAAATTCAGTGCCTGCTGCACCTGCTGACGGGCCTGCAAGGTACGGGCACGGCCTTCTTCAGCATCGCGGGTGCGTTGCTCGAGCAGTTCGTTACGGCGCCGCTCATCCTGATTGAACGCGAGGAAATCCTCGAGCAGCTCGGCAAACAGCTGTGGATCCTCGTTGAAGTCGTTGAGCAGGCGCTGGACGATCCGTTCGACCCGCAACTGCAAACTGTCTCGTGGACCTTGGTGGTCAGCTTCCCAACCAATCGCGGCGGCGGCGATTTCATTGAGCAGGCGCCGGGCCGGGTGATTGGCGCGGCTGAACAGGCCTTTGTCGAGCAACGCCACCTTGAGCAGCGGAATGTGCAGGCGGCCAATCAGGGCGCGTAAATTGGCCGGCAGATTGGCATCGGCCTGGATGAAGTCGAACAGCAGACCGAGCAGATTGATCAAGTCTTCATCGGCACTGGAGATGCGCCGACGGCTGCCGCTGCGTACGCTGACTCGCAGCAGCAACTGCTCAAGCTGCTGGCCCAGATGGAAATCATCCGGCTCACCGGTGGCCGGCACGTAATTTTGCAGGTGCGACAGCAGGCGCAACAGATCGGCCGTGCTGATTGGCTGGGCGGCAGCCAGGCTTTGCAAGCGCGGTGCGACGCGGCCTCGCACTGGCGCCAAGAGCGCTTGCAGCGAGGCGAAGTAGGCTTGGCCTGCGCTATCGGCATCAGTTTCGGCGCCAGCTGCCAGACAATCTGGGACACGTCGGTCAGCTAGGCGTCGGTCTTCTGCGCGGCGGCGCGGCGCAGACTTGAGCTCCGGCAAGATACCGCCGGCGGCGAGCAACTGATTGGCCTCGCCATACAACAGGTCAAGGTCGCGCAGCACGTAGCGCTCGAACAGTTTGAGCAAGATCAGTTTGACCTTGGGGCCTACTCCCAGGCTGCGCCCGGCGTCGAGAAAGTACCCACACAAGGCTTCAGGCCCCAACGGATTACGCGGCTCATCCAGTGCCTGATCAAGTAACGCCTGAAAGCGCAGGCCCAGCTGACCGAGGGCAAAGCCCTCGCGCGACAACACCCGGTCGAGCATGGTCTGAATAGCCGCAGCGCGCTCCACCTGCAGCGTATTGCGCATGAAGTCGCTAACGCCAAGATAGGGCAAGGGGTCGGGTTGGCCCATCTGGGCAAATGCTTGATAGAAGCTGTCGAGGAATGCGCGTTCGATGCTCTTGCGCTTGAGGCGTAGATCGCGCATGGCTTCGAAATAAAGGTTCTGATCGCAACGTTCGACGGCCTTGTCGGCCATTTCGAACAGCGTATCGTCAGCATTGTCGAACAACGCCTGCAGGCCCTGGCGCAGGTGCAGCGCGGCCTTGTCGCGCACCTGGAGTAATAGGATCGGAAGACAGGGCAAGGGCGCACGCACGCCTTTGTCGATGGCCGCCGCCAGGGGCACCACCTTGCCTTCTTTATGCATCCCGTACTCCTTGCAGGAAAATCGTCAAAGTCATGACGCCAAATACTGGGCGCTATTATCGACAAAAAATCTTACAGCTACCAGCGCGCTCTCGCCTCAGCTCGGTAAATGACCGCGATTTGCCCAGATTGCTCAGCCGCCCTGACCAAAGGTCAGACTGCGGACGGCTGTACACACCAGCCCCCTGCCCTATAATCGCCGGCATCTAGCTTGTGGAGCCGACCATGCCGAACCTACGCCTTGCCGACCTGACTGCCGAAATCGAAGCCAACGTGCGTCGCGCACTGCTCGAAGACATCGGCAGTGGCGACATTACCGCCCAGCTGATCCCAGCGGAGCGCCTGGCCAAGGCGACCATCATCACCCGCGAGGACTGCACGATCGCCGGCACCGCGTGGGTGGATGCGGTGTTCCGTCAGCTCGATCCGCGGGTGGCGGTGCATTGGCAGGTAGCCGATGGCGAGCAGGCCAAGGCCAATCAGCCCTTGTTCCACCTCGAAGGCCCGGCGCGCTCGCTGCTCAGCGGTGAACGTTCGGCGTTGAATTTTTTGCAGATGCTCTCGGGTGTGGCGACACGGGCGCGTTTCTTGGCGGGCTTGGTCGAGGGTACTAAGGTGCGCCTGCTCGATACCCGCAAGACCCTGCCTGGCCTGCGTCTGGCCCAGAAGTACGCGGTGACCTGCGGCGGTTGCGATAACCACCGCATCGGCTTGTACGACGCCTTCCTGATCAAGGAAAACCATATCGCCGCCAGTGGTGGGGTGGCCGAGGCCGTGGCGGCGGCGCAGCGCATCGCCCCAGGCAAGCCGGTGGAGATCGAGGTGGAAAGCCTGGATGAACTGCGTCAGGCGCTGGCGGCCGGTGCCGACATCGTCATGCTCGATGAGCTGAGCCTGGATGAAATGCGTGAAGCCGTACGCATCAATGCCGGCAAGGCCAAGCTGGAGGCCAGCGGCGGGGTCAACGAGAGCACTCTGCGGGTGATTGCCGAGACGGGTGTGGACTACATCTCGATTGGCGCGATGACCAAAGATGTGAAGGCGGTGGACCTGTCGATGCGCCTTAGCCTGTGAAATACATCGCGGGGCAAGCCCGCTCCCACGCGCAAACCTGACCACGTGGGAGATTTCTATGGTTATGGGCAAGCCAAACTCATAGACCTGTCGATGCGCCCAAGCCTGTGAAATACATCGCGGGGCAAGCCCGCTCCCACGCGTATACATGACCACGTGGGAGATTTCTATGGTTATGGGCAAGCCAAACTCATAGACCTGTCGATGCGCCCAAGCCTGTGAAATACATCGCGGGGCAAGCCCGC
>NZ_JBJDNG010000006.1:0-165455 GCF_044900155.1 Pseudomonas sp. NPDC088890 | reverse complement strand
CGCTCCCACGCGTATACATGACCACGTGGGAGCGGGCTTGCCCCGCGATAGCGCCAGGCCGGCCGCCAATTGCTTTGGCTGACCAGCCCAGCGTTGTGCATCAGATGCCTTAGAACGAAGCGTTAGCCAGCCCGTCCAAGTAACGCTCGACATCCAGTGCCGCCATGCAGCCAGCGCCGGCCGAGGTAATCGCCTGGCGATAAACGTGGTCAGCCACGTCGCCCGCGGCGAACACACCTTCAACGTTGGTCGCGGTAGCGTTACCTTCACGGCCGCCATTGACCACCAGGTAGCCGTCCTTGAGGGTCAGCTGGCCTTCGAACAGCGAAGTGTTCGGGGTGTGGCCGATAGCGATGAACACGCCGTCAACCTTGATCTCGTCGCTGCTGCCGTCGTTGTTCTTCAGACGCGCACCGGTAACGCCCATGTTGTCGCCCAGTACTTCGTCCAGGGTGGCGTTGAGCTTGAGCTCAATCTTGCCTTCGGCTACACGGGCGTTGAGCTTGTCGACCAGGATCTTCTCGGCGCGGAAGGTTTCGCGGCGGTGCACCAGAGTGACCTTGCTGGCGATGTTGGCCAGGTACAGGGCTTCTTCGACAGCGGTGTTACCACCACCCACCACAGCGACCGGCTTGTTGCGATAGAAGAAGCCATCGCAGGTAGCGCAGGCCGAAACGCCCTTGCCCATGAAGGTCTCTTCCGACGGCAGGCCCAGGTAGCGAGCGCTGGCACCGGTGGCGACGATCAGTGCGTCACAGGTGTAGGTGCCGCTGTCGCCTTGCAGGGTGAACGGCTTGTTGGCGAGGTCTACGGCGTTGATGTGATCGAACACGATCTCGGTCTCGAAACGCTCGGCGTGCTCCTGCATGCGCTGCATCAGGGCTGGGCCGGTCAGGCCATGGGGGTCGCCCGGCCAGTTGTCGACTTCAGTGGTGGTGGTCAGCTGACCGCCAGCCTGCATGCCAGTGATCAGCAGCGGCTTGAGGTTGGCGCGTGCGGCATACACCGCGGCGCTGTAACCGGCAGGGCCGGAACCGAGGATGATCACGCGCGAATGACGTACTTCAGACATGTCGAACTCCTGTCGAGCGGGCCGCACGGGGTCGGCATCGATGTACCGGCGGCGGCAGCTGGAATAAAAAGGACCCACGCAGCACTTGGGGAAGGCTACAACGCGCAGGTCCGAAAACCGAAAGTTGAGCGCACTGTAGCGAGGTCGCAGAGATTAAGGAAATATCCTCCGACAATCCACCTTATAGAGAGGCTCTATCCAAGCGAAAAACCGATAGAAATTATCCACCTGCTTTTGTTACAGCCCGTTTCTCGGCACCTGCCCGCCTTTCGTCGGGGCGGCAAACTCGGTAAGGTCAGCGCGTTTTCTCTTTTGCGGAGCGTCTCGATGCAAGCCCCCGTCCTTTCCGGCCCCCAGTACCTGCGCGAAGGCCTGAAACTGGTCCTGAGCCCTAACCTTCGGCTGTTCGTGCTGCTGCCGCTGGCAATCAACCTGTTGCTGTTCGGCGCCTTGGTGTACTTCGCCGGACATCAATTCAGCCTGTGGGTCGATACGCTGATGCCGACCTTGCCGGACTGGCTGAGCTTTCTCACCTACATCCTCTGGCCGCTGTTCGTCGCCTTGCTGGTGTTGATGATTTTCTTCACCTTCACCTTGGTGGCTAACATCATCGCTGCGCCGTTCAACGGTTTCCTCGCTGAGAAGGTCGAGGTGGTGGTGCGTGGTGAGGACACCTTCCCAGCCTTCAGCTGGGGTGAGCTGATGGCCATGGTGCCGCGTACCTTCGGTCGGGAAATGCGCAAGCTGGGTTATTTCCTACCTCGTGCGCTCGGCTTGTTCATCCTCTCGTTCATCCCGGTGGTGAACGTGATTGCCGCGCCGCTGTGGCTGATCTTCGGCGTGTGGATGATGGCCATCCAGTACATCGACTACCCGGCCGACAACAACAAGATGAGCTGGCAGGACATGCTCGCCTGGCTGCGCCAAAAGCGCTGGCAGAGCATGGGCTTTGGTGGGATTACCTACCTGGCGTTGCTGATTCCGTTCGTCAACATCGTGATGATGCCGGCGGCGGTGGCCGGGGCCACCCTGTTCTGGGTGCGCGAGCGTAGCTGAAAAGCATGGGGCTGCCTTGCGCAGCCCCTCGGCACCAGGATCAGTGGCTCAGCTGGCTGGAGAACTGGCCTACCACTTCCACTACCTTCTTCGCCCCATCCTGAATCTCGACGATCACATCGCCGGTCTCACCGGCCAAGCTCAGGCCTTGCTCGGCCTGGCGCTTGCTGGTGTCGATGATATCCACCGCGGCCTGGGCCAACTGCTCGTTCTGCTGCACCACCCGGGCGATCTCCTCGGTAGCGGTGCTGGTACGCGAGGCCAGTTGCCGTACTTCGTCGGCAACCACCGCAAACCCCCTGCCCTGCTCGCCGGCACGCGCGGCCTCGATGGCGGCGTTAAGCGCCAGCAGGTTGGTCTGCCCGGCGATGTCGCTGATGGTCTTGATGATCGAACCGATCACCCGTGACTGGGTGTCCAGCGCCTGGATGCCCTCGGCGGCCTCCTGCATCGAGGCTTCCAGACCGCGCATCACGCTGACCGTCTGCGTGACCACATCGGTCGCCTTACGCGCACTGGCGTCGGTGCCCACGGAGGTGGTGTAGGCAATGTCTGCGGCCTGCGCTACCGCCAATTCCTGATTGACCTGATCGGTGATGACCGTGGCGAACTTAACCACCTTGTACAGCACGTCGTGGGCATCGATGATCGGGTTATAGGACGCTTCGAGCCAAACCACCCGGCCATGGGCATCGATACGCTTGAACCGGTCAGCCACGAACTCGCCACGGCGCAGCTTGTCCCAGAACGCCTGGTAATCGGCCGAGTTGGCTTCTTCCGGCTCGCAAAACAGCCGGTGGTGTTTGCCGCGCACCTGCTCCAGGCGATAACCCATGGTCTGTAGAAAGCGGTCATTGGCGGTCAGCACCTGGCCGTCGAGGTTGAACTCGATCACCGCTGTGGAGCGCATCAACGCCTTGATCAAACTTTCGTGTTCGCGGGAAGTTTCGATGGTACGAGTCAGGTCGCTGGAGTGCAGGCTGAAATACTTGATCCGGCCGTCGCTGCCTTTGACCGGCTGCAAGATCGAGCGCAACCAGGCCTCCTCGCCATTGCCGCGCAGCAGACGGAAGGCACCATTGAGATGCTCGCCACGAGTGATGGCACTGCTCATGCGCTGGTAGAAATCGAGCTTTTTCACATGGGCCGGCACGATTTCTTCGATGTTGCGCCCGATCAGTTGCTCGGCGCGATAGAGCATTTCCTGCTCAAAGTTGCTGTTGACCGTTTCAATGCGCCCCTGGGGGTCGAGCTGAAGCACCAGCATCTCGCTGTCGAGGCTGCTTTTGACCTGCTCCATGGACAGCAGCTCTTCACGCAACTGCTGGATTTCTTGCTTGAGTTTGTTGTTGAACATTACCGCACTCCTGGAGCGCAAACGGCCATTCGAATGCATCTGCATCGGCTGGATCGGCTACCTTCTTGAGTGCCCTGCAAGGAAATATTCATACAAGCGAAACAGCCGGAAATCAGCCGTCATCTGCCCGTCACAACGCCGTCACTTAACCGCAACGGCGCGCGCGGAAACTTTTTGTCATGAATACACCGAGCCTGCGCATCACCCTGGTCAGCGAAACCTTTCCACCCGAGATCAACGGCGTGGCCAACACCCTTGGCCGGCTGAGCGACGGCCTGCGCCAACGCGGGCATCAGGTCGAGATCATCCGCCCACGCCAGGCCGGTGACCCCGCTGCACAGGACGACGACAACCTGCTGCTGTGCAAGGGCTGGCCGCTGCCGGGTTATCCGGGACTGCAGTGGGGCGGAGTATCGGTGCACAAGCTGTGGCGGCGTTGGCGCCGGCAGCGGCCGGACGTGTTGTACATCGCCACCGAAGGGCCGCTCGGGCTAAGCGCCCTGCGTGCCGCGCGGCGCCTGGGGATCGCCGTGGTCAGCGGCTTTCACACCAACTTTGCGCAATATGCCGGGCAATACGGGTTGGGTCTGCTGGCACGGCTGCTGACCCACTACCTGCGCTGGTTCCACCGGCGCACGGCAACCACGCTGGTGCCGAGCATCAGCCAGCGCCTGGAGCTGGAGCGGCGGGGGTTCGTGGGCCTGGCGCTAATGGCGCGCGGCGTCGATGCCTGCCTGTTCAATCCGGCCCGGCGCAGTCAGGCGCTGCGCGAGCAGTGGGGGTTGGCGCCGGACGACGTCGCCGTGCTGCATGTCGGGCGGCTGGCGGCAGAGAAAAACCTCTCCCTGTTGCGCCCGTGCATGGAGGCGCTACAGCGCACTTATCCACAGCGGCGCCTGCGTTTGATCATGGTTGGCGACGGCCCACAACGCGCCAGCCTGGAGCAGCAGTTGCCCGATGCGGTGTTTTGCGGGGCTCAACGGGGTGAGGTGCTGGCCGAGCACTATGCCAGCGGCGACTTGTTTCTATTCCCGAGCCTCACCGAGACTTTCGGCAATGTGGTCCTCGAAGCGCTGGCCTCAGGCTTGGCCGTGGTCGCCTACGACGAAGCCGCTGCCGCCCAGCACATCCGCCACGGCCATAGCGGTGCGCTGGCCATGCCGGGTGACCAGGCAGCGTTCATCGATGCCGCTTGCTGGCTGCTGGAAGAAAACGAGACCCTGCGCCGGGTCCGCCTCAATGCCCGCCAGCACGCTAGCCGCCAGGGCTGGCCGGCGATTGTCGAGCAGTTCGAGGGGTATCTGAGTAGCGCCTCTCGTCAGCCCACTCTCCCTGCCAACATCGGCACTGCCTCTGCCATGGCCATCAAACCAGGCTCGACAGCGCCTCGCGGCTGAACGGCAGCACCTCCTGTTCACGCCCCTCGCGGACTTTCTGTGCCCACTGCGGGTCGACCAACAGCGCGCGCCCTACCGCCACCAGGTCGAACTCCTGATCATCCAAGCGGCGCAGTAGCCCTTCCAGGCTGGCGGGCTTGGCCACCTTGTCGGTGTCGACCATGAACTGCAGGAACTCGCCATCCAGGCCAACACTGCCAACGGTGATGGTGGGCTTGCCGGTGAGCTTGCGGGTCCAGCCGGCCAGGTTCAGCGCCGAGCCTGGGAATTCAGGCTCCCAGAAGCGGCGGGTCGAGCAATGGAAGATATCCACACCGGCGTCGGCCAGGGGCTTGAGGAAGGCGGCCAGGGCCTCAGGCGTTTCTACCAGGCGGGCGCTGTAGTCCTGCTGCTTCCACTGGGAGAAACGCAGGATGAGCGGGAAGTGCGGCCCTACCGCCGCGCGCACGGCCTGGATCAGTTCAATGGCAAAGCGCGAACGCGCGGCCAGATCACCGCCATATTCATCATCACGCTGGTTGCTGGCTTGCCAGAAGAACTGGTCGATCAGGTAGCCGTGGGCGCCATGGATCTCGACCCCATCCATGCCGATGGCCTGGGCATCCCGCGCAGCCTGGGCGAACGCAGCGATCACCTCCTGGATATCGGCGTGACTCATCTCATGGACCAGGACCTTGTCGTCCTTGCGCTTGCCGCTGGGCCCATAGCCTGGCACCGCTGCATCTGGCTCAGTGCCCAGGCGGCGCACGCTGCCCACGTGCCATAGCTGCGGCACGATGCGCCCGCCTTCAGCGTGGACGGCGTCGACCACCCGCTTCCAGCCGGCCAGGGCATCCTCACCATGAAAGCGCGGCACGTTGGGGTAACCGTTGGCCGCCTTGTGATCGACCGTGGTGCCTTCGGTGATGATCAGGCCAACCCCGGCAGCGGCGCGGCGACGGTAGTACTCGACCACGCCGTCATGCGGCACACCGCCGGGGCTGAAGGTGCGGGTCATAGGGGCCATGACCACCCGGCTCGGCAGCTCGAGGGCGCCCAGGGTAAAGGGTTGGAACAGCGGGTTGGTGGACATCGGGCGCTCCCAGTAGGTGAGAAATTCACCTGAGCTTAGGGGGCGCCAGATGGCCGGCACAGCACTATTGATTAGAGTGATCGGGGGCTATCGAAGTGTCTGTGATGGCTGTTGTAGCCAGTAGTCACTCTGATGGTGCCCCCAGGGCGATTAGCCCAAGGCTTTTTCGATCGCCTGCACCACCGTCGGATCATCCGGTGCAGTGCGCGGGGCAAACCGGGCCAGTACGCGGCCGTCCTTGCCCACCAGGAACTTCTCGAAATTCCAGCTGATATCCCCCGGGTACTCAGCCCCCTCGCCCGCCAGCAGGCGGTACAACGAATGGCGCTGCGGGCCATTGACCTCAAGCTTGCCACTCAGAGGAAAGCTCACGCCGTAGTTGAGGCTGCAGAAGTCCTGAATCTCTTTCTCGCTGCCAGGCTCCTGGCCGGCGAACTGGTTACAGGGCAGGCCCAAGACACTGAAGCCCTTGCCCTTGAACTGCTGGTGCAACGTCTCCAGCGAAGCGTACTGCGGCGTCAGACCACACTTGGAGGCGACATTGACCACCAGCACCACCTGGCCCTTGAACGGTGCAAGGGGCAGGTCCTTGCCGTCCAACGCCTTCAACGTCAGGTCGTGAAATGCACTCATGATGTAATCCCCTCTCGGTTCCCGGTTGTCGCTGGGGCGAATTGCGCCCACTAAAAAGGCGCGCGGGCAAACCGTCAACCCTCCCATGGAGGGCAAGTACGGCTTGCCCGAGCGCCTGGCGACTCTCTGAGCTTAGCGCAGAAAATCAGTGGTGATGGCCACCTTCGCCGTGGATGTGGCGATGAGCGATTTCTTCTTCGCTGGCATCACGCACATCGACAACCTTGACCTTGAAGTTCAGGCGCTGGCCAGCCAGCGGGTGGTTGCCGTCGACAGTGACGTCATCGCCGTCCAGGTCGCGGATGGTGACGATCTGCATCTGGCCGTCCGGAGCAGAAGCGTGGAACTGCATGCCCACTTCAAGCTCGTCGACGCCTTCGAACATGCTGCGATTCAGGGTGCTGACCAGCTCGGCCAGGTATTCGCCGTAAGCCTCTTCTGGCTCGACGGCAACTTCCAGTTCGTCACCGACGTTCTTGCCTTCCAGGGCTTTTTCCAGGCCTGGGATGATGTTGCCAGCACCGTGCAGGTAAACCAGCGGCGCGCCGCCGGCGGAGCTGTCAATGACCTCCCCGGCGTCGTTGGTCAGGGTATAGTCGATGGAGACAGCCTTGTTGGCGGCGATCGGCATGGGGGCGAGACCTTTTGCAAAAGAATGTAGAGCGGACAAGTGTAACCAAGGCATCGCCCGATTGCGAACGCACCGCCCACGATGGGCGACCCGTCAGTCGGGTCACAGGCTTTCATCAGGACGAAGAAGGCCACTGGGTAGTCGATCTGTCCTGCGGCCACACCCAGCACCTGCGCCACCAACCGCCGTGGCAGGCCCGGCCCTGGGTACTCGATGCAGCGCTGCGCGAACAGCGCATCGGCCAGCTATTCGATTGTGGCTGGTGCGCGCAAGGGGCCGATAGCGATACCCTTGGCGATTGATCCCTTGCACCGCTTATCTCGAGAAGCACGCATGCAAACATTTTTCATTGCGCCAACCGACTTTGGCGTCGGCCTGACCTCCATCAGCCTAGGCCTGGTTCGCGCCCTGGAGCGCGGCGGGCTGAAGGTTGGTTTTTTCAAGCCGATCGCCCAGCCCCATCCCGGTGACACCGGCCCGGAACGCTCCACCGAACTGATCGCCCGCACCCATGGCCTGAGGCCGCCGACGCCGCTGAGCCTGGCGCATGTCGAGCGCATGCTCGGCGACGGCCAGCTGGACGAGCTGCTCGAAGAAATCATCCGCCTCTATCAACAGGCCTGCGTCGGCAACGATGTGGTGGTGGTAGAAGGCATGGTGCCGACTCGCCACGCCAGCTACGCGGCGCGGGTCAACTTGCACCTGGCCAAGAGCCTGGACGCCGAGGTCATTCTGGTCTCAGCGCCAGAAAACGAGGTGCTCAGCGAATTGTCTGGCCGGGTGGAATTGCAGGCCCAGCTGTTCGGCGGGCCACGCGACCCCAAAGTGCTGGGGGTGATCCTCAACAAGGTGCGCACCGAGGAAAGCATGGCCGAGTTCGCCAGCCGCCTGCGCGAGCACTCGCCGCTGTTGCGCGGTAACGACTTCCGCCTGCTGGGCTGTATCCCCTACCAGCCTGAGCTCAACGCCCCACGCACCCGTGATGTGGCCGAGCTGCTCGGCGCACAAGTACTCAATGCCGGCGATTACGAACAACGGCGGATGAACACCATCATCATCTGCGCCCGCACAGTGGCCAACACTGTGCCGCTGCTCAAGCCCGGCACCTTGGTGGTGACACCTGGCGATCGCGACGACATCATCCTTGCCGTGAGCCTGGCAGCGATCAATGGTGTGCCTCTGGCTGGCCTGTTGCTGACCAGCGACAGCAAGCCAGACCCACGGATCCTCGGCTTGTGTCGCGGGGCGTTGCAGGCAGGCTTGCCGATCTTGTCGGTGAGCACCGGCTCCTATGACACTGCCAACCAGCTCAATTCGCTGAACCGGGAAATCCCGGTAGATGACCGCGAACGCGCCGAATTCATCACTGACTTCGTGGCCAGCCAGTTGGATGCGGCCTGGCTGCATCAGCGTTGCGGCACGCCGCGCGAACTGCGTCTGTCTCCGGCAGTATTCCGCTATCAGTTGATCGAGCGGGCCCAGCAAGCCAACAAACGCATCGTCCTGCCCGAGGGTGCCGAACCGCTGCTGGTACAGGCCGCGGCCATCTGCCAAGCGCGAGGCATTGCCCGCTGCGTGCTGCTGGCCAAGCCTGAGGAAGTCGAAGCGGTGGCCCGTGCCCAGGGCATTACCCTGCCGCCTGACCTGGAAGTGCTCGACCCCGACCTGATTCGTGGACGTTATGTCGAACCGATGGTAGACCTGCGCAAGAGCAAGAACCTTAACGCGCCGATGGCCGAGCAGCAGCTCGAAGACCCGGTGGTGATCGGCACCATGATGCTGGCCCTGGATGAGGTCGATGGCCTGGTGTCGGGCCTGGTCCATTCCACGGCCAATACCATTCGCCCAGCCTTGCAGCTGATCAAGACCGCGCCAGGCAGCAGCCTGGTGTCGTCGGTGTTCTTCATGCTGTTCCCCGAGCAGGTGCTGGTGTACGGCGACTGCGTGATGAACCCGCACCCCAGTGCCGCGGAGCTGGCCGAGATCGCCCGGCAGAGCGCCGAGTCGGCCGAGGCCTTTGGCATTGCGCCACGGGTGGCGATGATCAGCTACTCCAGCGATTCGGCCAGTGACGAGGAGGTGGAGAAAGTGCGCGAGGCCACTCGCCTGGCGCAGCAGGCAGAGCATGACCTGCTGATCGACGGCCCGTTGCAGTACGACGCCGCCGCCAACCCCGAGATCGCCCGCCAACTGGCGCCACATAGCCCAGTAGCCGGGCGCGCCACGGTGTTCGTGTTCCCGGACTTGAACACCGGCAACACCACCCACAAAGCGGTGCAGCGCAGTACTGACGGGGTCAGCCTGGGGCCGATGCTGCAAGGCCTGCGCAAGCCGGTCAACGACTTGCCGCGCGGGGCGCAGGTCGACGATATCGTCCACACCATCGCGCTCACCGCCATCCAGGCCAGCAGAACGCCCTGAAACGAAAAAGGGCAAGCCGACTGGCTTGCCCTTCTCTTCATCGCGTACAGCTTACGGGTACTGTTGTACCTGGCCTTGCTGCTCGTATTGCTGGCCAGGAATCGGCTTGAGGTTGACTTCAACCCGGCGATTCTGCGCACGACCATTGGCATCGGCGTTGCTGGCAATTGGCTGGTCTGGACCCAGGCCACGCACCGAAACCCGCGATGGATCGACACCTTGGGACGTCAGGTAGGTGCTGACCGCCTGGGCGCGACGCTGGGACAGGTCCATGTTGTGCTGGCGGCTGCCGGTGCTGTCGGTGAAGCCGACAACCTCAATCGTGTTCTGGTTGAATTGCTTGAACGAGCCGGCCAGGTTGTTCAGCGGCGAGTAGAAGCTTGGCGAGATGTTCGCCGAGTCGGTGGCGAAGGTGATGTTGCCTGGCATGATCAGCTTGATCTGGTCACCCTGACGCTGCACTTCGACGCCGGTATTGGCCATGCTCGCACGCAGCGCGGCTTCCTGTTTATCGGCGTAGTAGCCATAGCCCGCGGCGGCAGCGCCAACCGCAGCAGCGCCGATCAGTGCGCCCTTGCCACGGTTGTTGTGGTCGATTGCGGCGCCGGCCACGGCGCCGGCCAGTGCGCCCAGGCCGCCGTACTTGGCGGTCTTGCTCATGCCCGAGGAGCCCTGCGCCTGACCCTGGTTGTCGTAAGGGTTCTGGCTTACGCAGCCCGACATCAGGGCAGCGGCGGTAGCGACGATAATCAGACGACGCATGGTGAACATGGAAAGCTCCTACTGAAATTCAAGTGTGCAGTGATCTTGAATGGATCTATGCCAGCCTTGGATTACAGCGAAGCGGAAAAATTCCATGAAATTTCAAGCGCGCACAAACGGGTTCTCGCGCATCTCATCGCCGAGGCGGGTGTCAGGGCCATGCCCGGTCACCACCACAGCCTCTTCATCCAGGCGGTACAAGCGATCCTTGATCGAACGAACGATAGCCCGCTGATCGCCGCCCCACAAATCGGTGCGACCGATACCCCGGCGGAACAGGGTGTCGCCGGCGATCAGCAGCTTGGCATCGGCGAACCAGAAACTCATCGAGCCGGGCGTGTGGCCTGGGGTGTGCAGGGCTACGCCGCAGCCGCAGGCCAGCTCTTGGTCATCGGCCAACCAGTGATCGGGCGGCGGTACTGGGGTATACGGCACGCCGAACATCTGGCACTGCATGGGCAGGTTGTCCCACAGTGGCTGGTCGTCCTTGTGCAGGTGCAAGGTCGCGCCGGTCAGCTCCTTGAGCTTGCCGGACGCCAGGAAGTGATCGAAGTGGGCATGGGTGTGGATGATGCTCACCAAGGTCAGGCCATGGGCTTGCAGGCGTGCGAGAATTTTTTCCGGGTCACCGCCCGGGTCGACGACGATGGCCTTCTTGCTAACTGGGTCGCCGATCAGGGTGCAGTTACATTGCAAGGGGCCGACGGGGAAGGTTTCGCGGATGAGGGCGGTGGGGGCGTCATTCATCTAGGTCTACCAAATTGCCTTCATTCAAGAGTAATCGAACAGCGTTTGCACTCGCGCCAAGGCCTCTTCGATTATCGCCTCGGGCACGGTTTCTATCCGCTTTGCACTTCTGGCTTCAAGGTCCACGACACGCAGCTGGTTACATAGGACCACACCCTGTGTCTGTGTTCCTGCGCCACTGAGCGTGACGGCAAATCCAGCGTGTCGTGCGTATTGGCCGCCTTGAGTGATCGGAACAATCACCGCCAGGCCTGAAGTATTGAACGCCCCAGGCGTCAGGATCAGGGCCGGCCGGGCTGCGCCCTGCTGCTCACGGCCAACGGTAGGGTCGAGGTTGATCCGCACGATATCGCCTCTGGCGAACTTACCTCGCCTCACACTTCTTTCCCCACTGGCCGCATGGCATTCCATGCCGCCAACTCCTCGGTCTCGGGTGCCTCAAGGTCACATTGGGCCATCAACTCTTCAAGCTTGTATCTGGGTTTGGACCTGACAGGTTTGAGTATCATCGACTCGCCCGCGGTATCGAGGCTCATCTTGGAGCCGATACCCAAGCGCATCTGCTTTAGCACAGCCGCTGGCAAGCGGATGGCAGCACTGTTACCCCACTGCAGTATCTTGACTTCCATAAGTATCTCCAAAGGTAGATACATAGTAGAAACCCTCCGAATGATTGCAAGCTGTTTGTAGAAACACCGTATCTACATTGTCATTCGCAAGGCTTTCTTTGAAGCCCAAAAAGCTTGAACCAGACCGATCCTACAAAACGCTGAGAAGCGCTGTCAGATTCAAGGCAGGTACAAGCGGAACAACCCACCGCCCAACGCCCCGCCATTGGCAATCTCGATCCGCCCACTGAGCCCATCGCGCTCATGCAACGCCGCGATCCGCGCAGCGAAGTACAAGCCCAAGCCGGTGCTGCCCGTGCTCGAATCAATCCCTTGTACGTAGTCCTGTTGGCGCTCGAGCATGCGCTCGGGATAACCCGGCCCGTCATCGTTGACACTGATGATCAACTGCTCGCCCTGCTCCTCGATGCTGATCAGCAAGGCGTGGCCGGCATAGCGGATGGCGTTGGTCAGCACATTGCCCACCACCGAGGCGACCAGCTCGCGGTCGAAGAACCCCAGCGGGTTGTCGGTTTCGATGCGCCAGGTGGCGAGGATGTCGCGCTGCTTGAGCACCTCTTGCTGAGCGGCGAGCTGGGCTTCGATGAAGTCTTCCAGCTCGTGGTAGTCCGGGCAGATCGGCAACTGGTTGACGCCCAGTTTGTACAGCCCAAGCATTTGCACCAGCATGCCGTTGAGGTGACGCAACTCATGTTCTATCACCCCCTGCTCACTGCCCTCGCGCTGCGCCTCGGGCAGACGCGCCAGCCATTGCGAATGGGCCTGGATCAGGGCCGACAGCGAGTTCTTCATGTCATGCACGGTGGAGGCGATCACCGTGGAAAAATCCAGCCCATGATTGTCCTGGTTCATGCGCCAAAGACCCGGATATGCAATTTGCGGTAACGATCATAACGGCTGTCACTGGCGGGAATGCCAGCCACCCGTTGCAGGCAGTCGCGGCATTCCTGCATCAGCGTTGGCGAGGGGCCTTCACCGGCGATACGCAACAACGCCTGGGCGGTGTTGAGGGCAATGCTGATGTTCTTCGGCTGCAGCGACAGGGCCCGGCGGAACATCTCCAGCGCCTCGTTGAGCTGGCCGCCCTGGTAGCTGCGCACGCCCTGACGGTTGAGGTCGACCGCTTCGGTGACCGCGCCGAGCACGGTGGGGTCATCGGTGAGCTTGGCAACGCTCTGCATGACCTTGGGGTCGTCGCCGTAGGTTTCCACGCAGCCCTTGAGAATGCCGCTGCCCGCCGACTCCTGGCCGAGCTGTTGCAGTTGCTTGGCCACCGTTAGCGCCGCTTCCACCGAGAAGAACTGATCCATCTTGTCCAGGCGTTGCATGGCCTGCTCGGTAAGTTTCGCCGCAGTTTCGGCATCACCGGCCTGTTGCAGACTGGCCGCTTTCATCAGCCGGGCCCGTACCTGCAGCCCTTGGTCGTCGCCATTTTCCTTGGCCACTTCGCTCAGCACCGTGTTGATCTCGACCCGGGTGCGCGCATCCAGGCCAAAGCCTGCGTTCTTGCTCATCAAGGCCTGGGCCAGGCCAAGGTTGGTTTCGGCGTCTTTGTAGCGCGAGCTCTGCCCCTGGTTGACAGCATGCCGGTAGGCCTTGGAGGCACTTTCGAAATCTTCGTTATCCAGCGCCAGCTTGCCCAGTGCGGCCTGTCGGCGCACAGCCAGGGGCGAAAGGCGCACGGCCTCTTCGAGCATGTGCTGGGCGCGCTTGGTTTCGCCCTGGGCCACCAGCACCTCGGCCATGCCATCGTAGAGGCTGGGCATGATCGGGAAGGCCTTGAGCGCCTGCTCATAGACCCCTTGCGCCTGGGCATGCTGGCCGCGCTTGTGCAGCACGCTGCCGAGCATCGAATAGACCCATGGCTGAGGGCGGCTGGCGAGGATCGACTTGAGGAATTTTTCCAGTTCGTCAAAACGCCCCAGATCGCGCAGGGCATCGGCCCGGTAGCGTAAGCACAGCGGTGCAAATCGCGGATCTTGCTTGCACAGCGCGGCGCAGGCCGCCAATACCTCGGCCGGTCGGGCGCGGTCGAGCGCCTGCAGGATGGGCTTGAGCAAGGTCTTGCGCTGCACCAGCTTTTCCAAGCGCTGGGCCAGGCCGACGCGGTTGAATGGCTTGGTCAGGTAGGCATCGGGCTCATGCTCAAGGGCACTGAGGACGATGGCCTGGCTGCTCTCGGCGGTGACCATGATGAACACACATTCATGGCTGATCAGCTTGTCGAGGATCAGGTCTTCGAGCACCTGCTGGCCGTTCTTCTTGCCATCCCCCAGATGAAAATCCTGAAGCACGAAGTCGTAGCGCTTCTGCGCACACATGCGCAGCGCCTGCTCGCCACTGTCGGCGGTGTCCACGTCACGCACGCCCAGCTCACGGAGCATGGAGCGGGTAGAAGTGCGAAAGTCGGTGAAGTCGTCGACGATCAGAAAGCTTTTTTGCCCGTACTGCAGCATCAACACGACCTGTCTTGGGAATAGTTGGAAAATGGCGTGCGGCGATGCATGCCGCCGATTCGGTTATCGGCAGCAGGGCAAGAAAGATGAGCCCGAAAACAGCGGCGCCAGCGATAATGGCCTTAAGCCACTATTCTAGCCAGCAATCTCCCCGGCAACCACTATGCCAGCAGACCTAGCGACTTGGCCTTGGCCACCGCCTGGGTGCGCCGCTCGACGCCGAGCTTGCTGTTGATGTGGCTGGCGTGGGTCTTGACCGTGTGCAGCGAAATGAACAAGCGCTCGCTGATCTGCTGATTGGAGCAGCCTTGGGCGATCAGCTCCAGCACCGCCAGCTCACGCCCGCTTAGCGCCTCATTGCTGGAGTTGCTGGCTGGCAGCTGCGGCAAGCGCGCCAGCAAAGCGACTTGAGTGGCGCAGGCGGCACGCACCGACAGGTGTTCGCGTAACCAGTGGGGGTGCTCTTCGATCAGCTTCTGGAAAGGCTGCAAGGCGCCCCCTTGAGCCGCCTCCAGGGCTTTGGGCAGCAGGCTCACGGCCTGCTGGTCGCGCCCTTGCGCCAGCAGCAACGCGATCCACTGGCACAAGGCACTGACCAGCAACATGTGCCCGCCGCTGGCCTGCCCCCGCTCAACCAACCCCCGCAAGCGCTCAGCGGCGTCTTCTGGGCGCCCGAGCACGCGTTCGAGCAGAGCCTGCTGCAATTCGATGTGCAGCGGCAGTAGCGGATGAAACTCTGGCGCAGCCGCTGGCTGCTCGCCGCCGTAGGTCTGGCCCAGGCGCAGCAACCAGGATTCGGCAAGGTCGGTACGGCCCTGGGCCAACCACAGCTCGCACTTCACCAGGGTGATCATGGCCAGGTAGAAAATCGGCGGCACGTCCCAGATGTGCATCAACCGTTCGGCCTCAGCCAGTTCCGCGAAGGCCTCGGCGAAGTGACCCTCGCGGCCTTCCAGTGAGGCGATCGCGCAGTGGCCGATCAGCACACTGATGTCGCGGCAGGCACGTGCTTCGCTGAGCCCTGCACGCAGGCGGGCGCGACCTTGCGCCGGCTGTAGATGGGTGGCCAGCAGGTAGCCTTCGTACAGGGTCAGCCGGGCACGCACGGCGTACAGCCGCTGCGCTGACAGCCCTTGCAAGCGCTGCAAGCCTTGACGCACCTCGTCCAGGGCTCGCTCTACTTCACCACGGGCATGCAGCACGCGCGCCCGGTCGTAATGGGCCAAGGCTTCGAACAATGGATTGCCGACCCTTTGCGCCAATTCCAGGGCCTCGCGATTCCAGCCGCGCGCACGCCAGAAGTCGGCGTCGGCAATGGCCAGGTTGGACAAGGTCGAAAGGCACACCAAGCGTTGCCCATAGCGCTTGTTCGGCAGGCTGTGCAGAGCTTCGCCGCAGTAGGCCAGGGTGCGCTCGCGATCGCCGCGACCGCGAGCGATCACACCGCTCAAGGCCAGCCACTGTGCCAGCATGGACTTTTGCGCAGTCGCCGACGGCGCTGGCAGGAAGCGGCTCAAGTGCGCGGCCAGCTCCTCGGCTGCGTCCAGCTGACAAGCCAGGCCCAAGGCCCAGCTGTAGAGCACGATCAAGCGTGGCGTGCTGATCAGCAGGCTGTCGGGCAGGTCCATTTTCCAGCGCAGCAACATGCCGACATTCTGCTCGGCCAGCAACTGCTCCTCGGACAGGCTCTGCACCAAGTCAGCGGCCACATTCAGATGGCCAGCACGCAAAGCCTGCTCTACCGCTTCATCGAGCAAACCCTGGCGCTCGAACCAGCGGCAGGCACGCAGGTGCAGATCCGCTAGTGGCTCGCAGGCGTCGCGGCTGCGCAGCAGGTCGGAAAATAGATGGTGGTAGCGATACCAGCGGCCGTGTTCGTCCAGGGGCACCAAAAACACTTGATGGGCTTGCAGGTAACGCAGGATGGCCGCGCTGTCCTGGCGCTCGCGCAGGGCATCGCACAGTTCGGCGCAGAAGCGCTCCTGGCAGGCCGTCTCGTAGAGAAACGCCTGCACATCGATTGGCAGGATATCGATGACTTCTTCAAGCAGGTAATCGCGAATCAGCCCTTCGCCCCCGTGCAGGGCCTGGGGCAAGGCATGCTCGTCCCCCGACTCACTGGCCGCCAGTTGCCAGAACCGCAAGCCTGCCACCCAGCCATCGCTGCGCTGGATCAGGTTGTCCAGCGCCTGGCCACGCAGGCCGGTGGGTTGTCGACCAATAACCGACAGTGCTTCCTCGGGGGTCAGGCGCAGATCCTGCTCGTTCAGCTCGGTCAGCTGGCGCGACAGGCGCAAACGCGCCAGGTGCCAGTCGGGGCGCTGGCGACTGGTGATCATCAGCACCAGGCCACCTGGCAGGTGGTTGAGGAAGAATTGCAGACAACGGTCCAGAACCGGCCCCTGGGCCAGGTGATAGTCGTCCAGTACCAGCAGCAACGGGCTATCGGCTTGCAGGTAGAGCGCAAGCTCGTCTAGCAAGCCATCGAGCCATTCTTCGAACGCGAACGGTTGATGACGCTGACGCATCTTCAACAGCCCCATGGCCTGGCCCCCGAGTGCCGGACAAAACTGCTGCAGGCCTTCAAGCAAGCGCTCTAGGAAGCGGCCAGGATCGGCATCACGCGGGCTCAGACCCAACCAGAGACTGCGCCAGTGCTCGGGCAGGCCCTGGCAGAATTCGATGGCCAGCGAGCTTTTGCCAAAACCTGCCGGGGCGTTGACCAGCAACAGGCGCCCGCCCAGCCCGGCTTGCAGGCGCTGACACAGGCGATCACGCGGGACGTGGCCGTCCGGCAACGGTGGCCGGAAGAAACGCCCGTCCAGCAGGCCTAAGGCCTGACTGGCGAATCCATGCATACGGGACAAATCTGTCATGGCCGGCTCGTTCTAATTGGAAGACTTCGGCAGTACGGATTGTTGCGAGACTAGCGGGTATCGCAGCGTATTTGAAGATGATGGGGACGGATGTCGTGAAAAAGACTACGACAAAAAGAAACAGTACGGATTGATTGGGATGACGCGCCTGAGGTACTGGGGCTGGTTGTACCGGCCGCATCGCGGGGCAAGCCCGCTCCCACGAGTCTTCTTGCGCTGCGTGGGAGCGGGCTTGCCCCGCGATGCGGGCGGCACAGACACCGAAATCAAAACGCCCCGGCAAGCCGGGGCGTTCTGGGAGTCACACGGAGTTTTCGAATCTCAGCTTAGCGCACACCCTCCTGGCGTAGCGCAGCGGGCTGGAAGTCGCTCAGGCTGGCACTGAAGCCGAAGTCGTAGGCGCGCTTCTCTTCGTTCTTCATGCCCAGGGCGAGGTAGCGACCGGACTGCAAGTCGTAGATCGCCTCCAGGGTGTACCACGGCACTTCGACGTTGTAGTAGTCCTGCGAGTGGGCCTCGGAGACGCGCCACAGCTGGTCACGGCCGTCGTACTGGTCGATCACCGCTGCCTGCCAGGTATCCTCGTCGATGTAGAAGTCACGCTTGGCGTAGATATGGCGCTGGCCCGGCTTGAGCGTCGCTACCACATGCCACACACGACGTAGTTCGTAACGGGCTAGGTCCTGGTTGATATGACCCGCCTTGAGGATGTCGGAGTACTTGAGCGACGGCGAGTCGAGCTTGTAGCTGTTGGAGGCGATGTACATCTCCTTCTTGCCTTCCAGCTTCCAGTCGTAGCGATCCGGGGCGCCGTTGTACATGTCCAGGTTGTCGGAGGTGCGCAGGCCGTCGGCGGCGGTACCTGGGCCGTCGTAGGATACCTGCGGCGCCTGGCGTACGCGGCGTTGGCCGGCGTTGTAGATCCAGGCCTTGCGCGGCTCCTTGACCTGGTCGAGGGTTTCGTGGACCAACAACACGGTACCGGCCAGGCGCGCGGGAGCAGTCACCTTCTGCTTGAAGTAGAACAGGACGTTACCCGGGTTGGCGGGATCGAACCCCTTTACCTTGTCACGGAAGACGAACTGGTCCTGGAAGTACACCAGGCTGTAGGAACCATTCTGCTGCGGCGTGGCCTGGGTCACCAGACGGGTCACGCTGCCGCCCCGATAGCGGGTAATGTGGTTCCAAATCACCTCGACACCGCTCTTGGGAATCGGGAACGGTACGGCGGTCTTGAAGTTTTCCAGGCCGTTGCCGCCGCCAACCAATGTGGTCTTGGTGGCGTTTTCCTTGATGTCGGCGAACACCGAGGCAGGCACGCTAGAGCCACGGTGGGTCGGGTAGACCGGTATCTTGTAGGTGTTGGGGTAACGCTTGAACATCGCTACCTGGCCGGGCGAGAGCTTGTCCCGGTACTGATCGACGTTCTGCGCGGTGATGGTGAACTTGGGCTGTTCATTACCGTATGGATCGGAAAGGAACCCTTTGCCATCGACGCTTCCAGCGGTCTTGGACAGCGGTTGCCAGGCCGTGATCGAGCCGTCGGCATTACCGGCCTTTTCCGCGCCCATCGGCGTCAGGGTGGTGCCCAGCTTGGCCGCCTCGTCAGCGGAAACCGCAGCCATGACGCTGGTCGCCAGCAGGGACATGCCCAGCACACCGGCTTTCAGCAGACTTCTGGTCTTGTTCATTGTCGTGTCGTCCTGGATCAATGTTCTTAGAAGTTCACACCGAAGCTGAGCGCGATGAAATCGCGATCATCCACAGTGGTGTACTTGCCGTCGAAGAAGTTGGTGTACGACAGGTTCGCCGTGTAGGTGTTCTGGTACTCGGCTTCCAAGCCCAGACTGACCGCCTTGCGGCCTTCCTCGAAGTTGCCGCCAGGGCCTGGCGAGTAACCGTCGACGTCATGCGACCAGGCCACGCTTGGGCGCAAGTTGACCCCGGCGAAGACGTTGTTGTAGTCCCAGATCGCGCGGATGCGGTAACCCCACGAATCGCTGGTGGTATAGCCGTCGTTTTCGCAGTAGCGCGAGACGTTGTTGGCATCGGCAGTACCCAGGGTGTTGCTGTTCAGCGCCTGGCACTGGCCATTTGGCAGCGGACCTGGGCCATAGACCGGGTCTCGGCCATATCGCGCCTTGGAGGTACTCTCCAGACCGCCGACGTGAGTCCAGCCGACCTCACCCACCATGGTCAAGCGTTCTGCCCCCATGACCTGGTCGAAGAAGTGGGTGAACGTGGTCTGCAGCTGGGTGATTTCCTTCCGGCGATAGCCTGGCTGATCCTGACCTGGGGTGCCTGGGAGCACGGACACATCCGGGTTGAGTGGGGTCAGGCCCGAGAACAGGATATCGGTGGTATTCAACTGCACCGGCGCGTTCGGCCGGTAGCTGATCTCACCACTCCACGCGGTGCCGGTTGGCAACGTGGTGGAGAAGCTCAGGCCGTACAGACGGATGTCCTCGGGATACTCCACGTAGTAGCTGGAGTTACCCGCGACCACCAGCGGCATCAAGCCCGGCAGCAGGCCCGGCAGCAGTCCGGGCGGTACACCAGCACCGATCAGTGCTCCGGCCAGCCTGTTCGGGTCATAGAACTGCGCATCGGCACCGCGGCCACTGAAGATCGGCGCACGGCTGTGGTAGTTCATGAAGTAGCCACCAAACTCGGTATTGAGCGGTTCGAACATGTAGCGCATGGCCACGCCGAACTGGCCGCTGTCACGTGCATCGCGGTCAGGGCCACGGCGTACGATCACACCTTCGTCAGGCGAACCATAGCTCACGCCCTGTGCGGCCAGGGTAGCGCCAATGGGACCTGCCAGCGGGCCGAGGCGGCCGGCCAGCGAGTTCTGCGTAGCCAGTACGGCCAGGTTGTTGTCACAGCCGTCGGCGATCACGTCGGGTTGCGAGAAGAAGGTACCGCAGTTGTCGACGACCGTCTGGTCCCATTCGATCTGGTAGAAGCCTTCCACCGACAGGTTGTCGGTGACGCTCTGCGACAGATAGAACATGTTGACCGGAATCAGGCCTTCCTTGATTTCGGCACCTGGACGGCGGAATGCCGAGACATCGATCGGGTTGATGCTGTTGATGCCACCGCCGATGAAGGTACTTTCACCCCAGCTCACCACCTGCTTGCCCAAACGCACGGTGCCCGGCAGGTCGGCAATGTTGTAGTTGTGGTAGATGAAGGCGTCGAGCAGTTCAGCGCCAGAAGACTGGGCGCCTTCCTTGCGGTTGGAGTCGCTGATGTCTTTGAACTGGCGGTGTTCGTCCTTGAGTTCGAAGTCATACCAGTACTTGCCACGCACGAATACACCTGTGTCGCCGTACTTCAGCTCCAGGTCATGGATACCCTTGAAGATCTTGGAGAAGGTCTCGCCTTTCTTGAAGTTCAGGTGGCCGTCGTCGGAGGTCTGCGACAAGCCTTTGCCGCCGTTGTTGGAGCCAATGAGGTTCTTGTTGGGATTGGCTGTCGACCAACTGGCGCCGACAGAGAGCGACGAATCGAACTGACCTTCGATTTCCCCGATGTTGAAACTAACGGCAAACGCGGGACTTGCGAGCGTTGAAGCGAGGCTGACGGCCAGGGGCAGTTTTGCCCGGCGCCAGAACTGGTTTGCAGATTTCATCGACGCTACTCCATGTACTTTTTTGTTATGGCAGTGAGTCCTTTCAAGAACGGTCCGAGCGACCGGTGTGCAGGCTGTTGCCCGCGACGATGCGAGTTGCACGCATCGTCCTCCCCCATTCCTGAAAATCCCCTGGCCCCGACTATAGCCAGCAGGCACAGGCGCTTGATCCCTCTAAAGTGTGATTTGCGTTCCGTGCCTGCCGCTCGCTCCATGACTGTCTGGTGTGCGAGCTGACAGTGCTCAAGCATGGCGCAATTTCTTCATTTGACAAGCCGCCGCGCGCTCTGCAATGCGGGTCACGCCCATTGAGGGGTAACCCGCATGGCCCATCAGAGGGTCGACAGGAAGGCGCTGTTGCTCGCCTGCCACTCGACGATATCCACGCGGATGCGCTTCTTGTCGAGCTTGCCGACGCTGGTCTTGGGAATTTCAGTAACAACGGCGATCTGGCTGGGAATCGCCCACTTGTTGATGTGACCCTGCTCGACAAACGGCTTGAGATGATCCTTGAGCGTGCGGGCGTCGATGCTCTGCCCTTCACGGATCACCAGCAAGGCGAACGGCCGCTCACCCCACTGCGGGTCGGCCACCCCGACCACTGCCACTTCACGCACAGCGGGGTGACGGCTGATCAAGTCTTCAAGGTCGAGCGAGGAAATCCACTCGCCGCCCGTCTTGATCACATCCTTGATCCGGTCGCGAATGTCGATGTAACCCATGCCGTCGAGGGTGGCGACATCGCCGGTGTGCAGCCAGCCGCCGGCCCACAGCTCGGCGCTTTTTTCCGGCTCCTTGAAATACCCCATCGACAACCAAGGTGCGCGCAACACCAGCTCGCCTTGGGTCTCGCCATCGGCGGGGAGGAAATTACCCGCACCATCGACGATTGCCGCCTCCACCAGTGGCACCGGCACTCCGGCCTTGATCCGATAGGTCACCCGCTCATCCTCGCTGCCGGCCTGCAGCTCGTCATTGAGGTGCGCTGCGGAGATCAGCGGGCAGGTTTCCGACATGCCGTAGGCGGCAGTCAGCTGGATGCCGCGAGCCAGCGCAGCCTCGTACAGCGCACGGTTCAAGGCGCTGCCGCCGATGATGATCTTCCAGCCGCCGAAGTCCTGGCCTTGCGAGGAGGGGCAGTTGATCAGCATCTGCAAAATGGTCGGCACACAGTGGGAGAAGGTGACCTTCTCCTCGCGCCACAGCTTGACCAGCATGTCCGGCTCGTAGCGCCCAGGGTAGACCTGCTTCATGCCCAGCATGGTCGCCGCATAGGGAATGCCCCAGGCATGCACATGGAACATCGGCGTGATGGGCATGTAGACGTCATTGCTGCCCAGCAAGCGCACGCTGTCGATACTGCCGGTCACCGACGCCTCGGCCAGCGTGTGCAATACCAACTGACGGTGGGTGAAGTAGACGCCCTTGGGGTTACCGGTAGTACCGGTGGTGTAGAAGGTGGTGGCCACCGAGTTCTCGTCGAAATCGGGGAAGTCGTACTGCGGGCTGGCAGCGGCCAGCAGTTGCTCATATTCGCCGACCAGGTTCGGCAGCTCGGCGCTCTTGTCCGGGCCGTCAGTCAACAGCAAGGTCTTGTCGACGGTGGTCAATTGCCCGGCAATGCCTTGGTAGAGAGCCACGAAGTCACTATTGACCAGCACCAGGCGATCTTCAGCGTGGTTCATGGTGTAGAGAATCTGCTCAGGCGACAGGCGCACGTTGATGGTGTGCACCACCGCCCCAATCATCGGGATGGCGAACATGCATTCCAGGTAACGGTGGCTGTCCCAGTCCATCACCGCCACGGTGTCGCCCGCCTTGACCCCAGCCTGGGTCAGCACATTGGCCAGCCGCGCGATGCGCTCGACCAACTGGGGATAAGTCAGCCGCAGCTGGTCGCGATAGACGATTTCGCGGGTTTTCTCATAACGGCTGCCAGACATCAGCAGGCGTTTGATCAACAGTGGGTACTGGTAGGCACCTTCGGCGGGCTTGATGATGCGGGTCTGCAACATGGGTATCCCTTTTGTCGAATACGGGCGGGTCTGGGTATTTACGCAGTCGTTACTCTAGATCGGCGATGTGACAGCCAAATCAGCCGAAGGAATGATTTGCAGGTGGCAGGTATGAGTGGCGTTGACGCGATACCTGCACGACCTTGACACTGGGGCACGCCTGGGGCTGTTGCGCAGCCCATCGCAGGCTTGCCCAGCCCCTACAGGTCATGCGCAATTGTTGTAGGAGCTGGCTTGCCTGCGATGAGCCGCGCAGCGGCCCCGATCACGCCCCTGCCACCGGAGCCTCTCATGCCCAGCCCGCGCCGCGCCGTCTTTCTTGATCACCAGTCACTGGACCTGGGTGACCTCGACCTGTCACCTCTGGCTAGCCAATTCGACGACCTGCAGCTGTACCCGTCGACCAGTGCCGAGCAGGTCGCCAAGCGCTTGCAGGGCGCAACCGCGGTAATCAGCAACAAGGTCCAGCTCGATGCCGCTACCCTGGCCGCCAACCCGCAGCTCAAGCTGATCCTGGTAGCGGCCACCGGCACCAACAACGTTGACCTGCAAGCGGCCCGCGCCCAAGGCATCACCGTGTGCAACTGCCAAGGCTACGGCACCCCCTCGGTCGCCCAGCACACCATCGCCCTGCTGCTAGCCCTGGCCACGCGCCTGTGCGACTACAACCAGGCAGTGCGCGACGGGCAATGGGCCAAGGCCAGCCAGTTCTGCCTGCTGGACTTCCCGATTGTCGAGCTGGAAGGCAAAACCCTCGGCCTGCTCGGCCATGGCGAGCTGGGCGGCGCTGTGGCGCGCCTGGCCGAAGCGTTCGGCATGCGCGTGCTGAGCGGGCAGATCCCGGGTCGCCCGGAGCGCCCCGAACGCTTGCCTCTGGATGAGCTGCTGCCGCAAGTCGATGCCCTCACCCTGCATTGCCCTCTCAATGACCACACCCGGCACATGATCAGCAGCGCACAACTGGCGTTGCTCAAGCCTGGCGCGTTGGTGGTCAACACCGCCCGCGGCGGCCTGATCGACGAACAGGCCCTGGCCGATGCCCTGCGCAGCGGCCACCTGGGCGGTGCGGCCACCGACGTGCTCAGTGTCGAGCCGCCAGTCAATGGCAATCCACTGCTGGCCAGCGACATTCCACGCCTGATCATCACCCCGCACAGCGCCTGGGGTGCGGTGGAATCGCGCCAGCGTATCGTCGGGCAGCTGAGTGAGAACGCCCAGGCGTTCTTTGCTGATCAGCCGCGCCGCGTGGTCAGCTGAGCCAAGGCCGCCTCTGCTACACTGCGCGACTTTTTCAGGAGGCGTCGTCCATGGACCCGCGCAGTGAAGTGTTGCTCCGTCAGGCGGAGTTGTTCCAAGGCTCGGTGCTGCTCGCCGGCCTGCCCGCCGACGACCTGCTCGGCCAATTGCCGCAGGCCCATGGCTGGACCTGGCACGCTGGCGACCAAGCGATGCTCGAGGCACGCTTCGCCGGGCGCAACCAGCATGGTGTCGATGTGCCGGACGTAGCGTTCGACGCAGCCGTGCTGTTTCTGCCCAAGTCACGCGAACTTGCCGCCTACCTGCTCAATGCCCTGGCCTCGCGCTTGGCCGGCCGCGAGCTGTATCTGGTTGGCGAGAAACGCGGGGGTATCGAAGGCGCGGCCAAGCAGCTGCAGGCCTTCGGCAAACCGCGCAAGCTCGACAGCGCGCGGCATTGCCAGCTGTGGCAAGTGACGGTGGAAAACGCCCCGCAAGCAAAACCCCTGGAAAGCCTGGCTGAGCGCTTTGAGCTGGAGCTGGCCGACGGCCCACTGAAGATCGTCAGCCTGCCCGGGGTGTTCAGCCATGGTCGCCTCGATCGCGGCACTGCACTGTTGCTGGAGCACCTGGACGGCTTGCCGGTCGGCCATGTGCTGGACTTTGGCTGCGGCGCCGGGGTGATCGGCTCGATCATCAAGCGACGCTACCCGGACAGCCAGGTCACCTTGCTCGATGTGGATGCTTTTGCCGTTGCCAGCAGCCGACTGACCTTGGCCGCCAATGGCCTGCAGGGCGAGGTCATCAGCGGTGATGGCATCGATGCGGCGCCGCGCGATCTGCAGGTCATCTTGAGCAATCCGCCGTTTCATACCGGGGTACATACCAACTACCAGGCCTCGGAAAACCTGCTGAAAAAGTCGGCAGAACATCTGCGATCCGGTGGCGAACTTCGCCTGGTGGCCAACACCTTCCTGCGCTACCAACCATTCATCCAGGAGGCCTTGGGCAACTGCCGGACGCTGACCGAAGCAGGCGGCTTTCGCATCTACCAGGCCAAGCGCGGTTGAAAAATAGCGCTTGCCCAAACGCATTGGCCTAGGCAGAATCCGCTCCGTCCTAGGGGAGTAGTCTCCCGCAAGCACCCTCGCTTGCCCGGTACGCGTCAACACACTTGGTCCACAGACCATGGCGCGTACGACCCACGGTCCGCGCAGACGGATCCAGGGTTTGACAAGACCTATGACACGCACACCTTACCCGGGGCGGGAAGGCTGTACGTGTCATAGCCGTGTCGACCCGCCCCCGTAGGAACCCTGATGCTGGAATCCCTGTTGGTCCCCACCGCAATCGTTGCACTCGCTGAAATCGGCGACAAGACGCAACTGCTCGCGCTCATTCTCGCCGCTCGCTTTCGCAAGCCCTGGCCAATCATCGCCGGTATCGTCGCCGCTACCCTGGCCAACCATGCCGCTGCGGGCGCAGTCGGTGCATGGGTCAGTGGTTTCTTCAGCGAGAGCGTGTTGCACTGGATCCTGGCTGCCAGCTTCACCGCTACCGCGTTGTGGACGCTGGTTCCGGACAAGATGGACGACGACGAAAGCAGCGCTGCGCGCCGGTTCGGGCCTTTCCTGACGACGCTGATCGCGTTCTTCCTGGCAGAGATCGGCGACAAGACGCAGGTCGCCACGGTGATGCTCGCTGCGCAGTATCCGCACCTGATCATGGTCATCATCGGCACCACCCTGGGCATGCTGATTGCCAACGTGCCGGTGGTACTGGCGGGTAATTTTGCTGCCGACAAACTGCCACTGACGCTGATTCGTCGTCTGGCGGCTGCGGCATTCGTGGTGCTGGCGATCGTCGCGGTGTATTCGGCGATGAAGACCAGTGGCTGGATAGGCTAAGGGGCTGGATCATGAAATGACTGGGGCCGCACAGCAGCCCCAGTCGTTTCAAGTTACTTCTTGGCAGCTTGATACAACGGCATCACCTTGGGGATGGCCGCTTGCAGCGAAGCGATCCGGCTGCTGGACGCCGGGTGAGTGCTCATGAACTCAGGCGGGGCGCCTTCGGAAGCCTTGCTCATCTTGTTCCACAGGGTGATCGCAGCGTTCGGGTTGTAGCCGGCACGTGCCGACAGCTCCAAACCGATCAAGTCAGCCTCGTTCTCGTTGGCGCGGCTGTTGGGCAAGGTCATGGCGTAGTTCACCACGGTGTCGGCCAGCGCCATGCTGTCCTGGCCCAACCCCAGCAGTGCACCGGCCCCGGAGCGCGCCATCTGTACGCCATACGCCTTGGACATGGCTTCGCGGCCGTGCTCACGCAAGGCGTGGGCGATTTCGTGGCCCATCACAGCGGCGATTTCGTCATCGGTCAATTTGAGCTGATCGATCAGGCCGGTGTAGACGATGATCTTGCCGCCTGGCCCGCAGTTGGCGTTGAGCTCGTCGCTCTTGATCACGTTGACTTCCCATTTCCACTGCGCCGCATCCGGGCGGAACTGTGGCGCCTGGGCGATCAGCCGATCGGCGATGGCCTGCACGCGTTTCGCTTCGGCGCTGCTTTTGTCCAACACGCCTTTGCTCGATGCCTCGCTGAGGGTCTGCTGGTACGACTGGGCGTACATCTGGTTGACCTCATCGGTCGAGAGCATGCTGAACATGTACTGCTTGCGTTCCACGCCCACGGCGCCACCACTGGTGGTATTCACCGCCTGGCAGCCGCCGAGCAGGACACTGGCACTCAACATGCTGACAACAAATGACTTACGCATAAAACACTCCCTATTTACGTGCCGCGTATCCTAGGGCCAGACGCTTGAGGCCGCTAGAGCCGCAGGGAAGATTTATCGCGAGGACTTTCTGCTAGTCCATCAAGCCGGGGTCAGGCACTCCGGCGCATCGAGCTTCGGATCATTGACGAAGTTGGCCAACGCCCGCTCACGCAAGGCTGCCGGAGGGCTCGCCAACAGCTCCTGCAAACGTGCCACCGGCGTATCCGGATCAAGCCACGCCGCCTGCCCTGCCTCGTCAAGGATCAACGGCCGGCGCTGATTCACCGCCGCCTGAGTGACCACCGCACAACTGAGCCACACCTGCTCCTGAACAGGATACGCCTCCCACACCGCCGCGAAAAACAGCGAAGCACCCTCGCCCGGCGTCAGCCAGTAAGGCCGCTTGCGCACGCTGCCGCGCCACTCATAAAAGCCGTTGGCTGGCATCAGGCAGCGCCGCTGGCGGAACGCCTCACGGAACATCGGCTGCTCGGCGAGGGTCTCCGCGCGGGCTTGAGCCGGAGTCCGGGACAAGTCGGTCAACCAGGGCGGGGTCAGGCCCCAGCGGGCCCGGGCCAGCTGCGGCTGGCCGTCGACCTGGCGCTGGATGATCACCGAGGCTCCAGGTGAGATGTTCCATTGCGCCTGTTGGTCGGCAGGGTATCCCGGCAACGCGGCAAATGCCGGGGACCAGCGAAACAGGGCATAACGTCCACACATGGCAATAAACAACCTAGCAAATCAGGGTTCCGGGAACACTTTCCGGCTCGTCGCCAGCAAGTGGCTGGGCAGCATTGTACGCATCGATCAGCTGGCGCGCGTACTCGGCCTGTTCATCGTGCACTGCCAGCCCAAGCAACCCTTGCATCGGCAGCTCGCCTGCGGCGCCGACCAGGTCGCGCCCGACCAGGTGCCCATCGATGCCCTCACTGGCGAGCATGGCAAGCAGCAATTCGGCCTCCAGCAGGCCTTCGGGCTCATAAATTCGTTGCATCAGGCGTCATCCTCGCGCTTCACATCGAGCATCCATTCGTCACCATGCACCTGCAGGATGAAGAGAATAGGACGACAGCAGACCTGGCAGTCCTCGATGTAGGTTTGATCACCGCCCGACAGGTCGAGCGTGGTCTCGACCTCTTCACCACAATATGGGCAGTCGTAGATGGCTGATTCCAGCATCGCGGCCTCCGCAGTGACTTGTGCGTATAATTGCCGGTCTATTTACAGGGCCTGCGTGTGTCCGAGCCGTTTTTCGGAACCGATCCCTACCTATTACCCTAGCCGTTTCCAACAAGAGAGCATGATGGGCGAATTCGATGCCATCCGACCGTACGACGACGCTGAGGTCCCTGCCGTTCTGGCACGCCTGCTCAGCGACCCGGCATTCCTCGATATCCTCACCCACTTCCGCTTCCCGCGCGCCGCGGGCGCCTTCGGCTGGCTGCTCAAGCCGCTGATCGCCCGCCGCCTGCGCAAAGAGTTCGCCGGAGTGACCTGCGTGTCGACCCTGCAGGACAAAGTCGAGTACTACGTCGACCAGACCATCGAGCGCGCCACCGATGGCGTGACGTATTCTGGGGTCGAGCAGCTCAAGTCGGGCACCGCGTATCTGTTCCTGGCCAACCACCGCGACATCGTCATGGACCCGGCCTTCGTCAACTACGCGGTGTATCACGCGGGCCTGCCGACCCCGCGCATCGCCATCGGTGACAACCTGCTGCAAAAGCCGTTCGTCAGCGACATGATGCGCCTGAACAAGAGTTTCATCGTCCATCGCTCGCTCAGCGGTCGGCGCGAGAAGCTCGCGGCCTACCAGTTGCTATCGGCTTATATCAATCATTCGATCCGCAACGATGGCGCCTCGATCTGGATCGCCCAGGCCGAAGGCCGCGCCAAGGATGGTGACGACCGCACCGATTCGGCGATCCTCAAGATGTTCCACATGAGCCGCAAGGACGAGCCATTCGGCGCGGTGATCCAGGGCTTGAACCTGACCCCGGTATCGATCAGCTACGAATACGACCCATGCGATCAGGCCAAGGCCCGCGAGCTGTATATTCGCGCTACCACCGGCACCTACAAGAAGGCGCCTGGCGAGGATGACAACAGCATTGCCTTGGGCATTACCGGCTATAAAGGTCGGGTGCACATCAACTTTGCCCCGCCGGTGACCGAATTCTTCGAGGACACCAAGCAACTGGCGCAGGAAATCGACCGGCAGATCCTCGGCGGCTACCGCTTGTTCCCGGTGCATTACCTGGCGTATGCCATGTGGAGCGAGGCCGATCCTGCGCTGCAGGTGCCGAGCGCGGACAAGCTGTTCCCTGCTGAAGAATTGGCGCGCGCCAAGGAAGAATGGCAGCGCCGCCTGGATGCTTGCCCGGTCGAGCAGCAACCGTATCTGGTGCTGCAATACGCAACGCCGGTGCGCAACCAATATCAGGTCAAGGCGCAAAGCCCGGTCGCCTGAATGGGCTGGGGCCGCTAGGCGGCCCCCCTGCTTAGATCCAGGTGCTGAACCAGGACAACAGCAGCGCCATCGCCAGGCACGAGAAGCCGAGGATGTAGTAGTAGCGTGGCACGCGACGGTCGAAGGCATCGACCAACCCTTCATCGACCGCCAGGCTCTCGCGGGTCATCACCGCGCGACGCCGGGCACTCTGCAGCAGTAGCCCGCCTGGGCAGGTAATCAACAGGGCAAGCAGGTTGATCAGCTTGCCTGGGTGGGAAGCCAACAGCCCCCAGAGCACTTGCAACGACATTGCACGACCTCGGAATTGCCACAACGAAAGCCCGGCATTCTACTCAAGCCCATCGCGCGCGCCGATTTTTTACGACCAACTGTCACTAAATTTCATCTGTCACATGCTCGTCATCAGAACAGGCCACCCTGTCGGCCTTTTCTTCTCACGGAGCTAGTCATGCTGCATGCCGAAAACCAGGACCGCCTCTACCTCGTTGCCCAGAGCGATGAACAACAGGCGCTGATCGATGGTTTTGCCATCAATGTGCAGGACCGCCAGTGGCTGGTGTATTGCGCCTTGGGTGGGCATGCGCATGAAGATCTACCAGAGGTGGATGGGCAGACCGGGTTGAGCTGGTTGGATTTTCATATAGAAGCAGCCTAAGGCCGAATAGCGGGGATTGCTTTGTCTGGTCCAGACACCAAAAATCCCGCTTAGACAGCTGCTGTTCATTTAAGGTTTTGGGGCCGCTTTGCGGCCCTTCGCGGGCGAGCCCGCTCCCACAGGGATAGCGCCGCTCGGACGGTCGGCGTCGATCTGTGGGAGCGGGCTTGCCCGCGAAGGGCCGCAAAGCGGCCCCAAAGCAGACGATACGGGTCTTAAATGAACAGCGTTACGCTCAGGCAGCGGGCTTTTGCATTACAGGGGGCGTATTACTCGGCCAGTACCTGACCAATGGTCGGGTCCTTGAACAGACGTGTCAGCGCATCGCTCAGCACGTCGCTGACCAGCTTGGTGTTGGTTTCCTGGTTCGGCGCCATGCCGAAGCGCTGGTCCAGGGAGGCCCCGTAACGGCCGCTGTAGCGGCGGTTGGCGTTCGACACGTCAGCACGGAAGGTGGCGCCGATGGTTGCCTCGGTCACGTACATCTTGTCCTTGGGCGACTGGTACTTGAGCTCGGCCAGGGTCACGGTCAACTGCGGCGCATTGGAGGCATTCGGAGTCGGGGTGAAGCCCAGCAGACGCACAGCCGCTTCAGCCTGGGCCTGCAGCTTGGGCACGACATCGTTGCCGTTGACGCTGATGGTACTGGTCTCGGGGTACATGCCACCGCGGGTGCCGAGTGACTGCGAAGCACGACCATCGACCACCTTGACCACCACCGGCTGGCCACGCCCGACCGGATTGAGCTGGGCCGTGAGCTTGGGCTGCGGGCTGAGTTGTTGCGGGCTGTGGGCACAACCGACCAGGCTCAGGCTGGCCACCGCGATCAAACCGAACAGCAGACGTTGCAACATGCGCGTTTCTCCAGAAAATGCGGCAAAGGCCCACAGTATACCCAGCCCCACAAGGGCCAGCCATCGGCTAAATCCGCTTGTCACAATGGTTTCATGGCTGAGCCCTTATCCTAGCGCCAGCCCCCTCGAATAGGACTCAACCGCCATGGCCTCGCTCTGGACCTTGCTCTTCCACCGCCCGCGCCACCTTACCTACGCTCGCCTGGACTGCGACGGAAAATGCCTGGCATTCAAGCACTGCGGCCAGCCTCCAGCGGGCAGTGGCTGGGTCCAGGTCAGCGAAGCCAAACTGGCTTGGCTGGGCCAACCACTGCCTTCCAGCGCCCGAGTTTGCGCCCGCGCAAGCCGTCACTGGCAGCAACGCAGCCTGCCAGCCTGACAAACGCTGCAATAAAAACCGCGATTAACGACCTTTCTGCCCGCGACATCGTTATAATCTCCCCCCGATTATAAGGACGTCTCCTGATCGGGCCCCGCACCTGCCGATTGACCCCGGCACCTTCACCGCCTCGCCCACAGAGAGCCTTCCACTTCAGGTCTTGCATCGGCTGTCGTGCCTGCTTTTTCTGGCCTTCTGCTTTGCATGAACCTGTGGGTTGCCATCGCGCAGTCCCTTTTTGAGGTTCACGTCTCCAAAAGAGCGTGGAAAAACGGGTTTTCACAACTTCACAAGAGTGTGGCGAGCAAAATGAACAGTCTGGCATGTGCAAAAGCGGCAGATGTGTCCCGAACGGCCCCTAATGGCCGGCAACTTCGCTCATCCTCGATGAGTAACTGAGGCCGGTCCATAACGCACGTCGGATGCCTTGACCATAAGTCGAATTGCCGCACCCGCGGCAACAGCGTTCAATAGATGAACCCTGAGACTGATTGGCGGTGTCCGCGGAAGTTGCAAGAACTGCGAAGAGTCGGACATGGCGAACCTGGCAACCCCAGGGATCCTATGCTGTCAATTAGGTGCTGTAGATTGTGGAGACGCGTTAAATGGCGCAGAACGAATCGGTTGATGTAGTACTGGTAGGCGCGGGCATCATGAGTGCCACCCTGGCCGTACTGCTCAAAGAGCTCGACCCGGCCCTCAAACTGGAGGTCGTCGAAGCGATGGACTCCGGGGCTGCGGAAAGCTCCAACCCTTGGAACAACGCCGGGACCGGTCACGCCGGCCTGTGTGAGCTGAACTATACGCCGCAGGCCGCCGATGGCAGCATCGACATCAAGAAGGCCGTGCACATCAATACCCAGTTCGAGGTTTCGCGCCAGTTCTGGGCTTATTTGAGCAAGAAAGGCAGCTTCGGCTCGCCGCGTGCGTTCATCAACCCCGTGCCACACCTGAGCTACGTCGAAGGTGACAAGGGTGTGTCCTTCCTCAAGAAGCGTTTCGAGCTGCTCAAGCAGCACCACGCCTTCGCCGAGATGGAATACACCGAAGACAAGGCGGTGATGAACGACTGGATGCCGTTGATGATGCCCGGCCGTCCGGCTGACCAGCACATCGCCGCCACCCGCGTATTGAAAGGCACCGACGTCAACTTCGGCGCCCTGACCAACAAGCTGCTCAAGCTGCTGGGCAACAGCCCGGACACCCAGGTCAAGTACAGCAAGAAGGTCATCGGCCTGCGCCGTAACGGCAGCGGCTGGACGGTCAGCATCAAGGACGTCAACAGCGGCAGCACCCGTGAAGTCGACGCCCGCTTTGTCTTCCTCGGCGCCGGTGGCGCGGCACTGCCACTGCTGCAAGCCTCGGGCATCCCTGAGAGCAAAGGCTTCGGCGGCTTCCCGGTCAGCGGCCAGTGGCTACGTTGCGACAACCCGGAAATCGTCAAGCAGCACCAGGCCAAGGTCTACAGCCAGGCTGCGGTCGGCGCCCCGCCGATGTCCGTGCCGCACTTGGACACTCGCGTGGTCGATGGCAAGAAATCGCTGCTGTTCGGACCTTACGCCGGTTTCACTACCAAGTTCCTCAAGCACGGTTCGTTCTTCGACCTGCCGCTGTCGGTACGCATGGGCAACATCGGCCCGATGCTGGCGGTAGCGCGCGACAACATGGACCTGACCAAGTACCTGGTCAGCGAAGTGATGCAGTCGATGGAGCAACGCCTCGAGTCGCTGCGCCGCTTCTATCCTGAGGCCAAGGCCGAGGACTGGCGCCTGGAAGTGGCTGGCCAGCGCGTGCAGATCATCAAGAAAGATCCGAAGAAAGGCGGCGTGCTGCAGTTTGGTACCGAGCTGGTCTCGGCCCAGGACGGCAGCCTGGCGGCACTGCTGGGCGCCTCCCCAGGTGCTTCGGTGACCGTCTCGATCATGCTTGAGCTGATCGAGCGCTGCTTCCCCGAGCAGGCCAAGGGTGCCTGGGCGGCCAAGCTCAAGGAAATCTTCCCGGCTCGCGAGAAGGTCCTGGCTACCGATGCCGCGCTGTACCGCAAGATCAGCGCCTACAACGACGAAGCCCTGGAAATGGTGGAAAGCAGCCCGGCTCAGCATTACGCCTGAGCTGGCTGAAACGAAAAAACGCCCTTTGGGGTAATGCTGTTCACTTACGATTTTGGGGCCGCGTTGCGCCCCTTCGCGGGCAAGCCCGCTCCCACAGGTAAAGCGCTTAACTTGAGAACGGCGCTACACCTGTGGGAGCGGGCTTGCCCGCGAAGGGGCGCAAAGCGGCCCCAAAGCAGGCGACAAGGGCCTTAGGTGAGCAGTACTACCCTTCGGGGCTTTTTTTGTGCTGCGTAACTACCGACCTCTTGGGGCCGCTTTGCGGCCCCGTCATATCAGCCAGTCACTACGATTTGCTGGATCAACGCGCGTTGTTGATGATCTCGATGTACTCAGGCGCATTGCGCTGATCGGCAATCTGCTCGACGAAGGTCTGGCCATGCTCGTCTTTACCGTCCAGGTCCAAACCGGCCTCGACGAAGAAGCCGACAAAACGCTCGAAGTCGTCAATGCGCAGACCACGGTAAGCCTTGACCAGCTTGTGCACAGACGGCGAGGTCACGCCATCGGCCGGCTCGAACTGAAGGAACGACTTGATGTAGTCGTCGCTGATCTCGTCACCAATCACCTGCTTCTTGTCTTTACGCATTGCCGACTCCAACTGGACCATCACGGAATTTCGAAGGCCGGCAGTTTACCCCTCGCAGCGCGCAGGCCTCAACGCGTACGTACGGTACCGGTGTGCAGATCGGCCCAGATATGGCCATTGGCGTAGGTCAGAAACTGCACATAGAGCGTCTCGTTGCGCAGCAAATCCATGATCACCCGGTAGTCAGCGAGCGGATAGTTCAAGGTCAGGGTTCGGGTCTTGTCGTCGTACACCGGCTTCTTCAGGCTCTTGCCACCCTCGCCATCGAAGCTGAGCAGCACCTGGCTGATGGTCGCCCCCTTGCTCAGGGGCTTGCCTTTGAGGCGCATCTGCAATGAAGCGGTAATCGGGATTGGCTGCTGGTCGGACTGACGCTGGGTACCCACCACCACCGAGTAGTCGGTGACCTGCAGCAATTGCTGGCCGGTCGGCGCTTCCTGGCGCAGGGACTGGTCATCGGGCGGAAGGAACTGGCTGTGCAATGGCGCCGCGGACAACGGCAAGCTCACCGCCAGCAGGAGGGGGATAAACGCACGCATGTGAGGCTCCTTGGCATGAAGGGGCACTCTAGCATGAGCGGTTGGCCTGTACTGGCCCTATCGCGGGGCAAGCCCGCTTTGACAGCGGGAGCACGATAGGGCCAACAGAGCCTTACAGGCCTTTTACGGCAAAGATGCCATTGGCGTTGCGCCAGTAGCCTTTGTAGTCCATGCCGTAACCGAAGATGTAGCGATCGACGCACGGCAGGCCGACGTAGTTGGCCTTCAGATCAGGGCTGGCCTTGCGGTCGTGGTCCTTGTCGATCAACACGGCGGTGTACACCGAGCGGGCACCAGCGTGCTTGCAGAAGTCGATGATGGCGCTGAGGGTGTGACCTTCGTCGAGGATGTCATCGACGATCAACACGTCACGGTCGATGAACGACACTTCTGGCTTGGCCTTCCAGAACAGCTCGCCGCCGCTGGTCTTGTTGCGATAGCGGGTGGCGTGCAGGTACGAGGCCTCCAGCGGGAACTGCAAGTGAGTCAGCAGTTTGCCCGCAAAGATCAGGCCGCCGTTCATCACACAGAACACTACCGGGTTCTTGTCGTGCAGCTCTTGGCAGATCTGCTCGCCGACCTTGGCGATAGCGGCCTCTACTTCGGCTTCGTTGTACAGGCAGTCTGCCTCGCGCATGACTTGACGGATGTGCTCGAGATCGGCGGACATGGCGCTCTCCAAGGGGGTCGGAATTGGAAAAGCGGGCAAAGGTACGCATCCGCTCGTCCCAGATCAAGCGTTTATGGACTAACGTGCTGAATGACCAGACGACAGCTCAGGCTGAATAGATTAATCTAGCGCGGTTTTTTTGCCCGCCTCCCGGAGCCCTCCCCTATGCCTACTCGTGAGATCCGCCATCCGCTGATCCGCCACAAGCTCGGCCTGATGCGCCGTGCCGACATCAGCACCAAGAATTTTCGCGAACTCGCCCAGGAAGTCGGCGCGCTCCTGACCTACGAAGCCACTCAAGACCTGCCGCTGGAATCCTACGAAATCGACGGCTGGAGCGGTAAAGTCCAGGTCGAGAAAATCGCCGGCAAGAAGATCACTGTAGTGCCCATCCTGCGTGCCGGCATCGGCATGCTCGACGGCGTGCTCAGCCTGATCCCAGGTGCCAAGGTCAGCGCCGTGGGCGTTGCGCGCAACGAGGAAACCCTCGAAGCACACACCTACCTGGAAAAGCTCGCCCCCGATATCAACCAGCGCCTGGCGCTGATCATCGACCCAATGCTGGCGACCGGCGCCTCAATGGTCGCCACCATCGACCTGCTGAAAAAAGCCGGTTGCAAGGAAATCCGCGCGATGGTCCTGGTGGCCGCGCCCGAAGGGATCGCCACGGTCGAACAGGCTCACCCGGACGTGAGCATCTATACCGCTTCGATCGACCAGTGCCTGAACGAACATGGCTACATCATCCCTGGCCTGGGCGACGCTGGAGACAAGATCTTCGGCACCAAGCAGAAGGACGCCTGACCATGCAGGACGGCTTCAACGACCCGCTCTGGCGCCAGGTCGTCTCGGGCGCGCAGATGCTCTTCGTGGCATTTGGCGCGCTGGTGCTGATGCCGCTGATCACCGGCCTCGATCCTAACGTGGCGCTGTTCACCGCGGGTATCGGCACCCTGCTGTTCCAGTTGGTGACCGGCCGTCAGGTACCGGTGTTTCTCGCCTCCAGCTTTGCCTTCATCACCCCGATCATTCTCGCCAAGGGTCAGTTCGGCCTGGCTGAAACCATGGGCGGGGTGATGGCAGCCGGCTTCGTCTACACCTTCATGGGCTTGATGGTGAAGATCAAGGGCACCGGTTTCATCGACCGCATGCTGCCGCCGGTAGTGATCGGCCCAGTGATCATTTCCATTGGCCTGGCCATGGCGCCGATTGCCGCCAACATGGCCATGGGCAAGGGCGGCGACGGCGCCGCGTTGATGCCGTACAAGACCGCGATGCTGATTTCGATGCCGGCCCTGCTCACCACTTTGATCGTGGCAGTGTTCGGCAAAGGTATCTTCCGCCTGGTGCCGATCATTTCGGGCGTACTGGTGGGCTTCGCCCTGTCGTTCGCCTTTGGCGTGGTCGACACTGCCAAGATTGCTGCCGCGCCGTGGCTTGAGCTGCCTAACTTCACCGCCCCGGCCTTCAACTGGCAGGCCATTCTGTTCATCGTGCCGGTTGCCCTGGCGCCAGCGATCGAACACATCGGCGGGGTGATTGCCGTGGGTAGCGTGACCGGTCGCGACTACCTGAAAAAACCCGGTCTGCACCGCACCCTGCTCGGTGATGGCCTGGCTACGACCGCAGCCGGCCTGTTCGGCGGCCCACCCAACACCACCTACGCCGAAGTGACCGGCGCGGTGATGCTGACCAAGAACTACAACCCGAAGATCATGACCTGGGCGGCGATTTTCGCCATTACCCTGGCCTTCATCGGCAAGTTCGGAGCACTGCTGCAGAGCATTCCGGTGCCCGTGATGGGCGGCATCCTGTGCCTGCTGTTCGGTTCGATTGCTGCGGTGGGCATGAACACCATGATCCGCCACAAGATCGACCTGGGCGAGGCTCGCAACCTGGTGATCGTTTCGGTGACCCTGGTATTCGGTATCGGCGGCGTGCTGATCGGCAGCGGCGACGGCCCGGACGATTGGGGCCTGAAGGGTATCGCCCTGTGCGCCGTGGTGGCCATTGCCCTGAACCTGTTGCTGCCGGGCAATGATGGTTGGAAGAACAAGAAGATGGATGATCAGTTGCCCTGATTCTAGGGCAGTAGATTGGTGATGTCAGTACTGGCCTCTTCGCGGGCAAGCCCGCTCCCACAGGGATCGAGTGCACCGCGCCCCCTGTGGGAGCGGGCTTGCCCGCGAAGAGGCCAGTATTACCAACCTCAAACCTCAGGCCTTTTCGCACATCCCCGCCAACACCTTCACCCACTCCGGGTGATCGTTCAGGCATGGCACCAGGACCAACTCCTCGCCACCTGCCTCAATAAACTGCTCACGCCCGCGATCACCGATCTCCTCCAGCGTCTCGATGCAGTCCGCGACAAACGCCGGGCACATCACCAGCAGCTTCTTCACGCCCGCCTTGGCCAATTCATCCAGGCGCGTCTCGGTATACGGCTCGATCCACTTGGCACGGCCCAACCGTGACTGGAACGACACCGACCACTTGCCATCGGCAATGCCCATCTTTTGCGCAAAAGCCTTGGCCGTCGCCAGGCACTGACCGCGGTAACACACGGCGCGCATCTCGGCGCTGGCATCCTTGCAGCAATCAGCCGCCTGAAAATCATGCCTGCCGGTTGGATCGAGCTTCTTCAGGTGGCGCTCGGGCAAGCCGTGGAAGCTCAGCAGCAGGTGATCGTAGGGCTGCTCAAGGTGCGGCTTGGCACTGGCGACCAAGGCATCGATGTAGCTTGGCTGGTCATAGAATGGCTGCAGCACGCGCATCTCAAGCGGCAACTGGCGCTCGGCAATGGTCTGCTTGGCCAGTTCGACAACCGTGGTCACCGTGCTGTCGGCGAACTGTGGATACAGGGGCGCCAAGGTCACCTTGCGCACGCCTTGCGCGGCCAATCGAGCGAGCACATCGGGCAGTGCCGGCTGGCCATAGCGCATGGCCATTTCCACCGGACCATGCGGCCAATGGTCGACCATCGCCGCTTGCAGGCGGCGGGTCAGCACCACCAGCGGAGAACCCTCATCCCACCAGATCGAGGCGTAGGCATGGGCCGACTGTTCCGGGCGCTTGACCAGGATCAGCGAGACCAGCAAGCGCCGCACTGGCCACGGCAGGTCAATCACGTAGGGGTCCATCAGGAACTGATTGAGGTAGCGGCGCACGTCGGCCACCGAGGTTGAAGCCGGTGAACCCAGGTTGACCAGCAGCAGAGCATGATCGGTCATGCAGCGTCCTATGTCAGAGGCGGCTGGACAGGTTGTCCAGCGCCGATTGCAGATCGTTGAAGCGGAACGTGAAACCCGCCGCCAGCAAGCGCACCGGGCGCGCACGCTGACCGCCAAGCAGCAAGGTCGACAGCTCGCCGAGCCCAGCCTTGAGCAGCAGCGCCGGCACCGGCAAGCGAGCCGGGCGGTGCAGGGCCTTGCCCAGGCGCTTGGCGAACTCGCGGTTGCGTACTGGCTCTGGCGCGCAGGCATTATAAGGACCGCTGGCGTCGTTGTGCCGCAAGAGAAAATCAATCAGGGCGACCTGGTCGTCTATATGGACCCACGGCATCCATTGCCGACCATCGCCCAAAGGCCCGCCCAGGCCGAGTTTGAACGGCACGCGCAGGCGCGACAAAAAGCCGCCATCACTGGCCAGCACCAACCCCGTGCGCACCAGCACCACGCGAATGTCCAGGGCCTGCGCACGCTGCGCGGTTTCCTCCCAGGCGATGCACAGCTGGCTGGCGAAATCTTCCTTGACCGGCGGCGACGCCTCGGTCAGCTCACGCTCGCCACCATCGCCATACCAGCCGACAGCGGAGCCAGAAATCAACACCTGCGGGCGCTGCTGACGCTGCTCCAGCCAGCCCAGCAATTGCTCGGTGAGGGTAATCCGGCTGGCCCACAGCAGATGGCGCCGGGCAGCGGTCCATGGCCGATCGGCAATCGGCGCGCCAGCCAGATTGACCACTGCATCGACCACATCGTCTGCGGCCAGGTCATCCAGACGGGCAATCCCGCGTACCGCCGAACCACACAATCTAGGCACCTGTTCCGGGCGGCGGCTCCAGACAGTCAGGCGGTGGCCCTGGTTTATCCAGAACTGGCAAAGGTGCTGGCCGATCAAGCCAGTACCGCCGGTCAGCAATATATGCATGGCTGTGTCCTCGCAGAGGGCGGCCGTGGTCTATTTTTAAGATCAAGGCACTTTTTTGACCGAACGCTCTCGGATAAACATAGGCCAACCTAGCCTATCGAGCGGAATAACCTTATACAAACATTGTGCATTGTACAGGTTTGCCTGACCGCGTAATCTGCTTATAGCAAGGTTCGAAGAGGCCATCATGACAGTACCTATTGCCATCATCGGTGCCGGGATCGCCGGCCTTTCCGCAGCCCAGGCCTTGCAAAAGGCCGGGCAGACCGTCCACCTGTTCGACAAAGGCCATGGCAGCGGTGGGCGCATGGCCAGCAAGCGCAGCGAAGCTGGCGCGCTGGACCTCGGCGCCCAATACTTCACCGCCCGCGACCGACGCTTCGTCGAGCAGGTGCAGCAGTGGGTGGCTGCCGGCTGGGCCGAGCAGTGGAAGCCACAGCTGTACAACTACCGCGACGGCGAGCTAACCCCCTCCCCCGACGAACAGACCCGTTGGGTTGGCGTGCCACGCATGAGCGCGATCACCCGCGGTCTGCTCAAGGATGTCACGGTCAACTTCGGCTGCCGCATCGCCGAGGTATTTCGCGGCAAGCAGTACTGGCATCTGCAGGACACCGAAGGCTGCAGCCATGGCCCGTTCAGCCGCGTGGTGATCGCCGTGCCCGCGCCTCAGGCTACGCCTTTGCTGGCCGCCACGCCAAAACTGGCCGCGGTTGCCGCTGGCGTGCAAATGGAGCCGACCTGGGCGATTGCCCTGGCCTTCGAAACCCCACTCGATACGCCGATGCAAGGCTGCTTCGTACAGGACAATCCGCTCGACTGGCTAGCCCGCAACCGTAGCAAGCCAGGCCGCGACGAGCAGTTGGATACCTGGGTACTGCATGCCACTTCAGACTGGAGCAAGCAGCATATCGACCTGAGCAAGGAGGCCGTGATCGAACAACTGTGGGGTGAGTTCGCCGAACTGGTTGGCTGCGTGGTCCCCGCACCCTCGTTCGCCCTGGCCCACCGCTGGCTCTACGCACGACCCGCGGGCAACCATGAATGGGGAGCGTTGGCCGATGCCGACCTGGGCTTGTATGCCTGTGGTGATTGGTGCCTGTCGGGGCGGGTCGAGGGCGCTTGGCTGAGCGGGCAAGAGGCGGCCAGACGACTGCTGGAGCATCTGGACTAAGCATCCGGGCAACCTATACAGAAATAATTGTTTGCATAAGTTTATGGCTGTGCTGGAATAGACTTGTACATAAGATACGCCTGTGTACAAGTTTTCCGGAGACAGCGAATGAACGCTTCGTCGAAACCCCGCATCGGTATCAGTGCCTGTCTGCTCGGCCATAGCGTGCGCTACAACGCCGGCCACAAGGCTTCGGAGCTGTGCCTCAAATCTTTCGAAGCGCATTTCGATTGGGTGCCGCTGTGCCCCGAAGTGGCCATCGGCCTGGGCGTGCCGCGCGATCCGATCCGTCTGGTGGGCGATCCGCAACGACCCGAAGTGGTCGCTACCCGCAACCCCGGGATGGATCTGTCGGGACCGCTGCGCGCTTACGGCGAACAGATGGCCACTGAACTCGATGATATCTGCGGCTACATCTTCATGCAGAAGTCGCCCTCCTGCGGCCTTGAGCGGGTCAAGGTGTACCAGGACAACGGCCATCCTTCGGTCAAGGGCGGGCGTGGCGCCTACGCCGATGAGTTCTGCGCGCGCCGCCCCGATCTACCTGTGGAGGAAGAAGGCCGCCTGCATGATCCAGTGCTTCGGGAAAACTTCATCAGCCGCGTCTATGCCTATGCCGACTGGCAGCAACAACTCGCCGAAGGGCTCACTCGCGGGGCCTTGATCCGTTTCCATTCACGCTACAAATACCTGCTGATGGCCAATAACCCACAGGCCTATCGTCAGCTCGGACGGTTGCTGGGCAATCTGCGCCGTGATGACGACCCGCAGACCGTCGGCACCGATTACTTCAGCCAGTTGATGCAGGCCTTGCGCCGCTGCGCCAGCCGCGGCACCCACGGCAATGTGCTGCAGCACCTGAGTGGTTACCTGCGCGGCGCACTAGGCAGTGACGACCGCGCCGAGCTGCAGCAGGTGGTCGGCCAGTACCAGCAAGGCATCGTGCCGCTTGTAGTGCCGCTCACCTTGCTCAAACACCACCTGCGCAACCATCCGGATCCATACTTGAACCAGCAAGCTTATCTACAGCCACATCCCGAAAGCCTGGGATTGCGCAATGCCGTCTGAAACGCTGCTGGCCATTGGCGAGCTGGCGCGCCGCACTGGCGTCAACCCGGTCACCCTGCGCGCCTGGGAGCGGCGTTACGGGCTGCTCAAGCCGCAGCGCACAGCCAAGGGGCACCGGTTGTATCCTGAGGAGCAAGTCGAGCGCGTGCAGACCATCCTCAGTTGGCTGGAGCGCGGCGCTTCGGTAGGGCAGGTCCGCGAGCTGCTCGAGCGCGCGCCAAGTATCGCACCCGTTGGCGATTGGCAGAGCCGTGAACAGGCGCTGATCGAGGCCATCGGCATGCTCGCCCAGCGCCCCCTTGACCAACAGCTCAACCAGGCCATGGCGCTGTACCCGGCGATCACCCTCTGCGAGCAGCTGCTGATGCCGCTGCTGCACAGCCTCGCACGGCGTTGGCAAACCCACTTCAACGCACGGTTGGAGCACGCTTTCTTCCACACCTGGCTGCGCAGCAAGCTGGGGGCGCGGGTCTACCACGACAATCAGCAACTGCAAGGCAGCCCGGTTTTGCTGGCCGTCGACAGCGAGCGCCCCTTCGATGCCCAGTTGTGGCTATGCGCCTGGTTGCTGAGCAGCAGCGGCTATCAGGTTGAGGTACTGGAGCAGCCGGTCAGTGGCGCGCAACTGCTACGCGCGGTCAATCAGTGGCAACCACGGGCCCTGCTGCTGCACCTGGGCCCGCGTATCGACGTGGTGGTGCTGGAGCGAACCTTGCGGGGCATCGACGGGGTGAAACTCCTGGGCGGCGAGACAGTCTCCCTCCATGAGGCCCAGTTGCATGCCTTGGCACTGCCGCAGCTGTTGTTGTTCGACACTCCGCAGGCGGCCTTGCGCCTTCTGCAGCAATCACAGAGATGACTCACACATGCAACTGATCTGGCTGCGCAGCGACCTGCGAATAGATGACAACAGCGCCTTGAGTGCCGCCTGCGCACGTGGGCCGACCATTGCCCTGTGGATCGCCAGCCCCGGCCAATGGCTGGAACATGACGACGCGCCGTGCAAGGTCGACTTCTGGCTGCGCAACCTGCGCGACCTGCGCCACTCGCTGGAACAACTGAACATCCCCTTGCTGATCCGCAAGACCGCTACCTGGCAGCAGGTGCCGCAAGTGCTGCTGGAGGTCTGCCGTGAGCACCAGGTAGAAGCCGTGCACTGGAACGAGGAGTACGGCATCAATGAACAGCGACGCGACGAGGCCACCCAAGCCCTGCTGGATCAGTCTGGAGTGTCCACATCGACCTACCTTGATCAACTGCTGCTGCGCCCTGGCACAGTCCTGACCCGCAGCGGGCACTACTTCCAAGTGTTCGGCCAATTCAAGCGTGCCTGCCTGGAGCGATTGCATCATGGCCTGCCAGCGCTGGCGCACAAGGTCAACGCGCAGGCGCCTTTAGCCATCGCCAACGACCCCATCCCACACCAGATCGAGGGTTTCGAGGCGCCCCCGCTCACCCTGCGCGAGCATTGGCCCGCCGGCGAAGCCGAGGCGCAGCGCCGCTTGGCGGCCTTTATCGAGGACGTGGTCGAGGATTACCCGCAGCTGCGTGACCTGCCTGCCGAACCTGGCACCAGCCAGCTCTCACCGTATCTGGCCGCCGGGGTGATTTCGCCACGCCAATGCCTGCACGCCGCCCTGTCCGCCAACCACGGCGAGCTCGACAGTGGCAGCAGCGGGGTTCAGACCTGGATCAACGAGCTGCTCTGGCGCGAATTCTACAAGCACATCCTGGTGGGTTATCCACAGGTGTCGCGCCATCGCCCCTTCCGTGCGCATACCGAAGCGCTGCCGTGGCGAGATGCCCCTGAAGACTTGAAGGCCTGGCAGGAAGGACGTACCGGTTTCCCACTGATCGACGCCGCCATGCGCCAACTGCTGGAAACCGGCTGGATGCACAATCGCTTACGGATGATCGTCGCCATGTTCCTGAGCAAGAATTTATTGATCGACTGGCGCCAGGGCGAGCGCTACTTCATGCGTCACTTGATCGACGGCGACCTGGCAGCCAACAACGGCGGCTGGCAATGGAGCGCATCGACTGGAACCGACTCCGTGCCGTATTTCCGCATCTTCAATCCGGTCACCCAATCGCAACGCTTCGACCCCAAGGGGCGCTTCATTCGCCATTGGCTCCCTCAATTGAAGGGCCTAAATGAAAAAACTATTCATTTGCCCGTGAAGTCTGCCGATCTATTTGCTACAAACTCTTACCAGAGTCCGATTGTCGATCTCGCTAGTAGTCGCCAGCGCGCATTGGAAGCCTTCAAAGGCTTGGCCGGCTGGCAGGATCAGGGGGCAGTATCTTGAATAACTCACGCAGTTTCTGGGTAACCGGCGCGACCAATGGACTCGGTATAGCTCTGGTGAGCGGATTGCTCGAGCAGGGGCATCGGGTCGCCGCCAGTGGCATACAAAGCCAGGAGCTCACAGCCTTGGCCAGCCACTACGGCGAACGCCTGCTGCTTTTACCTGGGCAGTTGCATGACAGTTCGCAGGCGCAGGCCGCCGTTACACAGCTGCAGGCGGCGTGGGGATCGCTGGATGGTTTGCTCATCAATGCCGGCACCTGCGACTACCTGGCGGATGATCTGCCGGATACCGACCTGTTCCAAAGCATCGTAACCAGTAACCTGCAAGCCAGTGCCAATTGCCTGGCCGCTGCCCTGCCCTTGCTGACCAAGGGCGATGCTGCACAGGTCATGGCTATCCTCAGTCGTTACTCGGCGATGCAACTGTATGAACCCAATCAGCCACTGAGCGGTTTCAACAGCCCCCCGCACTGGTTCCGCGAGCAGCGCCAGGTATTGCTGGACCTGGGTATCGATCTGACGCTAGTAGCGCCGCAGTCGTTGAAAGCGCCGGTGACGCTGGCCCAGGCGGTGCCTGAACAGTGGACGGCGCAGAGTGCTGCGCAAGTATTGCTGGCCAGCCTGCCCAAGCGTGAACCTGAATTAGTGCTAGAGGCTCTGAGCCTCAACAGCCTTTGGCCGTTGCCACGGTAGGCAACAAGGGCCGCAAAGCGGCCCCGGCAAACCTAAAGTGCCATGCGGTAGTGCAGGCTATAGCTCTCAACCCCATCGTTGGGTTGCTTGATCCCGGCGTTGGAATAATGAATGGCGCGCACGCCAATCTCATGCCCGCCGGCAAAGCGCAAACCAAAGCCGATGCGGTCCTCGAACTGGAAGGACGAACCCAGCTCATTGCTTTCAAGTTCAGTGCTGGAGAACGCCGCCACGCCGATTCCCGCTTCGATGTACGGCTTGACCGAGTCCCCGGCAAACTCGTAGACGAATACCGGCGCGAACGACAGGCTATGGTTGCTCGCGGTCTGATCGCCATCCCAGTAGGTGTACGCCCCATCCCAATAGCCGGTTAGGCGACCGACACTGGTCTGCCACCAGCTTGCATCCCAATTCGACTGCAGACCCAACCGGTAGACCATGGTCGAATCGCCGGTCTGCCCCACCGAGAAAGAAACATCAGCGGCCTGCGCCGCGCCCAAGTGCCCCACAGTCAAGGCGGCAGCCGCCACCAAACCAAGCAGTTTCTTCATGAGAAACGTCCTTTTTCCTGATGCTGTTGTTAGTGTTTCGCCCTCACAGGCAAAGCAATAGAAATCAGCAGCTGTACGATAGTTCAGCTTTCTGCGTGGCTTTTCACACTTTTTTTACATCGAAAAGCTTTGCACGCTGTCGGACTTCTTCCACAGCAAAGGTAGGATTTTTCTCAGATTTTCCGGGTCCGCACTGCTCCAGAACGCCGTATCGCGGGCCGGGCCGTCGGCCAGCAGCTGGCGCTCGGCCAGCAGCCGTTGCAGCTGCCGCGCCACCGCAGCGCCGGTGTCGATGATCGCCACATCGGCCGGCACCATTTCGGCCAGCAGCGGACGCAAGAAGGGGTAGTGGGTGCAACCGAGAATCAAGGTATCGCAGCCGGCCCTGAGCAGCGGCTGCACGTAGCCAGCCAGCAGCTGGCGCAATTGGGGGCTGAACAAGTCACCCGCCTCGATGCACTCGACCAGGCCCGGACATGGCTGGGTGATTACCCGTACATCACTGGCAAAGCGATCGAGCAAGGCGGCGAACTTGGCACTCTGCAGGGTGCCGGTGGTGGCCAGCACCCCGACCACGCCCGAGCGGGTCGCCGCAGCAGCGGGCTTGACCGCAGGCTCCATGCCCACCAGCGGCCAGCTGGGATACAGCTCGCGCAGGTCGGCCACTGCGGCCACGGTAGCCGTGTTGCAGGCCAGGACCATGGCCTTGGCGCCTTGCTGCTGGAAGAACCCAGCGATATGGCGCAAGCGCTGGCGGATGTAATCGGGAGACTTTTCGCCATACGGCACATGCCCGCTGTCAGCCACATACAACAGCGACTCGTTGGGCAGCAGGCGCTGGATCTCGGCGAGTACCGACAGACCGCCGACCCCCGAATCCATCACGCCCACTGGCGCCGAACGATCAGCCATGGCGAGTGCCGCACACTGCACACGCAGGGTCGCGCTTGACCCGGAGCTCGCGCATGCGCGTGCTCAGCGCGTCGATCAGCAGCAGGCGGCCGACCAATGGCTCGCCAAAGCCAGCGAGCAGCTTCAATGCCTCGAGCGCTTGCAGGCTGCCCACCATCCCCACCAAGGGGCCGATCACGCCGGCTTCACTGCAGGTCAGCTCGGCTTCGCTACCATGGCCATACAGGCAGTGGTAGCACGGGCTGTTTTCGCGGCGCGGATCGAATACCGAAAGCTGCCCCTCCAGACGAATCGCCGCACCACTGACCAGCGGCTTGCCAGCCGCCACGCAAGCGGCGTTGACCGCCTCGCGGGTGGTGAAATTGTCGGAGCAGTCCAGCACCAGGTCGACCGCTGCCACCGCAGCCGACAGTGAATCTTCATCCAGAGCCTGGCGATGAGCGACCAGCGTGATTTCAGGATTGATCACCTGCAAGCGCTTGATCGCCGAATCCACCTTGCCCAGGCCAACGCTGTCGGTGTCGTGGATGATCTGGCGTTGCAGGTTGGTCAGGTCGACCGTATCGAAGTCAGCCAGGTGCAGTTCGCCGACACCCGCTGCCGCGAGGTACAGCGCCACCGGCGAGCCGAGCCCACCCACGCCGACCACCAGCGCCTTGCTTTGCTTGAGCCGCAACTGGCCGTCGATGTCGACCTGGGCCAGCAGGATCTGCCGGCTGTAACGCAGCAGTTCCTGGTCACTCAGCATGGCAGGCGCCCCAAGGAGATGCGCTCATGGCCGCCCAGGTCAATCCGGCTGCAAACGTCACCGAAACCCTGCTGGCTGAGCAACTCACGCACGTCTGCGGCCTGATCGTAGCCGTGCTCGAGCAGCAGCCAGCCGCCCGGCAGCAGGTGTCCTGGGGCCCGGGCAATGATGACGCGCAGATCATCCAGCCCGTCCTGGCCCGCCACCAGGGCACTGCTCGGTTCGAAGCGGACATCGCCAGCCGCCAGGTGCGGATCTTCGGCACGGATGTAGGGCGGGTTACTGATGATCAGGTCAAAACGTTCGCCGTCCAGGGCGTCGTACCAGTAGCTGGTGCGCACGTGGACATTGTTCAGCTGCAGACGCTGGCGGTTACGCTCGGCCAGGGCCACCGCCTCATCGATACGGTCCACTGCCACCACCTGCCAAGCCGGTCGCTCGCTGGCCAGGGCCAGGGCGATGGCGCCCGTGCCGGTACCCAAATCGAGCATTCGTGCGGGGGTCGCAGGCAGCAATTCAAGGGCAGTTTCCACCAGCAGCTCGGTGTCTGGACGGGGAATCAGGGTATGCGGCGCCACTTCAAGATCGAGCTTCCAGAAGCCCTGCTGACCAAGAATGTACGCCACCGGCTCACCGGCGCGACGGCGGCCGAGGAAATCGGCGAACACTTGCGCCGCCTCGCTGCTGACGATTCGCTCGGGCCAGGTGTGCAGGTAGCTGCGCGACTTGCCCAGGGCGGCAGCCAGCAGCAGCTCGGCATCCAGCCGTTCGGTCGGGGAGTCGGGCAGTTGCGCGTTGCGCAGCAGGCTGGCGATGATGGTCATTATTCCCCCAGCGCGGCCAATTGATCGGCCTGGTACTCGGCCAGCAACGGTTCGATCACGGCTTCGACGCCACCGGCGAGGATGTCGTCGAGCGAGTACAGGGTCAGGTTGATGCGGTGATCGGTGACTCGGCCCTGTGGATAGTTGTAGGTGCGGATCCGCTCGGAGCGGTCACCGGAGCCGACTAGCAGCTTGCGCTCGCTGGCAATCGCGTTCTGCGCGGCGCTGGTCTGAATGTCGTTGAGCTTGGCCGACAACCAGGACATGGCGCGAGCACGGTTCTTGTGCTGCGAGCGCTCTTCCTGGCACTCGACCACGATCCCGGTGGGCAAGTGGGTAATGCGGATTGCCGAGTCGGTCTTGTTGATGTGCTGACCACCGGCGCCAGAGGCACGGTAGGTGTCGACACGCAGGTCGGCCGGGTTGATCTCGATCGCCACCTGCTCATCCGGCTCGGGCAGTACCGCCACGGTACACGCCGAGGTGTGGATACGCCCCTGCGACTCGGTCTCTGGCACGCGTTGCACGCGATGCGCGCCCGACTCGAACTTGAGCTTGGCGTAGACATTGTCGCCTTCGACCCGGGCGATGATTTCCTTGTAGCCGCCGTGCTCGCCCTCGTTCTCGGAGAGAATCTCCAGGCGCCAGCCGCGTTTTTCGGCGTAGCGCGAGTACATGCGGAACAGATCGCCGGAGAAAATCGCCGCCTCGTCACCGCCAGTGCCAGCGCGGATTTCCAGGAACACGTTGCGCCCGTCATTAGGGTCCTTGGGCAGCAGCATGCGCTGCAACTGAACCTCCAACGCGGCCAACTGATCCTTGGCCTCGCGCACCTCTTCCACGGCCATTTCGCGCAGGTCCGGGTCGCTGTCCTTGAGCAGCGCTTGCGCGCCTTCGAGGTCGTCCTGAACCTTGCGCCACTCTTTGAAAGCAGTGATCACCGGCTCGACTTCGGCGTACTCGCGCGAATAGGCACGAAAACGGGTCTGGTCGGAAATGACCTCGGCATCGCCCAGCAGGGCGGTGAGTTCCTCGAAGCGATCCTGGAGAATGTCCAGTTTGTTCAGCAGCGACGCTTTCATTGCGGGGGTTTGTCCGTGGAGCCCTCATTGAGGGCAAAGAGTTCCTGGGCCATGGCCAGCGCATCTACGCGGCCTTCGGCCGAGAGCTTTTTCAGTTGCACGCTGGGGGCGTGCAAGAGTTTGTTAGTCAGGCCCCGAGCCAACTGGGCCAGCACATCTTCCGGGTTGCCACCGTTGGCCAGCAGGCGCTGGGCCTTTTGCAGTTCTTCATCGCGCAGCCGCTCGCTCTGCTGGCGGTAGGCCTTGAGCACATCCACCGCGGCCAGCTCGCGCAGGCGCACCATGAAATCCTCGGCGCCCACCGAGACCAGCTCTTCGGCGGCCTGGGCCGCGCCCTGGCGGCTCTTGAGGTTTTCCGCGACCACATCGTGCAGGTCGTCGACGGTATACAGGTAGACGTCGTCCAATTCGCCAACTTCTGGTTCGATATCGCGCGGCACGGCAATGTCGACCATGAAGATCGGTTTGTGCCGACGCTGTTTCAAGGCGCTTTCCACCGCCCCTTTGCCGAGGATCGGCAACTGACTGGCGGTCGAACTGATGACGATGTCACTGTTGGCCAATTCCTGGGGGATGTCGGCCAGCAGCACGGCATGCGCGCCAAACTGTTCGGCAAGAATGCTGGCGCGCTCCAGCGTCCGGTTGGCCACCACGATGCGCCGCACACCTTGCTCATGCAGATGGCGGGCGACCAGGGTGATGGTCTCGCCCGCACCGATCAGCAGCGCTTGGCTGCGGCCCAGGTCGCTGAAGATCTGCCGGGCCAGGCTGACTGCGGCAAACGCCACCGACACCGGGTTCTCGCCGATCGCGGTGTCGGTGCGCACCTGCTTGGCGGCGCTGAAGGTGGCCTGGAACAACCGGCCAAGCAGCGGACCAATGGTGCCAGCCTCGCGAGCGACGGCGTAGGCCGACTTCATCTGGCCAAGAATCTGCGGTTCGCCAAGCACCAGCGAGTCGAGCCCGGAGGCGACCCGCATCATATGCCGCACGGCGTCGTGCTCTTCGTGCACGTAGGCACTGGCGCGCAGCTCGTCGAGGCTCAGCTTATGGTACTCGGCCAGCCATTGCAGCACGGCATCGGCTGCCAGGTGGTCCTGCTCTATATAGAGCTCACTGCGGTTGCAGGTCGAAAGAATCGCCGCCTCACGGCTGGCGGTCAGTCGGCAAAGCTGCTGCAGGGCATCGACCAGCTGCTCTGGCGTAAACGCCACGCGCTCGCGTACGTCTACCGAGGCAGTCTTATGGTTGATACCAAGTGCAAGAAAGGCCATGCAAGGTCGCTGGTTGTGACGTGAAGCCGATAATTGTCCTACTTCGCAGGATTCAGAACAACCACCGTTCGCTATTGTCCTAATAGATTGCGGCCATACCCTGGCGCAAACACAGTCATCCTGAAATGAACAGCATGCCTTCGCAGGTGGGTTTGCCACTGCGCTTGTGTCATCATGCTCCGACCGCCGGTTAGCACTTCTAAGCCTCATCTATGAATAGATCCTACGCACTGCTGCTTACCCTCGCCCTGCTCCAGGGCTGCCAGAGCCTGGCCCCGAAAGACAGCGAGGCGCAGTCGTCTGTGGCCGCCAAGGCCGCGCAGGAAAAGCCCGTGGCGTACGGATCGTTCAAGCAGGAAACCGTCTACAGCCTGCTGGTAGCGGAGCTGGCCGGCCAGCGCAACCGCTTCGACATCGCCCTGGCCAACTACGTCGATCAGGCAGAGAAAACCCAAGACCCCGCCGTTTCCGAACGCGCCTACCGCATCGCCGAGTACCTCGGGGCTGACGAACCGGCCCTGGATACCGCGTTGATCTGGGCGCGCAATGACGCGCAGAACCTCGATGCGCAGCGCGCCGCCGCAATCCAGCTGGCACGCTCCGGGCGTTATGACGAATCCATGACCTACATGGAAAAAGTCCTGCAAGGCCAAGGCGATACTCACTTCGACTTCCTCGCCCTGTCTGCCGCCGAAACCGACCAAAGCACCCGTGACGGCCTGATGCAAAGCTTCGAACGGCTGCTGGTCAAATACCCCAATAACGGCCAACTGGTGTTCGGCAAGGCGCTGCTGCTCAATCAGGACGGCAAGGCTGAAGAAGCGCTGTCGCTGCTTGAGGCGCACCCACCGCAAAACGGCGAAATCGCCCCGATCCTGCTTCGCGCTCGCCTGCTACAAGCCCTGGACCGTGGCTCGGAGGCCTTGCCGCTGCTGCGCGGGGCCATTCGCGACAATCCCGACGACAAACGCCTGCGCCTGACTTACGCCCGCACCTTGGTAGAACAGGATCGCATCGGCGACGCCAAGGCCGAATTCGAAAGCATGCTCCAGCAGTACCCGGAGGATGACGAGCTGCGTTACTCGCTGGCGCTGGTGTGCCTGGAGAACAAAGACTGGGACGAAGCCGAGGGCTACCTGCAAGAGCTGGTCGAGCGCGACAGCAACGTCGATGCCGCGCACCTGAACCTGGGACGCATCCGCGAGGAGCGCAACGACCCTGAAGCGGCGCTGCGCGAGTACGCCCTGGTCGGCACCGGCCCAGACTATCTGCCGGCGCAACTGCGCCAGGCTGACATCCTGATTGCCAATGGCCGCGGCAGCGAAGCCTCGCGCCTGCTCGCCGAAGCCCGCGAAGCGCAACCGGACTACGCCATCCAGCTGTACCTGATCGAAGCCGAGAGCTACGGCAACAACGGCAAGGACGCGCAAGCCGACCAAGTACTGCAACAAGCGATCAAGCGTTACCCGGACGACCTCAACCTGCTCTATACCCGCGCCATGCTGGCGGAGAAGCGCGGCGATCTTGCCGAGATGGAAAAAGACCTGCGCGCGATCATCGCTCGCGAGCCGGAAAACGCCATGGCCATCAACGCCCTGGGCTACACACTGGCCGACCGCACCACCCGCTATGCCGAGGCCAAGCAGCTGATCGAAAAAGCCCATCAGCTGACCCCCGATGACCCCGCCGTACTCGACAGCCTGGGCTGGGTCAACTACCGCCTGGGCAACCTCGACGAGGCCGAACGCTTGCTGCGCCAGGCCCTGGAGCGCTTCCCCGATCATGAAGTGGCCGCCCACCTGGGCGAAGTGCTCTGGGCCAACGGCAAACGTCGTGAAGCCCGCCAGGTCTGGGCCAAAGCCTTCCAAGCCCAGCCCGACAGCACCATCCTGCGCAAGACCGTCTTGCGCCTGACCGGATCAGAGACCCTTTAAGCCATGTTTCTGCGTCATTGCATCACCTTTACCCTGATCGCCCTGCTGGCCGGTTGCGCCGGCTTCGGTTCTCGCGAAGCCTTGCACGGCCAGGGCGACCCAAAGCTGTGGCGTGAGCACAAAGCTCAGCTGAGCACCCTCGACGGCTGGCAGATCAACGGCAAGGTCGGTATCCGTGCGCCGAAAGACTCCGGCAGCGGCACCCTGTTCTGGCTGCAACGCCAGGACTATTACGATATTCGCCTGGCCGGCCCGCTCGGCCGTGGCGCGGCGCGGCTGACCGGTCGCCCCGGCGGCGTAGTGCTGGAAGTGGCCAATCAGGGCCGCTATGAAGCCCCCAGCCCGGAGGCTCTGCTCGAACAACAACTGGGCTGGCAGTTGCCCGTCTCCCATCTGGTCTGGTGGGTGCGCGGCCTGCCCGCGCCTGACAGCAAGAGCCAACTGACCCTGGGCGATGACAGCCGCCTGGCCAGCCTCAGCCAAGACGGCTGGCAGGTGCAGTACCTGAGCTACACCGAGCAAAACGGCTACTGGCTACCCGAGCGCCTCAAGTTGCACGGCAAAGATATCGACGTGACCCTGGTGGTCAAAGACTGGCAACCACGCCAGCTGGGGCATTGATCTGTGGATAAGCTCACCCTGCCTGCCCCGGCCAAGCTCAATCTCTGGCTGCACATCATCGGTCGCCGCGCAGATGGCTATCACGAGCTGGAAACCGTTTTCCAATTCCTCGACTACGCCGACCACCTGACCTTCGCCGTGCGCGAGGACGGCCAGGTGCGTTTGCAAACCGCAATTAACGGGGTCGACCACGACAGTAACCTGATCGTGCGCGCCGCCCGCCAACTGCAAGCGCAATCAGGCTGTACGCTGGGCGTCGACATCTGGCTGGACAAGATCCTGCCCATGGGCGGCGGCATCGGCGGCGGCAGTTCCGATGCCGCCACCACCTTGCTGGGCCTGAACCATCTGTGGCAACTCGGCTGGGATGCCGATCGCCTGGCCCAGCTGGGCCTGAGCCTGGGCGCCGACGTGCCAGTGTTCGTCCACGGTCACGCAGCGTTCGCCCAAGGCGTCGGTGAACAGCTGACCCCGGTCGATCCAGAACAGCCGTGGTATGTCGTGCTGGTGCCGCAAGTGTCTGTCAGCACAGCGGAAATTTTTTCACATCCGCAGTTGACACGTGATTCCCTCCCCCTTAAGATGCGCCCCGTTCCCGAGGGAAACAGTCGAAATGACTGCCAACCGGTGGTAGAGCAAAGTTATCCAGAAGTTCGCAATGCGTTGAATCTACTGGGTAAATACACTGAAGCTCGACTGACCGGCACTGGAAGTTGTGTGTTTGGGGCCTTCCCAAGCAAAGCCGAAGCTGATAAAGTTCTGGCCCTTCTTTCAGAGACCCAAACAGGGTTTGTGGCGAAAGGAAGCAATATTTCGATGTTGCATCAACAGCTACAAAGTCTGCTCTAGAAGTCGAGTGCCAAGCACTCGCAGCAACAGATACAGGGGCGTCGCCAAGCGGTAAGGCAGCAGGTTTTGATCCTGCCATGCGTTGGTTCGAATCCAGCCGCCCCTGCCATTTTCCTTATACTCATCCAGGTATACCCTCAGCCTTCAGGTACTGCGCGTGTCCAAGATGATGGTCTTTACGGGGAACGCTAACCCCGATCTGGCTCGGCGTGTCGTACGTCAGCTGCATATCCCTCTCGGTGACGTCTCTGTCGGTAAATTCTCCGACGGCGAGATCAGCACTGAGATCAATGAAAATGTCCGCGGTAAAGACGTCTTCATTATTCAGCCGACCTGCGCTCCGACCAACGATAATCTGATGGAACTGGTAGTGATGGCCGACGCCTTCCGCCGCTCCTCAGCTTCCCGAATCACTGCCGTGATTCCTTACTTCGGATACGCCCGCCAGGACCGCCGTCCGCGTTCGGCACGTGTAGCCATCAGCGCCAAAGTTGTCGCTGACATGCTCACTGTCGTGGGTATCGACCGTGTTCTCACCGTCGACCTGCACGCTGACCAGATCCAGGGTTTCTTCGATATTCCTGTCGACAACATCTACGGCTCGCCCGTACTGGTCGACGATATCGAAGACCAGCGTTTCGAGAACCTGATGATCGTCTCCCCAGACATCGGCGGCGTCGTGCGTGCACGTGCTGTTGCCAAGTCGCTGGGTGTCGATCTGGGTATCATCGACAAACGCCGTGAAAAGGCCAATCACTCCGAAGTGATGCATATCATCGGCGACGTCGAAGGACGCACTTGCATCCTGGTAGACGACATGGTCGACACCGCCGGCACCCTGTGCCACGCGGCCAAGGCCCTGAAAGAGCACGGCGCTGCCAAGGTTTACGCCTACTGCACGCACCCTGTTCTGTCTGGCCGAGCGATCGAGAACATCGAGAAGTCGGTATTGGATGAGCTGGTGGTGACCAACACCATCCCGCTGTCCGCCGCTGCTCAAGCCTGTGACCGTATCCGCCAGTTGGATATCGCACCGGTTGTCGCTGAAGCGGTCCGCCGCATCAGCAACGAAGAATCGATCAGCGCGATGTTTCGCTAAGCGGAACACACGTTGACGAAAAGCGCCCCGCCCCAACACTCGCTGTTGGGGCGGGGCTTTTTTGCCCACCCCGTTTGGCGCTGGTCGCAAACGCCTGCGGGAGATGGCTATTTTGGAGAAACAAAATGACTGATTTCATCCTGAACGCTCAAGCGCGTACTGACCTGGGGAAAGGTGCGAGCCGCCGCCTGCGTCACTCCGCCAGCATCCCTGCCGTTGTCTACGGTGGCGGTAAAGAAGCGCAATCCCTGACCATCGTGGCCAAGGAAATCGCCAAACTGTTCGAAAACGAAGCTGCCTACAGCCACGTGATCGAGCTGAACGTTGACGGCACCAAGCAAAACGTCATCGTTAAAGCCATGCAGCGTCACCCAGCCAAGCAATTCATCATGCACGCTGACTTCATTCGCGTCGTTGCTGGCCAGAAGCTGACTGCTGTTGTTCCAGTGCACTTCATCAACGAAGAAGCACCGGTCAAGAAAGGCGGCGAGATCTCGCACGTTGAGTCGCAGATCGAAGTGTCCTGCGAAGCCAAGGACCTGCCAGAGTTCATCGAAGTCGACCTGGCTAACGCTGAAATCGGCACCATCATCCACCTGTCGGACCTGAAAGCTCCGAAAGGCGTAGAGTTCGTCGCTCTGGCCCACGGTGATGACAAAGCTGTTGCCAACGTTCACGCTCCGCGTGTTGCGCCGGAAGCTGCAGAAGGCGCTGCTGAGTAATCTACTCGGCACGCCGGTGTTGACCGGGTTACAGTGCTCAGCGCTGTAACCCACCAACTCCAAGGAAGAGCCCCTACGTGACCGCCATCCAGTTGATCGTTGGCCTGGGTAACCCCGGCCCCGAATACGAACAGACCCGGCATAACGCAGGGGCTCTTTTCGTTGAACGCATTGCTAGCGCCCAGCGTGTCTCCTTGACTGCTGACCGCAAATATTTCGGCCTGACGGCTAAATTCAGCCATCAGGGCAACGACGTTCGTCTGTTGATCCCCACCACCTACATGAACCGTAGCGGCCAGTCCGTGGCGGCTTTGGCCAATTTCTTCCGGATCAAGCCGGAAGCGATTCTGGTGGCTCATGACGAACTCGACCTGCCTCCCGGCGTCGCCAAGCTCAAGAAGGGCGGCGGCCACGGCGGGCATAACGGCCTGCGCGACATCATCGCGCAGCTCGGCAACCAGAACGACTTCCATCGCCTGCGGCTCGGCATCGGCCACCCAGGTGACGCCAAGCTGGTCTCCAACTTCGTCCTCGGCCGCGCACCGCGCGCTGAACAGGACAAGCTCGACGCCAGCATCGACTTTGCCCTCGGCGTGCTGCCGGACGTGCTCGCCGGCGACTTCGCCAAGGCCATGCGCGAGCTGCACGGCCAGAAGGCCTGATATTACCTAGAGGGGAATTTCCATGGGTTTCAATTGCGGCATCGTCGGCCTGCCCAACGTCGGCAAGTCCACCCTGTTCAACGCGCTGACCAAATCCGGCATCGCGGCTGAGAACTTCCCCTTCTGCACCATCGAGCCGAACAGCGGCATCGTGCCGATGCCCGATGCGCGCCTGGCGGCCCTGGCCGAGATCGTCAAGCCTAACCGCATCCTGCCGACCACCATGGAGTTCGTCGACATCGCAGGCCTGGTAGCCGGTGCCTCCAAAGGTGAAGGCCTGGGCAACAAGTTCCTGGCCAACATCCGCGAGACCGACGCCATTGCCCACGTGGTGCGCTGCTTTGAAGACGAGAACGTGATTCACGTTTCCAACAGCGTCGACCCCAAGCGCGACATCGAGATCATCGACCTGGAGCTGATCTTCGCTGACCTCGACAGCTGCGAGAAGCAACTGCAGAAGGTTGCCCGTAACGCCAAGGGCGGCGACAAGGATGCCCTGGCGCAGAAAGCCATCCTGGAAAAACTGATCCCACACTTCACCGAAGGCAAGCCTGCGCGCAGCCTGATGAAGAACATGGCTGACGACGAGAAAGCCGTGATCCGTGGCTTCCACCTGCTGACCAGCAAGCCGGTGATGTACATCGCCAACGTCGCTGAAGACGGCTTCGACAACAACCCGCACCTGGACGTAGTCCGCGCCATCGCCGAAGAAGAAGGCGCAGTGGTGGTGCCGGTGTGCAACAAGATCGAAGCCGAGATCGCTGAACTCGACGACGGCGAAGAGAAAGACATGTTCCTCGAGGCCCTGGGCCTGGAAGAGCCTGGCCTGAACCGGGTGATCCGCGCAGGTTACGAACTGCTCAACCTGCAAACCTACTTCACTGCCGGCGTGCAGGAAGTACGTGCCTGGACCGTACGTGTCGGCGCCACCGCCCCGCAAGCGGCCGGCGTGATCCACACCGACTTCGAGAAAGGCTTCATCCGCGCCGAAGTGGTGGCCTATGACGATTTCATCCAGTACAAGGGTGAAGGCGGTGCAAAAGAAGCCGGCAAATGGCGTCTGGAAGGCAAGGACTACATCGTCAAAGATGGCGACGTGATGCACTTCCGCTTCAACGTCTGATTCGGCTGTAATACGCGACGCCCTCACGCAAAGCACTACACTGAAGGCGTAACTGAAGCGGGATAACCGAAGCGCTGCCTCGAAACCCGATGGTCTTGACCCTCTGCCGGTCGACCGTCGGGCCAGCAGGTCCGGCCCACACCGGCTTGCACATCGGAGCACACATGAGCGCACGCATCTGGCTTCTGGCCCTGGCGACCTTCGTCACCGGCATGGCAGAAAACATCACTATCGGCATCTTGCCGGCCCTGGTCGACGGGCTCGACGTGCCGCTGGGCGTCGCCGGGCAACTGACTACAGTCTTCTCCCTGGCATTCGCCGCAGCAGCCCCCTTCTCACCCCTGCTGACCCGCCGCTTCCCGTTGCGCGGCCTGCTGTGCGCGGCGCTGGGCCTGTTCGCAATATTCAACCTGATCGCAGCCCTGGCCCCTGGCTACGGCCTGCTGGTCGCCGCTCGCATCGGCATGGCGGCGACCAGCGCGCTGACCTGCCTGACTTGCACCCTGATGGCCACCCGCATGGTGCCCGACGCCCTGCGAGGTCGGGCCATCGGCGTGATTTTCATGGGTATCAGTGGCTCGCTGGTGCTGGGTGTGCCAGTCGGCATGCTGTTGTGCGACGCCCTCGGCTGGCGCGGCGTTTTCATTGGCCTGGCGCTGCTCGCCTGCGCCGTGCTACTGCTGACATGGCGAGCGCTGCCCGCGCTTGAGGGCAGTGAGCGGGTTGCGCCGCGGATGTATCTGCAGCACCTGGGTAACGGGCGCCTGCTCGCCGCTCAGCTGGTCTCGCTGCTGATGATCGCCGGACACTTCACCGTCTTCGCCTACCTTGCCCCATACGCCCTGCAGGTTGGGCAGATCCCCACCCAATGGCTGCCTGCAGTGTTTGCCGCCTTCGGCATTGCAGGCGTCTCGGGGGGCTATGTCGGCGGCTGGATGGCCGACCGATTGGGCGCCAACCGAGCCATTTTGCTTACCCCATTGCTGTACCTGGCCAGCCTACTGATGCTCCCCTTGGGCGCGGCAACGCCGTGGCTGTTCCTTCCGATGATGATGCTCTGGGGTTGTGTGAGCTGGATGGTCTCGCCGGTGGTGCAAAGCTACCTCGCCAGCCGCGGGGCGCAGACTTTCCCGGCAGGCATGAGCCTTAACTTGTCTGCCATGCACCTGGGAGTGGGTGTGGGCACAGCGGTCGGCGGCCTGGTGATCACGGGCGCAAGCCTCACCGCCACACCCTGGGCGGGTGCCCTGCTGACCGCAGTGGCTGCGGTATTGGCGGCCTGGTCGGCGAGCACCTCGAAGCGAGATAAACCCGCGTTCAGCGAGCGCGAGATGGCACAGGGCTGACAGACTCAACCGCCGAGGTATTCGCAGCAAACGGCCCAAGCTGCTCCTGCTCGAACGCCTCGGCGAGAAAGTCGATCAGCTTGCGCACCGCCGGCATCAGACCACGCCGCGAAGGGAACAGCGCCACCACCTCGCCTTCGCGTGGGGCCCAGCCCTCCAGCACATGCACCAGCCGGCCGTTGGCCAGGTATTCGCTGACCGCCTCCTCAGGCAGCAGCGCTACGCCAACACCGGCCAGGACACCTTCGCGCAACACGGCCAGATCGTCCGAGACCAGCCGTGGACGAAACTCGATAGAGGCTTCGGTGCCCTGCGGCCCGACCAGATCCCAGGTGTAGTCGTGCACATTGATGCCCCAGCACAGGCTTGGCAGCGCTGGCAGTTGCGCGGGGGTTTGCGGCTGGCCATGTTCAGCGAGCAGGCTCGGGGCAGCCACCAGGCAATGCCGACTCGGCGCCAGCCGGCGCATGATCAACTCGCTACTTTGCAGCGGCTGGTGGCGCACGCTCAAGACCAGATCGAAGCCCTCGCCGATGACGTCGACCCGCCGGTTATAGCTTTTCACCAGCAGTTCCACCACCGGACACTGGGCCATGAAGCGCGCCAGGATCGGCGCCAGGCGCGAATCCAGTAGCGCCGTGCTGCTGGCAAGGCGGACGATGCCGCGTGGCTCGAGGCGATTGCGCTCGATCGCATCCTCGGCGGCGATCGCCTGTTCGAGCATGCCCAGGCAATGGTGGTAATACTCCAGGCCCACTTCGGTGACCGCGAACTGCCGTGTCGAGCGCTGGATCAGGCGCACGCCCAGGCGCTCCTCCAACTTGGCCACGCGACGACTCAAGCGTGACTTGGGCAAGTCCAGGATGCGTCCGGCAGGGGCAAACCCGCCGTGCTCCACCACCTTGGCGTAAAGATACAGGTCGTTCAGGTCAAACATCGGCATCACTCGTCCACGACTCACGCGTACATCATCCGCCTTTACGCAAGGATTGTGGTGCCCGTCGTGGTGCCGACCCGGGCCTCCTTGCAGAGGCCCGGCTCTTGCGTCACTTGGACTCGGTGAGTGTGCTGTAGCTGGTCATCAGATTGCGGTAATCGGGAATGTGGTTGGAGAACAGCGTCCCCAGCCCCTCGATATCGTTGCGCCAGTCGCGGTGCAACTCACAGGCCACGCCGAACCAGGTCATCAACTGTGCCCCAGCGGCTTCCATGCGCCGCCAGGCCGAATCGCGGGTCAGCTCGTTGAAGGTACCCGAGGCGTCCGTCACGACGAACACCTCGAAGCCCTCCTCCAGTGCCGACAGCGCCGGGAAGGCCACGCAGACCTCGGTCACCACCCCAGCGATAAGCAGCTGCTTCTTGCCGGTGGCCTTGACCGCCTTGACGAAGTCCTCGTTGTCCCAGGCATTGATATTGCCGGGCCGCGCCACGTAGGGCGCATCCGGAAATTGCGCCTTGAGCTCCGGCACCAGCGGGCCGTTGGGGCCACTTTCGAAACTGGTGGTGAGAATTGTCGGCAGCTTGAAGTACTGGGCCAGGTCAGCCAGCGCCAGCACGTTGTTCTTGAAGCGGTCCGGATCGATGTCGCGCACCAGCGACAGCAAGCCGGTCTGGTGATCGACCAGCAGTACCGCTGCGTTGTTCTTGTCCAGACGCTTGTATTGAAATGCCATGGTGGATCTCCTTGCGTGGATGGGAAAACGCGCCCCGCGCGGGGTCAGCTACGTTGCGAATCCAACTGCTCGTTCTGGCTGACGACGGCCTGGGCCTTCATGTAGCTCTCGATCAGCAGCTGGTAGTGCGGGAATACTGCGCTGTAGGCCTCAGCCCACTGGGCGGCGTCCGGACGGTTCCAGGTGCGTTGCACCTCCGAGCAAACCGCTGCGGTGTCCATCGGTACCACGCCAGCCTGGACCACCCGCGCCAGGGTCACTTCCTGGGCCATCTTCGAGTAGGTGCCTGAGGCGTCGATGACAGCGAACACCTGATAACCGGCATTTACCGCGCTGATGCTGGGGAAGGCCATGCAGACACTGGTGATGGTGCCGGCGATGATCAGTTGCTTGCGCCCGGTCGCCTTCACGGCGGCCACGAACTCGGGATTGTCCCAGGCATTGATCTCCCCCTTGCGCGCGACGTACTGGGCGTGCGGAGCGGCCTCGTGAATCTCTGGAATCAGCGGGCCGTTGGGCCCCTGGGGCACGGAGGCGGTAGTGATGACCGGAATCTTGGCCAGGCTGGCGACTTTGGCCAGGGTGATGGCGTTGGCCCGCAGCTCGGTCATGGGCATGTCCTTGACCGTCTGGAACAGGCCACTCTGGTGGTCGATCAGCAGCATCGTGGCATTGTCAGGATCGATCCGGGGGATCTGGCCTTCGAAGTTGGCAGCTTGCGAGAAATTGCTCATCGTTCTCTCCTCTTGTTGGAGAACCGGCCATCCTGGCCAATGCGGTCGGGCCGCGACCCACAGGTCCACAGTGGGGATTATGAGAGTAGGCAACGCAGGCTGAGTGAGACGACCGTCAGTCGGCGACCTGAATTAAATGCGCTCGCCAAACAGGCTGAGCGCACGACAGGCGTAACGGTAAAGGCCGGGCGAACCGGTCGGTAGCCCCATTGGCGCACCCTCAGAGTTCCATTGCGTGAACGATGGGTGGCGCTTCGGCGGTTGTTCCCTGACGCTGAGTCGGCGATCGAAGTTCGTGGCCCGCGACTAGACCCCACCGGGCCAGCGCAAGCGATCAATGAGTGGTGAGAGGGTAATCAGAGCAGCTATCAGCCTGCGTGCGCAGCGGCAACCCAGCCAGATTGCTACCCAGCAAATACTCGTTCTCCAGATCGAACGGCAGTACCCACAGATGCAGATCGGCACCGTAGTCAAATACCGGCAACGCTTTCTGCAAGCCCGACCAATACGGATAGATCAGCACCAGCCTCGGCGCCTGTCCATCTCTGTACTTATGCCCATAGGCGAATAGCTGATAGAAATCGCTTTGTTGCAGCTGATAATTGTCGCCATGAGCGTCGCTGCGCAGGCGCTTCCATTTGGTATCTAGCACCCAGCGCGTTGAACAGCTATCAATAAGGAAGTCTGGCCTCAGCCCGAACATTTGCCCTTGGCCATGCGCGCACAGGTACTTGCCGTCGGCCTGACAACTCAACGTCGCCTGTGTCGATAATTGCCGCTGCAACCAGTCACCTACGAAGTGCTCGAACAGCTTCTCCATCGGGAACAACATGCTCAAGCCCTGCCACTGCCCCGCCACAGCGATGGGCATCTGCTGATTGAGGATCAGCTCGCACCACGGCTTGACGTCACGATAATGCGCCATCAATCGATCCTTGCCCCAGGCCAGCAAGTCACTCTTCACGTGCTTGCTGGCAGGGACCTCCTCGAACAATCCGCGCAGCTCGTTGGCCAGCCGCCAGTTGCGCGCATTTTGTGTGGTGCTTGCGACCTGCAGCAGCGCCAGTTTAAGCAGGCGATTTTCGGCGCGATCAGGCAGATAAACGTCATGGCGCAGTTGGAAGTAATGCTGTCGACCGGGTGGCTGACGCATCTGTTTGACCATGTCTAGCTGACCACGCAAGAAGCGCTGTTCTTCTTCGATCCGCTGGTAGTCAAAGCGAATGCCGCGCTTGAGCAAATAGTCCAACTGATCGAGAAACTGCCCCATCACCCACTCGCTCAGTGGCGCATCGAATAATTCAAGGCTGGTAAGTGAAGTTTGCCTGGGGGTCAGATGCAGCGCGGTTTGGATCAACTTACGCAGCAGTTGTCGACTTCCAAGCAGGCAATCACCCTGCTCGATGTGTTTTGGCAAGATCTCGATGCGCACACCGCAGGGGGTCTCCAGGATGCCCACGTAGGAATCCCAGCGTAACCAACGTCGTCCTTCTACCTGTAACAAGCGCGCGCCGCGCTTGCTGAAACCGGCACTCAACTCGCACAGCCAGTCAAAAGCACTCGGAGTTACCTGGGCAAGATCCAATGAAGGCTCGACGCGCTCTGTGGTGAGCAGGGCGTACTCACGAATAGTGATCACGGCAACGCTCACCCGCTCAGCCCAAAATGTTCAGATAGCTGTCGCGCTGACTAAACGCCTCGCTGTTGAGCAGCCAGCGCCGGTCATCCACCTTCGCCGCCACGTCGCGGCCAAACAGCTCAGCAAGATCAGCCTGACTTGCCGGGCGCTCGATGAAGGGCTGAGAACCGCTAGCGTTGGCGTGCTGGTCATTCAACACCCAGCTGATCCGCTCCCAATCCTCAAAGAAGTACTCCTGAAGCAACGGCACAATCTGCTTACGGAAGATGTGCGCCAAACACTCAAGCGTGGGGCTCTGCTCGAGGGGAAGGAAGTAAGCATGGCCCAGGCAGTGGTCACGATCGAGCAAGACTTCGATGCGCTTGTTCATCACCTCCAACAGTGTGGAGATTGCAATCCCCTCCACCTGCACATGCGCCAGGATATCCGGCCGGGGCAACATCTCCTTGAAAGCGAAACGACGGCGCAATGCGATATCAAGCCCGGACAACGAGCGATCAGCACTGTTCATGGTGCCGATCACGTGCACATTGCTAGGCACGCTGAAGGCATCTTTCGAATAAGGCAGCCTGACCGACAAGGCCTCCGCCTGGCCTGCGCGCTTGGATTCTTCCAGCAGGGTAATCAGCTCGCCAAAGATCCGAGAAATATTGCCGCGATTGATCTCATCGATAATCAGAACATAGTTGCGCCGCTGACGAGGTTGTTCCTGGGACGGGGCAAACTCCGCGAGCCCACATTCATTCTGCAAGTAGCGCAGGATGCCCTGAACATAGGACGCGTTATGCATGTAGCTCTTGTCACCGGTTCGGTATAGACGTCGGAGATCGCTCAGGGATGCACGATAGGGCATCTTCTGATCGGCAGACACAGCAGGAAACACCCGGAAGGTTTCACCGCCCACATAGTCGAAGTCAAATGAGTGATTTCTCACCGTCTGTGCGGTCAGCGGTTGTCCGCCACTGCTCAACTTTTCCTTCAGTCGGGTGAAGGCCTGTTCAAACGGATCATTGTCGATATCGATGTCCGCCGCGGCGTTGCTGCAGAGCGCCTTGAAAATCCCCGGTTCAATCCGATAAACCAGCTGCCCATCCTCATTGTCGGCGCGTATGCCCTCCACAAAGTCTTCGTAGCTGAAGCTCTGGTGGAACGTGCAGAACACGACTTGCTGGGTTTTCACATATCCGTTGAATGCCTCGGTCAACGCCTGGCGAGTAACACCAGGGCGCGTGAGTAATTCAGGCTCAAGGATGGCCAGCGCTTCATTGACAGTGTGATAGGTTTTTCCGGTACCCGGCGGGCCGAACAGAATCTGGTTGAGCGGTGCATTCGCGCATTGCCTTGCATCCAGCGATTGAGGCTCGGCTTCAAGCGCTACCGGCTTGCCGCCCTTGAAGGCTGCGAGCAACTGCCACATGGCAATATTGTTTTCCAATACGTCGTTTGGGTTGACCTGCGCCGCTTGCAAGCATTGTTTGATCTGTCGGTTGAGCTCACACCATCCACCCAGGCCTGCACCCGCGCCGAGCTGGAACTTCGACTTGAGCCCTGCCAATAACAATTGACAGTCTTTATCGGTGAGGATGCTGGTATAAAGTTGCGGCGCGAATGCGGCAAACACCCGGCTGATCATTGCCGGTCGATTGGTATGGAAATGCCCGGCACGCACGCTATCGCGCCATTGTTGAAGAATGCTGTCGTAAGTTTCCGGGGTGGGCGCTGCCATGATCTTCAGGGTCATGGCTTCGATCAAAGGGAACTGATCATTGAACTCCTCAGATGACATCACCCCTTGCTTCAAACTGGATATGCCGTTGTTGCGGTCAATCCACAATTGCTCCAGAGCCGAACGGTCGAGCATCACTCGGCGCTGGCTGAGCCCTTCTGCGTATTGGGTGGCTGCCTCATAGCTGCGCAACCATTTAGGCTGTGATGAGGCATCGTCTGCCGAACTCCATTCAATGAACTGCCGCAAGCTATGCTTGCCAGCCCCATTGCGCCAGAGCTCGTCCAACACCTCTGCTCTGGACTGCGGGAGGCCTGTGCCGGTAATGGTCGGACTCCAGCTTCGCATTGCCAAAGCCTCAGTCAACAACTCAAGAGGCAGCAAACCACGCGCGCAATCCGGACGCCGCTCTTCTATGGCAATGTGCAAGCGGTTGGCGCCTGCCTGAGCGACGGTGCCGCGAGCGACAATGCCCGGCGTGGCACCAGGCGATACCAAATACACCCGATCCCCAACCTGGGGTTGGAGTAAGTAGCAATCGAGCTGAATCTCTTCTCGGGTGCCAACAGAAACGCTCTGCGATTGCCAGGCGGGATCCGGGGTCCATGTCAGCAAGAAGGCCGAAATACGTGCGGGGTTATCCTCGTCAACGTCCGAGACGAAGGTCGCCTCAGGCATTGCGTCCGATAGGCTTCTATTCAACTCATTCATGCGCAGCACTCCATGCCACCCGCCTACTGACAGGCCAGCTCGCTTCAAGAAGGGAAACGCCCTAGCGGGGCGCAAGGCATATTGCCACTACCACCCACCTGTCTCAACTCTCACGCAGCATGCAAAACCCTTGGTTTACAGATTTCTGAACTAATTATTTGCCCACAGCGATTTTTCCCTCGCCCCTCCCTCACCAGAATCGCATCACCACAATCACAATAACCGTGAGGCCACTCCCGTGGACCAGACACTCCAGGTACGGCAAGCCGCCGCCGACCTCGTCGCCGCCTTTGCCAGCAACGACAGCGCCCGCTACTTCGCCTGCTTCAGCGAAGACGCCACCTTTCTTTTCCACACATTGGCGCAACCCCTGCTGTCACGCCGCGCTTATGAACAGCTCTGGGCCCAGTGGCAAGCCGAAGGTTTTGCCGTGCTCGCGTGCCAGTCGAGCAACGTCCACATCAGCCTGCAAGGTGAGCTGGCGATCTTCATCCACAATGTCGCCACGCGCATTCGCATCGCGGGTGAAGAGCACGCGCTGAACGAGCGCGAGACCATCGTTTTCCGCCGCCAGGATGAGCGCTGGCTGGCCTGCCATGAACACCTTTCAGTGGTTAGCCAAGCCTGAAACCGTTTTAGCCTTTGCGGCCCTGCCGCCACTGCCAACGCACCCACAAGAGGGTCCGCGCACTGCGCCGACCTACAACAACCGCGCTGGAGCATCATCATGAGCCACTCGACTGGTATCGAGACCAATGGCGTCGAACAGATCCCCGACGATCAACGCGACGCCACCCCGCTTGACCTGTTCCGCCTGATTTTCGGCGGCGCCAATACCTTCGCCACTGCGGTACTGGGGAGCTTCCCGGTGCTGTTCGGCCTGTCATTCCAGGCCGGCGTCTGGGCGATTCTGCTGGGGGTCGGCATCGGCGCCTTGATCCTCGCCCCGATGGGCCTGTTCGGCGCGCTCAACGGCACCAACAATGCGGTGTCGTCCGGCGCGCACTTCGGCGTGCACGGGCGTATCGTCGGCTCGTTCCTGTCACTGCTCACTGCCGTGGCGTTCTTCTCGCTGTCGGTGTGGAGCTCGGGCGATGCCCTGGTTGGCGGCGCCAAGCGCCTGGCCGGGCTGCCGGAAACCGATCTGACCCTGGGCCTGGCCTATGGCTTGTTCGCGGTGCTGGTACTGGTGGTGTGCATCTTTGGTTTCCGCTTCATGCTGTGGGTCAACAAGATCGCCGTGTGGGCCTCCAGCCTGTTGTTCCTGCTGGGCCTCTTCGCCTTCGCCGGGCCTTTCGACGCGGGCTTTGCCGGTAGCGTCAATCTCGGCCAGGCAGGCTTCTGGGCGGCCTTCGTCGGTGCGGCGATCCTGGCCATGAGCAACCCGGTGTCGTTTGGCGCGTTTCTCGGCGACTGGTCGCGCTACATCCCGCGCGAGACGCCCAAGGCGCGCATCATGCTGGCGGTGATCGCCGCCCAGGCGGCCACCTTGATCCCGTTCCTGTTTGGCCTGTGCACCGCCACCCTGGTGGCCAGCCAGGCGCCAGACTACATCGCCGCCAACAATTACGTGGGCGGGCTGCTGGCCATTTCGCCGAGCTGGTTCTTCCTGCCGGTGTGCCTGATCGCGGTAATCGGCGGCATGTCTACCGGCACCACCGCCCTGTATGGCACCGGCCTGGACATGTCCAGCGTATTCCCCCGACTGCTCAGCCGCGCAGGTGCCACCTTGTTGATTGGCGTGGCAGCCATCGGCTTCATCTTCCTGGGCCGCTTCGCCTTCAACCTGGTGCAGAGCGTGTCGACCTTCGCCGTGCTGATCATCACCTGCACCAGCCCCTGGATGGTGATCATGATCCTCGGTCTTATCACCCGTCGCGGCTTCTACCACGCCGATGATCTGCAGGTGTTCACCCGCGGCCAACGTGGCGGTCACTACTGGTTCCTGCATGGCTGGAACTGGCGCGGCATGGGGGCCTGGCTGCCGAGCGCGGCGGTCGGCCTGTGCTTCGTCAACCTGCCGGGGCAGTTCGTCGGTCCGCTTGGCGAACTGGCCGGGGGCATCGACCTGAGCCTGCCAGTAACCCTGGGAATCGCCGCTGTGCTGTACCTGCTGCTGCTCAACCTGTTCCCTGAACCTGCTGGCGTGTATGGCCCTCTCGGGCCGCGCTGGGTGCGCTGCAAAAGCAGCCCACACATCCCGGTAACCTCTGCTGCCGAAATGGCCTGACTGGAATTCGCCCATGACCACTCCTCATTACATCGACGGCCGCTGGGTCGAAGGCCAAGGCAACGACTGCATCACGGTGCATGAGCCAGCGCTGGGCTTGCCCTTCGCCGAGCTGATGTCGGCCAGTACTGCGCAAGTCGACCAGGCGGTGGCGGCCGCCCGCCGCGCCCTGCCGGCTTGGAAGCAAACCTCTGCCACTGCACGGGCGGCGCTGCTGCGCGGTTTCGCCGAGCAACTCGGCGCGCGCCGCGACCCACTGATCGCCTTGCAGATGCGCAACAACGGCAAGCCGCGCCATGAGGCTGAGATCGATCTGGACGATGCCGTGGCGACTTTCGCCTACTACGCCGATCTTGCCGAGCAACTCCCAGAGAAGAACCGCGAGGTGCCGCTGACAGTACCTGGCTTCAGGGCGCGCACGCGCCTGGAGCCGGTCGGCGTGGTGGGCCTGATCGTGCCGTGGAACTTCCCGCTGGTGACCAGCGCCTGGAAGCTCGCGCCTGCCCTGGCAGCTGGCTGCACGGTGGTACTCAAGCCCTCGGAAGTCACCCCGCTGATCGAGCAAGCCTACGGCCAGATCGCCGACGTACTTGGCCTGCCGGCAGGCGTGCTGAACATCGTCAACGGCAAGGCCGAAACCGGTGCGGCACTGAGCAGCCACAGCGGCTTGGACAAGCTGTCGTTCACCGGCAGCAATGGCGTTGGCAGCCAGGTGATGCGCGCCAGCGCGGCGCAGTGTCGGCCGGTGACGCTGGAGCTGGGCGGCAAGTCGGCGATCGTCGTGTTCGACGATTGCGATGTCGACCAGGCGGTGCAATGGATCGTTGCCGGTATCACCTGGAACGCCGGACAGATGTGCTCGGCGACCTCGCGCCTGCTGGTCCAGGACGGCATTGCCGATGCACTGCTGGCGCGCTTGCAAGCGGCGCTGGAGACGATGCACGTAGGTAATCCCCTGACTGAAGAGGTACAGATGGGGCCGCTGACCAGCCAGGCGCAATGGCTGAAGGTTGCCGGCTACTTTGCCACTGCACGGGAAGAGGGTTTGCAGTGCCTGGCGGGCGGCAAGGTGCTCGATCGCGATGGCTGGTTCGCCAGCCCCACGCTGTATGTCGATGTGCCTGAACACAGCCGGCTGTGGCTGGAAGAGATCTTTGGTCCGGTGTTGTGCGCTCGGCGTTTCAGCACTGAACAGCAAGCCATTGCCCAGGCCAACGACAGCCGTTTTGGCTTGGTCGCCACCGTTTGCTCAGCCGACTTGCAACGCGCCGAACGCGTGGCCGATGCGCTGGAAGTTGGCCATGTGTGGATCAACTCGGTGCAGGCGGTGTTCGTTGAAACCTCATGGGGCGGCACCAAGGGCAGCGGGATCGGGCGTGAGCTTGGGCCTTGGGGGTTGGCGGCGTATCAGTCGGTCAAGCATGTGACGCGGTGTCTGGGCTAAGCGCAGGCCGCTAAATGTGCTGCGTTCATGAGACTGAGCGCCGCTCGTGCGGCGCTCAGTCTCAACGCTGAAACACTGACTTACTGCGCAGCAGGCTCGTCGGCCGGCCGCTGGCCTTCTTGCACCAGCACCATGCTCTGCGGCGACGACAAGGGAATGTCTTCGTCTCGCAGGCGCCCCAGCACAGTGAACAGCAGATCACTGCGCGCTCCCGACACCTGCCGTGGGCTGGCCACGTAGCCGCTGACACTCAGCACCATGCCACTGGTGGTGAGGTCCCTGAAGGTCACCGATGGGGTCGGTGCATCGAGGATCGCCTCATGCTCGTGGTAGGCATTGAGCAACAGCTCGCGCACTTGGCTGGCGTCGGTCTCCAACGGCAAGGTCAGGGTAATGCTCACTACCCCCAGCGCATTGCCCATGGTCACGTTACGCACGTTCTGCGAAATGAACTGCGAGTTCGGCACGATTACCGTGGAGCGGTCGGACATCTGGATCTCGGTAGCGCGCACGTTGATGCGGCGGATGTCGCCTTCGACCCCGGCAAGGCTGACCCAATCGCCCACTTTGACCGGGCGTTCGGTCAACAGAATCAAGCCAGAAATGAAGTTCTGCACGATCTGCTGCAAACCGAAACCAATACCGACCGACAGCGCACTGACCACCCAGGTCAGGCTGGTCAGGTTGATGCGCAGGGTCGACATCACCAGCATCGCCAGGAACAGGAAGCCCAGGTAACCGACCAGGGTCACCAACGACGCGCGCATGCCGGCATCCATGTCGGTTTCCGGCAACAGGCGCTCGCTCAGCCAACGCTTGACCACACGAATGGCGAACAGACCACCGAAGAACATCGCCAAGGCCAGGAAGATATCCTGCGGGACGATGTTGAGGTTACCGAGCACCTTACCGCCGCTGCCATCCCAATCGGCCAGGCTCATCAGCAGCTCACCCGGGCTGGTGCCCGACGGCATCAGCGCGAGCAGCGCGGCGGCGAACAACAGCAAGGTGCGGCCGATCCCGGCCAGGATGGTGCTGGCCTGGGCTTGGTGACGCTGGGCTAGGCCGAGTGCCGAGGCCAGCGCCAAGCCGCCCGGCTGGCGTGGTGAAAGCAGGGTTTCACAGAGGTCGCCGAACACCGTGACCAGCAGGTAGGCACAGGTCGCGACCACGCTGATCCACAACAGCTTGGCAGTGAGGAAGTAAGCCAGGGTCAGGTAACCGGTCAGCAGCGCCAACACGGTCAGCGCCAACCATACGACGATGACGAACGGGATCAGCCCGGCCAGGCCTGGCGGTCGCTCGAGCTTATGCAGGCGACGGGTACGGCGGTAGCGGACCAAGGCGGCGAAGAAGATCGACGCCACCACCAAGGCGGTCAAGCCGTTGGTGGCCAAGGTCAGCGCCAGGCTGGTGCCGATCACACTGTTGATCCGCTCCTGGGTGAGCAGCACCATCAGCGCCAGTGCCAGCAGTTTCGGGAACCAACCCAGCGCACTGGCGACCTCATCCGGGATCGGCGGCAAACGCCAAGAGGGACGCTGCAACATCAACATGGCACGGCCCAGGCCGGTGATGAAGGCGCTGAACACCACCAGGGTCAACACATGGTTGATCAGGCTGGCGATGTCGGCGCCCAGCTCGGCGCTGGTCTCAAGGCCCCAACGCACCAGCGACACCGAGCCGGAAATGGTGCCCAGGGTCGCCAGGCTGACGCTCAGGGCCAGGGCGCTGCGGCGCAGGCGACCTTCAGGCAACCAGCGGATCATCGCATCGGCCAACAGCCGCTCGAGTACCCGCCTTACCAGGGTCCACACCAGTAGCGCCGCGATCAGGCTGGTGATGAACAGCCAGCGGTTTTCAGGGCTGAAGGCACTGGCCAGGGCATCGGCTGCTTCGCCACGCAGGGCCCGCAGGCGGGCAACATCATCGTCGGTCGGTCGGATAAAGCTCGACCAGAACGCTGGGCTCAGCGGGCTGGCCGCGCGGCTGGTGATCTGCGAGTTGAACTGGCTGCGGCGCAGGTTGACGATCTGGGTCGACAGGTCGCGCGCTGACTGGGTCAGCTGGGTGGCGGTCTGCTGCTGGGCGAGCAAGGCCTTCTTGTCGCTGGTCAGTTGCTGACGCTGGCGGGTGATGCTGTCGGCTTCGTCCGGCAGCACTGGCCCGAGCACCTTGAGCTGGTCTTCCACGCGCTCCAGATCGGTCGTGCGCAGTGCCACCTGGGCATCGGCCTGGCGCTGCACCTGCATGGCCGCCTGGCGCAACTGCGAGAGCTGGTCGTCATTGGCATTGGTGGTCACGCCCTGGCGGATCTGGTCGAGCCGGTCGCTCAGTTGCTCCAGGCTGGCGTTTTCTTCCAGCGCAGGCATTTCCCCGGCCAGCAATTGCCCCACGGGGGTGGCACCCGCCGACCAAGCCGGTGTGGCCACCCACAAGAGTAGGGCCAGAATCCCTACACAGAAACGGTCAAGGCTTACACGCCTCATTGAAATCCCCTATTGTTCACAAGCACAACTGGCGGGGAATTCTACGCTGCTGCGCGTGATCAGGAGAGTGCCGTCTCTCGGTCCAGCAACTGCCGCTTGCGCTCGACCCCCCAACGATACCCGCTGATATCGCCGTCCCGACGCACCACCCGGTGGCAAGGGATGGCCACGGCGATGCGGTTGGCAGCGCAGGCCTGCGCCACCGCGCGGACCGCCTTGGGCGCGCCGATACGCTCGGCGATCTCGCTATAGCTGACGCGCTGGCCTGCCGGGACCTCACGCAATGCCTGCCAGACCCGCTCTTGAAAGGCCGTGCCTTGAACGTCCAGTGGCAGGTCCAGGCCGAGGGCGGGTTGCTCGACGAACCCCACTATGACGGCGATCAAGCGCTCGAAATCGGGATCAGCGCCGATCAGTTGCGCCTTGGGGAATTGATCCTGCAAATCATTGAGCAACGCTTCGGGGTCGTCACCCAGGAGAATGGCGCAGATACCGCGCTGGCTCTGCGCCACCAGAATGGCACCCAGCGCGCATTGGCCCAGGGCGAAACGGATGCTGGCGCCTTGGCCACCTGCACGGTACTGCTTGGGCAGCATGCCCAGGCGCTGACCGGCGCTTTCGTAGAAGCGGCTGTTGGAGTTGTAGCCGGCGTCGTAAATGGCGTCGGTCACCGAGCTGGTTTTGTCGCCCAGGCGATCACGCAGGCGCTGGGCGCGGAAGGCCGAGGCGTAGGCTTTTGGCGTCAAGCCGGTTTCGGCCTTGAACAGGCGGTGCAGGTGGAACGGGCTGAGGCACAGTTCGATGCCCAGCTGATCGAGGTTGGGGGCACTGTCGCTGGCTTCGATCAGGCGACAGGCGCGGGCGATCAGATCGCTGCGCCGGGATGCTCCAGCGCAGCGTTGGCAGGCGCGAAAGCCTGCCGCTTCGGCGGCGCCAGGATCAGCGAAGAAGGTGACGTTTTCGCGCTTGGCCAGGCGTGACTTACAGCCAGGTTGACAGTAGATGCCCGTGGTGCACACGGCGTAGACGAAGTGCCCGGCTGCGCTGTTGTCGCGGTTTTGCACGGCGAGCCAGCGCTCGGCGTCGGTGGCGTAGGCGGGCTTCATGGGGGGTGGCTCCTGGCGGTGGATGGGAGTGAGATTGCCAGCTGCCGGTGCCGGGTTCACTCCGATTCTTGCGAGTAAACTTCACGATTATGGGGCCGCTGCGCGGCCCTTCGCAGGCAAGCTCGCTCTCATGGAACAAAACATAATTCTTTGATTTGACTGGGGCAGCGTGGAAGCGGGCTTGCCCCGCGATGCAGCGTTTGGCACCGGCTTTGCCGGTGATCGCGGGGCAAGCCCACTCCCACGCTGGAACCCTGTTTCCCTGCGCGGCAGCGCAGCCCCATCAACCTACCGCCCGCCACAGATACCAGGCGGCCACGGTCCGGTGCGGGCTCCACACACTTGCCAGCGATCTCATCTGGGCGGGTGTCGGCGCCTTGTCCAGGCCCTTGATCCGCCGATAGCCTTCGCGCACGCCGAAATCATCCACAGGCAGTATGTCCGAGCGCTCCAGGCAGTAGATCAAGAGCATCTCCACCGTCCACCGCCCTACCCCACGCAAGGTCACCAGCCGCTCGATCAGCACCTCATCGGCAAGCCCCAGCGCTTGCTCACGACTGGGCACGATACCGTCCAGGCGGGCCTGGGCAATGCCCTGCACAGTCGCCAACTTGCTCGCCGAAAAACCACAGGCACGCAACGCCTCGGGGCGGGTCGCCAACAGTTGTTCAGGGCTGGGAAACGCCGAACCAGGAAACAGCGCCAGCATCCGCCCCAGGATCGCCTCGGCCGCACGCGCATGCAGTTGCTGGTAGGCAATCGCTCGCACCAGCGCTTCATAGGGCTCGCGCCCGGGCGTGGCCTGATGCAGGCATGGCCCGGTCGCAGCAATGTGCTGGGACCAATGCGGATCGAGCGCCGCGAGATAATCTGCAGCCTCGCGAAACGCGGCGGGTGAAAGATCGGCCAGGATCATCGACGACTACCCAGTGCAGAAAACCCACATCTTAGCCCTAATACGGTTCACTCAAAGCCCTTGCCGCCTGCTTTTGGGCCGCTTTGCGCCCCTTCGCGGGCAAGCCCGCTCCCACAGGCATGGCGCCGCTCGGACCGCCGGCGCTATACCTGTGGGAGCGGGCTTGCCCGCGAAGGGGCGCAAAGCGGCCCAAAAATCTTAAGTGAACAGCGTTATCACCTTAGCCCAGCCGTTTATCGGAGAAACGCTGAATCTTGCGCGGTAATTTCTTGGTATACCGTTGCCCTGGCTTATCGACCCCGCCTAGAATTGAGAACTATTAACAAACGCACTTACTTCCAGGGTCAGGGCCGTTGCCACGATGCCGATGAACGACACGCTCAAGCCGGCCGAAATCGATCTGCTCTATCAGTCCCATCATGCCTGGCTGCGCGGCTGGCTCAAGGCCCGGGTCGGTTGCCGGGAGAACGCCGCCGACCTGGCCCAGGACACCTTCGTGCGCCTGCTGCGGGCGCGCCAGGTTTCGCCGTTGAAAGAGCCACGCGCCTACCTGAGCAGCATCGCCCGTGGCCTGATGATCGATCAGTTCCGCCGTCGGGCGCTGGAGCGGGCTTATCAAGAGAGCCTGGCCAACTTGCCAGAAGGCGAGGCGCCCAGCGAAGAGTATCGAATGGTGATTCTCGACACGCTCGAGCGTCTCGACCGAGCCCTGCACCAGTTGAAACCGCGAGTGCGCCAGGCTTTTCTGCTGGCCCAGCTCGATGGCCTGAGCATCGCCCAGATCGCCCTGCGCCTAAATGTCTCGCGCGCGACCATCGAACGTGATTTGGCCAAGGCCCTGGGCACCTGCTATCGGTTGCGCTATGCCGACGCCTGAGCGCATTCCCGCACAAGCGCAGGTCGATCAAGCCATCGACTGGCTGGTGAAGCTACGCTTCGACGAACCGAGTGCGCGCACCGAGCGGCAGTTCCAGCAGTGGCTGGCCAGCCACCCGCACAACGCCTTGGCCTGGCAGCGGGTGAGCACGCTGAGCGACGAACTCGCCGGCCTGCCCAGCGACCTCAGCCGGCGCACCCTCGAAGGCAGCCGGCGCCAGCAGATCAGTCGGCGCGATCATCTCAAGTTGCTCGCCGTCCTGGCGGTGGGTGGCAGCCTCGCTTGGGCGGCGCGCGAGCCGCTGGGCCTGCCCGCCCTGCTGGCCGACAGCAGCACCGCAACAGGCGAGCGCCGTGACGTGCAAGGCAGTGACGGCAGCCGCATCCAGCTCAACACCGCCAGCGCCATCGACTTGCGCTACAGCGCCGATCAACGCCTGCTGACGCTGATTCGCGGCGAGCTGACGCTGGACAGCAATGCCAACGACAAGCGCCCCTTCATCATCGCCACCCAACTCGGTGCGTTGAGCACCCACGACGGCCAACTGTTACTGCGCGAAAACGCTCAAGGCCTGTTGCTGGCAGTGCGCCGCGGCGAGGTCACCCTGATGCCCAACTCGGCGCCGTTACGCCAGGTGCAACCAGGCGAAGTGCTGCAGCTGGCCGCGTCCGGCGCAATCCAGCCGGCGCTGGTGCATGGCGATCCCTGGGGCTGGACCGAGGGTGTACTCAGCGTGCAGCAGATGCCGCTCAGCGAATTCACCGCTGAACTGTCGCGTTATCGCCCGGGGCTGTTGCGCTGCGCACCTGAAGTAGCCGACCTGAAAGTGTCCGGCACCTATCAACTGGCCGACACCGAGCAAATCCTCCAGCTGCTGGCGCGCAGCCTGCCGCTGCGGATCGACTACCGCACGCGCTATTGGGTCAGCATCGGGGCTGCATGAAAAACGTGAAAATAAATGAGGTGGAATCTCATTCTCGCTCGGCCTGAAGGAACAAAGCCCGAAAAGTGGTCTTCACAACCTTCAGGAGCGCTTCATGATTCACCCTTGTTCTCCCCGCAACGTCAGGCTACGCCACGCCGTACGCGCCGCCGTGTTCGGCTTGAGCCTGGCGAGCAGCTGCGCGCTGCCGCTGGTGGCCCACGCAGCGGCCAGCCAGAGCCAGCAGTTGGACTGGAACATTGCCGCTGGCCCATTGGCCCCTGCGCTGGACCAGATGGCCCGGCAAGGTGGCCTGAACCTGTCGTTCGATGCGAACAGCCTGCAAGGCAAGACCACCCGCGGTGTGCAAGGCCACTATGACAGCGCCCAGGCCCTGTCGATTGTGTTGCAAGGCAGTGACGTGCAGGTGCAACAGGAGAGTGACAAGAGCTTTTTGTTGATCCCCGCCTTGCAGGTCGGCGATGCCATGGAGCTGGGCGCCACTACTATCTCCAGCAACCAGCTGGGTGAGACCACCGAGCACTCCGGCTCCTACACCACCGGTGCAGTCACCATCGGCAAGTCGCCGCAGAGCATTCGGCGCACACCACAATCGGTGACCGTGGTGACCCGCCAACGCATCGACGACCAGAACATCACCAACCTCACCAATCTGCTCGAGCAGACCCCGGGCGTGGTGGTCAACATGACCGACAGCGAGCGCGTGCAGTACTACTCGCGTGGGTACTCGATCGACGCCATTCAGTATGACGGCGCCACCGTGGTGCAAGGCAGTGGGGGTGGTTCGTTCATTCAGAGCGATTCGGCGATCATCGATCGCGCTGAGATCCTGCGAGGAGCGACCGGCATGCTGCGCGGCGCGGGTAACCCATCCGGCACGGTCAACCTGGTGCGCAAACGGCCGACCGCCGAGTTCCAGGGCGAAGGCAGCGTGACCCTCGGCTCGTGGGATGCCCAGCGCTACGTCGCCGACCTCTCCGGCCCGCTGACCGAAACCGGCAACGTGCGCGGCCGAGTCATTGCCGTGCATGACGACAAGGATCACTTCCAGGACTCGCGCATGGAGCGCAAGGAAGTGTTCTACGGCGTGCTCGCCTTCGACCTGAACGACAGCACTACCCTGACCACCGGCCTTGAGTGGACCAAGCTGGACGCCACTGGCGCCTGGGGCAACCTGCCCGCCGACTACGACGGCTCGCCGCTGCCGCTGGGCCGCAGCACCTACCTGGGCGCGGACTGGAACCGTTGGGATCGCAGCAACCTACAGACATTCGCTGAGCTTGAGCACCGCTTCGACAACGACTGGAAGCTCAAGCTGATGGCCCAGCGCACGCATTTCGAGCTCGATGATCATGGCTTCAAGCAGACCTACTTCAGCCGTGCCACGGGCAGCGCCAACCCGACCAACAACCCCTACCTGATGAACTATCAGGTCACCGAGGGCGATGGCGGCGAGAGTATCCAGAACAACCTCAGCGCCACCCTCAACGGCCCGTTCGAGCTGCTGGGGCGCACCCATGAGCTGATGCTTGGGGTCGAGCGTATCCGCAACGACTCCTATGCCTCGGCCACCAACTTCACTGCCTCCGGCCAATTCGACATCCGCGACTGGGACCCAAAGACCAGCCTGCCTGAACCGGACATCGACATCACCGCCCACCCGGTGCGCACCCGTACCACTCAAGAAGGGGCCTATGCCACCTGGCGTATCTCGCTGGCCGAGCCGCTCACCGCGATCATCGGTGCGCGCAGCAACTGGTACGACTACGAGCAGGAGAACAACACCAGCGGTAATGGCAAGTTCAGCGTCGACAACAAGATCGTGCCGTACGCCGCGCTGATCTACGACCTCAACGAGAACTTCAGCACCTACGCCAGCTACACCGAGATATTCAACCCGCAAACCACCACCGACATCAGCGGCTCGGTGCTCAAGCCAGTCGAGGGCGAAGCCTATGAAACCGGTATCAAAGGTGAGTTCTACGATGGCCGGCTGAATGCATCGTTAGCGTTCTTTCGCATTTACCAGGTTGGCAATGGCATCGACGACGTAGCCAGCGGCATGCCCTGTGGCGGCAACACCGGCTATTGCAAGATCGCTGCTGGCAAGAACCGCAGCCAGGGCTTCGAGCTGGAGATTTCCGGGGAAGTGCTGCCCGGCTGGAACGTGAGCGGTGGCTATACCTACAACACCACCGAATACCTCAATGACCCTAACAACCAGGGCAACGCGGTGCGCACTACCGACCCCAAGCGCATGCTCAAACTGTTCACCAGCTATCGCCTGCCGGGTGAGCTCGATGCCTGGACCATCGGCGGCGGCGTGCAGGCGCAGAGTGACATCTACTCCAAGGCGACTGCCAGCTCGCGCGGGGTTAACGCCGATGCCGTGGCGAGTCAGTCGGGCTATGCAGTCTACAACGCGATGGTCAACTACCGCTTCAACCAGCATTACTCGCTGCAGCTCAATGCCAACAACCTGTTCGACAAAAAGTACTACCGCCAGGTAGCGGCTACCCCAACCGGCTATTACTGGGGTGATCCGCGCAATGTGTCGGTAACGCTGCGCGGGACTTTCTGAGCCAAACGAGGGCTCTGCCCTCGTTCACGGCAAAAACATCACTCAGCCACCACCTTGAGCCTTGCGGCCCGGCGATACGACTGCCGGGCAAAGCACACGAACAACCCTGCCATCAACGCCAAGGCCATCGGCAAGCCGTGCGGGGCAACCCCCATCGCCGCGCCACTGACCAATGGCCCGACCAGGCTGCCGACGCCCCACAGCAAGCCGACGCTGGCATTGGCCGTAACCAGGTCACGGCCCTTGAAGCGCTGGCCGATCAACACCAGCGCCAAGGTATAGATGCCACCGGCAACCGCGCCCAGCAGCACCAGCATCGGCCACAGCAGCCAAGTCAGGTTGAGCAGCCACGGCAGAGCGATACCGATCGCCATCGCTATCAAACCGCACAGCAAATGCAGCCCGGTCCGCTCGACCCGGTCAGCCAGCCAGCCCAACGGCAACTGGAACAGCATGTCGCCAGCGAACACCACGGTCACCATCAGTGCCGCCACCGCCACAGCAAAGCCATGGCTGCTGGCGTATACCGGCAGCAACGACAGCACCACGGCGTCGAAGAACGAGAAAAACAGCACGGCCACGCACAGCGCCGGGGCCACACGGAAGAACCCGGCCAGGGTGAAGCTCTTCTCGCCGTCATCTTCGTGCTGTACATGGTCGTTCGGCACGGTAACCAGGATGCACAGCAAGGCCAGGCCATAGCAGGCCGTCACCACGCCGGTGACCCAAGGGCTGTTGGCGCCGACCACCGCCAGCATCGCCGGCCCCAGCACCTGGAACCCGGTGAAGCTAGTCGCATACAAGGCCATGATCTTGCCGCGATTGTGCTCAGGGCACAGTTCGTTGACCCACGACTCGCCAAGGATGATCGCAATGCCCATGCCCAGGCCCAACCCCAGGCGCAGTAGGGCCAGCAGCCAGATCGAGGAGAACGCCCATTCCAGCAAGCCAATGCTCAAGGTGCACAGACTAAAGCACAGCAGGTAGATGGTGCGCCGAGTCAGGAGCCGGCAGCAGGCATCGACCATGAACGCTGAAAGCATCATGCCCGCTGCTGGAATGGCCGACAGAATACCGATCTCAAGGGTGCTCGCGCCCGCCTCATGCAGACGCAACGACACCAGCGGCAGGCTCGCCCCCAGGCTGAAACCCACGACCGAAACGGCGAACAACAGGCCCGCCAGCAAACGCATGTTCATTACCACTCCTTGCAAGCCGACGCACCCAGGCCTTGCTGGCCCGGTCGGCTGGAAATCACTGAAAAATGTTCGCACGCAAACGCCCGCAATCACGCCGGGGAGGCGTTGGACGCAGGCACGCGGATCAGCTCAGGGCAAGGTGTGGCGAGAAGGTGAAGGCAAACAGCACGCTGCGTCGCCGCTTGAGCACCGTGTCGCTCGGCCAGGCACGCCGACAGGCCTGGGCAGCAGGCTGGCGGGCTTGGAGGAGACGCTGAGTACGGCGCATTGCATCGACTACGCAGGTAAAGAGGAGGCGGCACTCTAGGCCAAGGCTGATCGATTCGTCAATTGTTGGGACCGCGCGAAGCGGCCCCAACAATCTCAGCGCTTACCCGTAGACGGCAAGAACACCGCCAACAAGCCAAACAGCGGCAGATACGAGCACAACCCATACACATACTCGATCCCGCGCAAGTCGGCCACATAGCCGAGCAGCGCCGCGCCAATCCCGCCAAAGCCAAACATCAGGCCGAAGAAGATCCCGGCAATCATGCCGACATTGCCCGGCACCAGTTCCTGGGCATACACCACGATGGCCGAAAACGCCGAGGCGAGGATAAAGCCGATCACCAGGCTCAGCACCGTCGTCCAGAACAGGTCGGCATACGGCAGGGCCAGGGTGAACGGCGCCACCCCAAGAATCGAGAACCAGATCACCGCCTTGCGCCCGATGCGATCACCAATCGGCCCACCGAAGAAGGTCCCCGCCGCCACCGCGCCAAGGAACAGGAACAGATGCAGCTGGGAGCTGGCCACCGACAGCTCGAACTTCTCGATCAGATAGAAGGTGAAGTAGCTGGTGAAACTGGCCATGTAGAAGTACTTGGAGAACACCAGCAGGCCGAGCACGATCAGCGCAGCGATCACCCGCTGGCGCGACAGGCCATGGGTCGCCTGCACCGCCTTGCGCGCTTTGGCCTGGTTGAGGTGGGCCTTGTACCAGCGGCGCAGCATCAACGTCACGGCAAAGAAGAACAGCCCTGCCAGGCCAAACCAGGCGACATGGTTCTGGCCGAACGGAATGACGATCGCCGCCGCCAGCAGCGGGCCGAACGCGGAACCGGCGTTGCCACCGACCTGAAAGGTCGACTGGGCCAGGCCAAAGCGCCCACCCGAGGCCAGGCGGGCGATACGCGAGGTTTCGGGGTGGAAGGTGGAGGAGCCGATGCCGACCAGCGCCGAGGCCAGCAGAATCATCGGGAAGCTGCCGACAAACGCCAGCATCACAATCCCCACCAGCGTGCACAGGGTGCCCAGCGGCAGCAAGTTAGGGGTCGGACGCTTGTCGGTGAAAAAACCTACCCACGGCTGCAACAGCGAGGCGGTGATCTGGAACGTCAGGGTGATCAGGCCGATCTGGGCGAAGCTCAAGTCGTAGTTGGCCTTGAGCATCGGATAAATAGCCGGCAGCACCGACTGGATCAGGTCGTTGATCAGATGCGCCAGCGCGCAAAAGCCGATGATGCGCATCACCAAGGGGTTGGCGCCTTGGGCAGCCGACACAGGGGTGGTGGTCTGGGTACTACTGATGGCCATGGGCTAAATATCCGTCCGCAGGTTTGGGATCCGATTATCGGGAAACAAATAGATACATAGCTAGCTTTTTTGCCACCGGTCCGCCGCGCACTTGTAAATGGTTCTCAATATATTTAGCATCCATGGCACATTGCCCTGCCACCATTGCGCGACTACGCCCTTTCTCGCGAGCAACCCGACCATGAGCCCGATGCCCGCCCTGCAGCTTCAGCCCGATCCCGAACGCGAGGCGCTGGAGTGGTTCTCCCGCCTGCGCCAGCCCGGTAGCGACGAGCAGCTACGCCGCGCCTTCGCCGCCTGGTGCCAGGAGCCTGACAATGCCCGTGCCTATGCCGAACTCGAGGCGTACTGGCAGCAGCTCAAGCCGCCCACAGCTCGGCCGCGGCCACGCCTGCTCAAGGCCCGCCGCAGCCATCTGGGCAAGGTTTTGGCAGCACTGTTCCTGTTGCTGCTGGCAGCCCTGGCCTACCTCTACTGGCCGCTGATGCAGCGCCTGGCCAGCGAGCTGCATACCGCCAGCGGCGAGCGGCGCAGCGTGCGCCTGGCCGACGGATCGACCCTGCACCTGGACAGCGCCAGCGCGATGAACGTCGATCTGCGGGGCCGCACCCGCCAATTGCATCTGGTGCAAGGGCAAGTCTATCTGGAGGTGATGCTCGATGGCCGGGCAATGGAAGTACAGGTCGACGATGCGCGGATCCAGGTGTTTGGCACTCGCCTGATGATCGCCCGCACGCCCGCGCACGACGAACTGGTGGTGCTCAATGGCAAGGCGATGGTTATTCAGGGGGGCGATCAGCGCATGGTGTCGGCCGGCGAGCGGGTGACCTTCTCCGACAGCCGCATCGATCCGGTACAGAAGATCGACGCCAAGCACGCCGATGCCTGGCGCAACGGTCACTTGCTGGCTAAGGACGTGCCATTGGCGCAGGTCCTGCAGCGCTTGGCCGGCTACCAGGGCAAGCGCGTCTGGCTGATGGATGAGCAAACCGCCTATCGCCGCGTCAGTGGCGACTTCAACCTGGATCGTCCGGCAGAAAGCCTGGAGCAGCTCGCCCGCGAACAGCAATTGCAGCTGCACAGCCTGCTTGGGCAGTGGCTGATCGTCCGCTGAATCGGCCCTAGCCGGCTAAGCTTTTGAAAGCGTGTAAATTTTTTTTGAAATGAGTGTTGACAGAGGGGCCTTTGAAGAGAATAATGCGCGCCAGTTGGCTACATAGCTCAGTTGGTTAGAGCATAGCATTCATAATGCTGGGGTCCGGGGTTCAAGTCCCTGTGTAGCCACCAAATTCGAAAAGGGCTTACCGCAAGGTAAGCCCTTTTTCTTTGTCCGGGCAAAAGCCATCAGCGCACGCCTGACACCATCACCGCCAAGCCCAGGCCAATCAGTGCCACACCAATAAGCCGATCGACCACCACCTGCCGCTCGATCATGGCCTTGCGCAAGGCTGCACTGGAAAAGAACACCGCCACTAGGCTGAACCACAGCCAATGGGCCACGGACATGAATGCGCCATAGGCGAAGTCCACTGCCAATGGGCTACCTGGCTGGACCACCTGGGTATAGGCACTGACCACGAACAGCATGGTCTTGGGATTTAGCGCGTTGGTCAGAAAGCCGCTGCGCAGTGCCATCCACAGGCTTGCACTGTCATCCTGCCCGAGCCCATCAAGGCAAATCCGCGTGGTGTTGGTCAGCGACTTGTAGCCCAAGTAGACCAAGTAACCCGCCCCCAGCACTTTCATGGCCAAAAACAGCGCCGGGCTTTGGCTGATGATTACGGCAATCCCCAGCACGGTGTACAGCACATGCACCTGCACGCCCAGTGCAATGCCCAACGCGGCTGCCAGTCCAGCTTTGCGGCCCTGTGCATAACTGCTGCGGGTGACCATGGCAAAGTCCGCGCCCGGGCTGATGACAGCAAGGATGGTAAACAGGGCAACGGCGATCAATTCATTCACAGGGTATCTCCTCGATAGGCGATGAAAATGCACAGAGCGCTGATTATCGAAGGCTTATCCACAGGTAAAAATCGATTTATAGTGCGACTAATCTGCTAGTTTTATTCACATATTCTCTTTGTCTGTACCGGCATCATCGCGGGGACGTGGCCCCCGTGGGAGCGGGCTTGCCCCGCGATGAGGCCCGCACAGCCGACACAAAAAAATGAAAACACCCCCACTCAACGCCTTTCGCTACTTCGACATCGCCGCACAAACCGAGAATTTCGTGCGCGCCGCCGAGCGCCTGCACGTCACCCACGGTGCGGTCAGCCGCCAGGTGCGCCTGCTGGAAGAGAGCCTCGGAGTGGCGCTGTTCGAGCGGCGCAACCGGGCGATTTTCCTCACCCCCGCCGGGCGCAATCTGCACGCCGCGACCCAATCGATCTTCGAGCAACTGCAAAGCGCGGTGCAGCGCGTGCAGCAACAAGAGCAAGACAAGGTGCTGGTACTGTCCTGCGAGCCGACCATCGCCATGCGCTGGCTGATCCCCCGCCTGCCTGGCTTTCACGCTGCCCATCCAGATATCCAGCTGCATCTGGTCGCGGCCGGCGGCCCGGTGGATTTTGCCCGCGGCGGCATCGACCTGGCGCTGCGCCGGGATGATTTTCACTGGGACCGCCAGCTGCATAGCCTGAAGATCTGTGACGAATGGGTCGGCCCGGTCTGCCGCCCAGGCCAGGATCAGCGCCTGGATGGCCAACGCCTGCTGCACAGCCGCACCCGGGTAGACGCCTGGAGCAGTTGGCTGCGCTTGAGCAAGCAACACGCCCGACATTCCGAGCGCAGTGACTATGAGCATTTCTATCTGTCGATCCAGGCCGCCAGCGCCGGCCTAGGGCTGGCGATCGCCTCAGCCCTGATGGTGCGTGACGAGTTGGACAGCGGCCAGCTACAAGCCCCTTTCGGCTTCCTGCGGGACGGCTCGGCCTATCACCTGCTCAGCCCGCAACCGCTGCAAGACGGCAGCCAACGGCAACGCTTCGCGCAATGGGTGATCAACCAATGCCAGGCTTGCCTGACTCACTTGGGCTTGGCGCAGAACGACGAGCCAGCGCTGCCATCACCACCCCAGGTTCGATAGCCCGCCGTGTCGATATGAATGCGCCCCGACGGATAGCGACCCAAGCCCATGTTCCAGGCCTGGCCGTGTTGCTGCCAGAAGCTGCACAGTGGATTGGGATCGGCCCAGGCGGGCAACAGCAGGTCGACAGCGAACGCCCGGGTATGCGCGCTGCCCACCGCGCCCCCGGCGCAGGCGTTGAGGCGCGGGTCGCGATAGGCCGAGACCACCTCGAATTGACGCAGCGCGCCCCGGTCGTCGAGGGTCTTGATCAAGGCCAGGGTCGAGCGTACCGCCGGCCACTGGCTGGCGGGTGGTACGGCGAAGGGTGAAGCCCTGCACAGGCGCCAATCGGAGGCTGAACGCAGCAATTGATGGATCGGCACGATGCCGTAGAGGCGAGCATCGACCAGCATCTGGCGAAACGGCCGGGTCTGATGGTCTCCCGCCCATTGGGCGAACATCCACAGGTCGCGCTCGTCGGCCTGGGTGACCGCAGCGCTCAGCAGACTCGCTGCCAGTATCAGTTTCCTTGCTCGCTCCATCCCTGCCCCCCCCTATCCGTCGGCTGCCTGAGATGCAGTTAAGCACGGCGAGCCGCTGCGCGACTCGTTCGCGGGCAAGCCCGCTCCTACAGGGATGGGTGTCGTCCTTGTGGGAGCGAGCTTGCCCGCGAACAGGCCAAGGCCGCTCAGGCAATACTCAGGGGCTTTACTCCAAAGGCCGCAAGCGGTACTGCGGCGGCAACTGGGCAAAGCCGCTGATGGTGGTGTCCAGGCTCTTCCAGCGGCCATCTTTGATGCCATAGATGCAACCATGGATCGACAGCTCCTGCCCCCGGTGCCAGGCATTCTGGACGATGCTGGTGTGCGCCACATTGGCCACCTGCTGGATCACGTGCAGCTCGCACAGACGATCGACCTGCGCATCGATGCTGTCCAGCTTGGCCAGCTCGCCACGCTTCTCGTAGTACAGATCGCGGATCGAGCGCAGCCAGCCATCGATCAGGCCCAACTGACGATCCTGCATGGCCGCACGCACCCCACCGCAGCCATAGTGGCCGGTCACCAGGATGTGTTTGACCTTGAGCACTTCGACCGCGTACTGAATCACCGACAAGCAGTTGAGGTCGGTGTGCAACACCACGTTGGCGACGTTGCGGTGCACGAACAGATCACCCGGCAGCATGCCGACGATCTCGTTGGCCGGCACCCGCGCATCGGAGCAGCCGATCCAGAGATATTCCGGCGTCTGCTGGCGAGCCAGCTTGGCGAAGAAATCGGGATCGCGCTGGGTAATGGCATCCGCCCAGCGCTCGTTGTTGTCGATCAATTCCTGCAGGTCGTGCATGGTCTTGCCTCATCAGGTTATGCCTGTGTGACTCGACCTACCCCTGCGGGGTCACTCTTCGAACAGAGTGCAGGCCATCACCAGGGCGTCTTCGCGTCCGCCAGCCATCGGGTAGTAGTCCCGACGCCGACCGACTTCGTTGAATCCGTAGCGTTCGTACAGACGGTAGGCCGACTGGTTGCTGGCGCGCACTTCCAGGAAGCACTCGCGGCCGTTGAGCTGATAGGCCCGTGCCATCAGGTGCTCGAGCAGGCGCAGGCCCAAGCCGCGGCCCTGGTTTTCCGGCTTGACGGTGATATTGAGCAGATGCGCCTCGTCGATGATCACGTTGATCACCCCATGGCCGACTTGCTGCTGACCGTCGAACATCAGCCACACTTCATATGACTTGAGCGCATCCTGGAAGATTCCACGGGTCCAGGGATGACTGAACGCGGCATATTCGATCTTAAGCACGGCATCCAGATCCGCCTCGGTCATCGGGCGGAAGCTGATCGAATCACTCATTCAACGCTCTTCCAGCGCGCCATCAGCTGGCGCATCGCTTGCCAGACGTCCGCTTTGCGGTGCGGCTCGTCCATCAACAGTTCAAGGCCAGGCAAGGCCCAGGCATCGCCCAGACCATCGACCTTCAGTTCTTGGTAATAGGCTTCAGTCTGAACTTCAGCGGCAAAGCGCAGCGCTGGCAGGCCGACCAGCCACAGGCAGGTGCAGGGGGTTTCTTCCAGCCGCGCCTGGATAAAACCCTGGACGAAATCACGGGCGGCTTCCGGGCCTTGGTCCATATTGCCGCGCACCAGCAGCGGCCAGCGCACCGGCTCGCCGATGATTTGCGGCGCATCGGGCAGACCGGCGGCGCGCAGCATGTCCTTGAGCAGCAGGTAGGACGGGTCGCGGCTCTGGAACGGCTGGCCGGTGGCAAGCTCGACCAACAGCAGGCAACTGCCGGCGCGCAGCAGCTGCAAAGCAAAACGTGGCGGTGGCACCGGTGCCGGGCGTACCACAGGCGCGGTTTCTTCGGCCTCGACCGCCTTGGGCGCAGGCTTGGCGGTGCTGGCTGGGCGAGGTATCTCGATTTTCGGTCGTTCGCCGGAGCGCGCTTGTGGCGCAGCTGGTGGCGGCGTAGCGCTGGGCGCGGCAGGGCGGACGTCGAACTCGATGTCCTCGACCGGCGCCTGCGGCAACAGCAGCTCCGGGCGCGACGGCGCGGCGAACGGCAGTTCGGCGCGCGGCAGCCAATGGACCACTTGCATGGCGCAAAGGTAGGCGCGGCGGCGGGACTCGATCAGCACAGCACGGTCATCCAGGGAGAAGTCAGTCGGCCATTCTACCGCCCTTGGCCGGCTTGCGCCGCTACTGGCTGGCGGAAATTTATTGCCTGTACTGACGCTATCGCGGGGCAAGCCCGCTCCCACGTAGCGCCCAGATACGTAGGCGCAGCGTGGGAGCGGGCTTGCCCCGCGATGAAGGCGCTGCAGGCCCTGCAAATCCTCATTACAGACCAAGGGGTGAAATCCTCCCCCCCGGATGCAGTACAATCGCCGCTTTTAACTTGGCAACGAGTCGACCCGCCAATGATCGAACCCAAGCGCGTCCTGCGCGCCCTAGCCGAACACTGGGCATTGATCGAGCCGCTGTGCGAGCGTTTCGACCAGGGCACCCTGAGCCTGATCGAGCTGCGCCAGCAACTGGGCCGCCAGCAGGTGGAAAGCACCCCGCAGGACATCACCCAGCTACTGGATGTGTGGATCCGCCTGGATATCCTGGTGCCGGTGGCGAAAAGCCCGAACCGTTTCGAGCTCAACGCCCAGATCCACGACTTCCTCGCCTACCTGCGCCGCGAGCACCGCCTGGGCCTGTGCCTGGAGATCGAAGCCTACCTGCGCCACCTGGAGCGCCTGGCCGGACATATCCAGGACGCCTTCGACAACCGCGACAGCGACGATTTGGCGCGCCAGCTGCGCCTGCTCGACATGCGTGTGCGTGACGTCCTCAAAAAGCTCGACAACGACGAGCAGGCGCTGGTCGCCGTGGCCGAACGGGCCAAGACCAGCAACCGCCAGATCCCCCTGCGTCAGCGCTATGCCGAGGTCCTGGCGACCTGGGATGAGTACGTCGAGCCGATGATCCAGCTGGTCAACGCCGACGGCGCCTTCGAGCAAGGCGTGCGCAAGGTCGAGACCGTGCTGCTGCGCCTGCTCGGCGAACAGGCGCGACTCGGTCACCTGGTCGACGACGACATGTTGCTGCGCACCCATGCGCGCATCCTCGAGATGCAGACCAGCGCCCAGCTGACCCTGCGTCACGCCCGCGAGCTGCTGCTGCCGCTGCGCGAAGAAGCGCGCCGGCATAACGCCGTGACCCGTGGCGCCGCCCTGGCCCTGTCGGTGATCCGCCGCAAAGGCATCGACGCCGTGCCACAGGCGGCGATGCCGATGTTCACCCGTCCGCAGAGCACCTTCCTCGGCAGCGCCAGCCAGGTCGAGGCCTACGTCTACGCCCTGGCCCGCTTCGAGCCCAAGCCTGCGCGCTTCCCCAAGGCGCACAAGACCAACAAGGGCCCGGCACCGCGCGCGCCGCGCACGGTCAAGGAAATGCTCGAACGCTGCCAGGACGCCCTGCCCCTGCCCGACCTGATGGTCTGGCTGCTGGAGCAGGAGCCCGAAGGCGCCACCGACGAACTGCTGTACTGGTTCTCGCGCCTGTCGCGAGAAAAGCGCTTCAGCCGCGAACGCCTCGAGCGGCGTGACTACACCACCCGTGAACATCGGGTGAGTCTGCGCTCGTTCGCCCTGACCGCACCATCGCCTGAATCCAACGCGAGCCCAGCCAATGCATCTTGATCTTTCCGAACTGTCCCAGCTCGCGCCGATCTTCCGCGAGCTGTTCAAGGGCTTCCATGTCAGCCGCCGCGACCCGGAGCTGTACGCCCAGCTGTCGAACTTCCAGGACCAGTACCGCACCCTGTTCAAGGCCCTGGGCTTCGAGCTGGTGTGCGATACCCGCGGCTTCTACTATTTCGTTCCGGAGCTGGCTGCCGCGCAGGTCAACAAGACCGCCCAGCGCCTCTCGCTGTTCACCTTCATCCTGGTCGAGCACCTGGCCGACCAGGGCCGCGACCCAATTGCCGTGCTCGATGGCGGCAGCATTGGCCGCGATGAACTGCCGTCGCTGCTGGAGAAATACCGCGACCTGTTCATCCAGGCCGAAGTGCAGACCGTCGACGAGCTGGAAGAAAAGATCCTGCGGCGCATGACCCAGCTGGGCTTCGCCCATGAAGAAGGTGGTATCTACCGCTTCCTGCCGCCGATGCACCGCTTCCTCGATGTGTGCCTGTCGGTCCAGCAGGACCGCGACCTGGCCGCCACCCTGCACAGCGACCTGCCCCTGCCGACGCCGGTACTGGTCGAAGAAGAGAGCCCCGAGGAGCTGGCGCGCACCGACGACCCGCTCGACCTCAGCCCGTTCGACGGCGAGGAAAGCGAAGAAGACGCCCTGGCCCGGGCCATCCGCGAAGAGCAACAGGAGATTGACGCATGAGCCAGGAACGCTACGGCATCCGCCGCTTCGCATTGCTCAACACCGCCGGCTACAGCCTGGGCCTGTTCCCTCTGGAACACCCGCTGTCGGTTTACGGCGCCAACAACCTGGGCAAGTCCGCCTCGATCAACGCCTTGCAGTTCCCGATCCTGGCGCGCATGTCCGACATGAGCTTCGGCAAGTACAGCCTGGAGCAGTCGCGGCGCTTCTACTTTGCCAGCGACACCAGCTACATCCTCTGCGAACTGAACCTGCCGCACGGCCCGCACGTGATCGGCGTGGTCGGCCGCGGCCCAGGCGGCGGTTTCGGTCACCAGTTCTTCGCCTACCAGGGCGAGCTGGACCTGGCCCACTACCAGAAAGACGACACCTGCCTGCGCCAGAAAGAGCTGTTCACCAACCTTGAGCGCAACGGCCTGAAGGCCTACGAGCTCAAGCCGGACGAACTGCGTCGACTGCTGGTGGGCGGCCACACCTCGGTGCCGTTGGACCTGACCCTGATCCCGCTACGCTCGACCAGCGAACAGAGCCTGAAAACCTTCCGCGCCCTGTTCATCAACCTGCTGCACATGCGCGAGATCACCGCCGCCAAGCTCAAGCAGCTGTTCCTCGATGCCTTCGAGCACAGCCTGCGCTCGGGTAGCGTCGACTACATCGCCGCCTGCGAAGAAGCCTTCCGCGACGTACGCCGCATGGAAGGCGACTACAACGCCCTGGTCGCTGCCGGGCCACTGGTCGAGGCCCTGGCCGGCGGCGTGGCCCAGCGCGATATCCTGCGCGGCAAGCTGCATCGCCTGTCGCCGCTGCTCGACAACCTGCTGGGCACCTGGCAGGACTACGCCATGGCGCGCAAGGAAGAGCTGGTGATCCAGTCCGAGCACTACCGCGCCGAGCAAGATCGCCTGCAAAACGACCAGCGCGGCGGCACCCAGGAGCTGATGCGCCTGGAGCGTGAGATCACCGGCATCCAGCGCTGGCTGGGTGAACTGTCGGTGCTCAAGCATCGCTTTGCCCTGGTCACCGACGTCAAGGTCCTGGAGCAGCAGTTGCTCGCTGCCAAGGACGCCCACGATGAGCTGGCCGGCGCCCTGGCCCAGTCGCGGCAGTTCTCTGCCGAAGACCTCGACGAGCGCGTGCGCGATCTGGAAAAGCGCGTCAAAGCGGTCAAGCAGCAGCTCGACCACGCCGACAACAACAGCTACGCCCGCCTGCGCGAAGAGTTCTCGCAACAGGACGTCGACCGCCTGATGCGCCTGTTCAACGGCGCCCTGTTCAGCCTGCCGCTGGGCGAGCGCGGCATCGAACTGGATGACAGCGACCTGTGGGTGAAATCCCTCGAAGCCGTGCTCGATAGCTTCAAGGGCGAGCGTTTCGAAGCACCTGGCCTGTCCATCGACCTGTCGCACATCGATCCGCCAGCGTTGCAAGCACTGGCCGACCGCGCTGCCCTGCGCGACCAGAAAGACCGCCTGGATCGCGAGCTCAAGCAGCTCAGGACTCAGCAAGCAGTAGCCGCCGACCGTTCGGCGAGCAAGGCCCAGACCGAAGCCCTGTACCAGCAGGTACTGGATGCGCAGAAAGCCCTGGAAGACTTCCGCCGCACTGAAACCCTGAGCGCTGAAGAGCCGGAGAAGCTGGAGCAACTGAGCCAGCTGGAAGCGGCCCAGGACGAGCTCAAGCGCTCCAGCGACGCCTTCACCGAGCGCGTTCAGCAGCTCTCGGCCAAGCTGCAACTGGTGGGCCGGCAAATCGCCGACCTCGAAGCCAAGCAACGCACCCTCGAAGACGCCCTGCGTCGTCGTCAGTTGCTGCCGGCCGACCTTCCGTTCGGCACGCCGTTCATGGAGCCGGTGGACGACTCGATGGACAACCTGCTGCCGCTGCTCAACGACTACCAGGACAGCTGGCAGGGCCTGCAACGGGTCGACAACCAGATCGAGGCGCTGTACGCCCAGGTACGCCTCAAGGGCGTGGCCAAGTTCGACAGCGAAGACGATATGGAGCGTCGCCTGCAGCTGCTGATCAACGCCTATTCGCACCGCACCGAAGAAGCCCTGACCCTGGCCAAGGCCCGCCGCGCCGCGGTCACCGACATCGCCCGGACCTTGCGCAACATCCGCAGCGACTACGACAGCCTCGAGCACCAGCTGGCCCTGTTCAACCGCGAGATCAACAAGCGCCAGGTGTCCAACCTGGAGAGCTTCCGCGTGGTGCTGGCGCCGAACAAGGAAGCGCTCAAGCACATCGACCAGATCATCCACAGCGCCGGCCAGTACGAAGAAGGCGAAACCCTGTCGGTGTTCGACCTGACCCAGAGCGCCGACCAGGATCACAAGAACGAAGAAGCCAAGGAGTACCTGGCGCGACTGGTGGCGGCCAACCACAACCAGTTGGGCCTCAAGGACCTGTTCGAACTGGCGTTCGAGATCACCAAGATCAACAGCCAGCCGGTGATCCACGCCGACATCGACGGCGCCGCCTCCAACGGCACCACCATGACCATCAAGGCGCTGACCAACATGTACTTGTTGCTGCACCTGATGGACCGTGACCTGGCCGGACGTATTCGCCTGCCCTACTACCTCGACGAGGCGGCAGACATCGACGAACGCAACCAGGCGGCGCTGCTGGAAACCAGCCAGCAACTGGGCTTCGTGCCGATTCTGGCGAGCGTCAAGCCGCAGGTGTCGGCGCGGGTGGCAATCGATCTGGAAGGGGGTAGCGGGCCCAATGGTATCTACATCGACGAGTCGGACTGGAAGTACATCAGCCGCATCGATGAAGTGAAGGCCATCGTTCGCGAAGATCAGGCCGAAGAATTGGCCTGATCAGGGCGTAGAACCCTCGCGGGGCAAGCCCGCTCCCACGAAGCCCACCCAGCATGGCGGGATGGCATCGTGGGAGCGGGCTTGCCCCGCGATCATTTCAACGCAGTCTTACTGCGCCCACGGCACGATCGGAATCGCCGTCACCGCATTTTGCGGGCTGCCTTCGATCAGGCGGTCGCTGTACACCAGATAGACCAAGGTATTGCGCTTCTTGTCGAGGAAACGCACCACCTGCATGGTCTTGAACACCAGCGAGGTGCGTTCCTTGAACACTTCCTCGCCATCCTTGAGTTCGCCCTTGAAGTTGATCGGCCCAACCTGACGGCAAGCAATCGACGCCTCGGCGCGATCCTCGGCCAAGCCTAAACCACCTTTCAAACCCCCGGTCTTGGCCCGCGACAGGTAGCAGGTCACGCCCTCGACCTTGGGATCGTCGAACGCCTCGACGACAATCCGGTCATTAGGCCCAACGAACTTGAACACGGTGGACACCTGGCCAACTTCCTCGGCACTCGCGACCATCGGCAGCGCCAGCGCCGCCACGGCAATCAGCCTTTTCAACACTGTCATTTCCTCAGACCAGAACCAGGTTATCGCGGTGCACCAGCTCAGGCTCTGCGCTATACCCGAGCAGGGCTTCGATGGCATCGGACGGCTGGCCGATGATCTTCTGCGCTTCAAGGGCACTGTAGTTGGCGAGGCCGCGCGCGACCTCCTGGCCATCAGGGCCGACGCAGACCACCATCTCGCCACGCCGGAAGCTGCCCTGGACGGTTTTCACACCGACCGGCAACAGGCTCTTGTTGGCCCCGCGCAGGGCCTGTACGGCACCGGCGTCGAGCACCAGGGTGCCACGGGTCTGCAAGTGGCCAGCCAGCCACTGCTTGCGCGCCGCGAGCATGCCGCGCTCAGGTGACAGCAAGGTGCCCAGGCGCTCGCCGGCCTTGAGCCGATCGAGCACGCGCTCGATACGCCCACCAACGATGATGGTGTGGGCGCCGGAACGCGCCGCCAGGCGCGCAGCGCGCAGCTTGGTCTGCATGCCGCCACGGCCCAGTGCACCACCCGTGCTGCCAGCCACGGCATCCAGTGCCGGATCATCGGCGCGGGCCTCGAAGATCAACTGGGCATCGGGGTTGTTGCGTGGGTCGGCGTCGAACATGCCGTCGCGGTCGGTGAGAATCACCAGCAAGTCGGCTTCCACCAGGTTGGCCACCAAGGCGGCCAGGGTGTCGTTGTCGCCGAAGCGGATCTCGTCGGTGACCACGGTGTCGTTCTCGTTGATCACCGGCACCACACCCAGGTCAACCAGGGTGCGCAGGGTGCTGCGGGCATTGAGGTAACGCTTGCGGTCGGAAAGGTCGTCGTGGGTCAGAAGAATCTGCGCGGTGTGCTTGCCGTGCTCGCCGAAGCTCGACTCCCAAGCCTGCACCAGGCGCATCTGGCCCAGCGAAGCAGCGGCCTGCAGCTCGTTCATCGCGCTCGGTCGCTTGCTCCAACCGAGCTGGCTCATGCCTGCCGCCACGGCCCCAGAGGAGACCAGCACCAGTTCCACGCCTGCTTCGCGCAAGGCCACCATCTGCTCGACCCAAACACCCATGGCGCCGCGGTCCAGGCCCTTGCCATCCGCGGTCAGCAGGGCGCTGCCGATCTTCACGACCCAGCGCTTCGCGCCCGTCACCTTGCTTCGCATCTTCTTCCAACCTATGTCGAATCTGTAGATACCAAAACGCCGCTCATTTGAGCGGCGTTTAGTGTACTGCAACCGGTCAGTCGCGCACGTAAATGATTTCCGGACCGTCTTCGTCGTCCTCGAAATCATCATCCCAGTCGTCATCGTCGCCGATGTCATGCACGCTCTTGACGCCAGTGCGGCGCAGGGTGCGGGCATCGTCCAGGGCCTGCAACTGAGCACGGGCTTCGTCTTCGATACGCTGATCGAGCTCGGCCAGCTCTTGGGCGTAGGCCGGGTCGTTGGCCAGGCGATCGGCGCGGTCTTCGAGATAGCGCATCAGGTCGCGGCTGAGCTGCTCGGTGCCCTGCTTGGAGATGGCCGAGATCACGTAGACCGGACCTTCCCACTGCAGGCGATCGACCACTTCCTTGACGCGCTCGTCGCGCTCGTCGTCCATGATCATGTCCGACTTGTTCAACACCAGCCAGCGCTCGCGCTGGGCCAGCGACGGGCTGAAGCTGGTCAGCTCGTTGACGATCACTTCAGCGGCATCGGCCGGGCTGGTTTCATCCAGCGGCGCCAGGTCGACCAGGTGCAGCAGCACGCGGGTACGGGCCAGGTGCTTGAGGAAGCGGATACCCAGGCCAGCACCGTCGGAGGCACCTTCGATCAGGCCCGGGATGTCGGCGATGACGAAGCTCTTCCAGCGGTCGACACTGACCACACCCAGGTTCGGCACCAGGGTGGTGAACGGGTAGTCGGCGACTTTCGGCTTGGCGGCCGAAACTGCGCGGATGAAGGTGCTCTTGCCGGCGTTGGGCAGACCGAGCAGGCCGACGTCGGCCAGCACCTTCATTTCCAGCTTCAGGTCACGCTGATCACCTGGCTTGCCTGGGGTGGTCTGGCGCGGTGCCCGGTTGGTGCTGGACTTGAAACGGGTGTTGCCCAGGCCGTGCCAGCCGCCTTGGGCGACCATCAGCTTCTGGCCAGGAGCGATCAGGTCGCCGATCACTTCTTGGGTCGAAGCGTCGATCACCGTGGTGCCGACCGGTACGCGCAGGATCAGGTCTTCACCTTTCTTGCCGGTGCAGTCGGTGCTGCCGCCGTTGGCGCCGCGCTGGGCTTCGTGGTGACGGGTGTAGCGGTAGTCGACCAAGGTATTGAGGTTTTCGTCGGCGACCATGAACACCGAGCCACCGTCGCCACCATCGCCACCGTTGGGGCCACCGTTCTCGATGAACTTCTCGCGGCGGAAGCTCATGCAACCGTTACCGCCATCACCGGCTTTGACCCGGATCGATACTTCGTCAACAAACTTCATAAAAACCGCCTCTCGTCAGGTGACGAGCTGAAATGACTCAAAAACATGAGGCTCTTGCAAAAATGAGCGCGGCGACCCCGATACGCAGAGACCAACGCCGGCAGCCCAGGCAAACAGCTTTGCAAGAGGCTCACCACAAACGAAAAAGCCCCGTCGCATGACGGGGCTTCTCCAGCGACAGCGCGATTAGCCCGCGACGACGCTCACGTAACGGCGGTTGAACTCGCCTTTCTTCTCGAACTTGATCACGCCTTCGATCTTAGCGAACAGGGTGTGATCTTTGCCCATGCCAACGCCGTAGCCGGCGTGGAACTGGGTGCCGCGCTGGCGGACGATGATGTTGCCGGCCTTGATGACCTGGCCGCCATACATCTTCACGCCAAGGCGTTTCGATTCTGAGTCGCGACCGTTACGAGTACTACCACCAGCCTTCTTGTGAGCCATGGTTCAATTCTCCAAATAAATTCAGGGGATCTAGGAAATTAAGCCTGGATGCCGGTGATTTTGATCTCGGTGAACCACTGGCGGTGGCCCATACGCTTCATGTGGTGCTTACGACGACGGAACTTGATGATACGAACCTTGTCGTGACGGCCTTGCGAAACGACTTCAGCAACGACCTTGGCACCAGCAACGACTGGAGCGCCGATGGTAACGTCGTCGCCGTTGGCGACCAGCAGGACGCGATCGAAAGTCACGGATTCGCCAGTAGCGACTTCCAGTTTCTCGATCTTGAGGAATTCACCTTCAGCGACTTTGTACTGCTTGCCGCCGGTAACGATTACTGCGTAAGACATGGTATTTCTCCGATAATCCTGCTCACCCAGCTCTTTATATGATGAGTATTGGCTGGCATGGCTGCACAAGGCTGGAACGGCCCGGCGCAATTGCGTAAGGCAGGTGCTGCCCAGGAAAGTTAGGGTGCGCGATTGTACGCAACCCAAGATTGCCTTGCAAGTCCCGCCCCCGGCCGCCAGGCACCGTGCCTTGACACACCGGGACCCGCGACCTAGCATGCCGCGCAACCCCAATGGAGCAGCCGATGCAACCCCAAACCTTCTACCGCGCGGTAGCTGACGATTTCAGCGCCGTCGACGAGATCATCAAGAAGCAGCTGACCTCGCGCGTGCCGCTGGTATCGAAGATCGGCGACTATATCACTTCCGCCGGTGGCAAGCGCCTGCGCCCCCTGCTGGTGCTGCTGTGCGGCAAGGCATTGGGCCGCGAAGGCGACGACCTGCGCCTGCTCGCCGCGACCATCGAGTTCCTGCACACCGCCACCCTGCTGCATGACGACGTGGTCGACATGTCTGGCATGCGCCGTGGTCGCTCCACCGCCAATGCCCTGTGGGGCAACGCGCCGAGCGTGCTGGTCGGTGACTTCCTCTATTCGCGCTCGTTCGAAATGATGGTCGAGCTGGGCTCGATGCCGGTCATGCAGATCCTCTCCAAGGCCACCCGGGTCATCGCCGAGGGTGAAGTGCTGCAGCTGTCGCGGGTACGTGACGCCAGCACCACCGAAGAGGTGTACATGGAGGTCATCCGCGGCAAGACCGCGATGCTGTTCGAAGCGTCGACTCACAGTGCCGCGGCACTGGCCCAAGCCAGCAACGAACAGCGCGAGGCCCTGCGCACCTTTGGCGATCACCTGGGCGTGGCCTTCCAGCTGGTCGACGACCTGCTCGACTACAAGGGCGACTCGCAAACCCTGGGCAAGAACGTCGGCGACGATCTGGCCGAGGGCAAGCCGACCCTGCCGCTGATCTACACCATGCGCGAAGGCACTGCCGAGCAGGCTGCCCTGGTGCGCCAGGCGATCCAAAAAGGCGGCCTGGATGATCTGGAGCAGATCCGCGCAGCCGTGGAAGCCTCTGGCGCCCTCGACTACACCGCGCAGATGGCCCGCGACTATGTCGCTCGTGCCATTGCCTGCCTGGAAGTGCTGCCAGCCAGCGAATACCGCGATGCACTGGTCGAGCTGAGTGAGTTTGCGGTCGCTCGTACCCACTGATATCGCGTAACCCCCATCGCGGGGCAAGCCCGCTGCCATGTATGCCCTTCGCTACGTGGGAGCGGGCTTGCCCCGCGATTGCATTTGCACGCTCAACGCACATTTGCCAGACAAAACCTTATATAATGTGGGTTTTTACCCGTCTGTCCGAGGAACCGTAGTGAGCACTTTGCCACCCTGCCCCAAATGCAACTCCGAATACACCTACGAGGATGGCGCTCAGCTGATCTGCCCTGAATGCGCCCACGAGTGGTCGGCCAACGGCGAAGCCGAAGCGGCCAGCGATGACGTGGTGAAGAAGGATTCGGTGGGCAATGTCCTGCAAGATGGCGACACCGTCACCGTAATCAAGGACCTCAAGGTCAAAGGCTCGTCGCTGGTGGTCAAGGTCGGCACCAAGGTCAAGAACATCCGTCTGTGCGACGGCGATCATGACATCGATTGCAAGATCGACGGCATCGGCGCGATGAAGCTCAAATCCGAGTTCGTGCGCAAGGTCTGATCGGCTCTTCTTCGGGGCTGCCAGCCGGTGGCCCCAACAGATCCTGCAACAGGATCGAGTGACCATTGGCGAAAAAACGCCAATAGACCCTTGCTATTCTGATAATAAGAATTATTCTCATTGGAAATTGCTCTCCAAGGAGAATAGCCATGACTTATCTGATCGACGCCTGGCTGGACCGCCCCCACCCTTACCTGAGAATTCTCCACCGCGAGACCGGCGAAGTGTGCGCTGTGCTTGAGGAAGAAGCGCTGGATGAATTGCGCGACCAGGGTGACCTGGATATGACTGGATTGAATTCGAGTGAGCCAGGGGTGCTCAAGGAGCTGGTGCGTAATTTGTTTCTGTTTTGCTATGCCCGGGCGTTGCGCCCTGGGGGGACAGACTGGAACTGATAGCAGAGCGCGAGGGCTGCGCCCTCGTTCGCGGGCAAGCCCGCTCCCACAAGGGCCCACTGGTATTGAGAACAGTGGTGATCCTGTGGGGGCGGGCTTGCCCGCGAAAGGGCGCAACAGGTCTTACAGAACGTCGAGCAGCTCGACGTCGAAGACCAGTACGCTGTGCGGCGGGATGCTGCCAACGCCTTGAGCGCCGTAGGCCAACTCGCTCGGCACGTACAGGCGCCATTTGCTACCAGCGTTCATCAGCTGCAGGGCTTCGGTCCAGCCAGCGATCACGCCGCCCACCGGGAATTCAGCCGGTTGGCCACGCTCGTAGGAGCTGTCGAACACGGTGCCGTCGATCAGGGTGCCGTGGTAGTGGGTACGCACGTTGTCTTCACGGGTCGGCTTAGCGCCTTCGCCCGCGGTCAACACTTCGAATTGCAGACCGGAAGCCAGGGTGGTGATGCCGTCACGCTTGGCGTTTTCAGCCAAGAATTCCAGGCCGGCAGCAGCAGCCAGCTCAGCCTTCGCGGCAGCTTCGGCTTGCATGATGTCGCGGATGGTCTTGAAGGCAGCCGACAGGTCAGCCTCGCTGACGCGGCTTTCTTTGCCGGCGAAAGCGTCGGTCAAGCCAGCCAGGATGGCTTCCAGGCTCACGCCTGGTGGCGGGTTGTCGCGCAGTTGGCCACCCAGCTGACGGCCGATGCCGTAGCTGACGCGGGTTTCGTCGGTGGACAGATTGAGTTCGGACATTAGCTTGCTCCGCTGCAGGGCGCAGTGACGCCGCGCCCTTGATCAAAAGGGCGAGCAGCCTAGCACACTGCGGCGCAGCAGATCAGCTACCAGGCCGAGCGCGGCGAGATCGGCACCTTGAGGTCTTCTTCGGGATGATTGCCCATGCCACACATTTCGTCCTGCACCGACCAATGGATCAGGTTCATCGACAGCAGCGGCATGGCCTGCAGCAAATGCCGCGCATCCTCGACCGAGCGCACCCGCAAGCGCTCGCCACGGTTGTCGGCCAGTGGATGGGCACGCCCGCGCACACGGGCCTCTAGCAGATAGTCGCCGCCTTCGATGGCGATCAGGTTGACTTCATCGACCCGGCCCGCCCTGGCCTCACCGTTCAGTTCATGCAGGTTCATGGGAGCACCTCGCTGGGGGAACCACGCGTGATCGCTCATCTTTTGTACAGCTGAAACAAAAGCACAAGGTTTAAACGCAACCGCCCGTCCGTTTTACAACGGACGGGCGGTTGTACAACCTCAACGCGCAGCGCGATCAGTGCTTGGTCAGCTTGTCCAGGTAGCCCATGACGAACGCCGAGATCACGAAGGTCATGTGGATGATCACGTACCACATCAGCTTGTCGGTGGAGATGTTCTGGGCATCCATGAACACCCGCAGCAGGTGGATCGAGGAGATCGCCACGATCGAGGCGGCAACCTTCATCTTCAGCGAGGAGGAGTCCATCTTGCCCAACCAGTTGAGCTTCTCCTTGCTGTCGTCGATATCCAGCTGCGAGACGAAGTTCTCGTAGCCCGAGATCATCACCATCACCAGCAGGCCGCCGACCAGCGACATGTCGATCAGTGACAGGATCACCAGGATCAGGTCGGCCTCGCTCAGGGCGAAGACGTTAGGCAGGACGTGCAGGACTTCTTGGAAAAACTTCAGCGCCAGCGCCAGCAGGCCAAGCGACAGGCCAAAGTAGATAGGGGCAAGCAACCAACGCGAGGCGTACATCGCGTTTTCGAGGATACGTTCCATGGAGGATAGAGACTCGTCAGGTGAGCGGAAAGCGAGGGCGAGTATAGCCAGCCACCTGTGACAGCAAAAGCCTGCGGCGGGTTGCCGCAGTAGCCAGGCCTGGGAACCAAGTCGGGCTTTTCGCGGGCAAGCCCGCTCCCACAGGGATAGCGCTCATCTTCACAGCGGCACCGTGCCTGAGGGAGTGGGCTTGCCCGCGAAAAGGCCAACCCGGTGTATCAGGTTTCTGGGTGGAATTGATAATCCCCAAGATTTCGACAGCGCTCGCCGTTGATCTTGCGCAGCTGCGCCTGCAAGTGCAGACACCAGATCTGCGGATCCTCGGCCACCTGGTATCCATGCAAGGTGAGGCTGTCGACGATGGCGTTGAGCACGGACTCAGCCACCAATGGCCCATGGAAGGGCCCCTGGGCCTTGATTGCCGAGGGTTGTTCGCCGGCCATGCCGGCGGCGAACAGCAACGTCCACATGCCATTGTCGCCGGCAAGCGGACGGATGCTGCATTCGATGCGGGTCACCAGGCCCAGGCACTGGCGGGTGAGGCTGAGGTTGCGCATGGCCGCGTCCCCTCTGAAAAGCCCAGTTCAGCCTTCGATCACCAGGCTGTTTCCATCCTGAACGCTGTAGCCATCCTTAAGTTCCAGCATAGAAGAAAGCCGCAAAAAGATGGAAAACCGGCGCTGAACGGTAGCACATGGCCGCCAGCGCCGATTTATTGACTTACGCAGGCTTAGCCTGGGCCACCATCTCCTCCAAACGCTCCTTTTCTGCGTCCTTGATGTCTTCTTCGCTGATCATCTCGGCGATCTCGCTGAGCCGCTCGACCACCCGCGCGTTGACACTGCCTTCGGGGAATTCGCCCTTGTCATCCGGCGTACCGGCCTCTTCGCCGACCAACAGGCTCAGCGCTTCATCGGCCTGGCTCACCGCATAGACATTGAACAGCCCCGACTCCACCGCTTGCAGCACGCGCTCATCGAGCATCAGGGTGGCGACGTTGGCGCGGGGAATGATCACCCCTTGCTCACCGGTCAGGCCACGCGCCTCGCACAGGCGGAAGAAGCCCTCGATCTTCTCGTTGACCCCGCCGACCGCCTGCACTTCGCCAAACTGGTTGATCGAGCCGGTGATGGCGAAGCACTGCTTGAGTGGCGTGCGCGACAGCGCAGAGATCAACGTGCAGGCTTCACCCAGCGAAGCACTGTCGCCGTCGACATAGCCGTAGGACTGCTCCAGGGCGATGCTCGCCGAAATCGCCAGGGGGAATTCCTGGGCGTAGCGACTGCCCAGGTAGCCGGTGAGAATCATCACCCCTTTGGAGTGGATCGGTTGGCCCAGGTTGACCTCACGCTCGATGTCGACGATGCCACTGCCGCCCGGGTATACCGTGGCGGAAATCCGCGCCGGCATACCGAACGCCGAATCGCCCACTTCAAGCACGGTCAAGCCGTTGCACTTGCCGATCGCTGCCCCTTCGGTGTCGATCAGGATGATCCCGGCAAGCATGTCGTCGAGCACTCGCTGCGAGACCCGCCCGGTACGGGTGGCCTTGGCCTTGAGGGCGCGTTCGATATGCCCGGCGTCGGTCATCTCGTCATTGGCCAGCTGGCGAATGAAGTCGGCTTCGCTGACCAGTTGGAACAGGTCACCGATGCGCGCCGACAGCCGCGACTGATTCTCCGCCAAGCGTGCGCTGTAGGTGGCCAGGCGCGCCACCGCATCGCTGGTCAGCGGCGCCATCCCCTCCTCGTTGGTGCGGGTGCGCAACAACTGGGCGAACTGCTCCAGGTTCTCGTCGACCATCGGCATGTCTTCGTCGAAGTCGACCAGCACCCGGAACATCTCCTGGAAGTCTGGGTCGTGATCCTGCAAGGCGTAGTACAGCTGACGCGAGCCGATGATGATCAGCTTGACGTTGAGCGGGATCACCTGCGGCGTCAGGCTCACCGTGGCCACCCGGCCCAGCTCGCCCAGCGGCGACTCCATTTTCAGCTTGCGCGATTGCAAGGCGCGCTTGAGGCCATCCCAGACGAAGGGCTCGCCGAGCATCTTCTCGGCTTCAAGGATCAGGAAACCACCATTGGCTCGGTGCAGTGCACCCGGACGCAGTTGGCGATAGGAGGTGTACAGCGCGCCTTGGTCGGTGCTGTATTCGATCCGCCCGAACAGGTTGTCGTAGGTCGGGTGTGGCTCGAACACCACCGGCGCGCCGCCGCTGATGTGATGGCCGACCACCAGGCTCGGCGCGTACTGCTCCTCGAGCATCTTGCGCGCCACGGCGTCGGTCTTGCTGTCATCGACCAACTGCTCGACCACCGTGCGCAGCAGGTTCAGTTGCACCGATTGCAGGTAGGCGCAGACGGCCGCGTTCTCGGCGTACTTCTCCGACAGCGGGGCCAACAGGGGCTGCAGCGCCAGGGTGATGGTTTCTTCGTTGAGCTGGCGCAGCTGATTGTTCGACTCACGTTTCCACTGCGGCAGGCTGGAGAGCTCCTCGTTGAGGCGCTCTTCAAGCTCGGCGATATCCTCGTGGAAACGCTCGCGCACCTCCTCCGGCAGCTGGGCGAACTCGGCCTCATCCAGCGCCTTGCCCTCGCTCATCGGGGTGAAGGCGACGTTGCTGGCATCGCGATAGAGCGCCACGTCTTTTTCCAGCGACGCCCGTTCGATCACATCCAGGGCGCGGTCATAGCGTTGGTTGAAGGCGCGGTCGATGGCGCCTTTCTTCTGCTGGTAGGACGGGTGTTCGAACACGGCCGGGAAGGTCGCCAACAAGTTGTCGATCAGACCGCCCATGTCGCTGATGAATTCGCTGGCGGTGCCCGACGGCAACTCCAGCGCGCGGGGTTCGCGCGAGTCTTCGAAGTTATTGACGTAGACCCAGTCAGCCGGGGTCTGCTGGCGCTTGCCCTCAGCCTTGAGGTAGCGCTTGACGAACGAGAAGCGGCCGGTGCCCGGCTCGCCCATCACATACACGTTGTAACCAGGGCGCGGCATGGCCACACCGAATTGCAGGGCCTCGACAGCACGCTCCTGGCCCAGGACTCCACGAAACGGCTCCAGATCGTCGGTATGAGTGAAAGCAAACTGCTCAGGAGAAAAACGCCGGGTCAGGGCTTCAGGCGCAAGACGCAGGCGCGCAGCGACAGGATCGGGCATTGGGTTTCCTTACTTCGGCGGGGCGATGGAGGCATTCTGGCGCTGCCTGCCCGCGCCTTGCAAGGCTCACTGGGACTTTATGTCGCAGCAAGGATACGGCGATTAGCGATGCAATTTTTCGCAATAAGCTACGCAACCTTTGGATCATGCCTAAACTCCAACCTTGCGCGGGTTGGCGGTTTGCTTTCCCGACCTGGCAACGGCGTTGCCAGAACCCCTGACCATTGGTACGTCTACTGAGAAAGAGAACAAAGCTATGAAACGGATTCTTCTGGGTACCCTGTTCACCGTCGTCTCGCTTAACGCCATGGCCGAAGCGCCAGGCGGCCCGAATTGCGGCTGGGGCAACATGCTGTTCGAAGGCCAGCGCGGCACTCCCGCCCACTTCCTGGCTTCCACCACCAACGGCACATCCGGCAACGCCACGTTCGGTATGACTTCCGGCACCAACGGCTGTTCGACCAAGGCTTCGCTGACCTACGGCGGCAAGTCCTGGTTCGCCATGAACGGCATGATGAACGAGCTTTCCGAAGACATGGCCCAGGGCCAGGGCGAAGCCTTGACCACCTATGCTGTGGTCCTCGGTGTAGCGCCTGAAGACCGTGCGCACTTTGCCGCGGTCACCCACCAGCACTTCGGCGAGATCTTCTCCAGCGCCGATGTCACCGCCGAAACCGTGCACAGCAACACCCTTGCCGTGCTCAAGAGCGACCCACAACTGGCCAAGTACGCCACCGAGGCTTGAGTCCGGCCCTTCCCGCCCCGGTTTCGGGGCGGGTTTGGCATTCCACCATCGGCATCATTCAGACGTAGTTGCCCGACATGCTCAAACGCCTTGCCCTTTTGACGCTGCTTGCCAGCGCCGAGCTTCACGCTGCGCCCCAGGTTGACCCGGCACGCTTGCAACAGCTGGCGGCGACGCCCTACTGGATCGCCCTTGGTCACTATGAGACCGGCAAGCTTGGCGGCTGGCGCAGCTATGTCGACGATAAAAACTTCTTCCTTGCCGAGGATGGCGGCCACCACCCCGATCGTGAGCTGGCGGCCACCGTGCAGGCGTTGTATGCGCCGGCCAGCCTTGGCGATAAACACGCCCAGTGCGTGTTCCCGGCGCGCACCCGCTGGCTGCGCGAGCAGCTTGACCTCAAAGACCTGCCGCAGCCCGATTGCCAGGAGTATCGCCAGTGGTACCAGTCGGTCGACCCGCATAGCGCGGTGTTGATATTCCCGGCAGCCTACTTGAACAGCCCGTCGTCGATGTTCGGCCACACCCTGCTGCGCATCGACCAGGCCAAGACCCGCGATGACGACACCACCCTGTTGAGCTACGCGATCAACTTCGGCGCCTATATCGAAGGCAGCGACAACAGCATCCTGTATGCCTGGAAAGGGCTGATGGGCGGCTATCCCGGGTTGTTCGCGCTGATGCCCTACCAGGAAAAATTGTCCGAATACCGCAGCCTGGAAAACCGCGACCTGTGGGAGTACCAGCTGGACCTGACCCCACAAGAAACCGGGCGCATGGTCGAGCATGTCTGGGAGCTCAAGCAGATCCAGTTCGATTACTTCTTCTTCGACGAAAACTGCTCCTATCGCCTACTGGAGTTGTTGCAGGTAGCCCGACCAGGGCTGGACCTGACTTCGCAGTTCCCGCTCACGGCGATCCCGACCGATACGGTCAAGGCAGTCAAGCAGTCGGGGCTGGTCTCCGGTGTGCGCTACCGCCCCTCGCGTGAGCGCGAATTGCTGGCGCGGGCAGATGCGCTCGATCATCAGGAGAAACAACAGGTGCTGGCGCTAAGTGCCGACACCGCACACCTGCAAAACCCCGACTTCACCGCCCTGCCCCGTCAGCGCCAAGCGCTGGTGCAGGACGCGGCGTATCGCCTGGAGCGCTACCGTGCCAACGGCCAGGAGCGCGATCCAGGCCAGGCCAAACGTAGCTTCGAGCTGCTGCGGGCGATCAACCGCAACCCACCGCCGCCGCTGCAGATCGAGCGCCCTGGACTGCCAGAGAACGGCCACCAGTCGCGCACCTGGCAACTGGGCGTGGGCAGCCGTGACGACCGTGCCTATGCCGAGTACGGCTTGCGCATGGCCTATCACGACCTCAACGACAACGCCTACGGCTTCCCGCTGGGTGCGCAGATCGAGATTCTTCAGCTCAAGCTGCGCCAATACGAAGGCAACGACTGGCAGGTACAGCGCCTGGACCTGGCGACCATTCGCTCGCTGACACCGCGTAACGAGCTGCTCAAGCCACTGTCTTGGCAGGTGGCCGGGGGGCTTGAGCGGGTGCCGGGCAAACATGATGACGAAGTGCTGGTGAGTCACGTCAACGGTGGCGCTGGCGGGACATGGCAATTGGCCGATGGCTTGCTCGGCTTTGCCCTGGGTACGGTGCGGGTCGAGCATCACAACGACTTCGCCGAATTCATCTCACCGGCTGCAGGCTTCAATGGGGGGCTGCTGTGGCGCAATGGCCTGGGCAACCTGACCCTGGAGGCCAAGGGCGACTACTTCACCAATGGTGAGGTTCGACGCAGTGTGAGTCTGAATCAGCAGTGGGAAATCAGCCCAGACCTGGGGCTGCGGTTGAGTGCCAAGCGCGAGTTCAGCCATTTGGCTTCAGCGCAGAACGAGGTGATGCTGGAGCTCAAGTGGTATCACTACTGAGTTGGCGCCATCGCGGGGCAAGCCCGGTCCGCCACGGGTTGGCGTAGGCCACAATGCTGCATTAACGGCGTTTTGACAGCATCACGACAAACCAGCCCCTAGACTTTCCACATTGCTCGGAGGTTGTGGATATGTCGCGGTGCTGGCTCGGTTTGTCGATAGCGTTGCTGCTTGCAGGTTGCCAGTCGACCCATGAGCAAATGGTCAACCAAGGCTATCCACCGGCTTATGCCGATGGTTTCCAGGATGGCTGCAGCAGCGGCCGTCAGGCTGCCGGGTTGATGGTCGGAGATTTTCGCAAGGATGTGCCCCGCTATCTGCACAACCGCCAGTATGAAAGCGGCTGGGATGATGGCTTCCGGCAGTGCCAGGCAATGCAGAGCAGCGAAGATTTGCGCGACTATCGCGAACGCTTCTGGGATGAGCGTGATCGGGAGTGGCAGCAGGAAAAGGATCAGGGCGCGGCACGAGCCTATCGGCGCAAGTAATCAAAGCCCCCAGGCATGCGCCTGGAGGCCGTCCCGCAATCGCGTGTTAAACCACACCCTGCGCCAGCATCGCATCGGCCACTTTAACGAAGCCCGCGATGTTCGCGCCCTTGACGTAGTTGACCTTGCCATCGGCCTCTTCGCCGTAATGCACGCATGCATGGTGGATCGACTGCATGATGTTGTGCAGCTTGCTGTCCACTTCACCGGCGGTCCACAGCAGGCGCATGGCGTTCTGCGACATTTCCAGGCCACTGACGGCCACTCCACCGGCGTTGGAAGCCTTGCCCGGGGCGTAGAGGATGCCCGCCTCGATGAAGATATCCACAGCGTCGAGGGTGGTCGGCATGTTGGCGCCTTCGGCCACGCAGATGCAGCCATTGCGCAGCAGGGTATGGGCGTCCTCGGCGTTCAGTTCGTTCTGCGTCGCGCACGGCAGGGCGATGTCGCAGGCCAGGGTCCACGGGGTCTGGCCCTTGCGGAACTCCAAGCCGAATTGATCAGCCAGCTCGCTGATGCGCCCGCGCTTGACGTTTTTCAGCTCCATCAAAGCATCCCACTGCGCATCGCTCAGGCCGGCTTCGCAGAACAGGGTGCCTTCGGAGTCGGACAGCGAGATGACCTTGCCGCCCAGGTCCATGACCTTGCGTGCAGCGTACTGAGCGACGTTACCCGAACCGGAGATGGCGACTCGGCGACCGTCGATGCGCAGGCCTTGGCGCTTGAGCATTTCTTCGGCGAAGTACACGCAGCCGTAACCGGTGGCTTCTGGACGAATCAGGCTGCCGCCGTAGGTCATGCCCTTGCCGGTCAGCACCGAGGTGAACTGGTTGGCCAGGCGCTTGTATTGGCCGAACATGAAGCCGATTTCGCGCGCACCCACGCCGATATCGCCAGCAGGTACGTCCAGGTCGGCACCGATGTGGCGGTACAGTTCGCTCATGAACGCCTGGCAGAAGCGCATCACTTCGGCATCGCTCTTGCCCTTCGGATCGAAGTCCGAACCACCCTTGCCGCCGCCCATGGGCAACGAGGTCAGGGAGTTCTTGAAGGTCTGCTCGAAGGCCAGGAACTTCAGCACGCTGAGGTTCACCGAGCGGTGGAAACGCAGGCCACCCTTGTACGGGCCGATGGCGCTGTTCATCTGGATGCGGTAACCGCGGTTGACCTGGACCTTGCCCTGGTCATCGACCCAGGACACGCGGAACAGGATGGCGCGCTCCGGCTCGACGATGCGCTCGAGAATACCGGCTTGCAGGTAATGCGGGTTGGCTTCGAGGAAAGGCCACAGACTGCGCAGGACCTCTTCCACGGCCTGGTGGAATTCGGGTTGGGCAGGGTCGCGTTGTTGCAGACGCGCGAGGAAGTCGTCGACGGATTCGATCATGCTAGACATCTCACCAAGAGAGGATTGGACTTATTGGTTTTTTCCCGACTTTACCAAGAAGCAATCGCACTGGAACAGGGCGAAATGTCGTTTTTATGAAATTATTTGGTGCGTTTTATATAAGTGTATACAAAACCACAGACACCATCGTGGGAGCGGGCTTGCCCCGCGATAGCAGCGAAACTAACGACCACGTAGTCCTTAAAGCGCAATCGCAGGCCAACCCCCGCTCCAACGCAGCGCTTGCAACAGGCACAAAAATGGGGCCCCGAAGGGCCCCATTTTTGTGCAACTAAAACCGGCTTACTGCGCCAGCTTCTTGTGCCGTACCCGATGCGGCTGGGCAGCAGCATCGCCCAGGCGCTTCTTGCGATCGGCTTCGTACTCGGTGTAGTTACCTTCGAAGAACACCACGTTCGAGTCGTCTTCGTATGCCAGGATGTGGGTAGCCACACGGTCCAGGAACCAGCGATCGTGAGAAATCACGATGGCGGCGCCCGGGAAGTCCAGCAGGGCTTCCTCCAGCGAACGCAGGGTTTCGACGTCGAGGTCGTTGGACGGTTCGTCGAGCAGCAGGACGTTACCGCCCTCCTTCAGGGTCAGGGCCAGGTGCAGACGGCCACGCTCACCACCGGAGAGGTCCTTGACGAACTTCTGCTGGTCGCCGCCCTTGAAGTTGAAGCGGCCAACGTAGGTGCGCGCCGGGATCTCGTAGTTGCCGATGCGGATCTGGTCGGAACCGTCGGAGATCTGCTGGAACACGGTCTTGTTGCCGTCAAGATCTTCGCGGCTCTGGTCGACACAGGCCAACTGCACGGTTTCACCGATCTCGATGCTGCCCGAATCTGGCTGCTCCTTGCCCATCAGCATGCGGAACAGGGTCGATTTACCGGCACCGTTACCACCGATCACACCCACGATGGCGCCTTTAGGCATGGCGAACGAGAGGTTCTCGACCAGTACGCGATCGCCGTAGCCCTTGGTGACGTTCTTGAACTCGATGACCTTGTCGCCCAGGCGCGGACCGGCCGGGATGTAGATCTCGTTGGTCTCGCTGCGCTTCTGGAATTCCTGCGACTGCATTTCTTCGAAGCGAGCCAGACGGGCCTTGGATTTCGACTGACGAGCCTTGGCGCCTTTGCGCACCCACTCCAGCTCTTCCTTCATGGCCTTCTCGTGGGCGCTCTGCTGCTTGGATTCCTGCGCCAGACGATCCGACTTGGCCTCCAGCCAGCCCGAGTAGTTGCCTTCGTATGGGATACCCGCACCACGGTCCAGTTCGAGGATCCAGCCGGCGACGTTGTCGAGGAAGTAGCGGTCGTGGGTAATCGCCACCACGGTGCCCGGGAAGTCGTGCAGGAAGCGCTCCAGCCAGGCCACAGAATCGGCGTCCAGGTGGTTGGTTGGTTCGTCGAGCAGGAGCATGTCAGGGGCCGACAGCAGCAGGCGGCACAGGGCCACACGGCGCTTTTCACCACCGGACAGATGCTCGACCTTGGCGTCCCAGGCCGGCAGGCGCAGGGCGTCGGCGGCGACTTCCAGCTGGCGCTCCAGGTTATGGCCGTCGGCAGCCTGCAGGATCGCCTCGAGCTTGGCCTGTTCGGCAGCCAGCTTGTCGAAGTCGGCATCCGGGTCAGCGTAGGCGGCGTAGACCTCATCCAGACGCGCTTGGGCGTCCTTGATCACGCTGACCGCTTCCTCGACCACTTCACGCACGGTCTTGGTAGGGTCCAGCTGCGGCTCCTGCGGCAGGTAGCCGACATTGAGCTCCGGCATTGGCCGGGCTTCGCCGTCGAACTCTTTGTCGACGCCGGCCATGATTTTCAGCAAGGTCGATTTACCCGAGCCGTTGAGGCCGAGCACGCCAATCTTGGCGCCAGGGAAGAACGACAGGGAAATGTTCTTCAGGATTTCCCGCTTCGGCGGCACGACCTTGCTCAGCCGATGCATGGTGTAGACGTATTGAGCCAAAACCAAGCCCTCTATCAGATAGGTAAAGACATCGACGTACGACCTGGCTGATGCCAGGGGGATGTGTTTACGGGGTGTCATTGAACAAAGTCGACCATTCTACGCCAAGTCGTGACGTTATACAGATGGCCGGATGGCGGACCGGAGCTAGGCTGATCGGCAAGGTGATGTTTGGACTGCCCAGATTAGCCGCGTCTGGATTGGGGCCGCTTTGCGGCCCTTCGCGGGCAAGCCCGCTCCCACAGGGATTGCGTTTGCCTCAAGAGCGACGCGGAGCCTGTGGGAGCGGGCTTGCCCGCGAAGGGCTGCAAAGCAGCCCCTGACGTTACTCAACCGCGACGTGCTTGCACGCCACGCGGCAGGCGATTGCCGGCCTGCTCGGCCAGACGCGCAGCCCACGCAGCCTTGGCATTGTAGCCAGGCGTCGCCGCGGGTTTGCTGACAGGCTGAACCACAGGCTTGCTGACAGGCTTGGCGGCGGCCGGCTTGGCCACAGGTGCGCCAGCAGCGGCGCCAGCAACAGCGACAGGCTCGGCAACCGTCTTCGCCGACTTACGCAGTTCAGCCAACGACGGGCTCTTGCGCACAGTAGCGGCAGCGGCATCCGCTTTGCTCAGCGTGCGCTGGCAGGACTTGCAAGATACGTCATCGGCCACGACAGTGCTGACCAGGGTCTGACTGCTGCGCCCGCAGGCGGAATCGAGGCCATTGGTGGAATAGTGGGTAACCAAAACCGTACATCTCCAGAAGCGTTGACAATGAAGCGGCCGGCATTCTCGCACAGGTTGCAGGGACTTGCCGACCAGCCCCAGCCAATCACGACCGTCGGCAACCCGACTACACACTGGCACTTTGCCATATTTGCAGGCATGCTAGCCGGCTCCATGTCTACAGATTTATAGTGCGCGCCGTGCTCAGGCACAGGCACGGCCCATGCATGTACCGTCCCTGCCATCGCCAGCCCAATCGCAGGACCACCGCTTGACCAATCTCAACCAACCGTCAATCTTGCGCCCTGCCCCCCCTGCCGGGACCGCCTCCCTGCGTGGCTCACTCAAGGGCACCCTGGCCTTGCTGGCGCTGGTTTTACTGGGCCTGCTGCTGTGGCAGCTGTTCGCCCAGTTCCGCCATACCCAGGCCGATCTGCGCCAACACAGCCTGATAGCGAGCGCTGAACTGGCCGATCACCTGAACCTGAACATGGCACTCAAAGCGCAGCAGGCGGTGAACCTGGTGCAGCCCTATGTCAAACCGCCGACGCCCGAAGCGCTGCCAGCGCTGCGCGCAACCTTGCAAGGGCGCCTGCCTGGCCTGCGCCATGTAGCCTGGTTGGACAGCAGTGGACGGATTCTGAGCGACAGCTTCGAGGGCAGTCCCGACCGCCAGATGATTGACGAGCTACTCCAACTCAATCAAGGACGCAGCTACTTCTTCACCAATTCGCCCGACAACAGCTTGATCTATCTGCTGCTGCGCCAACCTGCCGAACAGGGCCGCGGCTACTGGCTACTGCGCCTGTCGGCAGATTACTACCTGCAACTGACGGCGCACCTGGACGGCCCCGATCACCCACTCTGGCTGCTGGAAAACAGCCGCAGTGGCGAAGTGCTCGAACGCCATGGGCCTACCCCGGTCAGTGACCAGCCGCTACAAAGTGTGATGCTGGCATTCATCGATAACAGCACCTGGCAACTGCGCGGTCTGTATGACGTCGGCCAGGCGCAGCAGAAATTACTGCCCGCATTGATCGGCAAATGCCTGCTGGTGCTGATCTGCGCGCTGCTGCCGTTGCTCGCGCTGATCAACATGCGCCGTCGTCAGCGCGCCTTGCAGGAAGATCGACGACGCTATCAGGAGATCTTCGATGGCACGGGCGTGGCCTTGTGCGTGCTGGACTTGTCCAGCCTGCCCGGACAACTCGACCGCTATCACCTGCGCAATCATGCCGCCCTCAAGCAAAGCCTGGCGCTCGACCCTGGCTTGCGCCGCTCGTTGCTGCAAGAACTGAAGATCACCGAGATCAATGAAGTCGCCCGCCAACTGCTCAATGTTCAGTGCAACGAGGGCGCCTGGCAGCGGCTGATCGAAGGTACCGGTGATGGCCGTGAAAGCGTTGGCATGCAACTGATCGATGCGTTGATCGAGCAGCGCATGCTGCTCGAACTGGAAGTGCGCCTGCCCGCCCCCCTGGGCGGCGAGCTGCACCTGTGGCTGATGTCGCGCCTGCCATTGCAACGCCGCGACTACCAGGCGGTGATCCTCAGTATCAGCGACATCACCAGCCGCAAGCAGGTCGAGCTGTCGTTGCTCGAGCGCGAGAGCTTCTGGTCGGACGTTGTGCGCACCGTGCCCGACCAGCTCTATGTGCAGGACGTTGCCAGCCAGCGGATGATCTTCAGCAACCGCCACCTGGGCCAGACCCTGGGCTACGACCGCGCCGAACTGGCGCAGATGGGCGACCGCTTCTGGGAGCTGCTGCTTCACCCCGAAGACGCCGCGCATTATCGCGAGCTGCGCCAGCTACAGCGCGACAGCGGGCACAGCCAATCGCTGCACTGCCAGCTGCGCTTCCGCCACCGGGATGGCAACTGGCGCTGCTACGACATCCGCGAGCAGGTGCTGACCCGCGACAGCGATGACCAGGTCACCCGCATCATCGGCGTAGGCAAGGATGTCACGGTGCAGATCGAGGCCAGCGAGTCGTTGCGTGACAGCGAGCAGCGCTACCGTATGCTCGCCGAAAGCATCAGCGACGTGATCTTCTCTACCGACAACAACCTGCAGCTCAACTACGTCAGCCCCTCGGTGCTGGCGGTACTGGGTTATCAGGCCGACTGGATCTTCGACAACGGCTGGCAATCGATCGTCGCCAATCCAGCTCAACTGACGGGCATCTATAGCCTGATGGAGCGGGTCAGCAAGGTCCTTGATGACCCTGAGCAGCTGGCCAAACTGCGCCGCGAACTGCCCACCCAGCTGTTTGTATTCGACTGCTTGCGCGCCGATGGCCGCAAGATCCCTATCGAACTGCGCCTGGTGCTGGTGTGGGATGAGCACGAGCGCTTCGAAGGCGTTCTCGGCGTGGGCCGTGACATCAGCCAACAGCGCCGAGCCGAAAAAGACCTGCGCATGGCTGCCACGGTATTCGAGCACTCGACCTCGGCCATCCTCATCACTGACCCTGCCGGCTATATCGTCCAGGCCAACGAAGCGTTCAGCCGGGTCAGTGGCTATGCGGTCGATGAGGTGCTCGACCAACTGCCGGGCATGCTCACCGTCGAAGAGCAACAGGATGCGCACCTGGGCTATATCCTCAAGCAGCTGCACCAGCGTGGCAGCTGGGAGGGCGAGGTGTGGCTCAAGCGTCGCGATGGCGAGCATTATCCGGCCTGGGTCGGGATTACCGCTGTGCTCGACGATGAGGGCGACCTGGCCAGCTACGTGTGCTTCTTCACCGACATCAGTGAGCGCAAGGCCAGCGAACAACGCATCCACCGCCTGGCGTACTACGACGCCCTGACCCACTTGCCCAATCGCACGCTGTTCCAGGACCGGCTGTATACCGCCCTGCAGCAAGCCGAACGGCAAAAATCCTGGGTGGTGCTGATGTTCCTCGACCTTGACCGGTTCAAGCCGATCAACGACTCGCTCGGCCATGCCGCAGGCGATCGCATGCTCAAGGACATGGCCCAGCGTCTGCTTGAGTGCGTCGATAACGATGACACCGTGGCGCGCATGGGCGGCGACGAATTCACTCTGCTGCTGCAACCCAAGGCTTCGCGCGAGCAGGCGTTGAACCGCGCCATCCATGTGGCCGAGAATATCCTCGGCAGCCTGGTGCGGCCTTTCGTCCTGGAGAACCGCGAGTTCTTCGTCACTGCCAGCATCGGCATCGCACTGAGCCCGCAGGATGGCAGCGAGCTCAGCCAGCTGATGAAGAACGCCGACACCGCCATGTACCACGCCAAGGAGCGCGGCAAGAACAACTTCCAGTTCTACCAGACCGAGATGAACGCCAGCGCCCTGGAGCGCCTGGAGCTGGAGAGCGACCTGCGCCATGCCCTGGAGCAGAACGAGTTCATCCTTTATTACCAGCCGCAGTTCAGCGGTGATGGCAAACGCCTGACCGGCGCCGAGGCGCTGCTGCGCTGGCGGCATCCGCGGCGCGGCCTGGTGCCGCCGGGGGACTTCATCCCGGTGATCGAAGAGCTCGGCCTGGTGGTCGACGTTGGCGATTGGGTACTGCGCGAGGCCAGCCGCCAGCTCAAGGCCTGGCACCAGGCCAAGGTACGGGTGCCCAAGGTCTCGGTGAACATCTCGGCGCGGCAGTTCTCCGATGGTCAGCTTGGCACGCGGATCGCCACCATCCTTGAAGAAACCGGCCTGCCGCCGGCGTGCCTGGAGCTTGAACTGACCGAAAGTATCCTGATGCGCGAAGTGCATGAGGCGATGCAGATCCTCGACAGCCTGAAAATGCTGGGGCTGAGCATCGCGGTCGACGACTTCGGCACCGGCTACTCGTCACTCAACTACCTCAAGCAGTTCCCCATCGACGTGCTGAAGATCGACCGCACCTTCGTCGATGGGTTGCCTGAAGGCGAACAGGACGCGCAGATCGCCCGCGCTATCATCGCCATGGCTCACAGCCTCAACCTGGCAGTGATCGCCGAAGGCGTGGAGACCCATGAGCAGTTGGAGTTCCTCCGCGAACATGGCTGCGACGAGGTACAGGGCTACCTGTTCGGCCGGCCGATGCCGGCCAATCAGTTCGAGGCGCAGTTCAGTAACGAGACGCTGTTCATGTTCCAGTGAGGCGAATTCTGCTCATCTGCACCGGCTTTTAAAAACGGACCTGAGAGTCAACTGAAAATCCCAGCCAGCCCAGATGGGCCGCGGCATGCCACATGAACTCCATTGGTCCGCGACATGACGCCACTTCATATGCCAGGGGCGAATCAATCGGTTAGAATGCACACCCAATTCTGCCCCGATCCTTGAGGACCGCCATGTTCAGCCGTGATTTGACCATTGCCAAGTACGACGCCGATCTGTTTGCCGCCATGGAGCAAGAAGCTCAGCGTCAGGAAGAGCATATCGAGCTGATCGCTTCGGAAAACTACACAAGCCCAGCTGTCATGGAAGCCCAGGGTTCGGTACTGACCAACAAGTACGCCGAAGGCTACCCAGGCAAGCGCTACTACGGTGGTTGCGAGTACGTCGACGTGGTCGAGCAACTGGCCATCGACCGCGCCAAAGAACTGTTCGGCGCCGACTACGCCAACGTCCAGCCACACGCCGGTTCCCAGGCCAACGCCGCGGTCTACCTGGCCCTGCTGTCGGCCGGTGACACCATCCTGGGCATGAGCCTGGCCCACGGCGGTCACCTGACCCACGGCGCCAGCGTTTCGTCCTCCGGCAAGCTGTACAACGCCATCCAGTACGGTATCGACGGCAACGGCCTGATCGACTACGACGAAGTCGAGCGTCTGGCTGTCGAGCACAAGCCGAAGATGATCGTTGCTGGCTTCTCTGCCTACTCGCAGGTGCTGGACTTCCCACGCTTCCGCGCAATCGCCGACAAGGTCGGTGCCTACCTGTTCGTCGACATGGCTCACGTCGCCGGTCTGGTCGCCGCTGGCGTCTACCCGAACCCAGTGCCATTCGCCGACGTGGTCACCACCACCACCCACAAGACCCTGCGCGGTCCACGTGGCGGCCTGATCCTGGCCCGTGCCAACGCCGACATCGAGAAGAAGCTCAACTCGGCAGTATTCCCAGGCGCCCAAGGTGGCCCGCTGGAGCACGTCATCGCAGCCAAGGCGATCTGCTTCAAGGAAGCCCTGCAGCCTGAGTTCAAGGCTTACCAGCAGCAAGTGGTGAAGAACGCCCAGGCCATGGCCAGCGTGTTCATCGAGCGCGGTTTCGACGTGGTTTCCGGCGGTACTGAAAACCACCTGTTCCTGCTGTCGCTGATCAAGCAGGAAATCTCCGGTAAGGACGCTGATGCCGCACTGGGCAAAGCCTTCATCACCGTCAACAAGAACTCGGTGCCGAACGACCCACGTTCGCCATTCGTCACTTCGGGCCTGCGTTTCGGCACCCCAGCCGTCACCACCCGTGGCTTCAAGGAAACCGAGTGCCGCGAGCTGGCCGGCTGGATCTGCGACATCCTCGCCGACCTGAACAACGAAGCGGTGATCGACGCCGTGCGTGAGAAGGTCAAGGCTATCTGCAAGAAGCTGCCGGTTTACGGCAACTAAGAGCGCCTATCCGACGGCCTGATCGTCGGGTATGAAAAACCGCTGCCAGGTAACTGGTAGCGGTTTTTTGTTGAGCTTGCGCCAAGTGCAGAACCTGAAGTGCGTTACAAAACTTACCGGCATGCGCCAGGCAGCCTTGATGCGATCTGCATCTTCAGTCCGCGCTCAATGCGTCGAAGCCTGAACGAATCTTCTCCTCTGGCAACTCATCACCAATAAACACCATCACGCTCTCCCGCGCTTCCCCTTGTTTCCACTCAGTATCCCAGTCAAAGCCATACAGCTTCAGCACGCCCTGGAACACCAGTCGGCGCTGTTCTCCGGCGATGTTCAACACGCCTTTATAACGCAGCAGTTGCTTGCCGTGGCTTTCCAGCAGCTCGTTCATGAAGTCGCTGAGGCGGTCGATATCCAGCGCGGTTTCGGTGCGCAGGACCAAGGTCGAGATGCGGTCCGGGGTGGCCGGTTTGAGCACCGGGCGCAAGCTTGGCTTGAGGCTCACACCCAAATCGGTATTGAGGTTGAAGCCGCGCACATCGAGCAGTTCGGCCAGATCGATGCGGCCATGCTCAACCACGCGGATGCCCGCTCGACCGTTGATCCGCGCCAGCCGTTCGCGCAGTGCTTGCACCGCCTGCGGCTCGACCAGATCGGTCTTGCTCAGCAGTAGACGATCGGCAAAACCCACCTGCGCCTGGGCGATGGCCTGGGTCAGGTGCAGCTCGGCATGCGCGGCATCGACCAAGGTGATAATGCCGTCGAGGATGTAGCGCTCGCGCAGTTCCTCGTCGATGAAGAAGGTCTGCGCCACCGGCGCAGGATCAGCCAGGCCGGTGCATTCGATCACCAGCCGGTCAAAGGCGATTTCACCAGCGTCCAGGCGCTCGAGCAGCAGGTACAGGGCCTTGGTCAAGTCGGTGTGGATGGTGCAGCACACGCAGCCATTGGCCAAAGTCATGACCTGTACTGGCTCATCGCCCAGCAACTGGCTGTCGATGCCGGCTTCGCTGAACTCGTTTTCGATCACCGCCAGCTTCAGGCCATGCTCGGCCTTGAGCATGTGCTTGAGCAGGGTGGTCTTGCCGGCACCGAGAAAGCCGGTCAGGACAGTTACGGGAATGGGCGCTTGCACGCAGAAATCTCCTCAAGCCGAAAATGAAAGTGGGAGCCGGTTACCCAGGCTCCCACAGGTTCACGCTTGCCGCTGGTTCAACAGCACTTAGGCCCTGACTTGCCACCGTAACGGGCTTCCTGGCGCTCTCGGAAGAACTCCTCGTAGCTCATCACCGGCTTGTCCGGATGCTTGCCCTGCATGTGTTCGACATAGTTGTCGTAGTCGGGCATGCCGACCATCAGGCGGGCAGCCTGCCCCAGGTACTTACCCAGTCGACCCAGGTCGTTGAACATCGCTGCAATCCTCTCGTTTACGCGTCAGGCAAGGCCTGGAATGGGGTTTCTTTATCGCTGCGCTCCTTGTGACCCAAGGCGCGGTAGCCAACCTTGAGGGCGAAGAACAGGATGCTGAAGACCACCAGCAGGAACAGGATCGTCAGGCCAGCGTTGGTGTAGGCGTTGAAGATCACGTGCTGCATCTGGCCGATGTCCTTGGCCGGCGCCAGCACCTGACCGGCATCCAGCGCCACGCTGTACTTGTTGGCCAGGGCCAGGAAGCCAACTGCCGGGTTCGGGTCGAACAGCTTGATCAAGCCAGCAGTGGTGGTGCAGATCAGCAGCCATACCGCAGGCAGCAGGGTGACCCACATGTAGCGCTGACGCTTCATCTTGATCAACACCACGGTGCCGAGCATCAGGGCGATACCCGCCAGCATCTGGTTGGAGATACCGAACAGTGGCCACAAGGTGTTGATGCCGCCCAGCGGATCGATTACGCCCTGGTACAGCAGGTAGCCCCATAGCGCTACGCAGCCCGCGGTGGCGATCAGGTTGGCCGCCCACGACTCGGTGCGTTTGAGCGCCGGCACGAAGCTGCCCAGCAGGTCTTGCAGCATGAAGCGCCCGGCACGGGTACCGGCGTCCACTGCAGTGAGGATGAACAGCGCCTCGAACAGGATCGCGAAGTGGTACCAGAAGGCCATGGTGTTCTCACCCGGCAACACCTGGTGGAGGATCTGCGCGATACCCACCGCTAAGGTTGGCGCACCGCCGGCACGGGCCAGGATGGTGTGCTCGCCGATGTCGCGGGCAACCGCTTCGAGTTGCTCAGGGGTGATCAAGAAGCCCCAGCTGCTGACGGTCTGCGCCACCGATGCGACGTCGGCGCCGACTACTGCGGCCGGGCTGTTCATGGCGAAGTACACGCCTGGCTCGATCACCGAAGCGGCGACCATGGCCATGATGGCGACGAACGACTCCATCAGCATGCCGCCGTAGCCGATGTAGCGGGCGTTGGTTTCGTTGTCGAGCAGCTTGGGCGTGGTCCCCGAAGAGATCAGCGCATGGAAGCCGGACACCGCACCGCAAGCGATGGTGATGAACAGGAACGGGAACAGCGTGCCCTTCCACACCGGACCGGTGCCGTCGGTGAACTGGGTCAGGGCCGGCATCTTCAGTTCCGGCGCAATGATCAGGATACCGATGGCCAGGCCAACGATGGTGCCGATCTTGAGGAAGGTCGACAGGTAGTCACGCGGCGCCAGCACCAGCCAGACCGGCAGCACCGCCGCGACGAAGCCGTAGCCGACCAGCATCCAGGTGATCTGCACGCCAGTGAAGGTGAAGGCCGGGCCCCAAACCGGATCTGCGGCAATCAGGCCCCCCAGCCAGATCGACAGCAGCAGCAAGACCACACCGATGAGCGAAATCTCACCGATACGCCCCGGGCGGATGTAGCGCATATAAATGCCCATGAACATCGCGATCGGGATGGTCGCCATCACCGTGAACATGCCCCATGGGCTCTCGGCCAGGGCCTTGACCACGATCAGCGCCAGCACCGCGAGAATGATGATCATGATCAGGAAGCAGCCAAACAAGGCGATGGTGCCAGGGATCCTGCCCATCTCCTCGCGCACCATGTCGCCCAGCGAGCGGCCGTTGCGGCGGGTGGACATGAACAGGACCATGAAGTCCTGAACGGCACCGGCCAGCACCACGCCCGCGATCAGCCACAGCGTACCGGGCAAATAGCCCATCTGCGCCGCGAGCACCGGACCGACCAGCGGCCCTGCACCGGCGATCGCCGCGAAGTGGTGACCGAAGAGGATGTGCTTGTTGGTCGGGACATAGTCCAGACCATCGTTATTGAGTACCGCGGGCGTCGCCCGACGGGGGTCCAGTTGCATCACTTTGGTGGCGATGAACAGGCTGTAGTAGCGATAGGCGACCAAGTAGATAGCCACTGCCGCGACCACGATCCACAAGGCATTGATCGCCTCGCCGCGACGCAGGGCAACCACACCCAGCGCACAGGCTCCCAGGACTGCCAGCGCCAGCCACGGAAGGTGGCGTAGCAGGCTATTATTGTTGTTCATGGTTTACTTCCAGCTGGTGGATTGGAAAGACCGCCCATCGAGTCTAGGGCGTGTCATCGCGCATTGCCACACTTGCTTTGGTCTAGAGCCTTTGCTGCCCGTTTGCTTTACCTGATGCAGGTACGAAATTAACTATAGTCAGGATGTACTGCGGAGGGCTTTCCCATGAGCAACCACGATGAACGCCGGCGCTTTCAGCGCATTGCCTTCGATGCGCCTACTGAATTGCGCCAGGGCGACCGACGCTGGCCGGTAAAATTGCTCGATTTATCGCTCAAAGGACTGCTGATTCAACGACCTGAACCATGGGACGCCGATGCCACGCAAGACTTCGATGCAGTCATCCATCTTAGTGACCAACAGACCCAGCTGCGCATGCAGGTCGAACTGCGTCACGAAGAACCCGACCGGCTCGGATTTGTCTGCCTGCACATCGACATCAAATCGATGAGCCATTTGCACCGTCTTGTGGAATTGAACCTGGCTGACAGCACCGAAATGATGCGCGAACTGCGCGAACTCATCGAAGATTGATATCTCTTAGCTAGCTAACGTACTTCCCACCTTCTGTTTCCTGTCTACCCAGACAGCTTCTTGCGGGGCGTCTGGGCGCTTGTACACATCCATCCTGCACCGCCTCTGACTAGTTGGAACGCATTCTGCATTCAGTAAACGCGCTGTTTGCGGCCACCCTTGTGCGCGCTCCAATCAAAATATTGTATACAATTTTTGTGGCCATCTAATGTAGGAAGTGTCTACAGTAGCGGCACAACAATAAACAGAGAGCCTGCTCCATGACTACGTCCCCTAGCACGTCTCCCGCCCAACGCCCCGAGGACGAAAACCTCGGTCTGGGTGCCAACCTGGCTTATGGTCTGCAACACGTGCTGACCATGTATGGAGGGATCGTTGCAGTACCCCTGATCCTGGGGCAGGCTGCAGGTTTGAACCCTGCAGAAATCGGCCTGCTGATCGCCGCCTCGCTGTTTGCCGGTGGCCTGGCGACGCTGTTGCAGACCTTGGGCCTACCGTTCTTCGGCTGTCAGTTGCCGCTGGTACAGGGTGTGTCGTTCGCCGGTGTGGCGACCATGGGCGCTATCCTCAGTAGCGAAGGCGGCGGTGGCCTGCAGGGTGTATTGGGTGCGGTCATGGCGGCTTCGCTGATCGGCTTTCTGATTACCCCGGTGTTCTCGCGCATAACCAAATTCTTCCCGCCGTTGGTGACCGGTATCGTCATCACCACCATCGGCCTGACCCTGATGCCAGTCGCTGCACGCTGGGTGATGGGCGGCAACAGCGCCTCGCCGGAGTTCGGCAGCATGGCCAACATCGGCCTGGCGGCGGCGACCTTCGCCATCGTCCTGCTACTGAGCAAACTGGGCAGCGCGGCTATCTCGCGGTTGTCTATCTTGCTGGCAATGGTCGCCGGAACCCTGATCGCCTGGTCGCTGGGCATGGCTGACTTCAGCAAGGTCACCGAAGGCCCAATGTTCGCCTTCCCTACCCCGTTCCATTTCGGCATGCCGACCTTCCACATCGCTGCGATCCTGTCGATGTGCATCGTGATCATGGTAACCCTGGTGGAAACCTCGGCGGACATCCTCGCCGTCGGTGACATCATCGACACCAAGGTCGATTCCAAGCGCCTGGGTGATGGCCTGCGCGCCGACATGGCCTCGAGCATTCTCGCGCCGATCTTCGGCTCCTTCACCCAGAGCGCCTTTGCCCAGAACGTCGGCCTGGTGGCCGTGACCGGGGTCAAGAGCCGCTACGTGGTCGCTACCGGTGGCGTGATCCTGGTCGTGCTGGGCCTGCTGCCGATCATGGGCCGGGTGATTGCCGCAGTGCCGACGCCGGTGCTGGGCGGTGCAGGGATCGTGCTGTTCGGCACCGTTGCCGCCAGTGGCATCCGCACCCTGTCCAAGGTCAGCTACAAGAACAACGTCAACCTGATCATCGTCGCCGCCTCGCTGGGCTTTGGCATGATCCCGATCGCCGCACCGAACTTCTACCACCACTTCCCAAACTGGTTCGAGACCATTTTCCACTCCGGCATCAGCTCGGCGGCGATCATGGCGATTCTGCTCAACCTGATCTTCAACCACTTCACCACTGGCAACTCGGACCAACAGTCGGTATTTGCCGCCGCCTACGAGCGCACCATCCAGTACTCGGACATCTCGGCATTGCGCGATGGCGACTACTTCAAGGATGGCAAGCTGTTCGATGCCGAAGGTAATGAAGTGCCGCTGCTCGAAGCCGATGAGCATGGCGACGAGGCGCCGCGGCGCAAGGCCATTGCCGAGCATTGATCGCTGATCGAAGCGGTCAGGGGGGAGCCGATGCGCATCGTCGGCTCCCCTTTTTTGTGGGTGTTGATGACGCTATCGCGGGTGCACCATGCCGAGCTTGCCAGTCAGCGCCATGCGCTGGATCCGGCCGATCAGACGGTCGAGCACCAGCGGGCTGCGCAGGGTCGGGGTCGAGCTGTAGCTGCGACAGGCCCGCTGCACGGTGCGGTCGCCCAGCTTGCGATTGCAGAGAACCCGCTTACTCGAACAGGGCGTCCAAAGCCTGTTCCAGACGCGTCACGGCAATCACCTGCAAACCCGCTGGCGACTCCTTGGGCGCATTACCCTTGGGCACAATGGCGCGTTTGAAGCCGTGCTTGGCAGCCTCTTTGAGGCGCTCCTGGCCACTGGGCACGGGGCGCACTTCACCCGACAGGCCAATCTCGCCGAACACCAGCAGGCCGTGGGCCAATGGCCGGTTGCGCAGGCTGGACATGACGGCCGCCAGCAGCGCCAGGTCGGAGGCGGTTTCCAATACCTTGACCCCACCGACCACGTTGAGGAATACGTCCTGGTCATGGGTAGGAATGCCGCCATGGCGATGCAGTACCGCCAGCAACATGGCCAGGCGGTTCTGGTCCAGGCCCAAGGTGACTCGCCGTGGGTTGGCCAGGTGGCTGTCGTCGACCAGCGCCTGTACCTCGACCAACATCGGCCGGGTGCCTTCCCAGGTGGCCATCACCACGCTGCCCGGTACCTCTTCCTGGGTACGGTTGAGGAAGATCGCCGAAGGGTTGGAAACCTCCTTCAGACCACGATCGGTCATGCCGAACACGCCCAATTCATTGACCGCGCCGAAGCGGTTCTTCACTGCGCGCAGCAGACGCAGGCGGCCGTCCGACTCGCCCTCGAAATACAACACGGTATCGACCATGTGCTCCAGCACCCGCGGGCCGGCCAACGAGCCTTCCTTGGTAACGTGGCCGACCAGGAAAATCGCCGTGCCGCTCTGCTTGGCATAGCGCACCAGCAGCGCCGTGCTCTCGCGCACTTGCGCCACCCCGCCAGGCGCCGATTGCAGCTGCTCGGTGAAGATGGTCTGGATCGAGTCGATGACCATCACCCGCGGTTTTTCCACGCGCGCCGTGGCGATGATGGTTTCGATGCAGGTTTCGGTCATGACCTTGAGCTGATCCTGCGGCAACCCCAGGCGCCGTGAGCGCATCGCCACCTGCTGCTGGGATTCCTCGCCCGTCACGTATAACGCCGGCATGCCGGTGGCGATGTTGCACAGGGTCTGCAACAGGATGGTCGACTTGCCGATCCCTGGGTCTCCCCCAATCAGCACCACCGAGCCGTCGACCAGGCCACCACCGAGCACCCGATCCAACTCGGTGCTGCTGGTCGTGAAGCGCGGGATTTCTTCAACGCTGACCTCGGCCAGGGTCTTGATCTGCGCCTGCTGCCCAGTCCAGCCGGCGCGCCCGCTCGGCGCAGCCGCGCCGCCGCTCTCGATCATGGTTTCGGTCAGGGTGTTCCAAGCGCCGCACTCACCGCACTGGCCGGCCCATTTGGGGAAGGTCGCGCCGCACTCGGTGCAGCCATACAAGCGCTTGGCTTTGGCCATGGGGGCAGTCTCCTGGAAAAAACCGCCATAATAGCTGAGCTGGACGTGTCTCGAACGCCGTGGGATGCGACAAAACTATTCGATCTAACCGCAGTCTCTAGCTGCACACATCACGCATGAAGCGTTTAAGTGGCTTACACTGCGTTTACTTATCCATTTGTTACAAGGAACACAACCATGGGCATGATCAGTGAATTCAAGGCGTTTGCGGTCAAGGGCAATGTCGTCGACATGGCCGTCGGTATCATCATCGGCGCCGCCTTCGGCAAGATCGTTTCGTCTTTCGTCGGTGACGTGGTGATGCCACCGCTGGGCCTGCTGATCGGCGGCGTGGACTTCAGTGACCTGGCGATTACCCTCAAGGCGGCCGAGGGCGATGCTCCGGCAGTGATGCTGGCCTACGGCAAGTTCATCCAGACCGTGATCGACTTCCTCATCGTCGCCTTCGCCATCTTCATGGGGGTCAAAGTGATCAACCGCCTCAAGCGCGAAGAAGCCGTGGCGCCGAGCGTACCGCCAGCGCCTACCCCGCAGGAAACCCTGCTGACCGAGATTCGCGATCTGCTCAAGACGCAGAACCAGAATCGTCTGCCCTGACCGCAGCTACGAGCTGCAAGCGCCAAGCTGCAAGAAAAGCAGGGCCGCGCTCTGATCGGGCATTTCTTGGGCTTGGGGCTTGGGGCTTGTAGCTGATTCTCACCAGTAGTTTTCTACCGCCACTTGTCCCGGCCGCTTGCTCAAGCTCAGTTGCAGATCGCGCGCCTTGAGTACCTTGCGCGTGTCATCGATCATCTGCGGGTTGCCGCAGAGCATGACGCGCGAATGCTCAGGCGAAAACTCAAGCCCTGCCGCCCGCTCCAATTCGCCATTTTCGATCAGCGTGGTAATGCGCGCATTCAATGCCCCAGGGTGCTGCTCGCGGGTTACCACCGGAATGAACTGCAACTTGCCAGCGAACTCAGCCAGGTAGTCACGCTGCTCCAGGCCAGCGATCTCCTCTAGATAAGCCAGCTCATTGGCTTCTCGTACCGAATACACCAGCTTGATGTTGTCAAAACGTTCCCAGGCCTCGAAGTCCTGCAGGATCGACATGAACGGTGCAATGCCGGTACCGGTCGCCAGCAGCCATAGATCGCGACCGCCAATGAAGCGATCAAGCGTTAGAAAACCAAACGCCTGACGGTCGATCAACAGCGTATCGCCTTTGCCCAGACGGCTCAGCTCGCTGGTGAACTCGCCTCCTGGGACTACAATCGAGAAAAAATCCAAATGCTCATCATGCGGCGCGCTAACCATCGAATAGGCCCGCCAAACCACGCTGCCGTCGGCCTTGGTCACACCCAGCCGGGCGAACTGGCCGGAGCGAAAGCGAAAGCCTGCGTCGCGGGTGACTCGCAAGGAGAACAAGCTGGGCGTCAGCGGTTGCACGTCGAGCAAGGTCTGGCGAGTAAATTTGTCGGCGCTGGCGGTCATGACGGGCTCCATAAATCAAGTGTGCACAGTTTCGCCCAAAGCGGCGGCGATGAACACCGACGGTTTGCAGGGGCAAGCCAAACGGAGTGTCATACATGGCTTAGGGGGCTATAGCGAAAAAATCCCAACGCAATGCTAGGTCTTTTCCTACAATGTGCCGGGTGGTAGTGGAGTTGAATCCAGGGAGCTATCAGGGAGCGTTTCAATGTCGCAATGGAACCCGGAGCAGCTGCAACAGCTGCAGGATGAGCGCGACCCGCAGCAGTTGTTCAAGCGTGCGTTGGCGTTGGTACAGGATATGGGCATGCCCTACATGGGTTTGGCTTTGCATATCCATCTCGCCGCTAGCCGGCCGCAAATCATCCTGTACAACAACTTCCCAGCTGAATGGAACGCATTCTATACGCAAGCTGAGCTGATCAAGCAGGACCCTATCGTCAAGCGCTGTCATGAATCCACTCTCCCGGTGCTATGGGATGACGAGCTGTTTCGCGAAGTGCCCGCACTGCGCAGTACGGCGTGCTCCTATGGCTTGCGCCATGGCTGGAGCCAATCGGTGCACGACCAGCGGCATAATGAAACACAGTTGAGCGTAGCCAGGCCGCAGGGCAAGATCGACACCATTGAGTTCTATGACAAAAGCGCGCGTATCGTCTGGCTGTGCCATACCCTGCACGAGCGGCTCAGTGAGCACCACCTGGCTGCACTGGCACCGATCCCCAAACTCAGCGAACGCGAGTTGGAAGTGCTCAAGTGGTCCGCCGACGGCAAGACCGCGGCAGTGATTGCCCGGATCCTGTGGCTGTCGACCAGCACAGTGAACTTCCACATCCGCAGCGTGATCTCCAAGACCAACGCCTCCAACAAGGCCGGTGCCATTGCCATCGCCGCCAGCCGCGGACTGTTCTGACATCAGGCATCCCACCGCTTGGGCAAAGCCCTGTAGAATTGCGCGCTTCAAGCTCGTCGTGGTCTGCGCCGGGCAGATTCGCACCCGAGCCCCACGCCATGCCTTTGTTGACCAGCCCCTTTGCCGAACTTGACCTGATCCGCCAACCGGAACAGGTCAACGACCCCCTGCAAGCGTTCGACGCTGCCGATGAGTATCTGCTCGAGCACCTGGCCAGCCAGGCGCTGCCGACGGGTTGCCGGGTGCTGGTGCTCAACGACAGCTTCGGCGCCCTGGCGGCCAGCCTGTGCGCTGATGTGCAGGTGCTCAGCAGCGGTGATTCGCACTTGGCGCGGATGGCCCTGGAAAAGAACCTGGCGCGTAACGCCAAGCCCTTCGACGCCGTGCCTTTCGTGCCCGCCAACGCGTCCTGGCAAGGGCCGTTTGACCGAGTGCTGGTGCGGGTGCCGAAGACCCTGGCGCTGCTCGAGGAACAACTGATTCGCCTGCAAGGCCATCTGGCCCCAGGTGCGCAAGTGATCGCCACGGCCATGATCAAACACCTGCCGCGGGCAGCGGGCGACCTGATGGAAAAGTACATCGGCCCGGTACAGGCGTCGCTGGCGCAGAAAAAAGCCCGTTTGCTGACCGCCACCGTGGCCGAACGGCCACGGGCTAGCTCACCTTATCCCACGCGCTACCGCCTGGATACGCCAGCTCTGGAGCTGGTCAACCATGCCAACGTGTTCTGCCGCGAAGGCTTGGATATCGGCACCCGCGCGTTTCTTCCGCACCTGCCGCGTGATCTGGGCCAGGCTCGGGTAGCCGACCTTGGCTGTGGCAATGGCGTGCTGGCGATCGCCAGTGCCCTGGTTAATCCTGAGGCGCAGTACACGCTGGTCGACGAGTCGTACATGGCGGTGCAATCGGCGTTGGATAACTGGCAGGCGGCGTTGGGCGATCGGCCAGTAGAGGTGCGCGCAGCCGATGGTCTGGCTGGGCAGGAGAAGCAGTCGCTGGATGTGGTGCTGTGCAATCCGCCGTTCCACCAGCAGCAGGTGGTGGGCGACTTCCTTGCCTGGCGGATGTTCCAGCAGGCGCGCGATGCCTTGGTAGTGGGCGGCGCGCTGTACATCGTGGGTAACCGGCACCTGGGGTATCACAGCAAGCTGGCGCGGCTGTTCCGGGGGGTTGACCAGGTGGCGGCTACGCCAAAGTTCGTGATCCTCAAGGCCCGCAAGTAAACCCAAAGGTCTTGGGACCGCGTTGCGGTCCCAAAACCTGCATTCAGTGGGTACTCAACCCTGCCGCGGCCATGAACATCCGCATCAACCAGGCCACCACCCCGAGCGCCGCCACACTGCCCGCCCAGATCAGCACCAGCCAACCCAGCCGTTGCCACAGCGGCTTCTTCTGCTCCTCGATGCCATGTTTACCCGTCATCGTGCAGCCCTCCCTAGTGGTAGCCATCTTCGTGGGTCACCTTGCCGCGGAACACGTAGTAGCTCCAGAAGGTGTAACCCAGGATGAACGGCAGGATGAACAGCGTCCCCACCAACATGAAGCCCTGGCTCTGCGGCGGCGCGGCGGCCTCCCAGATCGAGATCGAGGGCGGAATGATGTTCGGCCACAAGCTAATGCCCAGCCCGCTGTAACCGAGGAAGATCAATACCAGGGTCAACAGGAATGGCGTGTAGTTGGCATTGCGCGCCACCGCCTTGAGCAGCCCATAGAAGGTCACCAGGACCAGGACGGGCACCGGCATGAACCAGATCAGGTTAGGCATGCTGAACCAGCGCTCGGCGATCTGTGGATAAGCCAGCGGTGTCCACAGGCTGACAATACCGATCACCACCAGCAGCACCAACGCCAGCGGCCGCGCCAGGTCATGCATCTGCTTTTGCAGCGGGCCTTCGGTTTTCATGATCAGCCAGGTGCAGCCAAGCAAGGTGTAGGCGACGATCAAACCCAGCCCGGAATACAAGCTGAATGGCGTCAGCCAATCCAGCGAGCCGCCGGCGTAATGGCGGTCGACCACCTTGAAGCCTTCGATGAACGCGCCTAGCGCGACGCCCTGGAAGAAGGTGGCCACCAACGAGCCGCCAATGAACGCCTTGTCCCACAGGTGCCGCTTGTCATCCTTGGCCTTGAAACGAAACTCGAAGGCCACACCACGGAAGATCAAGCCCACCAGCATCAGGATCAGCGGCAGGTACAACGCTTCCAGCACCACCGCATAAGCCATCGGGAAGGCGCCGAACAAGCCCGCGCCCCCCAGCACCAGCCAGGTTTCGTTGCCGTCCCATACCGGGGCGACGGTGTTCATCATCACATCGCGGTCACGCTCGGCCTTGACGAACGGGAAGAGCATGCCGATGCCCAGGTCGAAGCCGTCCATCACCACGTACATCATGACGCCGAAGATGATGATCACAGCCCAGATCAGCGGAAGATCGATACCCATGGCTCAGCTCTCCTTGTTCAGGCTGACGGCGTCGGTGTTGGCGTCGGCGCTATCGTCGGCGGCAGACAACGGCCGCGCGGGTGTGCGTTGCTGGCCAGGACCGCCCGGTGGCTGCGCATCGCCCTCGCCGGTGTGCGGGCCTTTGCGCACCAGGCGCATCATGTAGCCAAGGCCGGTACCGAACAGGGCGAAGTAGACCACCACGAAGATCACCAGGGTCACACCGAGCTGGGTGTAGCTATGGTTGGACACTCCTTCTGAGGTGCGCATCAATCCATAGACTACCCACGGCTGACGGCCAATCTCGGTGGTGAACCAACCGGCCAGGATGGCAATCAGCCCGGACGGCCCCATCCACAGGGTCAGGTAGAGGAAGGGTTTGCTGCTGTACAAGGTGCCGCGTTTACGCAGCCACAAGCTCCACAGGCCGACGAAGATCATCAGCAAGCCCAAGCCCACCATGACCCGGAACGACCAGAACACAATGGTCGAATTGGGTCGATCTTCGGCTGGGAACTCTTTCATTGCCGGCACTTGCTTATCCAGGCTGTGGGTCAGGATCAGACTGCCCAGGGCCGGAATTTCGATCTTGTAGCGGGTCGTTTCAGCCTGCATGTCGGGGATACCGAACAGGATCAACGGCGTAGGCTCACCGGGGACGTTCTCCCAATGTCCTTCAATCGCGGCGATCTTCACCGGCTGGTGCTTCAAGGTGTTCAAACCATGGAAGTCGCCAATCACCGCCTGGATCGGCGCGACGATCAGCGCCATCCACATGGCCATCGAGAGCATCTTGCGCACCGCCGGGTTGTCACGCCCGCGCAGCAAGTGCCAGGCCGCCGAGGCGCCGACGAAGAACGCGGTGGCGACAAAGGCCGCGGTGGCCATGTGCATCAGTCGATAGGGGAACGAGGGGTTGAAGATCACTGCCAGCCAGTCCACCGGCACCACGCGACCGTCGATGATTTCGTGGCCTTGCGGGGTCTGCATCCAGCTGTTCGAGGCCAGGATCCAGAAGGTCGAAACCAAGGTGCCCAGGGCCACCATCACTGTCGAGAAAAAGTGCAGCCCCCGGCCGACGCGGTTCCAGCCGAACAGCATGACACCGAGGAAACCGGCCTCGAGGAAGAACGCGGTGAGCACTTCATAGGTCAGCAACGGTCCGGTAACAGCCCCGGCGAAGTCAGAGAAGCGGCTCCAGTTGGTGCCGAACTGATAGGCCATGACCAAGCCGGAGACCACCCCCATGCCGAAGTTGACGGCAAAGATCTTCGACCAGAAGTGATAGAGGTCGCGGTAGACCTGCTCGTGGGTTCTCAGCCAAAGGCCTTCGAGAACCGCCAGGTAGCTCGCCAGGCCAATGGTGATGGCTGGGAACAAGATGTGAAAGGACACGGTAAAGGCAAACTGGATTCGGGCGAGCTCTAGGGCTTCTAATCCGAACATGGTGCTTCCTCTTCAGATAATCCGGCGTCCGGGCTCATGGCCCTGTCGCCCACTGCCCCCACGGTTATCGAGTGCGGCGCGTTGGAATTGTTCTGTTCGATCGCAGGGATTGAGGCCTGATGGCCAAATCGTTGCTTCTGGAACGATTGATCCAGGTCAACGGTTGACAGTGAGCATAGCCCCGAATGGCCGCCATAGCCGTGCGGTTGAATGCCGCGTGACCCGTTGTCTCACCCGCCTTTCGTTGAATAGGCAAGGCAGCGCTTGAGAGCTGGGCTGATCATTTCTTCACGCTGAAGCCGTGACGCGATCAGATGTGCAGCTCAGCTCCCCTCCTCTCCTACCCAGCCCCAGCAACTATTTGTTACAAACAGATGTTACGCTCTGGCCCTCCCCTATCGCCGAGGCCACAGGTTTCCCGATGTCCGATTCTGCCCCGCTGTTGCTCCGTCAACACCGCCCCTTCCTCGCCTTCTGGTTGGCCCGCGTATTCACCGCCAGTGGCTTTCAGATGCTCACCGTGGCCATCGGCTGGCACCTCTATCAACTGACCGGCAACGTGCTCGATCTGGGTTTGGTCGGCCTGGTCGAGTTCGCCCCACGGGTGCTGTTCATGCTCCACACCGGCCATGTGGCGGACCGCTTCGATCGGCGCCGGGTCGCCGCCCTGTGCCAAAGCCTGCAAGCTCTGATTGCCCTGGCCCTGGTGGTGGGCAGCGCCACTGACAACGTCAGCCGCGAGATGATCTTCATCCTGGCCTTCCTGCTCGGCGCGACCCGCTCGTTCGAAATGCCAGCGACCCAGGCACTGCTGCCCAATGTCGTGCCACCGGGGCTGTTTCCACGGGCAGTAGCCGCCTCGGCCTCGGCGACCCAGGCAGCGACCATCGTCGCCCCGGCGGTTGGCGGCTTGCTGTACGCCTTCGGCAGCATCTGGGTATACGGCCCAACCGTGGCGTTGTATGCGATTGCCTGCCTGCTCACCCTGAGCCTCGACGCACGCCAACAGCTGCCTCAGCGTGGCCGCGCCAGCCTCGAGTCGCTGCTGGCCGGGATCCGTTTCATCCGCAGTCGCCCGGACATCCTCGGCGCCATCTCCCTGGACCTGTTCGCGGTACTGCTCGGCGGCGCTACCGCCCTGCTCCCGGTGTTCGCCAAGGACATCCTGCTCACCGGCCCATGGGGCCTGGGCCTGCTGCGCTCAGCGCCCGCGGTGGGGGCGCTGCTGATGTCGATCTGGCTGGCGCGCTTCCCGTTCGAGCGCAAGGTCGGCCGGACCATGTTCACCGCGGTCGGGGTGTTTGGCGTGGCGACCATTGCCTTTGGCTTGTCGACCTCGTTCTGGTTCTCGCTGGCGGTGCTGGTGGTACTAGGCGCGGCGGACATGATCAGCATGGTCATCCGCAGTTCGTTCGTACAGCTGGAGACGCCCGATGAGATGCGCGGGCGAGTGAGTGCGGTGAACGGGTTGTTCATCGGTGCCTCGAATCAGCTCGGCGAATTCGAATCTGGGGTGACAGCGCACTGGTTTGGCACAGTGCCAGCGGTGGTGCTCGGTGGGGTGGGCACATTGCTGGTGACCGGGGTGTGGATAAAACTGTTCCCGACCCTGGCCAATCGGGATCGGTTGCACAGTTCCTGATCAGCTCGCGCAAGCAACCCGTGAAGGCTTGGGAACAGGCTGCTCGTCCGGTCCGCCAGGTGACCTGCCAACGGCCATAGGCCCCCGCCATCCATGCTGGTATGATGCGCGGCTTTTTTCCGCCCCACATAAACCACGGCAGCCGGTACGGTCTGTGCTTTGCTGATGGGGTCGATATATTCACGGCGCCTGGGGGCGCCTTGGGGAGCGGGCATGCTGGAAAGGCTGTTTCAACTAAAAGCACACAACACCAATGTGCGCACCGAGATTCTCGCGGGCGTCACTACCTTCCTGGCCATGGCCTACATTCTGTTCGTCAACCCGAGCATCCTCGGCGAGACCGGCATGGACAAGGGTGCGATCTTCGTCGCCACCTGCCTGGCCGCAGCGATCGGCTCGGCCACCATGGGCCTGATCGCCAACTACCCGATCGCCCTGGCGCCGGGGATGGGCCTGAACGCCTTCTTCACCTACACCGTCGTGCTGCACATGGGCCATACCTGGCAAGTGGCGCTGGGTGCGGTATTCCTCTCGGCGGTGCTGTTCTTCCTGCTGTCGATCTTCCGCATCCGTGAGTGGATCGTGAACAGCATTCCGCTGCCGCTGCGCTCGGCGATCGCCGCCGGCATCGGCCTGTTCCTGGCACTGATCGCCCTGCATAACGCAGGCATCGTCGTCGATAACCCGGCTACCTTGGTGGGTCTGGGCGACCTGAAGAATCCGGCCCCCGTGCTGGCTACGCTGGGCTTCTTCCTGATCGTCGCCCTGGAAGCAATGAAAGTGCGCGGCGCGGTGCTGATCGGCATTCTCGCGGTCACCCTGGCCTCGATCCTGATGGGCGTGACGCCCTTTGCCGGCGTGGTGTCGATGCCGCCTTCGCTGGCCCCGACCTTCCTGCAACTGGACATCGCCGGCGCCCTCGATGTGGGCCTGATCAGCGTGATCTTCGCCTTCCTGTTCGTCGACCTGTTCGACAACTCCGGCACCCTGATTGCCGTCGCCAAGCGCGCCGGCCTGATGGGCAAGGACGGTCACATGCCGAAGATGGGCCGGGCCCTGATCGCCGACAGCACCGCGGCCATGGCCGGCTCGCTGCTCGGCACCTCGACCACCACCAGCTATATCGAGTCGGCTGCGGGCGTGAGCGCCGGTGGCCGTACTGGCCTGACCGCCATCGTCGTCGCGATCCTGTTCCTCCTGGCGTTGTTCTTCGCGCCCCTGGCTGGCAGCGTACCGGCCTTCGCCACTGCGCCGGCGCTGCTGTTCGTCGCCGTGCTGATGGCCTCGGGGCTGGCGGAAATAAACTGGGATGACGTCACCGAAGCCGCGCCAGTGATGGTCACTGCCCTGGCCATGCCGCTGACCTACTCGATCGCCAACGGCATCGCCTTCGGCTTCATTACCTGGACCGCCATCAAACTGCTCTCGGGCCGCCGCCACGAGCTCAACCCGGCATTGGTGATCCTCTCCATCCTGTTCGTCATCAAGCTGGGCTGGTTAAACGCATGAGTGCTGTCTTCGATCCATCGTCCTACGAAAGCCTGCTGACGCCCAAGGTCGAGCGCCTGCGAGAGTTGCTGGCGCCGTTCGATGCGCCAGAGCCTGCGGTGTTCGATTCGCCGCGCGAGCACTATCGCCTGCGTGCCGAGTTCCGCCTGTGGCGTGAGGAAGGCCAGCGCCACTACGCGATGTTCGCCCCAGGCGAAAAGCACAAGGCGATCCTGATCGACGACTTCCCGATTGCCAGTGAGCGCATCAACGCGCTGATGCCGCGCCTGAAAGCGGCCTGGCAGGCCAGCGAGGCGCTGAGCAATCGGCTGTTCCAGGTGGAGTTTCTGACCACCCTGGCAGGCGATGCGATGGTCACCCTGTGCTACCACCGTCCACTCGACGAGGCCTGGGAAACCGCTGCCCGCGTGCTTGCCGAACAACTCGGCGTCAGCCTGATCGGCCGTTCCAAGGGCAAGCGCCTGGTGATTGGCCGCGACTACGCTGTCGAGCAATTGCAAGTCGCTGGCCGCACCTTCAGCTACCGCCAACCCGAAGGCGCGTTCACCCAGCCTAACGGCGCCGTGAACCAGAAGATGCTCAACTGGGCCTTCGACGCCATGGGCGAGCGCGACGACGATCTGCTCGAGCTGTACTGCGGCAATGGCAACTTCACCCTGCCGCTGGCCACCCGCGCACGTAAGGTGCTGGCCACCGAGATCAGCAAGACCTCGGTCAACGCCGCACTGCATAACCTCGACGAGAACGGCGTGGACAACGTGCGCCTGGTGCGCCTATCAGCTGAAGAGCTGACCCAGGCGCTGAACGAGGTCCGCCCGTTCCGCCGCCTGGAAGGCATCGAGCTGCAAAGCTACGACTTCGGCACGGTGTTCGTCGACCCGCCACGCGCCGGCATGGACCCGGACACCTGCGAGCTGACCCGTCGCTTCGAACGTATCCTGTACATCTCTTGCAACCCGCAAACCTTGGCACAGAACATCGCCCAGTTGCACGATACCCACCGTATCGAACGCTGTGCGCTGTTCGACCAGTTCCCCTATACCCATCATATGGAAAGCGGGGTGTTGCTGGTTCGGCGCTGACCCGCAACCCGGCGAGGCCGCAATGGCCTCGCCGCGAACGCAGCAAAAACCCCGTCAAGCCAGCCTCTACTGGTTCGCGCCGTCATCGAGGACGGCGCGCTACCGGTAGGCGCTAGCTTGACGGGGCGCCGAACCGCTGTGCTAATAGCGCAGCGGCCCCTCTAAGCCAATGCGGATCAAAAATCGAAGAACACCGTCTCCCCTTCCCCCTGAATACGGATATCGAAGCGATACGCCGTCTTGCCATCAACCTCGCAGCGCTTGGCAATCAACGTCTCACGTCGCTGCGGCTGTTCGATCAGATTCAGCACCGGGCACTTGGCGTTAGCCTCGCCTTCGTCATCGAAATACAGCCGCGTATGCAACTGGATGTTGATCCCCCGGGCAAACAGACTGATGTTGATGTGCGGCGCCATCGGCACACCTGCGGCGTTGTTGACTACGCCCGGCTTGACCGTGTGCAGGGTCCAGTCGCCCGAGTCGAAGGTGGTGGCGGTTCGACCAAAGCTGTTGAAGGGGTTTTCCAGGTTGTACTCGTCCTGATACTGACCCTCGGCATCGGCCTGCCAGATCTCCAGGAACGAATCACGCACCAGATGACCGTTGCCGTCATACACCTGGCCGATCAACAGGATATGCTCGCCCGGCGCTTCAGGGCGGGCCAGGCGGTTCCAGATTTCCTCTGGGCGGATCGGGTTACCGGCCGCTTCAAGGGCAAGGCCGATGTGCACGTAGGGGCCGGCGGTCTGCGAGGGCGTTTCCGGCAGCAGTTCGATTGGCATGTCGGCGCTCCTCAGCGGTTTTCGAAGTGGGTCTGGCGCTGACCGCGCAGGACGATATCAAAGCGGTAGGCCAGGCAATCCATCGGGTTGGCGTTGCTCATGTCGAGCTTGGCGATCAACTGCTGCACCGCTGCCGGGTTGGCGATGGATTTGACGATCGGGCACATCGGGATCAGCGGGTCACCTTCGAAATACAGCTGGGTGATCAGCTTGGTCGAAATCGACGGGCCACTAACCGAAAAGTGAATGTGCGCCGGGCGCCAGTCATTCGGGCCGTTGCGCCATGGATACGGGCCGGGCTTGATGGTGCGGAAGCTGTAGTAGCCGTCGCTGTCGGTCAGGGTGCGACCAACGCCACCGAAGTTGGGGTCCAGCGGGGCCAGATAGCGATCGTTCTTGTGCCGATAGCGACCGCCAGCGTTGGCCTGCCATATTTCCACCAGGGTGTTGGGCACAGGCTTGCCATACTGGTCGATGACCCGGCCGGCAACGATGATGCGTTCGCCGATTGGCAGGCCACCGTTGTCGAAGTTCAGCAACAGGTCGTTGTCGTGTTGACCAAAGCGCAGATGAGAGAAGTCGGGACCGGTGGTCTCGCTGATCGACTGCGGGATGCTCACCAGCGCCTGGCGCGGGGAGCGGGCAATCGAGGTCTTGTAGTCAGGCGTTAAGGCTTTCGGGTGCCAGTTGCGATCACGGATCACGAAGCGGCTGGTGTCCTGGGCGGGCATGCCGTTTTCCTCTTATTGGACTTGTGCGAGCGCCTGTGCGTGGCAGGCGGACTTGCAGTTTCCGACAGGTCGCGGGGGATGAATATTGAATTCAACGGCCCATAACATAACCATTTGGTTATGACTGCAGCTTTAGCTGTCAGAGCGCCCTGCCCTGAACTAATCTTTAACCTCATGTTTCAAGCTGGAGCACACTCATGGAATGGCGAAAAGGCCGGCGTAGCGACAACGTAGTCGATGCCCGCGGCGAAGGCGGTGGCGGCGGTATGCGCTTTGGCGGCGGTAAAGGGCTTGGCCTCGGCGCCATCTTGCTGATCGTCGGTATCGGCTGGCTGACTGGACAAGACCCGTTGCAGATCCTCGGCCAGATCGCCGGACAGATGGACCAACAGCAAACCCAGACCGCCCCGGCTGGTGTGGATGGCAAGGCGCCGCCGGCCAATGACGAGCAGGCCGAGTTCGTCGCCTCGATCCTGGGCGACACCGAAGACACCTGGAAGGCGCTGTTTGCCCAGGCTGGCAAGCAGTACCGTGATCCCAAGCTGGTGCTGTTCAGCGGCCAGGTCAATTCTGCCTGCGGCTTCGCCTCGTCGGCAGTCGGGCCGTTCTACTGCCCGGGCGATCAGCGGGTATACCTGGACATGAGCTTCTTCCGCGAGATGGAAAACCGCTTTGCCGCAGCCGGTGATTTTGCCCAGGCCTATGTGATTGCCCATGAGATCGGCCACCACGTGCAGACCCTGCTGGGCGTCTCTTCGCAGGTACAAGCCGCGCGCCAGCGCGGACAGAAAATGGAGGGTGACAATGGCTTGCTGGTCCGCCAGGAGCTGCAAGCTGACTGCCTGGCGGGGGTGTGGGCCTACCAGGCGCAGAAACGCTTGAACTGGCTCGAGCCTGGTGACATCGAAGAGGCGCTGAACGCCGCCAATGCCATTGGCGATGACCGCCTGCAACAGCAGGGCCAAGGCCGGGTGGTGCCGGACTCCTTCACCCATGGCACCTCGGCGCAGCGTGTGCGCTGGTTCAAGACCGGTTTTGCCAATGGCGACGTGAACCGCTGCGATACCTTTACCGCGCGTAGCCTCTAACCCCTGCCTACCGCTTCGCGGGAAAACCCGCGAAGTTGCCTATGAAAACGCAAACGTTTTCATAGGGTTACAATTCTGCAGAAAAAGCGTTTCAGCTCCAGCCAATCTTGCCGATAACTCCTGCACGAATCAGCGGGCACTCAGGAAGAATAACGCCCAGCGATTCAGATCAAGTGAGCGAAATCATTTTCTGGAGAGCGTGCATGAACAGCTGGTTTGCCAACATCAGCGTCAACCTCAAACTCGGACTGGGCTTTGGCCTGGTCTTGCTGCTGACCGGCCTCTTGGCCCTGACGGGCTGGAACAGCCTGGGCAGCCTGATCGACCGCAGTAACTGGATGGGCGACATCGGTCAGCTCAATAAAGACCTGACCGACCTGCGGGTGGCGCGCCTGCAGTACATGATCGCCAACGGCGACGATACCGCTGCGGCCAACACCCAGGCCAAGCTGGATGCCTTCAGCACCCAGCAGCAGCGCCTGGCGACTACCTTCAAGAGCCCCGAGAACGTCAAGCTGCTCAATGAGCTGGGCGCGATCATCAGCGACTACAAGACCTCGCTGAGCAAGATGCGGGCTGGCTACAAGACCACCTTGGCCAACCGCGAGAACATGAACAAGGCGGCAAGCAAAGCCGATGAAATCCTTGAAAGCATCAGCCGTGACGTGCTCGCCCAAGGTGAAAACGACAGCGTGCGCTTTGCCCAGTACCAGGTCATCAGCAAAACCCGCCAGCAACTGGCCCAGGTGCGAGTAGACGTGCGCGGCTACATTGCCGACAGCGATGCCGCCAGCGAACAGGCTGCCCTGCGTCAGCTCGATGCGGCCCTGGTGGAAGTCGACAACCTCAAGCGCCAGCTGCCTAACGAAAGCACCCGCGTGCAACAGTTCGAAGACAGTGTGCAGGCCTACCGGACCGCTGTGCGCGAGTACCGCGACGCTGTCGCCGCGATCGCCGTGGCGCGTGCCGAAATGACTGTACAGGGTGCCGACATCGTCAAGCGCAGCGACGCGCTGTACAAGATTCAGATCGAGCGCCGCGACATCGAAAGCGCCCAAGCCCGCAGCATGCAGATCATCGCCACCTTGCTGGCGCTGCTGGTGGGTGTCTTGGCGGCAGTCATCATTACCCGGCAGATCACTCGCCCTCTGCGCGAGACCATGGCAGCCGTGGAGCGCATCGCCGGTGGCGACCTGACCCACGACCTGCGCGTCACCCGCCGTGACGAGCTGGGCGTGCTGCAACAGAGCATCGGCCGCATGGGCACCACGCTGCGCGAGCTGATCGGTGGTATTCGCGATGGCGTTACCCAGATTGCCAGCGCCGCTGAAGAGCTGTCGGCGGTGACCGAGCAGACCAGCGCCGGCGCCAACAGCCAGAAAGTCGAAACCGACCAGGTAGCGACCGCCATGCATGAAATGGCCGCGACCGTGCAGGAAGTGGCACGCAACGCCGAGCAAGCCTCGCACGCCGCCACCGGTGCCGACGACGAAGCGCGCGCGGGCGATCGGGTGGTGGGCGAAGCCATCAGCCAGATCGAACGCCTGGCCGAAGAAGTGCACCGCTCCACCGAAGCGATGAACCTGCTGCAGCAGGAAAGCCAGAAGATCGGCAGCGTCATGGACGTGATCAAGTCGGTCGCCGAACAGACCAACCTGCTCGCCCTCAACGCGGCCATCGAGGCAGCACGCGCGGGTGAGGCGGGTCGTGGTTTTGCCGTGGTCGCCGACGAAGTGCGCGGCCTGGCGCAGCGCACCCAGAAGTCTACCGAAGAGATCGAGGAGCTGGTCGCCAGCCTGCAGAACGGCACCCAGCAGGTGGCCAATGCCATGCTCGGCAGCCGCAACCTGACTGAAAGCAGTGTCGAGTTGGCGCGCAAAGCCGGTGGTTCGTTGGAGAACATCACCCGCACGGTGTCGAACATCCAGTCGATGAACCAACAGATCGCCGCCGCTGCCGAGCAGCAGAGCGCCGTGGCTGAAGAGATCAGCCGCAGCATTCTCAACGTGCGCGATGTGTCGGAACAGACCGCTTCGGCCAGTGATGAAACCGCGGCCTCCAGCGTTGAGCTGGCGCGTCTGGGCGGTCACTTGCAGATGCTGGTCAGCCAGTTCCGCGTCTGACGTCGAACGCATCGCGGGACAAGCCCACACCTACAGGGTTCGAGTAACCCTGTAGGTGTGGGCTTGTCCCGCGATAGCGTCAGCCCTGCCTAAAGGGCTCTATTTGACCACTCGACCCTCGCCGCGCCCACGCGGATCCGAAGCGGTCTCGATCTTCTCGCCCGTCACCCGGATCGCCTGGATATCGCCCATTTCCCAGCCCTGATCCTCCAGCACATAGCCCATCTTCTTCAGCTCTTGCGCCACCGCACCGGTGAGCGGCGCGTAGCTGTCGAAGTAGATGGTGTCCTTGGGCAGCAACTGGTGATGCACGCGCTGCGCGGCCACGGCCTTGTCCAGCGGCATGTTGTAGTCATACAGGTTGTTCATCACCTGGAAGATCGAGGTAAAGATCCGCGATCCCCCCGGGGTGCCGATCACCAGGGTGACCTTGCCGTCGCGCGTCACCAGGCTTGGGCTCATCGACGACAGCATGCGTTTGCCCGGAGCGATCGCGTTGGCATCGCCGCCGACCACGCCAAAGGCATTGGCCGCTCCCGGCTTGGCGCTGAAGTCGTCCATCTCGTCATTGAGCAGGAAGCCTGCGCCCTTGACCACTACACCGCTGCCGTAGTCGAGGTTGAGGGTGTAGGTGTTGCTCACCGCGTTGCCCTGTTTATCGACGATCGAGAAGTGGGTGGTCTGGTGCGGCTCCAGCCCTGGACGCACCTTGTCGGTCGCCGATATGGCAGTGGGGTTGACCTGTTCGGCGCGCTTGGCCAGGTAGTCCGTGGCGATCAGCTTGTCCACTGGCACCTTGGTAAAAGCCGGATCGCCCAGGTAGTCGGCGCGGTCGGCGAAGACGCGCTTCTCGATCTCGGCCAGCAAGTGGATGTAGCGCGCCGAGTTCTGCTCCACGCCCTTGAAATCGGCGGCGCGGTTTTCCTTGATCCCCAGCAGCTGGGCCAGGGCTACGCCGCCAGAGCTTGGCGGCGGTGCGGTATAGACCACATTACCACGCCAGTCGATGGCCATTGGATCACGCCACAGCGCCTTGTAGTCCTTCAAATCGTCCTTGGTGATCAGGCCCTTGTCTGCCTGCATCTGCGCCACCAGCAGGTCGGCGGTCTTGCCTTGATAGAACTCGCTGACGCCCTTGTCGGCGATGCGTTCGAGGGTCTGCGCCAGTTCTGGCTGCTTGAACAGCTCGCCGACCTTCATGTTGCCGAAGTAGTCATTGAAGTTGGTCGCGGTCTTGAACATGCCCTGGGCATCGTCGCGGTACTGGTACTGCTTCTGGGCGATCTTGAAGCCGTTTTGGGCATAACCGATGGCGGGGGTGAGCAGTTCGCTCCACTTGAGCTTGCCGAACTTCTGATGCGCTTCCCACAGGCCCATCACCGTGCCGGGCACGCCGGCTGCGCGAGCACCGACCAGGCTGAGGTTTTCGATCACCTCGCCCTTGTCGTCCAGGTACATGTTGCGTGTGGCCGCCTTGGGCGCCACTTCGCGGTAGTCGAGGAAGTACGGTTTGCCATCGACGAACAGGGTCATGAAGCCACCGCCGCCGATGTTGCCGGCCTCGGGGTAGGTCACCGCCAAGGTGAAGGCCGTGGCTACCGCGGCATCCACGGCATTACCGCCTTTTTTCAGGATATCGGCGGCCACCTGTGCGCCATATTGATCGGGGGCAGCCACCGCGCCGCCTTCCAGGGTGACGGCGAAGGCCGACGAACAGCTCAGGATCGCGGCCCCGAGGGCCATGGACTGGAACATGACAAGACGCATGTGCGCTTCCTTGGTGTTGTTTTTGTTGATCAGTCATTAAGGCCGAAGCGTTTCGACTAAGCAAACAACCCAGGAGCATTACGACGCCAATCAGCCAAAACTGTCGCGTTCAGAACACTGCTTTTTCCATCACGGGGAGCAGGCGTACCCCGCCAGCTTGTGCTGGATGAAGTCGAGGAAGCACTGAATGCGCAGCGCCAGCTGGGTGTTGCGGTAGTACACCGCGTGGATTGGCTGGCGATAGCCGTTGTTGGCATCGCCCAGCAGCACCTGCAGGCGCCCGGCGCGGATGTCTTCATGGGTCATGAAGTGCGACAGGCTGACGATGCCCTCGCCGGATAGCGCCAGCTGGCGCAGGGTCTCTCCACTGGAGGCGATCAGGCTGGGGCGGATCGTCCAGCGATCGCCTTCGGCATGGCGCAGCGGCCATTGATTGAGCACCTCAGGCTGGCTGAAGCCAAGCAGGCAATGCTGGTGCAGATCCTCGACCTTGAGCGGCGTGCCATGGCGCTCGAGGTACGCCGGGCTTGCCAGGATCTGCATCGGGCTGCAGCCGAGCGAGCGTGCATGCAGGCTGGAGTCGGCCAGCTCGCCAATGCGAATGGCCACGTCGGTGCTTTGCTCCAGCAGGTCGATGATCAAATCGTCGGTATTCAACTCAAGCTCGATACCGGGGTACTGCTGACGGAACTCGCCGATCCACGGCACGATGGCATGCAGCATGAAAGGTGCTGCGGCATTGATGCGTAGCCGGCCCGAGGGGGTTTGCCGGTTCATCGACAGGCGCTCTTCCATCTCGTCCATCTGTTCGAGGATGGTCCGCGAGCGTTCAAGGAAGAAACGGCCCTCTTCGGTCAGGTCCATGCGCCGGGTGGTGCGATTGACCAAGGTGGTGCCAAGTTTGCCTTCCAGGCGCGACAGGGTGCGGCTGACCGCCGACGGGGTCTGGCCCATCTGCTCGGCGGCGGCGGAGATCGAACCACAATCGATGACGGTGACGAATACCTGGAGTTCTTCTGAACGGGTTTTCACTTGGCGGCCTGCACTTGAATGACGCGATGATAGATAGCCGGTTGAGCCTCCCCCTGCAAGCGATCTGAAGGCCCGTGCAGCCCCCTCAGCAATCAGCGCATCAGTTGGCCTTGCCGAACACCTTGGCCAGATGCGCCTCGTAGGCTGCCATGGTCGCCGGCACATCGGGACGTTTCATCACATCCACTGCCAGGAAGGTCGGCAGGCCGGTCATGCCGAGGAACTGGTTGGCCTTGTGGAACGGGAAGTACACCGCATCCACGCCCTTGCCTTCGAAGAAGTCGCTCGGATCGTCAAAAGCCTGCTGCGGGGCGTTCCAAGTGACCGAGAGCATGTACTGCTTGCCCTGGATCAGACCACCACTGCCGTACTTTTGCGAAGCATCGGAGCGGGTGCGGCCATCACTGGCGTACAGGCTGCCGTGACCTGCGGTGAACACCTCATCGATGTACTGCTTGACGGTAAACGGCGCGCCCATCCACCAGCCTGGCATCTGATAGATCACCACATCGGCCCACAGGTACTTCTCGACTTCTTCCTGGATGTCATAGCCGCCATCAATGAAGGTCTGCTTGACGTCATAACCGGCGCGGTCCAGGTAGGCCAGCGCCAGGTCGTGCAGGGTTTCGTTCAGACGGCCATCGGAATGGGCAAAGCGTTTACCGCCATTGAGCAGGAGAATCTTTTTCATGGTGGGCCTCTAAATGTGTCTGGCTCGATCTGGCGACCGAATGGGATGACGGCAGATTAGGGGCTCGCGAGCGGGGGAAACAGCAGGGGCGGAGCAAAATACATTTGCCTGCAATTCACAAATGGCACTCTGATTGTTGCTTTAAAATCGGCGTACCACTTCCTTCAGAGGCCCAACCCATGAGTGAGCAATACGCCTTTATCCTCAAAGCCAAGACCCGCCCAGAGAAGGCCGAAGCCTTCGAGCAACTGTTCCGTGGCTATGTCGAACCGAGCCGCCAGGAGCCTGGTTGCATCGAGTACCACATGCTGCGTGACCAGCAAGACCCGAGCTTGTTCGTGTTCTTCGAGGTATGGGCCGACAAGGCTGCGCTGGATGTGCACTCGGCGCTGCCGCACATGCAGCAGTTCTTCGCCCAGCGCATGGACTACCTGGAACGCGACTTCGATATCCAAATGATCGAAATGCTCAGCCCGTCGTCGGCTAGCCGTTAACCAGCAGATGCCCCCCCAGCACTGACAGGCCAATGAAAAAAAAGCGCCTGAATAGCTGGGCGCTGATCCGCTGGCGCAGCCACTGGCCAGCGAACATACCCAGCAAGGCGGGCGCCAGCATCACCAGCGAAGCGCCCAACGCCTGCCCACCCAGGGCATCCTGACCGCTCAGGCCAACTGCCAGGGCGAGGGTCGAGACGCTGAACGACAGGCCCAGGGCCTGGATCATTTCTTCTCGCGACAAGCCCAGGCCTTGCAGATACGGCACTGCGGGCATGACGAAGACACCGGTGGCGGCCGTCAGCACACCGGTCAGCAGCCCACACAGTGGCCCCAGCCAGCGCTGCCGTGGCGCTGCGATGCGAAAGCCCGGCCCAACCAGGCCATACAGCGCATAAACCAGCAACGCCCCACCCAAGGCATGCGCCGCCCACGGCCCACTGTTTATGCCCAACCAGACACTGCCCAGCAGCGTGCCCAGCACGATCATCAGCAGCATGCCCGCCAGCCGCCGTGATAGCGCCCGCAGGTGCCCGCCGGTGGCCAACTGCCAGAGATTGGTCAGGGTCGACGGCACAATCAACAGCGCCGCAGCCTGCGCCGGTGGCATAGCCAGACCCAGCAGGCCCATGGCGACCGTTGGCAAGCCAAGGCCGATCACGCCCTTCACCATACCAGCCAGCAGAAAAGTCACCAGCACCAACAGCGACAGTGCCGGGCCTATGTCGGTGTAGAACGTGAGTAATTTATCCATGGGCTGATACTGACGCCTCGGCCAATACCTGAGAATCTGCCATATACTCAGCCAGGCTCTTGCCAGGACAGAGGCACATGCATTTCGATCTGACTGACCTCAAGCTGTTCCAGCACACCTTGGAGTTCGGCAATATCACCGCTGGCGCGCAGCGCAGCCACCTGTCGCTGCCTGCGGCGAGTGCGCGCATTAGAGCGATGGAGGCGTCGCTCGGTATCGCCCTGCTCGAGCGCAACCGCCGTGGCGTGCAACCGACCCCAGCGGGCCAGGCCTTGTTCCAGCATGCGCGGCTGATCGCCCAGCAGGTCGACCGACTGCAGTACGACCTGGCGCAATACGCTCAAGGCCAGCAAGGCCAGGTGCGCCTGCTGTGCAATACCGCAGCGCTCACCGAGTACCTGCCCGAACTGCTTGCCGCCTACCTGGCGGACTACCCCGCTGTCAGTGTCGATGTCCAGGAGCTGCCTAGCCTGCGCATCGTCCAGGCGATCACTCAGGGTATGGCCGAGCTGGGTATCGTCTCCACCGCCGCGCCCTGCGCGCATCTGCAAACCCGCCCTTTTCGCGACGACCCGCTGGTGTTGATCATGCCGCTCGGGCATCCCCTGGCCGAGCAGCACGCCCCCAGCTTCAGCGACAGCCTCGCCCACGGCCATGTGGCCCTTGGCAGCCAAAGCGCGTTGGCCTTGCACCTGGAGGAGCAGGCCCTGCGTCAGGGCCTGCGCATGCAGGTACGCGTCCGCGCCGAGGGCTTCGACGGGGTCATTCGCATGGTCGCCGGGGGCGCAGGGGTGAGCGTGGTACCGCTGGCTTCGGTGCGCCGCTGGGAGGCCGTATTGCCACTTCGCTGGGTGGCGCTAGGCGAAGATTGGGCCAATCGCCGGTTGCAGCTGTGCGCGCGAGATTTCGCTGCCTTACCGGGGTTTGCCACAAAGCTGGTTGAACGCCTGGTGAAGCGGTAAGCAGCGTTGCAATCGTTGCAAATCAATGGGCCAGTGCCAGCTCGCGCAATGCGGCCGAAGCCAAAAAGCCAGACCGTGAAGCATAGCGATGATCACGTTTTACTTTCTCATCAATACGCTGCAAGAGGTTTTCCGGCAACGTGGCGTTAAACCGTACAGCCCTACCGAGATACGGTGTGACATCGAAATCCACTACCGCCCACACCCCGCCGGCATAATCTGGATTTGCGACATGTACATCGATTTCCTGCGCTTGCGGTAATGCCTCCCCATCGGCCACCAGCCCTTCAAAATGCAGTGCGAGGGCCTCCTGAACATTCTCCAGCGCTTGTGCAACGCTCGCACCCGCTGAAAAACAGCCAGGTACATCGGGCACGATCACACCGTAGTCCGACTCAACGTCTTTGTGCATCACAACCGGAAATTTCATTGCGCCTCTCCGTAAATTTTCGAGCCTGCAGACCTTGGACCTGCCCCTACTTCAAACCTGCTTGTTTCAAGATGCTGTGCACTGTGCCTTTGGGTAGCTCACTTTTAGGATGGGGAACCGTAACCCTGCCTCGCTTCACGGGGTGTCTGAATTGATGATGACTGCCCTTCACCTCGACCTGATACCACCCGTGCGCCTCAATAAGTTCGATCACATCCCTACTGCGCATTGATTCTTCCTTGGGCAGCTAGTGTGTATGGTACACACCTAAATTAACAAGAACAAAGCGCAGTACACACCATGCATACTCAAGACGACGAGCGGCGGGCTCGGCATTACCCATAGCTCTATACCTCAGGGCTTGTAAGAAAAATCAAACTTGCTGTTAATAGGCCGATTTCTCACAATCCCTACTGCTGCGTCTTCGATGAGCACCCCGAAAAGGAATTTCAAGTGCCCTCCATCTATCAACTAAAACCGCGCTTTCAGGCCTTGCTGCGCCCTTCGGTCCAGCGCCTGTACGAGCGCGGCGTCACAGCCAACCAGGTCACCGTCAGTGCTGCACTGGTCTCAGTGTTGCTGGGCGTGCTGTTGGCCTGGCTCGCCCACGTCACCTGGTTATTCGTCCTGATTCCGCTATGGATGCTGCTGCGCATGGCACTGAACGCCGTGGACGGCATGCTCGCCCGTGAGTTCGGCCAGCAATCCAAGCTCGGCGCCTACCTCAACGAGCTCAGCGACGTGATCGCCGATGCCGCCCTGTACCTGCCCTTCGCGCTGTTGGCTGGCGTGTCGCCAACCCTGGTGGTGCTGGTGGTGATCAGCGCGCTGATCTGCGAATACGCCGGGGTGATGGGGCCGCTGGCCGGCGCTTCGCGGCGCTATGACGGGCCGATGGGCAAGAGCGATCGGGCGTTTGCCTTCGGCGTTTTGGGTGCTGGGGTGGCCTTCGGCCTGCTCAGCCCGACCTGGATCAACGGCCTGCTGCTGGTCATTGCGCTGCTGTCGCTCTATACCCTCTACAACCGGGTACGTCGCGGGTTGGCTGAAGCCCGCTGAGCCCCCTCGCTGCCCTCATTGCTGCCGGACAAGGATTTTCGCCATGCGCCAAGCGCAATCGCTGCACTTCACTACCCATGACGGCGTCGAGCTGCATTACCGTTACTGGCCCGCCACCCGTAACGAGCATCAGCCACGACGCGCCGTGGTGATGTTCCATCGCGGCCACGAACACGGTGGGCGCCTGGCCCACCTGGTCGATGAGCTGGACATGCCGGGCTACGACTTCTTCGCCTGGGACGCCCGTGGCCATGGCCAGTCGCCCGGGGCGCGTGGCGACAGCCCGGGCTTTGCCTGCAGCGTGCGCGACGTGCAGACCTTCATCGAGCATATTCACGCCAGCCACGGCATCGAAGAGCAAGACATGGTGGTGCTGGCGCAGAGTGTCGGGGCAGTCCTGATCGCCACCTGGGCCCACGACTACGCACCCAAGGTCCGCTGCCTGGTGCTCGCCTCGCCAGCGTTCAAGGTCAAGCTCTACGTGCCCTTCGCCCGGCCTGGCCTAAAACTGCTGAAAGCGCTGCGCGGCAACTTCTTCGTCAACAGCTACGTCAAGCCACGACTGCTCACCCACGACCCGGAGCGAGTCGCCTCGTATGTGGCCGACCCACTGATCAGCCGGCCGATCTCAGTGACCATGCTGCTGGGTCTCTATGAGGCGGCCGACCGCGTGGTGGCCGACGCCCAGGCGATCCAACTACCGACCCAGCTGCTGGTCTCCGGCGCTGATCTGGTGGTTGAGCGCAAGCCTCAAGAGCTGTTCTTCCAACGCCTGGGCAGCGCGCGTAAAGAGCTGCATGTGCTGCCCGGCTTTTTCCATGACACCCTCGGCGAGCGGGATCGCGCCCATGCCCTGGCGCGGATCAGCCGCTTCGTCGAGCACTGCTTTGCCTCGCCAGTGGCGGCGCCCTCGTTGCTCGATGCCGACAAGACTGGCGCCAGCTGCGCCGAAGCCGAAAGCCTGGCGGCGCCATTGCCGCGCAACTCGCCTCGCGATCTGTACTGGCGCGCTACCCGCGCTGGCCTGCGTCTGGGCAAGGGTTTGTCCGAAGGGGTGAAGCTGGGCTTCGACACCGGCTTCGACTCCGGCAGCACGCTTGATTACATCTACCGCAACCAAGCCACCGGCAAGGGCAAGCTGGGCGAGCTGATCGACCGTAACTACCTCGATGCCATCGGCTGGCGTGGCATTCGCCAACGCAAGCTGCATGTCGAAGAACTGCTGCGCCAAGCCATTGGCTTCCTGCATGAACAGGGTAAGCCGGTGAACATCGTCGACATCGCCGCCGGCCACGGTCGCTACATCCTCGAAGCCCTGCAGGAGCTGGAGCAACTGCCAGACTCGATCCTGCTGCGCGACTACAGCGAGTTGAATGTCGAGCAAGGCACAGCATTGATCGCCGAAAAAGGCCTCGGCGAGATTGCTCGTTTTGTCCAGGGCGATGCCTTCGACCGCCAGAGCCTGGCGGCGCTCGACCCTCGCCCGACGTTGGCGGTGGTGTCCGGGCTGTATGAGCTGTTCGCCAGCAACCAGCTAGTTGGCAACTCCCTGTCAGGCCTGGCCGATGCGGTCGAGCCGGGCGGATATCTGGTCTACACCGGGCAACCCTGGCACCCGCAACTGGAGATGATCGCCCGCGCCCTGACCAGCCACCGAGGCGGCCAGGCCTGGGTGATGCGCCGGCGCAGCCAGGCGGAGATGGACCAATTGGTGGCGGCGGCAGGTTTTCGCAAGATCACCCAGCGCATCGATGAGTGGGGCATCTTCAGTGTCAGCCTGGCGCAGCGGGTCAATGGATGAGTCGTGAGCCTGGGCTGATCCGCCGTGGCGTGTTGTGGCTGTTGCTGCTCGGCCCGTTTTTCTTCCTCAGCTATGGCCTGGCCAACACCTACACCGCAACCCGAGACGATGTCGGCAGCCTGGTGTTCGCTTGGGAAACGCAGATGCCATTGTGGCCGTGGACGATCATTCCCTATTGGTCGATCGACCTGCTTTACGGGCTGTCGTTTTTGTTGCCGCGCAGTCGCCGCGAAATGGACCGGCATGCCCTGGCGCTGCTCACCGCGCAGCTGATCTGCGTCGCGAGTTTCCTGCTCTGGCCGCTGCGTTTCACCTTCGAGCGGCCGGAGTTGGGCGGCCTGTTTGGCTGGCTGTTCGATGTGTTGATGGGCTTCGACAAACCTTTCAACCAAGCGCCCTCGTTGCACATCGCGCTGCTGGTGATCATCTGGACGATGTTCGCCCGGCATGTACGCAATCCAATCGGGCGCATCGTGCTGCATGGCTGGATGGGGCTGATCGGGGTATCGGTGCTGACTACCTGGCAGCACCACTTCATCGACTTACCCACAGGGGCCTTGGTTGGTTTTCTATGCGTCTGGTTGTGGCCCGGCGAGGGCAGATTACCGCTGCTGCAGGCCCGCCTTGCAGGTGATCGCAAACGCTGGCGGCTGGCCTTGCGCTATGCCCTGGGCGCGGCGCTGTGCGCTTGGCCAGGGTTGACGATGGGCGGTGCTTGGCTGTGGTTGCTGTGGCCGGCCGTATCGCTGTTGCTGGTGGCCTTGAACTACGCGCTGCTGGGTGCTGACGGATTTCAGAAAGGCGCCGATGGGCGGCTGTCGGTAGCAGCGGGTTGGTTGCTGGCGCCCTATCTGTTGGGGGCGTGGCTCAACTCCAGGTTGTGGACACGGCGCCATCCGCAGGCCGATGAGGTGTGTGATGGGGTTTACCTGGGGCGCATTCCGGGACGGGGTGAGGCCAATGAGTTTGTAGCGATTGTGGATCTGTGTGCAGAGCTACCCTGCAGAGCTGTAATTGCCTGTGCCGGCCCCTTCGCGGGCAAGCCCGCTCCTACAGTGGCCGCCGCATCCACCGCGACCTCTGTGGGAGCGGGCTTGCCCGCGAAGGGGCCGGCACAGGCAACAACGACCTCTCAGCCGAGCTACAAAAGCTTGCCTACCCTGGATTTGGTCATCCCCGACGCCGCCCTCCTGCGCCACGCCGCCCAGACCATCGAACAGCTCCATGACCAGGGCCCCGTACTGGTCTGCTGCGCCTTGGGCTATTCACGCAGCGCCAGCGCCGTGGCCGCCTGGTTACTGCACAGCGGCCGCTGCGCGGATATCAGCGAGGCTGAAGCACTAATCCGCCAGGCCCGTCCAGGCGTGGTGTTGCCCCCCGGCCATCGCTTGGCGTTGCAACAGCTAGGAGCCCAAGCATGAACCTGCATCTGGTCGCCACCCTGCTCGCCCGCGGCCAGCAATTGGAGCGCGTCTCTGACGGCATCAGCCTGCTGGCCTTGGCCTATGCCCTGGCGCCGCTGCTGGGGCTGGCGTTGCCGGCACTGGCCAGTGCGCTGTGCATCCTGCTGGTTTGCCTGGGCCTGCTGCATAAGTACTGGGCGATCCGTGTGGCACTGGACGCCGAGCTATTCGCCCACCTCGCCAACAGCACCGACCTGACGACGGCCACCCAACAACTCGACCGCGCCCTGTTCGACCTCAACTTGAAAGCTAACGCCAGCGACCCGCGCGACTGGCCCAGTCGCAGCCAGGCCGCGCTCGCCCTGTTGCGCCGTCAGGCGCTATGCCTGGGCCTGCAGGTCGCGCTGGTACTGACTACCCTGCTGACACTCCCCTTTATCGGATAAGAACCGTGCCATGCTCGCCGCCCTGACTGCCTTTGCCATCACCTCCGCCGCCCGCCTGATCACCGGCGCCCGTGCCCTGTGGCTGGGTTGCACACCACAACCGGTGCAACGCCTGTACTTTGCCAACCACAGCAGCCATGGCGACTTCGTCCTGCTGTGGGCTTCGCTGCCCGCCCCTTTGCGCCAGCGAACCCGGCCAGTGGCTGGCGCCGACTACTGGGCCAAGCCTGGGCTGCGCGATTTCGTCATTCGCAAGGTGTTCAATGGCGTGCTGATCGATCGCCAGCAGAGCGAGCCGCACGACAATCCCTTGCAGCCGGTGCTGGACGCCCTGGCCGCCGGTGATTCGCTGATCTTCTTCCCCGAGGGCACGCGCAACCTCAGTGATGAGCCGCTGCTGCCGTTCAAAAGCGGCCTGTTCCACCTCGCCGCCGGCAATCCCAGCATCGAACTGGTGCCAGTGTGGATCGCCAATCTCAACCGGGTCATGCCCAAGGGCCGCGCCCTGCCGCTGCCACTGTTGTGCACCCTGAGCTTTGGCGAGCCATTGCACCTGGACGCCGCTGAAGGCAAGCACGCATTTCTCGAGCGGGCCCGCCAGGCTCTGCTGAACCTGGCCCCCAAGGAAGCCTGAGATGGACCACAACACCTATGCCCTGTTCGCCGGTATCGGCGCGCTGCTGCTGCTCGCCAGCGTCATCGGCCGCCTGCTCAAGTGGCGCGCAGGCCCGGCGCCGCACGCAGTCATCGACAACCTCAACGCGCGGATCAACGCCTGGTGGGTGATGGTGCTGGTGATCGGCATCGCCTTCCTGTTCGGCAAGTACGGCGTCATCGTGCTGTTCTACTGCGTGTCGTTCTATGCCCTGCGCGAGTTCATGACCCTGACCCCAACCCGACGCGGCGACTACCCGGCCTTGGTGGCGGCGTTCTACGTGGCACTGCCGGTGCAGTACCTGCTGATCGCGATGGACTGGTATGGGCTGTTCAGCATTTTCATTCCGGTCTATCTGTTCCTGTTCCTGCCGATCCTGGCCAGCTTCGGCGGCGATACCACGCGCTTTCTCGAGCGCGCCTCGAAGGTCCAGTGGGGCCTGATGATCGCGGTCTACTGCCTGTCCTCGGTGCCTGCGCTGTTGACCCTGGACATCCCTGGTTTCGAAGGCCGCAACCTGCTGCTGATCGCCTGGCTGATCCTGGTGGTGCAGATCAGCGACGTGCTGCAGTACGTGTGCGGCAAATTGTTCGGCAAGCGCAAGGTGGCGCCCAACCTGTCGCCGTCCAAGACCCTTGAAGGCCTGCTCGGCGGCGTGGCCCTGGCCACCCTGGTCGGCGCAGCGCTGTGCTGGATCACCCCGTTCAGCTTCTGGCAGGCGGCGCTGATGGCACTGACGGTCAATGCCATGGGCTTCTTCGGCGGCCTGGTGATGTCGGCGATCAAGCGTGATCGCGGGGTGAAAGACTGGGGCCACATGATCGAAGGCCATGGCGGCATGCTCGACCGGATGGATTCGGTGTGCTTCGCAGCGCCGGTGTTCTTTCACTTCGTGCGCTACTGGTGGGCCTGATCAGCCAGGCATAGCGCGACCAGGCAGGTGGACGTCGAGCCCAGGCAACTGGGCCGAGGTCGATAGCCCTATGGTGATGAGTCTTCGAACCCACCAACAGGAAACCTGCCATGTCCGATTTCATCACCGTCCTGCGCGAAACCTGCCCGACTCCGGTGGTCGACGCCACCAAGTGGAAGCGCATTGGCGGCGATCCGCACACCGTCAACCTCAACGCCTACCTGTCGGCTGACGGCAGCAAGATCATGGGCACCTGGATCTGCACCCCGGGCAAGTTCGAGGTCAATTACGACAAATGGGAGTTCTGCCACTTCCTCGACGGCTACTGCATCATCACCCCCGAAGGTGAAGAGCCAAAGCACCTGAAAGCGGGTGATGTATTTGTCATCGAACCCGGGATGAAGGGCACCTGGGAAGTGGTCGAGACGGTACGCAAATACTTCGTCTTCGCCTGATTAGCGCTCCCAAGCTGCTCAACCAAGCGAAAAAAATCGCAGCTCAAACGCCCTTCCCCCAGGTGCGCAGTTACAGGGGGAGAGCCGTTCGAGCCGCGATCAAGATGAAGCCCACCTCGTTGCTCAGTCTTTCTTGCGATAACCCTCGACGATGGCCGAGAAGTCTTTGCCGCCTTCACCGCGCAGGCTCATGGCCTGGTACAGCTGCTGTGCCACCGCACCGAGAATTACTGGCTGGTGCGCCTGACGCGCCGCCTCGGTGGCCAGCCCCAAGTCCTTGAGCATCAACTCAGCGCCAAAGCCGCCGGTATAGCCACGGGCCGCCGGGGCACTGTCGATCACTCCCGGCCACGGGTTATAGGTATCCGAACTCCAGCAACGCCCAGTCGAGCTGTTGATAATGCCGGCCAGCACCTTGGTATCGATCCCCAGCGCGTTGCCCAAGGCCATGGCCTCGGACACGCCGATCATCGAGATGCCCAGCAGCAGGTTGTTGCAGATCTTGGCGATCTGCCCGGTACCCACCTCGCCGCAATGGACGATATTGCGCCCCATCTGCTTGAGCACCGGCTCCAGCGTGGCGAACAGCTCGGCACTGGCGCCGACCATGAAGGTCAGGGTGCCTGCTGCTGCGCCACCGGTGCCGCCCGATACCGGCGCATCGCCCATGTCCACGCCCTTGGCGGCGGCCGCCTTGGACACATCACGCGCAGTCTGCGGATCGATGGTGCTGCAATCGACTGTCGGCGTGCCCGGTTTTACCCCGGCCAATACCCCGTCTTCGTTCAAATACACGCTGCGCACATGGGCGGCAGCCGGGAGCATGGTGATGACCAGCTCGCTGGCGGCGGCAGCGTCCTTGGGCGAGGCGCTGATCTGCCCGCCCAGTTCGGCAAGCTCAGCCAGCACGGTCTTGTTCAAATCGAACAGGTTCAGCTGATGGCCGGCCTTGATCAGGTTGCGCGCCATAGGCGCGCCCATGTTGCCCAGACCGATGAATGCAATGCGCATGGGGGCCTCCTTAGCGCAGGCTGATGGTGGTGTTCACGCCGTCGTTGACGCTGTCGTCGTCGAACCAGCGTGCGGTGACCGTCTTGGTCTGCGTGTAGAACTGCACCACCTGCTTGCCGTACGGACCGAGGTCGCCGAGCTTGGAGCCACGCGATCCGGTGAAGCTGAAGTACGGCACGGGCACCGGAATCGGGATGTTGATACCGACCTGGCCGATGTCGATCTCGCTCTGGAATTTGCGCGCCGCAGCGCCGCTCTGGGTGAACAGGCCAGTGCCATTGCCGAACGGGTTGGCGTTGACCAGGGCGATAGCCTCATCGAGGGTATCGACCTCCAGGGTCACCAGCACCGGGCCAAAGATTTCCTGGGTGTAGACCTGCATGTCGGTAGTCACCCCGGAGAACAGGGTTGGGCCGACGAAGTTGCCTTGTTCATAGCCCGGCACCGTCACGCCACGGCCGTCCAGCTCAAGCTTGGCGCCTTCCTTGATACCGCTCTCGATCAGGCCCAGCACACGTTCCTTGGCGCGCTTGGAAACCACCGGGCCGACATCGGTGCCCGGCTCGCACCCGGCGTTGACCTTGAGCTGGCTCGCCGCAGCCTTGATGTCTGGCAGCCATTCACGGGCCTTGCCGACCAGCACGGCCACCGAGGTCGCCATGCAGCGCTGGCCAGCGGCGCCAAAGGCAGCTCCCACCAGGGCGTTGACAGTTTGCGTGCGGTTGGCGTCAGGCAGTACCACGGCGTGGTTCTTGGCGCCCATCATCGATTGCACGCGCTTGCCGTGCTGGCTGCCCAGGTTGTACACGTGGGTGCCGACTTCGGTGGAGCCGACGAACGAGATCGCCTTGATGTCCTTGTGCGTGCAGATCGCATCGACCACCTGCTTGCCGCCATGCACCACGTTCAGCACACCAGCAGGAACGCCAGCCTCCAGCGCCAGCTCGACCAGCAGCATGGTCGACAGCGGGTCCTGCTCGGAGGGCTTGAGGACGAAGGTGTTGCCACACACGATAGCCATCGGGAACATCCACAGCGGAATCATCGCCGGGAAGTTGAATGGCGTAATACCGGCGCATACACCGATCGGCTGGCGCAGGGTGTAGGTATCGACGCCACCTGCGACGTTCTCGGCGAACTCGCCCATTTGCAGGGTGCCGATGGACGCGGCGTGCTCGACCACTTCCAGACCACGGAAGATATCGCCCTCAGCGTCAGCCAGGGTCTTGCCCTGCTCGGCGCTGAGGGTTTGGGCAATGCGCTTGGTGTGTTCGCGGATCAGCGCTTGCAGCTTGAGCATGATGCGCATGCGTGCGCCGATCGGGGTGTCGCGCCAGCTGACGAAAGCGCGCTGGGCAGCGGCTACGGCGGCGTCGACTTCCTCCACGGTGGCGAACGGCACACGCGCCAGCACTTGCTGGGTGGCCGGGTTGACGATATCGCGCCACTCGCTGGTTTTAGATTCGACCCATTGCCCGTCGATCAGCAGCTTGACCTGCTCGACTGTGGCCTGGGTGGGGGTTTGAGGTGCGTTCATCTGCGCTCTCCTTGGAATTATTGTGGGACGAGATCGCCAACGCGAGGTGGCGTCTAGGCGCTGATTTCGAGTATAGATGTGCAAACATCCAACAAGAACGCACAAAAAAACCGGATCATCATGCAAAAAGACCTCACCTCCCTCGGGTCGCTGAACTGGGACGACCTGAAGTTCTTTCTTGAAGTGGCGCGCACCCGCAAGGCCAGCAGCGCGGCCAAACGCTTGAGCGTCGACTACACCACGGTGTCGCGCCGGATCAGCTCGCTGGAGGGCGCGTTGGGCACCTTGCTGTTCGAAAAGTCGCGGACCAACGGCTTCGTCCTGACGGCCGAGGGCCAGCGCTTGCTGGGCTATGCCGAGTCGATCGAAAGCACGCTGCACATGGCGTGCGAGCAGGTATCAGGGTCGGGCGTGGCGTTGTCCGGGCATGTGCGCATGGGCTGCACCGAGGGCTTCGGCAGCTTTTTCGTTACCCCGCAGCTGAGCCACTTCGTCGATGCGTGGCCGGCGATCTCGGTGGATATCCTGCCGTTGCCGCACTTCATCAGCCTGTCCAAGCGCGAGGCGGACATCGTCATCGCCCTGGAGCGGCCCGAGCATGGGCCATACGTGTGCTGCAAGTTGTGTGACTACCGCTTGCGGCTCTATGCAACGCAGGACTACCTCGACAGCCACGAGCCGATCCGCCAAGTCAGCGACCTGGCCGCTCATCCGTTCATCAGCTACGTCGACGATCTGGCCTTCAGCTCGGAGCTGTTGTACCTGGCCAACTTGATCCCCAACGCCCATGCGCATTTGCGCAGCACCAGTGTCATCGCCCAGTACACGGCAGCGCTGCAAGGGCGTGGGCTGGCGATTCTGCCGTGCTTCCTGGCGGCGCAGGATCCGCGTTTGATTACCGTTTTGCCTGGGGAAGTGGACATTACCCGGCAGTTTTGGATGTATTGCCGGGAGGATCTGCGCAAGCTCAAGCGCATCACCTTACTGTGGGATTACATCCGCAACGTGACCGAGGCGAATGCGCCGTTGTTGATGGGCGAAACGCGTGAGATGCGTTTTGCTCGCGAGTGAATATTCCACTGCTTTGCACTTAAGATTCTGGGGCTGCTTCGCAGCCCCACTGATTTTAAGCGGCAACGTGACTCAATCAGACGCCACCACGATCGACACCCGCCGGTTCTCAGTCCGCCCACTGCTGGTGCTGTTGTCCGCCACCGGCTGGCTACTACCCAGACCCCGGGTCTGGATGTTCTGTGGCTGCATGCCGATGCCCACCAAAGTCTTGGCCACGCTCTGCGCACGGCGCTCGGACAATTGCTGGTTGTAGGCGGCCTTACCCGATGCATCGGTGTGACCGTCAACGCGCACGCGCTGGATATCGACGCTCAACAAGGCCTTGCCAATGCGTTCGACGATGTCCTGACTCTGCCTATTGAGGCTGTCCAGGTCACTGCCGAACAGCACTTTGCCAGACAGATCGAACGCCCAGCCCTCCTCGGTCGGGGCGAACCCCTCGCGCTTGAGCACGGCCACCTGCTCGGCCGTCAGGCCCTGGGGCACGCTCTGGCAACCAACCAGGGTCAAGAGCGCCAGCAGCATGGTCAGCAAAGGAAAACGCAGTTGGGAAAACGGGTGAATCACGGCTAGCTCCTTTTTTTCACGTCAGCAGCGCCACGTTCCGTATGCGCCACTTGCCAATGGCCACGGCGCTTGCGCTTGGCCTGGTACATCGCCGCGTCGGCGGCGTTGAGCAGACTGGCCGGGTCTTGGCCATCGTCCGGGTAGTAGGCGATGCCTACGCTGAGCGAGGTGGTGAGGCTGTCGCCATCGTCGAGTTGAATTGGCAGCTTCATGCTGGTGACTATTTTTTCCGCGATGCGCTCGGCATCTTCGCGCGAGTGCAGCGGGGTCAGCAGCACCGCGAACTCATCGCCACCGAGCCGCGCGACCAGATCGTGCTCGCGCAGCTGCGCGCGGATCCGGTTGGCCACACTGATCAGCACTTCATCGCCCACCGCGTGGCCGAGGCTGTCGTTGATCTGCTTGAAGTGATCACTGTCGAGGAACAGCAGCGCCAGATGCTCCTGCTCCCGGGCCGCGTTGCGCAGGCTACGGCTGACCCGGCCTTCGAAGAAGGCGCGGTTGGGCAGGCCGGTCAAGCTGTCGTGGCTGGCCAGATGGGCCAAGGTCTCGTTCTCGCTCTGCAAATGGCTCTGCCAAGTTTCCAGCTCGTCGAGCAAGGCGTTGAAGTCGTTGCCCAGCTCGTTCAGCTCAGCAATCTGCGCCTCGGGGACGCGCCGGTCGAAGCTGCGCTCGCGACGTGCGGCATGGGCCACGCTAGCCAGGCTGCGCAACGGGCGGATGATGTCGCCGAGCAAGCGCCGCGACAGGTAGCTGGCAACCAGCGCGCTGAGCATGGTGCACAGCACCACCCCAGCCAGACCACTGAGCAGGAAACGCAGCAGGCTGCGGCCCTGGCCGATCAGCTCGATATGCCCGACCTTTTGCTGCTGATGCATGATCGGCAGATTGATCGGCTGCTCGAGCAAGGTGCTGGCAACCATGGCTTCAAGCGGCGCGAGCACGCCGTCATCCTCACGCTGCCAGTGAGCCAACTCCTCACCATCGTTGTTGAACACCTTGGCATCGGCGACCTCTTCGGTGCCGGCGATCGTCACTAGCGCCTCGTTGGCTGCGGCGCGGTCGTCGAACACCACTGCGGCTTCCACGGTGTAGTTGATCGAGCGGGCGATCAGGTGCAGGTTGTGGTCGGCATAGACGCGCAGTGCCAAAACGCCTAGCAAAGTTACCGAAACACCCGCCAGTCCTACCGCCAACAGCGCGGCGCTGAGATGTCCACGACCGAGCACGGCGCGCAGAGTCGGGCGGATAACCCGTTTGGCTGAGGCAATCATGGCTGCGCCGCTCGCCGACGGGACAGCTGCAACACGCTGGGGTGAATGCGTACGCCACTACGCGCTACCGAGTCCAGGTTCACCTCGAAGGTCACCTGCCGGTCGCCCACTCGCAGGCAGAACAAGCTGCCGACCGTGCACGGGTCATCGGCCTCGCTGATGCTCAGTACCGGTTGGCCGCTGAGGGCCTGAAACAGATGATCGCGCTCGCCCTGATCGAGCTTGCCGATATACACCGCATCGCAAGCCCCGGCGATGCGCCGGTCGTTGGCCAACAGGCGGCGGACTTGCAGGGGCTGGCCAGAGTTCTGCACGTTGCCCTTGATCAGGTCGTCGGCGTATTCGGTAGGCCCGACCAGGCACAGCCGCAACGGCACAGGCTCTGTCGGCCAACGGGCATAGCTGAAAATGCCCAGCACCACCTGGGTAACAGCCTTGGCCCGTTGTTGCACTTGGGCGGTGGTCGCGCCAGTGTCTGCCTGGCTGGGGCTGGCGAAAAGCATCAAGGCCGCCCACAGCAGCGATAAGGCACAGCCAATTACTCGACCCCAGGGCGAGACAGCCACCATCATGTGGGAAAACTCTCAAAATCAGGTCAGATAATGCCGCAAAGATAGCATATCGCCGCCAGGCAGCGTGTACGTCCGTCCCAACCCCAGCGCCTCAGACCTGCTCCAGCATCAGCCCGGAAATCCGCCGCACCTTGCGCTTGACCGCTTCTTCGAAGATACCTGCGCGTGGCTCGATCAGGCTGAAACAGTGTTTGGCCCGGGTAATGCCGGTATACACAAGCTCTTTGGTCAGCACCGGATTGAGCGCATCGGGCAGTACCAACGCGGTGTGGCTGAACTCCGAGCCTTGGGACTTGTGCACCGTCATGGCAAACACCGTTTCCACTTCATTGAGCCGGCTGGGCAGGACGAAACGCACACCGCCACTGCCGTCGTTGCGCGGGAAGGCAACACGTAGCAGCGATACGCCCTGCTCGTCAGGCAAGCGCAGGGCGATGCCGATATCGCCGTTCATCAGCCCCAAGCCATAGTCGTTGCGGGTTACCAAGACCGGACGGCCTTCGTACCAGGGCTGTTGGCTGTCGATCAGCCCGGCGTTGTGCAGCACTCGGCTCACGCGCTCGTTCAACCCTTGCACACCCCACGGCCCCTTGCGCACTGCGCAAAGCAGCTGGAAGTCTTCAAAACTTTGCAGGACCTGGCTCGCCCACACCTCCCAACGAGGATCTGTGAGCGGCGTGCCGGGTTGCGGTCGCTGGCGGCCGATGGTGCGCAGGTAATGGCGATAGCCTTGTGGCCCGTCGTTGCCCAGACCGTCGAGCAGTAGCCGGTCAAACCGGCGGTCATGCTCGCCCTGCAATGAAAGGCCATGGACATCGGCAAGTGTGTGCGTCAGCAACTCGCGCGCCTCTTGTGCCTGCTGGCGATTGACCAGGCGTGCCAGCTGGCCGATACCGCTGCCTTCGCCAAAACGCCGCGAGTGACGCAGCATCACCACCTGCTGGGCCAGCGGGTTGCGCTGAGCATCGCCGGTCTTGAGGCCGCTAGCGCCCAGCGCCTGGCCACCGACCTGCTCCAACCAAGCCTGGGTCGCCGATGAGTAACAGCCGTCCTCGGCATCCCGGCATAAATCACCGAGTACCGCCCCGGCTTCCACCGAGGCTAATTGGTCCTTGTCCCCTAGCAGCACCAGCCGTGCCTTGGGCGGCAGAGCGTCGAGCAGCACCGCCATCATTTCCAGGTCGATCATCGACGCTTCATCGATCACCAGCACATCCAGCGGCAACGGGTTGGCCGCATGGTGGCGGAAGTGCCGCGAGCCGGGGCGACTCCCCAGCAGGCGGTGAACGGTACTGACGTCGGTGGGGATCTGCGCACGAATCTCAGCGCTCACCTGCAAGCGCTCGACCTGCTGGCCAATCGATTCGGTCAGACGCGCCGCAGCCTTGCCAGTGGGCGCGGCCAGGCGAATCCGCAGGGGCCGGCCCTGCTCCACCGCTGGGGCTTGCAGCAGCGCCAGCAGGCGTACCACGGTGGTGGTCTTGCCGGTGCCTGGGCCGCCGGTGATGATGCTGAACGCGGCGCGGGTCGCCAAGGCGCAGGCCAGTTTCTGCCAATCCACCTGGCCGGCCGGCGTGCCACCTTCGAACAGTTGGGCAAGACGCGCAGGCAGATCCGCCGGAATCGACTCATCCGCCGCCAACCGCTGGCGTAGCGCATCGTCGATCTGGCGCTCATAGCTCCAGTAGCGCCGCAGATACAAGCGCAGGTCGCTTAGCACCAAAGGCCGCGAGCGCTGCTCGGGCGTGTTACCCGCAGCGACCAGTGAACTGGCCGCGATGCGTTGGCGCCAGGTGTCTTGATCAAGGTTGGCCAGCAGTTGCGAGGGCAGTAGCAGTGGCCCCGTCAGGGCGTCACCTTCTGGCGGCAGGGACAAGGCGAAATCCGGTTCGGCCAGGGTTTGCGCCAGATCCAGGCAGACATGCCCATGCCCCAGTTGATGGCTGGCCAAGGCCGCCGCCAGCAACAGCAGCGGATCGCTGCCAGGTGCCCGCTCTTCGAGAAAGCCCACGAAGGCCCGGTCCAGTGCACGCAACCAACCGCGCTCAACCCAACGGTCGAGCAAGATCAGCAGATCCTTGCTGTCCCTCAGCGGCGCCAGGGCCGCCAACTGCTCAGCTTGCAGCGGCGTTGGCAATAGGTCGTCGAGACGTCGGCTCATGGCGCGGCTCCGGCAAACAGGTCCTGCTGTTCAGGCGCAAGGGCGCCGCGGAACAGTGCGTCGAGGGACTCGATCAGCTCACGCGGCGGCTTGGCGAAATACAGGCCATGACCTGCGCGGTTGGCGCCGCGCAGGAAGATGAACAAGGCACCGCCAACATCGCGGTCGTAATCGTAATCGGGCAAGCGCGCGCGCAATTGCCGGTGCAGGGCGAGCAAATAGAGCACGTACTGCAGGTCGTAGCGGTGTTCGAGGATCGCCTGCTCCATCGCCAGCGCGTTGTAAGACTGGGTATCCGGGCCGAGCCAGTTGGACTTGTAGTCGGTCACGTAATAGCGGCCGTCCAGCTCGAACGCCAGGTCGATGAAGCCCTTGAACATGCCATTGAGCTGGGAGGCCTGCGCCGCTGGCCGGGCGGTGCCAGCGTGGGTGTGATGGGTCACCAGCTGGTCGAGGCGCAGCACATCGACCTGATGGCTGGCGAACCAGAACTCCATTTCGATCTGGTACTGGCGCAACTGCGCGAGGGTCAGCTGCGCACCTGGTGCTTGTAAAGGCAGTGGCTCGTTGAGCATGTGCCCAAGCCATTGGCTCAAGGCGGGGATCCAGCCGGTCCAGTCACGCCGATTGCAGCGCTGGCCAACGGTGCGCTCGATCAATTCGGGGTTGGCGCTGATTTCGGCAAAGCCTTCACGCCCAGCCCACTCCAACAGCCCATGGAGGAAGGTACCTGGGCCTGGGCCACGCGGGAAGCGATGAATGTCGCCGCTCTCGGCAGGGATTTCACGCAGTTGCTGGGCATCGACTCGCTCATCATCCATCAACTGTTGGGCTTGCGAGCTGTCGGCGCCCAGGGTCTGGTCGCCGACGCGCAGGGCGCTGTAGGAGGCAATCCACCAATTCTCTGCGGCAGAGCGACGGGGCTTGCGTGCGGTCATCAATTCGCGGGCATCGTTAGGGAGCAGATAGCGCACCTCATCCGGCGCAGGCACGCTGGCGCAGGCGATATGTGTGCTGCCTGCTTGCAAGGCTTGTAGCCAGTCCGCTAGCTGCGGCGAGGCCGCCAGGGGTTGACCGCCGCCAAGCAGATAGCCCAGGGCCGAACGATGCAGCTGCGAGTGCTTCTGGTTGCCACGCTTGAGGTCGGCGACGCCGAGCCAGCAGGCATGCTGGGCGCGGGTCAGGGCGACGTAAAGCAGGCGCAAGTCTTCAGCCAGGCGCTCATCGTCGGCGCGGGCGATCTGCTGCTCATTCGGGGTCAGCGTCAGGTGGGCATTGCCCTGTTCATCGTGCCAGGTCAGCGGCAGGCGCTGGCCATCGACTGGCTTGCTGGTGCAGATGAACGGTAGGAAGACCAACGGATACTCAAGGCCCTTGGACTTGTGGATGGTCACCACCTTGACCAGCTGTTCGTCGCTTTCCAGACGCAGGATTTGCTCTTCGCCAGCCTGACCGGCACCGGCCAGATTCTCCGCAAGATGACGAATCAGTGCCTGCTCGCCATCCAGCTCGCCAGCGGCTTGTTGCAGCAGCTCGGCCAGGTGCAGCAGGTTGGTCAGCACCCGCTCGCCATCACTGCGGGCGATCAGCGTGCGTGGCAGTTTGAAGTCGTGCAGCAAGCGGCGCAGCATCGGCAGCACGCCCTGGCGTTGCCAGGTCTCGCGGTACAGCCGAAAACGCATGACCCAGTCTTCCCAGATCCGCTCGTCCTGGTTCAGGCGTTCAAGCTCGGCCAGCGACTGGTCGAGGGTCAGGCTCGCCAGCGCGGCCTTGAGCAAGCGCTCTGAGTCCGGCTCGGCGCAAGCCTTGAGCCAGGCCAGCAGGTCATGGGCCTCCTGGGCGGCGAACACCGAGTCCTTGTCCGACAGGTACACGCTGCGCACATCGCGGGCAGCCAGCTCGCTGCGGATCAACTGCGCCTCGCGGCCATCACGCACGAGAATGGCGATGTCCGAAGGCAAGCAGGCCCGCAGCAGGCCGTCAGCATTGCTGAAACCGGTTGCCCCGCGCTGTCCGCCATTGAGCAGCGCGACGATCTGGCTGGCGCAGCTGGCGGCCAACTGTTGCCGGTACAGGGTGCTGGACACCGGCTCTTCGCTTTCCAGTCGCCAGCAGTGCAAGGCAGCGGTCGGTTGGCCCTCGATCAGCAACAGCTCGCCGCGTCCCTTGGCGTTCACTTCAATGAAAGGCAAGGGGTTGTTCTGCCCCTCGCGGAACAGGAACGCACCACGCCCTTGCTCACGTGCCTCCGCCTGGAGAAACACGCGGTTGACCGCGCCGACCATGGCCTGGCTGGAGCGGAAGTTGGTATCCAGGCTGTGCAGCCGCCCTGCCGTGGCGCGCCGGGCAGCGAGGTAGGTGAAGATGTCGGCACCGCGGAAGGCGTAGATGGCCTGTTTGGGGTCGCCGATCATGAACAAGCCGGTTTCCGTGCGATTCTCGCTGATCCGGTAGATGCGCTCGAAGATGCCGTACTGGACCGGATCGGTGTCCTGGAATTCGTCAATCATCGCTACCGGGAACTGCTCGCGGATCAATCCGGCCAGGCGCTCGCCAGCCTCTTGCCCAAGGGCGTGCTGCAGACGCAGAAGCATGTCGTCGAAGCCCATTTCAGCGCGGCGGCGCTTTTCCACCTCGAAACGTGCAGATACCCAGTTGGCAGCGTGCTCGAGCAAACGTACATCGGGGCTAGGCAGCGCCTGTAGCTGCTGAGGCAGGCTTTGCATGGCGTGCAGCGCTGGGTGCTGCGGCGGCTCGCCAACCTTCCAGGCCTCGGCCATACCCGCGGGGGTGAGACGCGTGAAACCAGTGCCCAGGTCCAGTTCCAGCGCCTGCTCATCAGTGGCCCAGCTGCGCAGCTTGTCAAACCAGGGCTCGAAGAAGCGCGCCTGCATTTTGCGGCCATCGACCTGCTTGGCTGCCACGGCATCGCGGCAGATCTGCTGCAACTGCTCGGCCCACTCTGCCCACGGCGCCTTCAGTTGGCCAAGCTGCTCGCTGCGCTGCTGCAGGGTGGCCTCGATCAACGCCTGCGGCTCGACCTCTTCCTGCTCAGCTGTGGCGCGGGCGAACAGCGGGCGAATGCGCGGCAACAGCGCATCGGGGCTGATCCAGTGAGCGCGGACCCAGGTCAGGGCTTCGCCACGCATGCTGTAGCAGTAGCGGCGCCAGTAATCCCGCATGACCTGGCCGAGCAATTCGCTGTGGTCGGTTTCCAGGCTTTGGGTAAACAGGCTGCCACTGTCGAAGGCATGCTCTCGAAGCATGCGCTGGCACCAGCCGTGAATGGTCGACACCGCGGCCTCGTCCATCCACTGCACGGCCACCTCCAGGCGGCTGGCACAGCGCGGCCAAAGCGCTTCGGGATAGTCGTCACGCAGTAGCTGCAGCAGTGGATCGGCGTCGGCCAGCTCGCCACGGAAGAAGCGCGCAGCTTCTGCCAGGCGGGTGCGGATACGCTCGCGCAACTCTTTAGTGGCGGCGTCGGTGAAGGTCACCACGAGGATCTGCGGCGGCAACAGTTCGCGGCCAAAGCCCTGCTCGTCGCCATGCCCGAGGATCAGGCGCAGGTACAGCGCCGAGATGGTGAAGGTCTTGCCGGTACCGGCGCTGGCTTCGATCAGCTGGCTGCCATGCAGCGGAAAGCTCAAGGCCAAAGGGCGGGCCTGGGTCATGCGGCACTCTCCGGGTTGCCCCAGGTCTGCCAGGGCGCGGCGAACAGGGGGCGGTACAGGGCTTCACACCAGCCTTCGAAGGTTTCATCAGCCGTAAGCGCGGCAAAGTCGCGAAACTGCCGGGCCAGGGCCAGGCTTTCGCTGCGCTCGCCAAAGCTGTTCTGGCCGTCGCCTTCGTAGGCGCGGGCAGCGGCAGCCAAGGCTTTGTCGGCATCGTCCTGGGCCAGCCAGGCGAATGCGGTCTTGGCCGCCACTGGCAGCGGCGCGTTCATTGCGGCTTGGCGCGAGATCAGCAGATCACCCAGCAGGTCGGCCGCCTGTGCCTGTGGTAGCGGCTCAAGCAGCAGGGTCAGGTCACTGGCGACCAGGGCGCTGTGCAGCGGGTAGCCGGCAGCGCAGGCAGCCAGGTGCATCACCCAGGTGGGGATCAGACGATGTCGCTTGAGGTTGTTGCGCCCTGCACTGATGGTGTTGGGTACGGTGGTGATGCTCAACAAGCTCTGGTCCTCGGCCTGATAAACCCGGCCCAGCCAGCCCTGCAAGCGATCGCTACCGCGTTCGAAGTGGATCGGCAGCGCGCCCTCGACCAGTGTCGGCCAGCGCTGAAGCAGTTGCCGATGGCGTTGCAGCAGGTCCGGCAGCGGCTGAACCAGCTCGGCTTGGAGGATCTCGCCGAACCCCGCCAGTGGCAGCAGGCCACATGCCTGTAGTCGACGCGCCTGGGTGTGCAAGGCGCGTTCGGCGTTGTCTGGATCGGCCAGCGCTGCGCCCAGCAGGGTTTCGCTAAGGCCGTATCGCTGTAGCGCATCGAGGACGAAAGGCTCTTCGTCCGGAGTCGGCGCTTCAAGTGCCTCGAAGAACACCTTCAAGCGTTGACTGAAGAAATGCCGAACCGGGTGGCGCAAGAAGTCCTGCAGTTGCACCAGGTTCAGTGGCTCGTCACTCACATACGGCGGCAATGGTTGATCAGCCGGAAGCGGCGAGTCGTCGGCCTGGTGCAGTACCTGCCACTCATGGGCGTAGCTGAACAGCGGGCTGCCCTTCTGGAAATAGCGCTGGCTGAAGGGCTGCAAGGGGTGCTCCTGGGTCAGCGCGTGCAGCAGTTGCTGGCCAGGGTCGTCACGCAGCCCTTGCTTGGCTCCGGCCAGTCGCCATCCTGCTGCGAGGTGATCACGCAACTGGCCAATCAGCACCGATGCCGGACGCTCACTGTTGTCGCGGATGCTGCGGCCGACCCAGCTGACGTACAGCTGGTCACGGGCCGAGAGCAGTGCTTCGAGCAGCAGGTAGCGGTCATCCTCGCGCCGCGAACGGTCACCTGGGCGGTAGTCGCTGGCCATTAGGTCGAAGTCCAGCGGTTGTTGGGCGCGCGGATAATCGCCGTCGTTCATGCCCAGCAGACAGACCACCCGGAAGGGGATCGCACGCATGGGCATCAGGGTGCAGAAGTTCACCGAACCTGCAAGAAAGCGCTGCGACAGCTTGCCTTGATCGAGGCCGGACAACCAGGCTTCGCGCACCACGGTCAGTGGCAAGGGGTCTTGCAGGCCGACGGTATCGCAGGTTTGCAGCCAAGTGTCTTGCAGGTCTTGCAGCTGGACCAGAAGAAACTCGTCGTGTTCGTTTTCAGCCAGGAAGAACACCTGCAGCAAGGCGTTCAGGCGCTCGCCCCACTGCGCTGCGGTGGCGGGTTGCGACAAGGCCTGGCAGGCCACATCGAGGGCATCGAGCAAGGCTACTAGCGGGCCGATCAAGGCTGCGTCCAGGCCGCCAATTTCGTCATAAGGTTCGATGCCATCACAGCCCTCGCCCACCCCAACGGCGTAGCCAAGCAGCATGCGCCGCAGGCCGAAGCGCCAACTGTTCTGCTCCAGGCCTTGCGGCAAACCAAGGGTAGCGCGCTGTTCGGCATTCAGGCCCCAGCGGATACCGGCGCCCTCGATCCAGCGGTGCAGGGTTGGCAAATCGCTTTCCTGGATGGCGAAGCGAGCACGTAGCGCAGGAACATCGAGCAGGTCGAGGACTTCACTCACCGCGAAGCGGCTTTCCGGCAACTTGAGCAAGTGCTCCAGGGCAATCAGCAGTGGGTCGCGACCGCGCTGGCCCTGGTCGGTCAGGGTGAAGGGGATATAGCGCGGATCATGGCGATCCAACTGGCCAAACACCGCGCGGATGTGGGGGGCATAGTCATCGATCGCCGGCAGCATGACGATAACGTCGCGCGGGCGCAGGGTTGGGTCGGCGCTGAAACGGGCTAACAGTTGGTCATGAAGGATTTCGACTTCGCGCTGGGCACTGTGCGCGACGTGAAAGCGTACCGAGCGATCCTTGCTGGGATCGACTGGCGGCCACACGTCGCGAGTCTCAGCCAAAGGCCGCAACTCAAGGATGTCATCCTGCAGCTGGTTGAGCAGGTTGGTCGGCTGGCCGTCGCTGAACAGGTCGATACGACCGTCGCTGAACACCCCTTGGTAGCTGGCGGGGTCGTCATAGCTATCGAGCAAGTTGATGTAGTCTCGGCCCTGCTTACCCCAGGCGGCCAGCAGTGGATGGGCATGCTGGTGCAGCGACTCGTCGTCCAATTGCAGCGGCATGCCCTGCTTGCGTTGTTGACGCTTGTACTGGTGCCGAAGCAGATCTTTGTCGGCAACGATATCGGCCCAATGGTGGCGACAGGGGTTATGCACGCATAACAGCACCTGGCTGAAACGGGCCAGGCCAGCAAGGGCTTCGAGGGCTTGCGCGGGCAAGGAAGAGATGCCGAATACGATCGCTCTGCCGGGGAGACCGCTGGGCGCTTGCGCCAGGCTGTGCATGCGCTCGATAAAGCGTTGGTGCACCCCTGCACGGCTCTGGGCCATGCCTTCCAGGCCGACATCTTCGAGTAATGCGCGCCACAGCTCGGCCTGCCAGCGATTACCGGGAGCCAACGGCTTGCGCTCGCCGCGAGCGCTGTTAAGCACATGCTCACCGCCAGCCCAATCCTTGAGCCAGTCGGCGCGGTAGACCTGGTATTGGTCGAACAGATCGGCCAGCCGCTCGGCCAGCTGATAGCGCTTGCGCAGGTCGCTGTCGTCGATCAGAAAACGTCGCAGCGGTTCGAAATGCGGGCGCTCGATCAACTCGGGGAGCAGGCGCATCAGCCGCCAGGTCAGCGGCGCCTTGTCGAGCAAGGACACTTCGGGGATTTCATCACGACCCAGAACCTTGCGGTACAGCTGCCACATGAAGCTACCCGGCAATTGCACATCGATGGCAGCGGCAATGCCACAGCCACCTTGGTCGTCGTCCTGTGGGTCTTCGGCCAGGGCCAGCTTGAGCCATTGGGCGATGCCATTGCTCTGCACCAAGGCGACTTCGTTCTCCAGCGGCGCGAGCGGGTAACGACGCATCCAGCTCACAACCAGGCTACGCAGGTCATCCAGGCGGTTGCCGTGAACGATCATAAAGCCGGGATGCAAGGGGGTATTTGCCATTGGGCACTCTCTGGAGGGCAGTCGGTCCTGGGGAGGAACCATATCATGGGGATGGGCTGCGAACTGAAACCCACACAGCCACATTTCTTTTCAGCCAGAAAGACAAAACCCCTACCTGCTCGCGCAGATAGGGGTTTTGCGAAATGAATCTTGACGATGACCTACTCTCACATGGGGAAACCCCACACTACCA